>CAVUGW010000020.1:0-139657 GCA_963741025.1 Methanomassiliicoccaceae archaeon
GTGACATACCTGGGGAAGGACCGTCATTCGGACGAACTTTTCGGGCTAAGCTCGTTATTTCGCATATCAACGTTTAGATGATGGAGGATCATAATGGAAGATGAGTAATACTCGATGTTCCCCAACCAACGAACATATAGGCAGATCCCATTGATCGGTCTGCACAAAAAGGAGGGAGAAAGGTTGCCAATATCAGAGCGAATACGTCAAGACCATGATGAGATCCGGACGATCCTGAACGCTATGATCACAGCCGACCCCGTGGATCCGAACGGAAGGGCCAAAGCCTTCCGTGAAGGTATACCGGTAATGCTCCGTCATGAGGCCGCGGAGGAGCGGACCATATATGATTTTGTGGCAAGGGACCATGACATACGCCCACTTGCCCTGGAAGCTCTGGAAGAGCATAAACTGATGAGGATCCTAATAACCGAGCTCAATGAGACACCTGTGAACGACGATACGTGGTTGCCGAGAGTGATCGTTCTGAACAATATTTCTGTCATGCATATGCAGATAGAAGAGAACAATATCCTTTCTGTATTGGACGAGTATACTCGAGCGATCAGCAAAGGGGCGAGATGGAGTCCGAGTTCGAGATGTGGAAACGAAACACCGTTCAAGCCATCCCTAAATGATCAGGCCGATTCACATAATTTGATGTTAGGGTCGAAGAACGCTTGGGCGCTCAACTTTATGCCCTCGGAGATGGTCGGATAAACATGAACCATTTCGATCAGGTCTTCCAGGGTTAGCTCTTTCTTTATCGCGAGCGCGCCTTCATGAATTATGTCGGCCGCCTCTGAAGCCATTATATGGACCCCCCTGATCTTGTGGCTTTTCCTCTCCGCCAATATCTTGATAAGACCTCGGTGCTCTCCTGTCAATCTTGTCTTGGGTATATTGGTAATGGGTATTGCTCTGCTCATGCAATCCACCCCGGCCATGATGGCCCTCTCTTCTGTATAACCTACGGTTGCGACGGTCGGGGTGGTGAAAATGGCGGTTGGGATGTCAATGGTGTCAAAAAGCGAGACCGCTCCTTTCAAGGCGTTCTCTGCTGCGATCACTCCTCCCCTTGAGGCCATCGTTTCCAGCATAGGTTCCCCGATCACATCGCCCGCTGCGTAAATGTGTTCGTTCGATGTTCTCAGTCTTCGGTCAACAAGGATCTTGCCCTGCCTCACCATGACATTCGCTATGCCCAGATGAAGATCTTTGATATTGGGTGTACGACCTGTGGCAAAAAGGACCTCCTCCGATGTGACCTCCTTCTGGTCCTTACCTTGTTCATAATATATCGTCTTGAGATCACCATCGCTCGCAATGCTCACAAGGTTCGACCCGGTCATGACCTTGATGCCATCCTCCTGGAGATATCGGGTCAAATAACTGCGAAGATTCTCATGTTCATGCTCGGGGATTATTCTTTCACTACGCTGCAGGATCGCGACCTGAACACCCATTCTGGAATAGAACTGTGCGATTTCCAGTCCCGTAGATTCTCCCACCTACCACGGTCAGAGAGCGCGGCGTTGTAGTTGGGCTTAGCCCTTCATCGCTGTTCATCACATGAACGGCTCCGATCCCCGCTATGTCCGGAATAGAGGGGGACGAACCTGTGGCTATGAGGAACTTGTCCGATACCATGCTTTCTCCCTGGATGGTAAGAGTGTCGATGCTAGAGAACACAGCCATGCCTTTTACGAAGTCGACCTTTGTAAGTTCATGAGAATCCTATCCAGTCTTACCGACCTCAAACTTTCGACCAATCTATCTTTTTCTTCTATGAGGTCCAGCATGGGGGGGCGCAGGTCCCGTTTTGGGATGATCGTTGGGTATAAGGATGAATCTCTCGATGGACCGCCTCGCTCATGGATATCAGGGCCTTGCTCGGCATGCAACCCGTGTTCACGCATGTTCCTCCAGGTGGCCCATCGGTTATTACGGCCACCCGAGCATCCATTTTATTCGCCCTGACCGCAGCTGAGAAACCAGCACTGCCAGCACCAATTATGATCAGATCATATCGGTCCACACCGGTCATCCGCTCGTTTCTATAGATCAAAAGATAAATAATCCTACCCACGATCTTTCAAAAAGCTCATAGATCGACATTGCACAAACAAAATATCATCAATGACTTGCAGGTCCGATCGTCCTTTCCCCCTTATCTTTCTGCATATATTGGAAGCATAACAAGGGATAAGGTGGATCTCGACCGGGCACATTGTAATAACCTGGGCGTAATGTCAATAAAGAACGGGTGTCCTGAGCATGGCACTCGCCCATAAGGGCCGGATTTCCTATCAAAGAGATATTTCAGGAAACGTTTAAATATCATGCCAGTTTTAGTAGGGAACGCGGAAGGATATGGATAAAACATACATATCCCTCTTTGAAGAATGCAGCAGAGGGTGCAAATCCTTATATAGTACCTCTGTATTTGAGGGAAAGCTGCATTCGACAGCAATCAATGCTGCGAAACGGTCCTGAGCAACGGTCGAAAGGCCGGCAATGATGCGATCGTATCCAAAGCACTGAACAAGACAAACATGGAGAACTGAGATCTTCCGTCATATCGACGTGCACTCTTGGTTCTGACAAGTTCGATGCAAATGCAATGCAATTGCAACGTTACCTAATAATATCAGCGTGGTAACGCTGGTGAAACTTGGAGAATCCTGCCGATTTCTAAAAAAGTGTGTCCTTCGGACAACTTGATTGTCCAAAAGGAATAGATTCCGGTTGATCCTGCCGGCGGCCACCGCTATTGGAATACGCTTAAGACATGCGAGTCGAGAGACGAAAGGTCTCGGCGAACCGCTCAGTAACACGTGGATAACATGCCCTTGGGTGGAGGATAATCTCGGGAAACTGAGAATAATACTCCATAGATACTTAGGATGCTGGAATGCTTCTAGGTCCAAAACTCCGGTGCCCAAGGATTGGTCTGCGGCCTATCAGGTTGTAGTGGGTATAATTGACCCACTAGCCCGCGACGGGTATGGGCCTTGAGAGAGGGTGCCCAGAGATGGACTCTGAGACATGAGTCCAGGCCCTACGGGGCGCAGCAGTCGCGAAAACTTCGCAATGGGGGAAACCCCGACGAGGGAATTCCAAGTGTCAGCACTTAGTGTTGACTGTTCTTCTGTCTAAAAAACAGGAGGAGTAAGGGCCGGGTAAGACGGGTGCCAGCCGCCGCGGTAATACCCGCGGCCCGAGTGGTGGTCGATATTATTGAGCCTAAAACGTCCGTAGCCGGTCTCCTAAATCCTTGGGTAAATCGGACAGCTTAACTGTCCGAATTCCGAGGAGACTGGGAGACTTGGGACCGGGAGAGGTCAGAGGTACTTCTGGGGTAGGGGTAAAATCCTGTAATCCTGGAAGGACCACCGGTGGCGAAGGCGTCTGACTAGAACGGATTCGACGGTGAGGGACGAAGCCCTGGGGCGCAAACGGGATTAGATACCCCGGTAGTCCAGGGTGTAAACGCTGCGGGCTTGGTGTTGGGGGTCCTTAGTGGGCGCCCAGTGCCGGAGAGAAGTTGTTAAGCCTGCTGCTTGGGGAGTACGTCCGCAAGGATGAAACTTAAAGGAATTGGCGGGGGAGCACCGCAACGGGAGGAGCGTGCGGTTCAATTGGATTCAACGCCGGAAAACTCACCAGGAGCGACGGATATATGAAGGTCAAGCCGATGACTTTACCCGATTTTCCGAGAGGTGGTGCATGGCCGTCGTCAGTTCGTACCGTAAGGCGTTCTCTTAAGTGAGATAACGAACGAGACCCTCACCATTAATTGCTAATCTTCTCTCCGGAGGGGGTGCACATTAATGGGACCGCTGGCGCTAAGTCAGAGGAAGGAGAGGTCAACGGTAGGTCCGTATGCCCCGAATCCCCTGGGCAACACGCGCGCTACAAAGAACGGGACAATGGGCTTCCACACCGAAAGGTGGAGACAAACCTGAAACCCGTTCGTAGTTCGGATTGTGGGCTGTAACCCGCCCACATGAAGCTGGATTCCGTAGTAATCGCTTGTCAACATCAAGCGGTGAATATGCCCCTGCTCCTTGCACACACCGCCCGTCAAACCACCCGAGTTGGGTTTCAGTAAGGATGTCTCTCTTTGGGGCCTTCGAACTGAGATTCAGCAAGGAGGGTTAAGTCGTAACAAGGTATCTGTAGGGGAACCTGCAGATGGATCACCTCCTACGTAATCAAATAAGCAAGGAGAGGCAATCGATGCCTCATCCTGCCCAATTCCGGGCAGGGTCCCAAGCACCAAAATTGCATCGAACGTCACTGTCTATATTTTTTGTTTTTCAATTATATTTGTTTTCACTACTGGATGGTTTAATCAGGAAATGCTAAATACGCTACAGGTTTATGGGGCAATCCCATGGAGACGGTGAAATATATTTTCGTCACTGGGGGTGTCATTTCCGGATTGGGAAAGGGCATCACAGCTTCTTCGATCGGACGATTGCTTAAAGCTCGAGGATATGAAGTAACAGCGATCAAGATCGACCCATATCTCAATGTCGATGCCGGTACGATGAATCCTTACGAACATGGTGAAGTTTATGTTCTGGACGATGGGGGCGAGGTCGATCTAGACCTCGGAAATTACGAAAGGTACCTTGATATTAATCTAACAAGCGATCATAACATCACAACTGGAAAGATCTATCGCTCAGTTATAGAAAAAGAAAGGCTAGGGGAATATTTGGGGAAGACCGTACAGATCATCCCCCATATAACGAACGAGATCAAATGTAGGATAATGTCCGTGGCCCAGACCTCCGGAGCCGATTTTTGTATTGTAGAGCTTGGCGGAACTGTAGGTGATATCGAATCAATGCCGTTCTTAGAGGCGGCGAGACAGATGAACACCGAAACCGGCCGAGGAGAGAGCTGTATCTTCGTCCATACGACCCTGGTTCCTAAGCTCGGTACAGTGGGCGAGCAAAAGACCAAACCTACCCAACACTCCGTGAAAGAACTACGTTCTATTGGGATCCAACCGGATGTAATAGTTGCAAGGGCGGAAGAGGTGCTCGAATACTCGATCAAACGGAAGATATCCTTATTTTGTGATGTTCCCTTGGAGGCCGTTGTCTCGGCCCCAGATGCAATATCCATCTATGAGGTCCCGATAATCCTAGAGGAACAAGGTCTAACGGACTATATCTTGAAAAAGTTCAAACTTTCGACCATCACCAAAGATCTTGCCGATTGGAGGGCCTTCCTTGATAGAATACTTTATCCTTCGAACTCGGTGAAGATCGCGTGTGTCGGAAAATACACCCATCTCGGTGATTCGTATATGAGCCATCATGAATCGTTTGCTCATGCTGGTGCAGCTCTTGGGACAAAGGTAGAGATGAGGTTCTTCGACTCGGAAAAGATCGAGCAAGATGGGATATCTAAGGATCTGGCCGGGGTCGATGGCATTTTAATACCCGGAGGATTCGGGAACAGAGGAATAGAAGGAAAGATAAGGACAGCAAAGTTCGCAAGGGAAAACCATATCCCATTTTTAGGGGTCTGTCTTGGATTCCAGATAGCTACCATCGAGATCGCCAGGAACATTCTTGGGATGGATGGAGCGAACAGTACAGAGCTCGACCCGCAAACGAAATACCCGGTGGTCGACCTTTTACCCGAACAGCGGGACATTGTTAAAAAGGGGGCATCGATGAGGCTCGGGTCCCAGAAGGTGCTCGTTCAAGAGGGTTCGGTCGCTCAAGAACTGTATGGAAGTAAAGAGATCTGGGAAAGACATCGACATCGGTTCGAGGTAAATCCTAATTACATCTCATCATTGGAATCGGCCGGTTGGATATTCACGGGAAAGTGTCCGGATGGTATTAAGATGGAGATCGGTGAACTTAAGGGACACCCGTTCTTTGTGGCATGCCAGTTCCATCCAGAGTTCAAGTCAAGACCGAGAAGACCGTCACCATTGCATATCGGGCTTGTTCGGGCGGCATTGCAACATAAGCAAAAGATGGTGGAGCAGACCGTCCTTTGACCTAGGAGCGATCGCCATCATGATCGGGGTCAGGATGATGATCCAGGACCGGGAAATATCAAAGATATCAGAACAATCGTTCTGAGCTCTAAAAAGGAAAGTTCGGGGGAGCTCCCAACATGTACTGATGGCCCCCAGCAACATTTATATCAGCGTGACCGCTTGAGAGTGTGAGCACCATGCCTGATGACGATTATCTATCACTACTTGACAACGCCAAAACAAAATTACCGGAGACAATCGAGAAGCATGAAAGGTTCACAGTTCCCGAACCAGAGGTCATGCAGGAAGGAAAGATCACCGTGGTCAGGAACTTCGGGGACATTATAGATGCGCTGCGAAGGGAACCGGAACATCTTTTGCAATATCTTCTCAGAGAGCTAGGAACGCCTGGTTACATCGATGGAAGAAGGTTGGTCCTTAAGGCAAAGCTCAATCCACAACAGATAACAGATAGGGTCATGGGCTACACGGAGACTTTCGTGCTTTGTTCTGAATGTGGAAGACCGGATACCCATATTCTGAAGGAAGGAAGGGTCCTGATCTTGGAATGCGAGGCCTGCGGAGCGCATCGTCCTGTGCATGTAAGAAAGATGACAAGGGGTGCAGAGACCGAGGGCATCAAGGAGGGCGGCATTTACGAGGTCATGATAGAGGACTGTGGGCAGAAAGGGAGATGGTGTGGCTAAATTGGACAAATACATCATATATGTCCCAGGATCTGCCAAAGGGACAAAACTGAAGGTCAAGATCCAGAAGATATCTGGGAACTGTCGCGTTCGCCGTTCCTGATAACTCCTGAGATCACCACACCATTTGAACGGAACTTTTTGCTCTAAAGAGCATTTTTTTTAATAAAAAAAGATGTCAACTAGAAGATATAGTTGACACTTGAGCGATCGAAACCTTTTACCAGTTCCAGCGGCATTCCTTCCGGCGCTTTCATCGGCACCGGATATGTTATGTGCGGGAAGAACTGCATTATGTCCGTCGCCATTTTTGTGGCCATGTGCTCATGACCGAAAAGGGCATCACTTATTTCAAGCGCCCTTTTCCTGGTCAATGACTCGTCCATGTACCCGATAGCATGGATGTACTCGTGAAGCAAGATATGGAACACATATGGTTTGTAAAGTTCGGGCGCTGTTTCCATGATCCTGTTCATCGGCCCCTTGTTCATGACGATGACGTTAGATGCCACCGGATACAGACCTCCGATCCATCCTTGAGGGTCCCCACCCAATTCCGCGAGACCAAGCATCAGGCCCCCTCTAGAGGTCCCCAATCTCGCCCGCACAGCATCCTTGACGATCTCGAATATGTCCGCTAGGTCTTTCGCCGATTCCAATCTTTGAGGGTATGTTCTTGGCATATTGTTCGATGATGTTTCCATCGACGTTTCTATGGCGGATGGGTATTTAGTACTTTTGAAAATCATTTGAAAAAATGCTCTAGGTGACCACATGGCCAGATCTTCCAACTTGTTTTTGCAGGCCGGTCATGTGATAGAACGGTGCCGAACGATCTTGTCCCGGACCTCGCTCGGTCAGCTCACAACATGCTAAGGACAAGGGATACTTTGAAAGGACTAATGACCGATGACCTCGATGGCGAGATGGTAGATAGGGAACGGTTATTAGGAAAGAAACGCATAGTTCCGGCGATGAGAAGGTTCACCCCTGTTCTGGCGATGGCTGGTATATATATCACCATACAGATCGCCGCCGTACTTTTGGCCCCTTTGTTCTTTCCAAACTTCTCGGCGTTCCCCAACCCGAACAGCCCGATAAACCCGCTGATCTATGTGTTCCTTGTCCTGGTGATGACCGGCATCATACTGCTCCTCATCAAGTATGGCCACCAGGGCATAATCAAGGCGATATTTTACGTATCCATTTTCATAACACTATGGTTCGTGTTCCTTCCGATCTTCCTGTACATAGATTCACCGGCGATCGATCCGGACGGATGGTTGGCCCTCATTGCATCACTTGTGCTGGCAGGGGGTTTGCTCTTCGCCATGGTAAAAAAGGGCGAATGGTACCTCATCGACGGTGTGGGGATCATCGTGGCCATCGGTGTCACGGCAATATTGGGCATGTCGTTCGGAATACTTCCTGTGTTCATACTGCTTATCATCATGGCAGTGTATGATGCGATCTCTGTTTACAAGACCAAACATATGATCGCATTGGCGGAAGGTGTCACGCCCTTGAGATTACCCGTTCTGTTCGTGATACCAAAACAAAAGGGGTTCACGATGGACCGCCTGGATGAGACGGGTGTGGTCCCCAAGGAAGGTTCTGAGCGGGAGGCTTTTTTCATGGGGGTCGGGGACGCTGTGATCCCTGGACTCTTGGTGGTTTCGTCCTCTGTCTTCCTGACGGCAAACCCGGCGTTCCTGTTCACGACCAACATCTGGGTCGCGATAGGTGCGATCATAGGTGGTCTCTGTGGTTTCTTGTTCCTCATACGATTCGTAATGAAGGGGAACCCCCAGGCCGGACTGCCTTTCTTGAACTCTGGTGCTATCATCGGTTATTTGATCTCATATGCTATCGTGTTCCAGTACATCGGCCCAAAGATGATAGGCCTGTGAGCGCAAAAGATATTCTATTCAGGCGTCAATCTCCACGAACGATAACATGAGGTTTCTTGTTCTTTCGGACAGTTCATGGAAGGGAGCGGGTCGCGGAGTGGGCGAACAAAAAGGTGTCGGACATGGACCTTGATGCGATCATCGTGCTTGGAGATATAACTCATTTTGGACCGGCCGAATGGGCTACGACCTTCTTGGATCGATTGAAGGCACCCGTTTACGCCATTCCCGGTAATTGTGATCCACCGCTCGTTATCGACAGTATAGCAAAGAGCGCTCATCTCCTCCATGCTCGGTCATTGAAGATCGGGAACGATACTTTCATCGGACTGGGCGGTTCCAACCCGACGATATTTGAAACGCCCTTCGAGATGGAGGAGACGGAGATCGACCGAACATTGAGACCTCTGATGCAGAAAGGGGCCGTCCTTGTCACTCATGCACCTCCAAAAGGGATCAACGATATGGTGCCCTCGGGCATGCACGTTGGATCGACAGCGATAAGGGCTCTGGTGGAAGAGTATGTTCCGAAGGTCGTCCTTTCGGGGCATATTCATGAGGCTCGCGGTATCGTTAAAGAGGGTGGGACACTGTTCATGAACCCTGGTCCCGCGAAGGACTCGTACTCAGGAGTTCTTGAGATGGATGAGGGGCCGAAAGCGATACTGCTGGAAAAAGCAGAATGATCTAAGAACATGACCATGTCGTACCAGACATGTTCGGGATAAACAAATAATACCCTTCGCTCGAACGCCCCGAACGGTGCGGACGATGGACATAAAAGAACTGATAGAGAGATGGATAGCGGCCATGGAGAAGAACGAGCAGGACCTTGTTTTCGATTACGAGGTCATGGGCGAGGGGGACTGGGGCCTTATCACGGAGTTCGACATGAACGGGCAGCCGATCAGGTTCGACTTCATTGAGTCCGATAGCAGCTGGAAGAGACCCGATGCGATCGACAATTACAACGAGCTCGCCGACGAAGGATACCAGGTCATGATCATCGTTCCGGACGATGCTTTCCTGGCCGTCAGCAGAAAGGTGCAAATGCTCGGGAACCCGGACATATCCCTGGTCAATCAGGAAGATCTGGGGGTCGTTACCGTTGACCATGATCGGGGCTTCGGGGACCCAGGATCGTGATCGAATGGAAGAGCGGTTAGCAGGGTAACCTTTTTATAGGCCCCTCTATTTTAGAGGCAGAGGACTAGTATGGCACTTTGGCAGGGCAAATCACGGCGAAAGCCCTCGGGCGGACGCTTGATCGCTAATAGAAAGAAGAGAAGATTCGAGATAGGCAGGGAGCCGCTGCTCACAAACCTTGGAGAGGAGAGGCTAAGGAAGTACAGGACCATGGGAGGGAACTCGAAGGTCAAGATGCTCTCTGCAGCCTTTGCGAACGTTGTTGACCCCAAGACCAATACCGTCAAAAGGGTAAAGATCGTCACGGTCAAACAGAACCCGGCCAACCCGAACTATGTACAGCGTAACATCCTGAACAGGGGAGCCACCATCCAGACAGAGATCGGAATGGCAAAGATAACCTCCAGACCTGGACAAGATGGTGCGATAAACGCGGTCCTCATCGAGTGACCGAACCTCTTTATACCTATTCTCCGATCATTTGAACATGGCTTTCGATGCGGATAAGGCATGGGTCCTTTGGCCTGAATATTTTGATATAAACAGATCAAGGTCCGAAGGCAGACGGGTCAAGAAGGGGCTTGCCGTCCAGGAGCCTAAGATCGAGCAGCTCGTCAAGGCCGTTGAAAAACTAGGTCTTGGTTGGAAGGTAGAAGAAGGGAAAAGTTATCCAGGGGCCTGGTGGAGCAAACAAGGATTGCTCCTGGTCGAGAACAATATGCCCAAGTCAAAATTGATGAACAAGGTCGCCGAGACCATGATCAGACACTAGCGGTCCTGTGGTGTCTCGACGTTCTCAACGATCCTCTTTCCAGCAGATACGCTGTCCACCGAGTGTATCACAGCGCCTGCCTCGGTGATGGTGTTCTCGACCTCTTCGAAATCGATGGCGTTCCCTTCGATCGTTATCTTGATGGTCTCGGTATCTTGATCACCTCGACGATCGTAATGTTCACGCCGGAGATACCTTCTAGGACGCTAAGACCTGTTGACATTTCGATTATCGATGGATGATGTGGTTTTAGGACGTCCAGGACCAATCTTTTTATCTCACTCAATTCAAACGCACTGTCCTTTGGCCTTCAAAAGATATTCCGGTATAAAAAAATGTTCATCTCGGATATGAGCATATGACCAAGCTCGGGTCATGCCATCTGGTCACTGGTTATTTAGGTTTCGCGGAACACGATGAAGCAGGGACGCGATGCCCATTACCAAAAGATTAATTCCGTTACCTATGATACATCTTCATATGCTTTCGTTCATGGAGGTCCGGGTGCTCGATCTCGACTCCGAGCAGGCTGGCGTACCTATTGAGGTTCTGATGGAGAATGCCGGAAAGGCGTTCGCAGAATCCGTCGTCCAGATAGTCGGAAAGGGGAAGAGGATAGCACTTCTATGCGGAACCGGAAATAATGGCGGGGACGGATTCGTTGCTGCCAGGTACCTCCAAGAAACGAACCACCCGATAGTTCTATTGACCGACCCCCCTGCAGAGATCAGGACCGAGGCAGCAAGAAAGAACTTCGAAAGAGTGAAACACATATCATCATCCTCGGTGGGTGTATCGCTGGGGAAGTTCGATGTGATAATCGACGCGCTGCTCGGCACGGGTACGATCAAGAACGTAAAGGAACCATATAGGACCCTGATCGCCCGGATCAATGGGTCCGGCGTGATGGTCATCTCTTTGGACGTCCCGTCAGGACTAGGTACCGACATTTCCATTCATCCCAGTTACACCATCACCTTCCATGACATAAAGGAAGAGATGAACGAAGAGAACTCTGGAAAGATCATTGTTCGGGACATAGGAATCCCTCCAGAGGCCACCAAATATGTGGGACCTGGAGAGTTCGTCTACTATCCTATGAGGGATAAGGACTCCCATAAAGGAATGAACGGCCGCGTGCTCGTCATAGGTGGCGGACCGTTCACAGGTGCCCCGGCACTAGCGGGCCTGGCCGCATATCGCACGGGTGTGGACCTGGTCCACATAGCGACACCCTGGATCGCCTACGGACCTATCGCCGGATATTCACCGAACCTGATCGTTCATCGTCTTTCGGAAGATGTCCTGGTGCCTGAGGACCTGGGAAGACTCGACGGGATCACTGGACAGGCGGATTCGGTCCTTATAGGACCTGGACTGGGGACCGATGAACGGACCAAGAAGGCGGTCAGGGAATATGTCAAAGGGTGCGATCGTCCGATGGTCATTGATGCCGACGGCATCACGGCGATCTCAGAGGACCTATCGGTCCTAAAAGGAAAGAAAGGCGTGATCACACCTCATTCGGGGGAGTTCACGACGCTCACTGGCGATGTTCTGCCCAAGGATTACGAGGATCGGGTCCTGATGGTGACCGAGGCGGCCCAGAGGACAGGAATGACGTTATTGGTCAAAGGCCGGATCGATACGATATCAGATGGTCAATGGACCAAACTAAATAGGACAGGGAACGCAGGGATGAGCGTTGGCGGGACGGGGGATGTCCTAGCTGGAGAGGTCGTTGCGCTCTTGTCCAAGGGCGTATCCCCCTTCAACGCCGCAAGGATGGCCGCCTATTTGAACGGGACATCAGGAGATATCGCCTTTGAAAGACTGGGATATAGCCTAATGGCGACCGACGTGGTAGATCACATCCCTGAGGTCCTGCGCAGGAACCTGCGAAAGGTGATGTGAAGAACCCCACGATTTAATAACGGAGCGACAGATCTAGTTGCGTGAGGATCGCTCTCATCTCAGATGTGCATGCCAACGTTGTCGCACTACGCTCGGTTCTAGCCGACATAGAATCTGAAGGTATCACGTCTGATAATATGCGCGGGAGATATCGTAGGGTACTACCCCTATCCAAATGAGACGATCTCACTGTTCGAACAGAAGGGCATCCGCAGCATCATCGGGAACCATGACGCGGCGGTCCTGACCATCGACCCTTCTGGAATGAACCCATTAGCTTCCCGGGCCGTCCTATGGACCGCCAGGGAACTGACCCGATCCAGTCTTGATTTTCTTAAGGGTTTGGAAAAAAGCATGATGGTAAGGACGGATGACATCGATATCGCGGTCTACCATGGGTCGCCCCGAGACCATGAAGAGTATCTATATGAGGAAATGGCCGGAGAGGAGCTTCTCGACCTGTCCGATGCGGACGTCCTGGTGCTCGGCCATACCCATGTTCCGTTCACAAGGTCTTTGAACAATGGTCTAATAGTCAATCCAGGCTCGGTAGGGCAGCCTAGAGATGGAAATCCGTGCTCGAGCTATTCGATACTTGACACGAAGACCGTTACTGTCAAGAACAGGCGTATAGCGTACGATATCAAAGAGGTCGTAAAGGCGACCTACAATGCAGGGTTGCCCAGGGACCTGGGTACACGCTCTTTCCTTCGGGATATGACCGTAAACTATATTCCTAGAGCATCGTTGTTATGATCGACGTATAATGGCCCCCTCGATTCTCTCCGATCCCTGACCATCTTGCCCTCGAGGTCATCGGAGATGAGAGGGTGCTGGTCGTCGGCGACCTTCATCTTGGACTAGAATCCGAGCTCCGCTGCGCGGGCGTGCATATGCCTTCCCAGACCCATAAAATGGAGCGGGAACTGATCAGCCTGGGCCATGATAAGGACCGGCTCATCATTCTTGGAGATGTAAAGAACAAGGTCCCGGGGTCCACGCATCAGGAGTTTGCAGAGCTTCCAGGATTCTTTAGAAAAATGAAGAGATCGTTCGCCTCGGTGGACCTGGTGAGGGGAAACCACGATACGAACATGGAGGACCTCGTCCCAGAAGGGGTCGATGTACATCCTGCGACGGGTTTCGCCCTGAACGGCGTGGGTTACGTTCACGGTCATACCTGGCCATCCCCGGAAGTGATGTCGATGGATACACTGATAATGGCCCACAATCATCCAGCGGTCGCGTTGCAGGATTCCTTGGGAAATGTTATGAAGGAGCCGTGTTGGGTCAGGTTCAGAACGGAGGGGGGGACCAGCAAGCGTTATCTTGAGCTTCCGAAAGAGGTCATCATGGTCCCTGCGTTCAACCGGTGTCTCGGCGGTTCCCCGATAAACATCGTTGGCAGAAAACTTCTAGGCCCGATGTTCTCCGATGGTCTCCTGGATATTGGATCAGCAGGTGTCTACCTTCCGGATGGGATCTATCTCGGAACGGTCGATGCTCTCATGATCAAAAAGGATCCCGCCAGGATCAGGACATCATCGCATAGGCATGGTCAAAAACTGTCTTGAAACAGAAAAAAAATAAAAAAAGAAAGATCTTTGGAAGTGGTTTAGAAGTTCTTGATCTCCTTGAACACCGAACCATCAGAGTTTCTGATGATGGCCCTTATGGGCATCTGTCCAGGCAGGGTGTGCGTCGCGCAGGAATTGCACGGGTCATAGGCACGGTATGCCATCTCGACCTCGTTCAGGATACCAGGGGAGACCTGCCAGTTCTTGATCAGAGCGGTGGCCGCCTGCCTGACGCTCAGGTTGATCGGGGCGTTGTTGTTCGTAGTTCCGACAACGAGGTTGACATCGGTGGTTATTCCGTTCTCATTGGCCACATAGTGGTGGATGAGGGTACCTCTTGGGGCCTCTAGACATCCTACGCCTTCACCAGGCGTATGCGTCTCGCCCTTGATGTCGGTGCTCGTGATCATCGGGTCCTGAGCTAGCTCTAGAAGCAGTTCTGAAGCGTGCACAAGCTCGATGACCCTTGCCCAGTGATATACCATCGTATGGTGGATCGGGCCCTTTACGCCCAGGTCCCTGAAGAACCCGAACATCTGCTCGTATGCGGCCTGAGCTAGCGGTGTTGTGAACCCAGTGGACACATTGGCCCTTCCAAGAGGAGCGGTCCTGTATACCCCGCTGTCCACACCATCTTTCAGTCCTTTCCAGCCCGGTTTCTTGAGGAAACAGAACTTCTCATAGCTCCAAGGCTCTACATGCTCGCCGATGTAATCGAGGTAGTTCTTCGGGTTATACTTGGCCACCTCATTTCCCTTCTGGTCAACGACACGAACATCACCATCGTAGAAATTGATCTTGTTGTTCTTGTCGACCAGACCCATGTAGTACGTTTCGTTATAATAGATCCTGGATTGGCTATCAGTTCCACATATGCCTTGTTCTTTAGGACGACGTCCTCGAGGATCTTCACTGTGAATTTGGAGAACTCCACACAGGACTTCGCCATCCTTTCGACATCTTTCCTATTGTCCTCACTGAGCGGTTTGGCCATGCCGCCTGGTATACCGCAGACCGGATGGGTCGCCTTTCCACCCAGCATTTCCTGTATCTTCTGCGCGTACGATCTGTGTTTTATGACCTCCGCTCCGATCTCGACACCTACCGCATCCACGACGCCAAGGATGTTCCTTTGTGCTGCTGGGGCAGCTGGCCCTAGCACGAAATCGGCCGCCGCGAGAGCATAGAAGTGCGCGATGTGGCTATGTACATAGTGGGCGGCATAGAAGAGCTCCCTCAGTTTTATGGCCGCCTCTGGTGGTTCCGCACCATAGACCGCATCAAGGGCCTTCGTTGAGGCCAGATGGTGGGCTCCTGGACATACACCGCAGAGCCTTGGAGTGATCTTATTGAGCTCATCCACCGACCTGCCGATGCAAAACTTCTCGAAACCTCTAAGTTCGGGTACCTGCCAGTATGCATTAGCTACGTTCCCCTCATCGTTAAGGAAGATCTCTATCTTCCCATGGCCCTCCAATCTCGTGATAGGATCGATGCTGATCCTCTTCGATTGGGACTTGCTGGTCTCGTCTGTCAGTATAGGGCTCACTGCTTCGCCTCCTTCTTCTTCCTCTCCTGGACCTTTCTCTTGATGATCGACTTTGGCATGGTGAACGCATAGAAACGTTCCCGAGCGGGTCCTTGATCTGGGTCATGAGGGTCATGATCTCATCCTCAGATAGCTGGGACTCGTTGTCAGCGGTCTTGAAGACCGATGCCAAGGCGCTAAGCATGCTCCCGCCCTGGTCCATGACCGCGGAGGTTGGGCCCATACATCCCCTGCAGGGTTGGTTGGCCTCCAGGCACTTTGCTCCGCATCCCGCCCTGGTCGCTGGACCAAGACAGATGACCCCTTGCTCTATCATGCATTTCTTCGGATCTATATCGATCTCATGGGGCAGGTGGATCCTATCCACCGTCTTGATCTCCTTCGTCCTTCCACATTCATCACAGAGCGTCTTCTGTGAAGCTATGACGGACCCCTTCGGGGGAAGCGGCGTTCCGTCCTTGACATGGGACTCGACGATCCCAAGGAACTCCACTATCAGGTTGGTGGTAGGGGGGCAGCCTGGCATGTAATAATCGACATCTACTATATCGTCCAGTGTAAGAACGGTGTCGTACATGGTCGGCAGATCCATCTCACCTTCCGGTGCTTGGTAGTGCGTCTGTGGTAAGGTATGCTGCGGGTTGACGCTCGAGAAGGTGTGATTATAGACATAGTCCATCAGGTCCTTCTTGTTGGTCACGTTCGCCAGCCCCGGAATGCCCCCATAACATGCACAGGAACCGAAGGAAACGAGCAGTGCCGATTTTTGCCTCAGCAGTTTGGCAACATGCTCGTTCTCACTGTTCCTGATAGCCCCGTTGTACAGGGTCAGAGTGATGCTCTTGTCGGGCATCGCCTCTACATCCTTCAACTTTGTATCGACCGCGATCGGCCAGAACACGATGTCGGCGATCTCCGCCACCCCTAGGATCTTCTCATCTATGTCCAGGAGGGCAACGTCACATCCCCCACATCCGGCGCCCCAATATTGTGCTATCTTGACCTTTGCCATTTTTTCACCTCATATTTACGCCTTGATCCATCAGTGGGTTTACGGCGCCTCCTTGAGCGGGTTCGGTCCAAGTTCCCTGATAAGCTCGGTGAACTCCTTGATGGTGCTTTGGAACTTCAGTCCCTCAGAGGCGGACACCCATTCGAGGTGTAGCCGGGAGGGATCTATACCATACTGCTCAAGTAACATCTTGAGCAGCGCGATCCTTCTTCTTGTCCTATAGTTTCCACCGATATAGTGGCAGTCCGCTGGGTGGCATCCCAGTACAAGTACTCCGTCGGCGCCCTTTGCAAAGGCCCTGAGCACATGTTCCGGGTCGACCCTGGCAGAACACATGGCCCTGATCACCAGGAAGTTCGTCGGCATCTGAAGCCTTGAAACCCCTGCCAGGTCCGCGCCCGCATATGAACACCAGTTGCAGCAAAAGGCGATTATCTTTGGTTCGAACTCTTCGCTCGCTGCAGGTTTGGCGACCGTCTCCGTCTTAGCCTCTTGTCCGTGTGCTGACATGATCACTCACTCTCCTCAAGGGCGGCATCGATCGCAGCTATGATCTGGCTGTTCTTGAAGCCCCTCTGTTCCATTGCACCGGATGGGCAGGCTGCGACACAGCAACCGCATCCCTTGCATAGACCTTCGTTGACGATCGCCTTTTTCTTCTCCGGGTTCTTGGGATCCTGGACGATGGTTATTGACTTGTACTCACAGACAGGCTCACATATAGCGCATCCATCGCATAGGTCCTCGTTCACCGCGGCGATCACTCCTTCGCTCTTTAGTTCAGGCTTCGAGATGATCGTCATCGCCCTCGCTGCAGCTCCTGAAGCTTGGGCGATCGCCTCGTCCGTGAACTTTGGCCAGTGGGCCAGACCAGATAGGTAGACACCGTTCGTGGCGAAATCCACCGGTCTGAGCTTCATGTGTGCCTCCAGGAAGAACTTGTCTTTGCTCAGAGGCACCTTTAGCATCTTTGCCAGTTCCTCATTGTCCTCGTGGGGCCTGATACCTGTCGAAAGAACGACCATGTCCGGCTTTAAGAGCAGGTCCTCGCCCATGATCACATCCTTGGCAACGATCTCGATGTGGTCCCCGACCTTGCTCACCTGTGGTGGCTGGTCCTCTGGTACCCTTACGAACTTGACGCCGACCTGGCCAGCCTCCTTGTAGAGCTCCTCTCTGAAGCCATAGGTCCTGATGTCCTTGTGAAAGACGTATACGTCCGTCCTCGGGTTCTGCTTCCTTAGGGCGATGGCGTTCTTGATCGCATTGGCACAGCACACCCTGCTGCAGTAAGGAGCCTCTGCGTTCCTGGAACCAACGCACTGGATCATGGCGATCTTCTTGGCGCTGATCACTCCGCGGGACATCTGTTCCTCCAGCTCGAGCTGGGTAACGACCCTCTTGTCCTGGCCATAGAGGTGCTCTTTTGGCTTGTACTCCTCGGCACCTACTGCGACCACGACCGCCCCCGTCTCAAGTTCCCCGGTGTTGGTCCTAACTTTGAAGTTACCGACGAACCCGGCGACATCCTCTACATGGGTGTTCAGGTGCACGGTGATGTTCTTGTTGTTCCTCACCCTGGTGATGAGCTCCTTGGCGAACTCTCTCAACTTGCGGTTGTCCTCTTCATGGAAGATCTTGAGCGCGTTCCCTCCAAGTTCCCCGGTCTTCTCGATCAGGTCGACATGGAAGTTCTGGGCCGCGATCTCAAGAGCTGATGTCATTCCAGATATCCCGCCACCGACCACAACGGCCGCATGTGTAACGGGCAGCTTCGATTCCATCAGTGGTTCGAGAAGCCTTGATTTGGCGACCGCCATCCTGACCAGGTCCTTGGATTTCTTGGTCGCCTTCTCAGGCTCCCCTTGGTGGATCCATGAACATTGGTCCCTTATGTTGGCCATCTCAAAGAGATAGGAGTTAAGACCGGCCTCCTTGAGCGTGCTCTGGAAGAGAGGTTCGTGGGTACGGGGCGTACAGGATGCGACGACCACCCGGTTAAGGTCCTCCTTCTTGATCAGATCTTTTATCCTCTGCTGGAAGTCCGCTGAACATGTGTATTTTCCCTCTTCGGCTATGACCACGTTCGGCAAGGTCCTCGCGTACTCAACAACGTTGGGCACATCGACGGTCCCCTTGATGTTGATACCACAGTCACATACGAAGACACCTATCCTTGGCTCCTTTCCAGTAACATCTATCTCCACTGTGTTCTTTTCCTCGATGAACATCCTGTTCGCGGCCACATATGCACCTGCCTTTGCGGCGGCCCCAGATGCTTCGGCTACCGAGGTCGGGATGTCCTTCGGTGCAGCGAACGCACCTGTAACGAACACCCCTGGGCGTGAAGAGCTTAGCGGGCTATACACGCTCGTTCCTGCGAAGTCGAACTTGTTCAGGTTGATGTTGAACACCTTGCTGAGCGCGACCGCGCCTTTTGGTGGTTCAAGACCCACGGAAAGGACGACAAGATCGTACTCCTCTTCCTTGACCTCCCCGGACCCGTCAGAGTACCTGAGGATAAGGTTCTTGGTGACAGGGTCCTCTTGTACCGATCCAACCCTGGTCGCTCTGTACATCTTGATGCCATATTCCTTTTCTGCCCTTGCACGGTAGTCCTCGAACTCTTTCCCGAACGCTCTAACGTCCATGAAGAATATGGTCGGTTTCAGGCCAGCAGTGTGCTCTCCGGCGATGATCGCCTGCTTCATCGCATACATGCAACAGACGGAGGAGCAGTAGGTATTGCCGACCTTTTCATCCCTTGATCCCACACATTGGAGGAAGGCCACCTTCTTCGGTGATTTCTCGTCAGAAGGCCTTACCACATGCCCTCCGTACGGACCTGTCGCACTGAGGAACCTCTCGAACTCAAGGCTGGTCACGACGTTCTTGTATTCGCCATATCCGTACTCCTTCTTCAAGCGGGCATCGAATACATCGAACCCAGGAGCAAGAATGATCGCGCCAACATCGAGCTTCTCCTCGACGGCCTTGTCCTCGTAATTGACCGCCCCTGCCGGACAGTTCTTCTCACACAGACCGCAGCGCCCCTTGGTCAGTTTTAGGCATCTTGTCTCATCGATAGAATACTTTAATGGAACAGCCTGTGCGAATGGTATGTAAATGGCTTTCCTGTTGACGAGACTTGCATCGTACTCGTTCGGCACCTTTACGGGGCATTTCTCTGCGCAGATCCCGCAACCAACGCACTTCTCCATACTAACGTATCTTGGGTTGTGGCGGACCGTGACCTTAAAGTTCGGCGCCTCTCCTTCAACGTTCAATACCTCTGACATGGTCATGAGGCTGATACCGGGATTCCTTGCTGCCTCAACTAGCTTAGGTGATAGGATACACATCGAACAATCGTTCGTTGGGAAGGTCTTGTCCAACTGGGACATGACCCCACCAATGCTCGGTTTCTTTTCCACAAGGTAGACCTTGAACCCTGACTCAGCAAGATCCAGTGCGGTCTGTACGCCAGAGATGCCTCCTCCGACCACCAATACTGCACCCATTTTATCCGACATTTACAATCCTCCAACAGACCTATTTCCATCACTTATCATCCTAAATCGCTTCCCGAAAATTACTCTATGCACCCTTGGTCGGTTCGACCCGGATATGGATCTAGTAGCTGCCATGCTTCCGATCATTGGTCCTCCAGTGCGTCGACGCTTCATCGTTCGGCAAAACGCCTTTCGGCTAGAAAGACCCATTGCCCCGACAAACAGTGCCTGAAGCCTAAGCGAGCTATTGGGCGAAGAAGCACGGCGCATGGCATGGGTGCTTTTACCGGTGAATAGAATGTTCGTATATGAACATTTTGTACTATGTACGCTCGCCATTTTACCACCGTTTCAGCACCGACCTTAATGAACTTTGTGCTTCTTCTTCCTAATGAGACGAACATTCGGTTTTTTTGATGTTTTCATGTCTCGTTCTTGGGCCGGTGATCGCCGATCTATCACCAATATTTCGGATCGTCCATTTTGCGAACTGCCCCATATTTAGGGACAGGACCTTTGGTCCTGATCGAACGGTTTGTCCGCCCTTCGTTGATCATAATTAAGATCGTTTTCCCTATGCTTTGGTTCCGTCGTTACGACCATAAGGACCGGAGACTCCCGACGATGGATCGTGATCTAAGTGGTTGGACTGCCGGCTCGATTTATAGAGGACGATCGGATCTGATCCGGTCCAAACCAAATAATATGATCCGACGACCACGAACCTGTCATCGCCATTGAGAATGCTCGGATGTTCGCCCAGGCGTATTGATCCTGCGATCTGGGACAAACCGCTGATCACCGATGTTCGATCCTTGTTAGGGGAAGGATCATTGATACAAAGAACGAAATGCTCGTGAGGACCTGGTTAGGACAGAACGATCCACGATGTCAGAAACAACGGAAATAGATTTTAATATGACCACGGCAATAAACCTACAATTCTCCAGAGATGAGATCCAGATGAAGTCGCTTTTAGATAGGGCGTTCAATGCCCAAGTCGAGTCTTCGAACGATGCCAAGGTCGTACCTCCTGCCCCTCAGTTCGAGAGCGCTGATGATGAAGAACTAAGAAAACTGGTCGAAAGCATCAGGGTTAACATATCTATCATTGGTTGCGGTGGTGGCGGGTGCAACACGGTCCATCGTCTGGTCCAATCTGGGGTCACTGGTGCGACACTGGTCGCGGCGAACAGCGATGCAAGGCATCTGCTGAACATCTCCGTCCAAAACAAGATACTCCTGGGAAGATTGACCACGAAAGGTCTCGGGGCCGGTGCGATCGCTGACGTTGGAAGGCAATCTGCAGAGGAGGCGAAGGACGATATCAGGAAGTTCATCGATGGTCGGCAGATCGTCTTTATCACTGCAGGAATGGGTGGAGGGACCGGCACAGGGTCCGCACCTTACGTGGCAAAAATGGCAAGGACAGTCCGGGGCCCTTACTGTCGGGGTAGTTACACTACCATTTAAGTCCGAAGGGAAGATGCGATCGGACAACGCGATGAGCGGTCTAAAGGACCTGAGAGAGAGCTGCGACACCGTGATAGTCATCCAGAACGATAAGTTGTTACAATTGGTCCCCAAGCTCCCGTTGAACGCCGCGTTCAAGGTCGCCGATGAGGTCCTGATGCAGAGCATCAAAGGCATCACAGAGGTCCTGACCAAACCCGGCCTGGTCAATGTGGATTTCAACGACATCAATGTCATCATGAAGAACGGTGGTCTCGCCATGATAGGTATGGGCGAGTCGGCCGAACCTGGAGAAAGGGTGGATGAGGCCGTTTCTGAGGCGATGACATCACCCCTGCTCGGGGACATAGATCTGAGCTCGGCCAAGGGCGCAATGGTGCGGGTCACTGGCGGACCGGACATGTCGGTCAGCGAGGCGGAAAAGGTCGCTGAACTGGTGAGCGGAAAGATCAACCAAAGGGCTAAATTGATATGGGGTTGTTCGATCGACCCAGAACTGAAGGGCAAGATAAAGGTCTTGGTCGTAATAACAGGAGTTAAATCGACCATCCTCACCTAGCCCAATGATGGACGATCGGTGCTTTAGATGGTAGTCAAACAGGTGCGAGGCAGACGAAGATATATACTGTTCCTGGTCGTCTTCGGCTCGCCGATCACCGATGATCAGCTCCAGGCCGCCCTTCGCTCGATCAAGATCGATCTTGGAGATAGAGCGCTCAAACTGATCCAGTTCGATGGTTGCTCTGGGATCGTAAGAGTACCGGGTGAGAGGCTCGACCGAGCGATCATGCTATTGAACTCGGTTCGCCTTGAGAACGGGGACCTATTCACGATCAGAACGATGAAGACTTCTGGTACATTACGGTCATTAAGAGAATGATCGCTCCCGGGCATCTTGGTCCGGTCATACAAGATGCACCGATGCATTTCAGATCTCAACACTTCGATCGTCCGAAAACCTGACGTTACATTTTCGAAATGACATCCAGAACGTTTTGCCGTCTACAATCAGATATATATTATGGAAGTGCCTTAAGTGAAACTCGCATAGCCGAAGGAGTGATATTTGATGCAACCAGGACAGATGGCGTACGACCGGGCCATAACCGTATTTTCGCCTGATGGTCGATTGTTCCAGGTAGAATACGCGCGAGAGGCCGTTAAGAGAGGCACCACCACGGTGGGCCTGAAGTTCAAGGACGGAGCGGTCCTGATAGTGGATAAGCGCATAGCAAGTCGCCTGATGGAGCCAAAATCCATCGAGAAGATCTTCCAGATAGATGAACATGTTGGATGTGCTACCTCCGGGCTTGTTGCAGATGCGAGGGTCCTAGTGGACCACGCGAGGGTAACAGCTCAGATCAGCAAGATCACTTACGATGAGAAGATCAGCGTGGAGATGCTGGTAAAAAGGATCTGCGATTTCAAACAGAACTATACACAGTATGGTGGTGTCAGGCCCTTTGGAACGGCCCTTTTGGTAGCAGGTGTTGATGATCAGGGCGTTCATCTTTTCGAGACGGACCCGAGCGGTGCACTTGTCTCATATAAGGCAGGAAGCATAGGGGCCGGAAGGAATGTTGTTATGGAGGTCTTTGAGGAGCAGTACCAGGAAGGCCTCGATATGGAAGAAGCGGTGGTCCTAGGACTTAAGGCGCTGAAAAAGGCAACGGAGGAGGAGAAGCTCAATCCGAAGTCGGTGGAGATCGGCGTGGTCAGGAAGGACATGAACTTCCGGAGATTAGATGACCTAGAGGTCGAGGACGTCGTCAACAAGGCCAATAGCTCTTAAGCTCGGATACAAATGGTCGATATCGAGGACGCGATAATCGCCAGGCTTGAATCTCATGGGGAGACCTTCGAGATTCTCATCGACCCAAAGATCGTTAACCTCATCCGTGAAGGGAAGGAGGTTGACCTCTCTGACCATATGGTCATAGATGAAGTCTTCAGGAACGCTAAGAAAGGCACACGGCCTGAAGAGAAAAAGCTGAAAGAGGTATTCGGGACGATGGACACGTCCGAAATAGCTAGGACGATAATCCTCAAAGGCGAGGTCCAGCTGACCACCCAACAACGGCATGAGATGCAAGAGAGCAAACGAAAGAGGATCGTTGCGGAGATCGCGAGGAACGCGATCAACCCGCAGACGAACTCCCCGCATCCCCCTGCAAGGATCGAGCTGGCCATGGAAGAGGCTAGGGTCCATGTCGACCCTTTCAAGTCGGTCGAATCGCAGATCGAACCGGTCCTCAAGGCGCTGAGACCATTGATCCCGATCCGAATTGAGAAGACCCGGATCGCCATCAAGCTGACCGGCGATCAATACGGGAAATGTTATGAGTATATGGCTCAAGCAGGTAAGATCGTGCGTGACGAGTGGCAATCCAATGGCGGTTGGATCGGCGTCGTGGAGATCCCTGCAGGAATGCGTGATGACTTTCTTGGTAAATTGGCAGAGAAGACGAAAGGCGACGTTGAGACCAAGATACTCAAAGGCACCTTTTGAGGGAATTTTTAAATGATGAGATATATTAAGGCGAGCAAAGTGATTTAAGAAAGAACATTATGCGCATAATGATCATGGGAGATTCATATGAATAATGACGGTTCAAAACAGACCCGAGAGATCGTAATGCCTGGTGACGCTCTCGAAGGGGACAAACTTAAACCTGGCAGTGGAACTTATGTTTCTGAGGGAAAGATATACGCTGCACTTCTTGGGATCAAGAGCGTCAAGTCGAACTATGTTAATATCATTCCTCTTGGAGGGCGTTATATCCCTGCACCTGGGGACAATGTGATCGGTAAGGTGGAGGATATCGGACCTTCCAATTGGCTCATAGATATCAATTCACCATATCCAGCTCCACTACATGTGAACGAGGTTCCATGGAGGGTCGAGTTCGGCGACACCGCCAGATACATGAACGTTGGGGACGTCATACTGGCTAAGGTCCTAATGGTGGACGAGACGATGAGAGTACAGGTGACCATGAAGGACCAGGGTCTAAGAAAGTTGCAAGGGGGGCAGATCGTTGAGATTTCCCATAGTAAGGTCCCCCGCGTGATAGGAAAGAGCGGTTCGATGATCCAGATGATCAAAGGATATACGAACTGCAGAATATTCGTAGGACAGAATGGAAGGATCTGGCTGGATGGGGATGTGGACAACATCGTGCACGCGATAAAAGCCATTCAGATGATCGATGAGGATGCCCATTCCTTCGGATTGACAGAGAAGGTAAAGGCATATCTCGAGTCGGTGGCGGCCCAACCAGTCCAGAGATCAGAGTGATGGTGATCTTATGTCGGGAATGACAACTGATATCAAATTGATCGATGAGAACGGGATCAGGATAGATGGAAGGAGGCCAGATGAGCTGCGCCCCATAAAGATCGAGGCCGGGGTCCTAAAGAGGGCCGATGGGTCCGCATATGTGGAATGGGGCAAGAACAAGGTGCTCGCTGCGGTGTACGGTCCGAGGGAGTGTCACCCCAGGCACATGCAGAATCCAGCAAAGGCGATAGTTCAGTGCAAGTACAATATGATCGCATTCTCGGTCTCTGACAGAAAAAGACCGGGACCGGACCGCAGGTCCGTAGAGATCTCGAAGATAATCTCCGAGGCCTTGGAGTACGTGGTGTTCACAGAGAACTTCCCACGAACATCTATCGATGTTTACATCGAGATATTGCAAGCTAATGCCGGAACGAGATGTGCCGGGCTGACCGCGGCTTCGGTCGCGCTAGCGGACGCTGGTATCCCGATGAAGGACATGGTCCCAGCGGTGGCCATCGGAAAGGCAGGTGGCCAGATCGTCCTAGACCTCAACAAAGAAGAGGATAACTATGGACAAGCGGACCTGCCGATAGCGATGATCCCTAGGACAGGAGAGGTCCTGCTGATGCAGATGGACGGTCATATGACCATGGACGAGTTCAATCTTGCATTGGATTACGGAAAAAAGGCATGTCAAACTATCTATGAGGTACAGAAGGACGCATTAAAGAGAAAATATTCCTTCCAGGATGGCCAGGATAATGGGGAGATGGAGGATGTTGTCTCTTCGCCTGCTCAGAACAACGTGGAGGGATGAAAATGGTCCAATCTGTAGTATCGGAGATCAAGAGGGGGCATATCCACAAACTGCTATCGACCGGGAAGAGGGTGGATGGAAGGTCCCTTGAAGAGTTCAGGAACATCAGCATAGAGACGAACTATGTCGAGACAGCACAAGGTTCGGCACGCGTCAGATTAGGGAACACCGATGTACTGGTCGGCGTAAAGATGGAAGTAGGCCAACCGTTCGCGGACACACCTGACAAAGGGGTGCTTACCACGAACGCAGAGCTCATTCCGATGGCCTCACCAACCTTTGAATCAGGACCACCGGATGAGAACGCGATCGAACTAGCGAGGGTCGTTGACCGTGGCATTCGCGAGAGCGAGATGATAGACCTCCAGAAGTTATGCATAAAAAAAGGGGAGGAAGTATGGATCAATTTCGTGGACATTTATGTCTTGGATTATGACGGTAACCTCTTCGACGCGTGCTTCCTTGGAGCAATGGCGGCCTTGAAATCCGCCGTCGTACCGGCCGCGGAGAACGAGAAAGGCGAGGACTATCCGATGCCAATCAAACGGATACCCATATCCTGTACAGCTGTAAAGATAGAAAACTCTATATTATTCGACCCGACTCTCGATGAAGAGAAGGTCGCAGAAGCTCGCCTTACCGTGACCACTGACGAGAACGGAGACCTCAGGGCCATGCAGAAAGGGCTCCCTGGAGCGTTCACTCTCGACGAGGTCAGGCAGATAATCGACTCTGCAAGAAGGGTCAGCAAGGATCTAAGAAATCTCATTGGGTGATCAAAATGTCCAAGTCAACAGAGAAGGCAGGAAGCTCGGGAAGGTTCGGAGCCAGATATGGTGTCGTTGTCAGGAACCGTGTAAGGGACATCGATAGGATGAGAACATCCGACCATGAATGCCCGGCCTGCCATAAGAAGAGCGTCAAGAGGGTCAGCACAGGTATATGGCAATGCAGGAGCTGCGAGACGAAGTTCGCTGCGGGAGCATACTCACCGCTTTCAAAGAAGGAGAAGACCGAGAAAGAAGAGACCGTCGTCCCCAAAGAACTGGTAGAGAACGAAGCTGGTGAATGAACATGTACAAGTGCGGGAAGTGCAACGAGCCGATCCGCTCCAACATAAATGCTGTCGGGATACAGTGCGAAAAATGCGGCTCGAAGATCTTCTACAAAGAGCGCCCTAACAGTTAAGAAGATAATGAAGTCGAAGTAAGAGGGAAGATGCCAAAGGCCACCCTCAAGCTCGTCTCCCCGCATTCGAACGCGGTCATTGGTGCGTTATCCCCTGAGGTTGGGAGAGAATCCTAGAACGCATGTTAAGATCGCTTCGACCGATAACGAGGTAATATTGGAGATCGATGCCTCGGACCTGTCAGCGCTGAGGGCGGCGATCAACTCATATCTTCGTTGGATGTGGGTCTCAGAAGAGATCGGAAATATGGTAGGTGAGGAAAATGGATGAGATAAGCCCAAAGGTCCAGAATCAGATCGCGCAGTTCCAGCAACTTCAACAACAGTTGCAGGCAGTGCTCAATCAGAAATATCAAATGGATGCCCAACTGAAGGAATTACAAAGGACCGCTGAAGAGCTTGAGAAGGCACCTGCGGATGTGCCCATTTACAAGAGCATCGGGTCACTTCTGATCAAAGCGGATGGTAAAGAGGCCATCTTGAAAGAGGTCCAGGACGACAAAGAGACCATGGAGGTCCGGGTGAAGACCCTGGACAGACAAGAGAAGGCGCTCCGTGATCGATATAACGCCCTACAGGACCAGCTATCGAAGGCATTTGGCCCTCCACAGGGACAGCCAAGCGCTCCAAGGTCCGATGACAACTGATCTGGTCCATTGAAAAATAAGATCAAACCTCTTCTCATTTCTTTTGGTATTTGTCCGATTTCTCGCTCGTTGTCGAGGATATCGTTCTCAGAAACTGGCTTATATGATATAGCTATACTGCCAGACTATGTTGACCGCGATCGCCGAGAAGCTGAGGACCGGTAAAAAACTGGTGTTATTGCATGGTAACGCCGACCCTGATGCCCTCGGTAGCAGTTATGCGATCTATCGGTCTTTCCCCGATGTGACGGTAGCCTCGTTCGGGGGGATGGCCCGCATCTCAAAGGTGATCGATTCAAAGCTGGATTTTCCTGTTCTGGAGACAGCGGACCTTAACGACTATGATTATCTCGTTGCGGTCGACACATCTTGCAAGGAACAGCTCGGAGTGGACATCTCAGGTCATGAAGTGATCGTTATAGATCACCATGCGGACAACGGAGGCTGGGGCGACCACCAGCTTAGCTATATTGATGACACTAAGAAGAGCTGTGCCGAGATCGTGTTCGAACTTATCACAAGGGCCGGAGCGAGCATAGATAGAAGCACAGGCCTTGCGCTCGCGGCGGGCATGATGACCGATAGTGGTCACTTCAGATATGCGAATCCAGCGTTGATGCGGACCTTTGCCTCGGTCTTAGAGGCGAGCGGCCTGGAGATCGATGAGGTGATGGACTTGATACGATCTCGAGCCAGATGTGTCCGAGAGGGTGTCTCAATTGAAGGGTGCCCAACGCATGAGGTTCGAAAGAAAGGGCGAGTTCATCGTGGCCACTTCCTTGGGAAGCTCACATGAGAGCTCGGTCTGCAAATCCCTGCTCGCTTTGGGGGCGGACGTTTCGTTCGTCGGCTCCCAAAGAGCAGATAAATTCCGTATCAGTGCTAGGGCGAGACAGGACATGGTACGTCTAGGTATGCACCTCGGAAATCTTCTTGACGATGTAGGTGGAGAGACCCAGAACATAGGAGGGGGCCATGCTGGAGCGGCCGGCCTCACCGGGGTAGGGGACGTCGAGGCCATTCTGAACATTTGCATGATCCGTACACAGGATTTCTTCCGGAACGTCTCAAAGGACAAATAGACCGGCGCAGGTCACCACTTCCTCTCGATCCATCAGGGTCGATGGTACCGGACACACCCGCACCTTAACTCGCAAAGATGCTACTTCTCGCTCGATGAACGGCTCGTCACCATAAATGACAAAAGAGTTGCCGTCCGATCCATTTTCGCGAGCATGGTCCAAGTACCGACCGATTTCTTGGTCGAACCCGATAAAGTGAACGTCTATCTGCGACGGATGACGCCATAACGGACCATCAAGAAGGCTTGGGCTACTCAGATGAGCCCTAGAGAGCGCTTCATCTTATCGAGGTTCTCAGGATGCTTTTCGAAGAACTCTCTGGCCGGGGCCAATCTTTCGATCAATGCCTTCGCGACCCCTCCCTTCAGGTCCATAGGGTGCAGCTTTCCTGACAGATATGCCCCCTCGATCTCCTCATAAGAACTGAACGATATCGGTCCGCCGAACTTCTCCGAGCGGTCGATCGTCATCGTCCAAGGGTACCCGGAAAAGGATCATCTTGCAGATCGCCAACACTGGATTGCCTTCTGCCTCGGGGGGACAGAACGCCTTTTTCATTTTCCTATCGATATCGCCAGGTGAATCGTGGATCAATATCCCACTGTCCGGGTCGCTCTTTGACATCTTGTTCGCTATTGGGTCCATCCGATTGACCCCTTTCAGCCCGGGCAATAAAGGTGTGTGCACCGCGACCGGTTTCTTCCATTGGAGCTTATCGGACGCCTCTCTTGCCAGCATGTGTGCGCGTCTTTGGTCTATTCCCGCATATGCCACATCAACGTCGAGAACGAACACATCGGTCGCTTGCATGAGCGGATATAAGAACTTAGAGGAGTCCAGTTCCGCATCGTCCTCTTTCCTGCCCATTATGGTCATCGCCCTCTTGATCCTCGACAGGCTAGTGACCTTTCCGACCTTCATGACCTTTTCCCAATAGTCTATCCCGTTCATTATGTCCGATGCCATAACGAACCTTACTTTGTCGCGAGGGACCCCCAACGCTTCGAAACAGTCCTGCATGTACAACGCACAGGTCCTGATCCTTTCGATGTCCCCTCCAAGCTTATCATTAATATATGCATGCCAATCTGCGAAAAATATTATGAACTCGAACCCTGCATCAACAAAGTCCTTGATCTTGTCGGCACAGATGACCCATCCCAAGTGAACGAGACCAGAAGGTTCGAACCCGATATATCCCCTTGGAGATGCTTTTGTCCTTAATAATATCTCTAGCTCTTCCCGGGTAACGATCTCCTCAGTGTTTCGGGCGATCAATTCGAATCTCTCTTCAGGGTTCATATGGGTCAAATCCTCATTGATTGAGAACTGTCAGCTACCCACGGAAAATTCATGGGCTCGTAACCGAGCTCCACCCCAACTGCCTTACGGCCTTCGGGCTCAATGCTCATCACGTTCGGTCGACTGACATCGGATCGCGGGACGAGGGGGACACCCACGACCTGCTCCAAGAGGGGGGATCTAACGCATTTCACCCCGGTCGTCACCTACCTCATACCTCCTGGAGCGATATTGGAAGGTCGTTCCCGAGCTTCAACATTCTTTCTCCCATCGAAGTGCCTTACCTTTTGTGGGTGTCGGGAAGCTTCCTTTTAAGGAGGTATTGTGAAAGAGCATAAAAAGGGTACTGTCACCGTTCATCCTGCATTTCAAAAAGTGGGTTTTCCAGCGATGCTATTGATAAAAAAAATGTCACCAGAAAGCCCATATTTTCAATGGTGGTCCGGACGGGACGCTGTCCTGTTCATGCCCGCTGATCATCCTTTTGAAGGTTTCCCAGCACCCAATAAGAAGTAAGGCCTTCTGATAGAGAACGACGGTCGAAGGTCCGAATAAGGTTTTCAATATCATTCCTGGAATATGACCGGCAATGATGCATTAGACAAAGGTACAGCCCCGACCGTTACATCTAGACGGTCGATTTATTATATACGACATAATTGTTGGTCCTGTCCAAGACCTCTCTGCTTCCATTTGGTCGGTTATGGATCTAAAAGGTGATCCGAGGGTCTTCTTCCGGAAACGATATCGCTGTCCAGTGATTATTCCGATGGTAGGAATAAAATCTCCTAGGCCCTGATCGGGCGGTTCTGGTTATATACATGACGGTTTCTTTAGGGATGATCAGTGCATTTGTCGAATGAGAAAACCTTTAATTATGTATTTGTCTATCTTCATTCGCCTTGAGAGCCTCAGTTATCGATATTCGCTTTAATAATGTGCCTCGGAGGCACTTCAAAAAAGGAAGGACTCTCGAGAAACATCCCGTTGAACAAAGGAAGTTGATATCGAGCAAAATCCTTTGTGGGATGCCGCACGGACAAAATGTTTAGAAGGTGTGAAAAAATGGCGACATCACCCAAAAAGCAAACGAAGACAAGTGACAAGAAGAGCACGGCCTTTGAGATGTGCGCCTCTGGACAAGTGAAGATGGTGGACTTTAAGTTCACGGATCTTCCGGGCATGCTGCAGCACATCAGCTACCCTGCCCACAGGCTCTGTGAGGATTTGTTGAAAGAGGGCGTCGGGTTCGATGCTTCATCGATCAGAGGGTTCGCTGCCATAAACGAGAGCGATATGCTCTTGATGCCGGACATGAACACATGGATCGTCGATCCAGCATGCAAGGTGCCGACCCTGTCGATCATCTGTGATGTCGCGGACCCGGTCAGTGGGGACAGGTACCCAAGGGACCCACGTTTCATAGCCCAGAAGGCAGAGTCATACCTCAATGCGACAGGGATCGCGGACAAATCCTTCTTCGGACCAGAGCTCGAGTTCTTCGTCTTTGACGGTGTCAGATTTGATCAGAACATGCACTCTGGTTATTATTATATCGAATCTGACGAAGGAATATGGAACTCCGGAAAGGAAGGGGTCAACGCACCTAACCACGGGCACAGACCCAGGAACAAGGAAGGTTATTTTCCGGTACCTCCGACCGATTCGCTCCAGGACTTCAGATCGACATGTGTCATGAACCTTGAGAACGCCGGGATCGAATGCGAACTTCACCACCATGAGGTTTCGACGGCTGGTCAGGGAGAGATCGGGATGCTGTTCCAGACCCTGACCAAGATGGCGGACCAGGTCCAGATCTATAAGTATATCCTAAAGAACACGGCGAAGGATTTCGGTAAGACGATCACTTTCATGCCCAAGCCGCTCTTCGGGGATAATGGTACTGGGCAGCATGTTCACCAAAGCTTGTCCAAGAAAGGCGAGAACGTCTTCTTCGATAAGAAGGGATATTCCATGCTGAGCGACACGGCCCTGTATTACATCGGCGGCCTGCTCGAGCACTCCCCTGCATTGTTGGCACTGACGTCCCCCTCGACCAATTCATACAGGAGGCTAGTGCCCGGCTATGAAGCACCGGTGAACCTGGTCTACTCTCAGAGGAACAGAAGTGCTGCGGTCAGAATACCTGTTTACTCCAAGAGCCCGAAGTCCAAGAGGATCGAATACCGCCCACCAGACTCGACATCCAACCCATACCTATGCTATGCTGCGATGCTGATGGCAGGTTTGGACGGTATCAAGAGGAAGGTCGATCCGGGAGAGCCATACGACATGGACCTGTTCGAGCTCTCCAAGGAGGAGCTGTCAAAGATCAAAACGGTCCCAGGCAGCCTGGAAAGGTCCCTTGAGAACCTTGAATCGGACCACGAATTCCTGCTCAAAGGGAATGTGTTCACCAAGGACTTCATCGAAACATATCTCGACTTCAAGAGGATCAAGGAGAACGATTACGTCAGGCTAAGGCCGACCCCATCGGAGTTCTTCCTCTACTTCGACGTATGAGCAGGCCAGACGAACAAACCTTTTCGAAATTTCTTCTCTTTTCTTTTGATCGTTATCGGTCCATCAGATATCTTACTAGATGACCCTGACAGAACCTGAGAGGTTGTGACCTGGGTCCTGCTCGTCATACCCTATCAAAACCCATCGTTGCTGATGGGAAGCCCCTCAGCGTTCTCTCTCTCGGTCGTCTCCTCTTCGAACCTGATCCTTGGATCTTTGAACGAGCCCAATATCTCGATCGCGATCCTAGCTTGTTTTATCTCGAATTCCCTCATCGCATGTTATTTGGGTACTGGAATGATGTATATTTTTCGATTGGGCGAAGACGGCCCAGAGCATGATCGGATTCGAGAGAAAGATCGGTTGACAAAATTACATGCGGCCGGAATACGATCGCCCGGTTCTCGATCTCTGGACCATTGTCAGATATACTACTGTTCATTAGGTCCGACTCACATCTTATTGAGCAGATCGTTGGCCACATTGTTCACGACGTCCTTCACCATCGATGTCGGTGGGCAATAGGCGTTCTCGAATCCACTGTCGAACTCATCGACGGTTTTCCCCGACATGATGGCCGCAGATACCCAGTTGACCCTTCCCGTGATCTCTTCGCCGCCTACCAACTGGACACCTACTATCTTCCGTGTCGATCTTTCAGCGATCATCTTGACCGTGATCTTTTTCCCGCCTGGGTAGTACCTTGCCTTGGTCGAACCGGTCGATATCGCCTCGGCGGTGATCAGACCATAATAGTCCGCTAGACCTTTCGAAAGACCCGCACCACCGACCTGAAGCTCACCGATCTGGCTTATCCAAGCGCTCGTGACGGCGGGAAATATCAGGTTTCCGCCGGCCGCGTTCGTGCCTGCAACCTTTCCCTGCCTTACAGCCGTCGAACCCAACTGGCTCATGGTAGGTCCGGGAACCGCTGCGCTCTCGCACATGACAAGGTCCCCTGCCATGTAAACGTCCTTCACTAAACGACCCTTCCGATATGGTTGAAGAGATGGGGCGACCCTTACCCCCCCAAGCGGCCCTATCTCCAGACCTATCAAGTTCGGGAGCTCCAGGTTCGCCCTTACGCCGGTGGCCATTATGACCATCTGACAAGGTATCTCCTTACTCCCGACGATGACCTTCTCGACCTTTCCGTCCCCTTTGATCGCCCCCAGCGGGGCGCCCATGACGAACCTGATACCGAGGGACTCACAGTACTTTTGGACCTCGGCCGCCATTTCTGGGTCCAGGATCCTTGGGACGACCTGCGGGAACATCTCCACAACGGTGACGTCCTTGCCCGACCTCTTGCAAGCTACCGCCATCTCTAGTCCGATCACGCCAGCACCCGCCACGACGATCGAACCGGTCCCGTTCAACGCTTCCTGGATCGCCATACCGTCCTTGATGAAACGAACCTTGAACACACCTGGTAGGCCGCTTCCCTCGACCGGCGGGACGAACACCATTCCTCCAGTGGCCAAGACCAATGAATCATAAGCAAAGATTTCCCCGCTGGTCGTCGCGACCTGTCTCTTCTCGACGTCGACGGAAATGACCTTTGTACGGGTCATTATGTTTATGTTCCTCTCTCTTGAATAGAATTGTGGATCGTGCATTATTATTGAACTGAAGTCCTTGATCTTACCTTCTAGAACGAACGGGATCGCACATGGTGAGTAAGATATATGCTCCTCCTCTGTGAGGACCGTTATGTTGACATCCTTGTTCACAAGACGGGCGGCAGAGGCGGCGCTCATTCCTGCTGCCCCCGATCCAACCACGATAATGTTCTTTGCCATAGGCCAACCTTCCTTTGAAGGATATAGAGGTGAAATATTGTGAAGCGCCCCTCCTTTATGGGAGGAGCTTCCTGCATCATCCACGAACGCCTCCGAAGAGGTGTTACATGATGTCAGACAGCCGTATGTTCTGGTCGTTCCGACCGTATTGCCTCTGGAGAGGCCGAGTGGGTATTTTAGGTTTTGGATATGATGGTCGGATGTGCATGGCTCGCTCTCATCCCCCAGCTTACGCATGGGGACCTCTCGCTCGCCGTAGTTAGATTAAGCTAAAGGGCCCCCTGCACCTTTAGAGCGATCGGGAAAGATCAGGGAAAGATCATAGGACCTCTCTGAACTCAGGGGCATATCGATCTCGAAGGCGAGGGGACAACGGCCCGATCATGGGGCGACCGTTAGCTAGTATGTAAAAGTCTCTTTCCGATTTGGGGGTGGCGTTCTTTTCGGACATCCTCACGACCAAACATGGCCGAGCGGTCGATGCTAAAAAGGCTGACCGAGAACGCGAGAACGATCATCGGGCGAAAGGACACCATCCTCCAAAGATGACAACCTGACGGAGCACAGTGGACCGTTGTCAACCTACATAGGACGCCTTAACGGGTCAATAGGGTTGGCCAGGACATATTATTTAGAAAAATTGTGAAAGATTTATTAACCCCAGATAAGGTACACCCGCCCGAGTTGCGACCAAATAAATCGGCGATTTTCATCAAGAGGTGTGTTCCATGATACCTTCGAAGAACAAAGAAGGAGACCTTAACCATCCAAATGGATATCCTATCGTTCTCACCGCTGACAGGACGTTGATGAGCGAGTATGGTGGAAGCATATTCCTCGGGTTCAGTGCTTGCATTCCGCAGGGGACGCTCCCGGACAGCATCTATTACTCGTTGCTTTGTCCATCCATCGATGTAAATAAGGACGGTTCGGTCGATCAGGCCCCTTGTGGGCTCAGGAAGCTCCAGTCATCTCTACTAGCATACGGGTTCAGGGACGAGGACATCATCGTTGCTCATCCTGATCACCTCGACCAGGTCATCGGTCCAGATACTAAGATCCTTGGATGCACCGAGAACGACCCGATGGGAAGGGGACCGGCGACCTCCACTTTCTCCCAGATCTTTGGCGGGGAACCCCATATGAAGTTGAAGTTCATGGAGGTTCTTCATCATCCTTCGGTCCTCAAGTACAGACCGAAGATATTGGTGGGTGGACCAGGGGCCTGGCAGCTGAACGATGCTGAGGAACGAAAGGCGATCGGTGTCGATTGCGTCGTCCTGGGAGAGGCAGAAATGGTCGCCGGACCGCTCTTCCAGAAAATAATGGCGGGTGAATCCGTACCTGGCCTGGTCCTTGGTGAGGTCACCCCTATAGAGGAGATACCGACATTACGCTATGCGACGATCGATGGTATCGTCGAGATCTCCCGTGGATGCGGAAGAGGCTGCGAGTTCTGTGTACCACAACTGCAACGTTATAGATGCATCCCGCTAGAGACCATATGCAAAGACGTGGACACCAATCTGAAAGGCGGAAGACAACCTATTCTTCACGCTGAAGATGTCATGCGTTATGGTGCAAAGACCGTTACGGTGGACGAGGAGAAGGTAGTTCGTTTGTTCAGAGAGGTCAGGGGCCGTCCAGGGGTGACCCGTGTCTCCATATCCCATCTGGCATTGGCTTCCGTCGCCAGCGCTCCAAGGGCCGTCGAAAGGATCTCAGAAATTTTAGAACTGGATGAGCATAGATGGCTTGGGGGCCAGACCGGGATCGAGACGGCTAGCGAGGAACTGATGACGAAGTTCATGGCCGGAAAGTGCAAACCTTTCACGACCGCCGAATGGCCAGATACGGTCGTCCAAGGCTTCAACATCCTTGAACAGAATAAATGGGTGCCTTGTGCGACCTTGATCATGGGCCTTCCAGGAGAGACGGACGGGGACGTTACCATGACGAACGAGCTCGTAGATCGCCTTCGGGACGTCAGATCGCTCATAGTACCTTTGTTCTTTGTATCGACAGGGGAGCTGAACGAAGGATCGACATCGTTCAAGGTCGACGACATGACCCGTGCTCATAACGATCTCTTTCTAGCATGCTGGGAGCATAACCTGAGATGGGGTGGATCGTTGCTCGAGGATTGGAACGATCGAAGCATCAAAAAGGGGCTCATGCGTCCGTTCCTGAAGCTTGCGTACGCGTTCGGAAGGAGCGAGGTAAAAGAAGCCATCAAGGTCTGCCGTGAGAATTACGACACCGACATCGCCAAGATCATCGCCGCCAAAAGGAGCGGGGAGCTAAAAATGGAGCCTATAACGGCGAGGGCATTGTTCGGATTGGTGAAAGGCAGCTCATGATATGATCGAACATTAGGTCCGATGGCCACCTCTGAAACGCTATTTCGACCGGGACCTGACGACCAGGGTCAGGAACCGCTTTGAAATAAAGGTGAAAACCCTTGAGCTTTTATTTGCGCAGGGGGTATGGATCATCCATGGTAGATGCGAAAGACGATATTAAGAAGGCGACCTTTGCCGCCGGATGTTTTTGGCACGTTGAGCACACCTTCTCCAAGATAAAAGGTGTCATGAGCACCCAGGTAGGCTACGAGGGCGGGTCCCAGGAGCATCCCACATATAAAGAGGTCTGTACAGGAAGAACAGGCCATGCCGAGTCGATCGAACTATCTTACGATCCTGTGTTAGTGTCGTACGAAGATCTTCTTAAGGTGTTCTGGCACGTCCATGATCCCACGACCCTGAACAGGCAAGGTCCTGACTTCGGGTCCCAGTACAGATCTGTCATATTCTATCATGATGATGAACAAAGGAGAGCGGCGCTCAGGTCAAAGGCCGAGGAACAGGCTTCGGGCGAACATGATGGAAAGGTCATCGTTACACAGATTGTGCCAGCATCACATTTCTGGCGCGCTGAGGAATATCATCAGAGATATATTGAGAAACACATGAGGCCCGGTTGTGGAAAATAGTATTATGGCAAAGCTAATTACGGTCGGGTATATGTCCATCATGAACGATCGGGGTCGATGATGACGCATAGGTTTTCTGCCGAGGAACACTGCACGCCGGTTAGTATTTGGAAGGAGGAGGACGTCATTAACGGGGAGAGGGTCCCCGCTTTCGTGATGATCCTCAGGACCACAGGCTGCTGGTGGTCCTGGCAGAAAGGCTGTCTTATGTGCGGCTATAATGCTGCGAGCTCAAAGGGAGTGACAACGAACGACCTAAGGGCACAACTGAGCAAAGCGCTTGATCGTTACAAGGGAGAACCGATGGTGAAGGTATACACATCAGGAAGCTTCCTGGACCCTACTGAGGTCCCCCTCGAGCTAAGGAACAGATACTTACCTCGTTCGGGTCATCAAAGCGCATATTGGTCGAAAGTCGACCTGAGTTCATTACGGAGCAGAACCTCAAAGGGACAGATAAACTGGAGATCGCGATAGGTCTTGAATCCTCTAATGAGGAAATTCTTAAGAAGTGCGTAAGGAAGGGGTTCACGGTCGCAGATTATACTAAGGCGGCGGAGGTGATGAGAGGCTTGGACATCCCTCTCAGAACATACCTACTGCTCAAACCCCCTTTCATGTCGGAGAGACGTGCTGTTGAAGATGCCATCAGCTCGATGGCCTATGCATCCAAGTTCTCAGAGAGCATTTCCATCAACCCTGTGAACGTTCAGAAGGATACGTTCGTCGAGATGTTATGGGCGAGGGGCGATTACCGTCCTCCCTGGTTGTGGTCTCTCTTGGAGGTTCTGAGGGAGGGGTCCAAGGTATCGGAGTGCCGGGTGTTCTCATCTCCATCAGGAGGGGGGACGCCACGGGGCGTGCATAATTGTGAAAAATGCGATAAGAGGATCTTGGAGGCGGTACAAGATTTCGCCTTTGCTCAGAAGTTGGAGAGATTTGACGGCCTGAACTGCCCCTGTCACGCTGAGTGGGTAGCATTGATGGATGTTCAGGACACGCTCGGATACCTCGGTGGACCTAGATAGATATCTGGGAAGTGAACTTGAACTGGATTGAACAAATTTGGGAGGGAAGAGCATGGAGTTCGATATAAAAAGAGGTCATGGGTCCAGCCTTGAGGGCGATGGGCTCAAGATCATGATGAAAGAGCTACTGGGGGATGTGAATGAAGAGAACGGGTTCCTGGTCACCTCGTTCGGTGCCACAAAAAGGTTCGAGGTCAAACTGAAGGACAAGAACACATTGATCGTCAATACCATTTCTGACAAGGATGCCTCGGTCGATACCATGTCAGAGTCCAGTAAAAAATATAATCTGTTCATGGAGAAGGCTACTGGGTTGACATCCAAGGAAAGGAGCAAGCGGCTGCAGAAGAAAGCAAAAGAAGGAAAATTGTGATAACATCTCGAACGATCGTCCGGTGAGGTCAAAAAGATGGCCCCCGTTCGACTTTATGTCCGGTCCAATATCGAACAGGACCATTATTGGATGGCCCGGTCATGTTCGATGGTGGCGCCACATGGCCATCGAACCGTATCCATGATCGGCAGTGTCCTTTCGCTCCGCTGTACGCTCAGCCCGTGACCTTGAACGTTCGAGGCCATAAAGAGCGCAACACCGAGCGGAACAAGGCAGCGGTCGAACGGCCTCCGCCCATCGAAAACCTGTCTCCGATCTGCTATGAGATCGAACTTTATGGGATAAACCCAAATAGCTAAGTGGTTTTTTATCTATTGGTCCTGGAGGATCGTTAGTGGAGAGGAAGGTCAAGGCGGCGCGAATATCGATAATCAGCAATTTGTGCCTTGTATTGCTGAAGATCACCGTCGGGCTCTTCATGATGTCAATATCGGTCCTGTCAGAGGCCATACACTCCACAATGGACCTGATAGCGTCACTGATAGCGAACTATTCCATAAAAAAGGCGGTGGAACCAGCAGACAAAGAGCATCCCTATGGCCATGGTAAATATGAGAACCTGTCCGGCATCATAGAGGCCATGTTCATACTCATTGCGGGAGCGCTCATCTTCTATGAGGCCATAATAAAACTGTTATCGAGCTCTATCGTCGAATCGATAGATCTTGGCATAGTCGTCATGGGCATAGCTGTTGTCGTGAACATCGTCGTATCAAGATATCTCTATAAGGTCGCCAGGGAAGAGGACTCCATGGCCTTGGAGGCGGATGCCATCCATCTTAGGACGGACATATGGACGGCTTTCAGCATATTCGTCGGCCTGATCTTGATCAAGCTGACAGGCATAGATAAGCTTGACCCGTTGATAGCCCTCGGCGTGGCCATGCTGATCGTAAGGGTCGCATGGAACCTTATCAAAAGGTCCGGGGCCGACCTGCTAGACACTAGCCTTGGTCCGGAGGACGAGAAGCTGATCAAAGATGTAATACGAAAGCACAGTGATGATTTTGTTAGCTATCATTCCCTAAGGACGAGGAAAGCGGGTCCGGAAAGATTCGTTGATCTTACCTTGGTCATCCGGCATAATCTGTCCGTGGAAGAAGGTCACAGATTGGTGGACAAGCTCGAGAAGGACATAGAAACCTCTTTGAAAAGGACCTCTGTCCATATCCACATAGAGCCATGCGACAAGGATTCGTGCTTTAAGGTCATCGGGGCCAAGGTATGCATGGTGAACGAGGATGGCAAGGCCCTTCAGGAGCTGGAAACAAAGCACCAATGAAATGTCGATGGAACGATGGAAGATCTTCTGCTTACCGTTCGATCTACTTTTGATCCCTTTTCGTTATTGTGTCCGATCTTCTTCGCTCGAGCTCCATCGGATGCATCTCATAATAGCGGCTAAGCTCGGCCGCCTTGGGATTACGAGCGTAAAGCCTTCTGAACTGGTCTCTGAACTCGCTGATGGTCGTCGCTCTATACGGATCGATGATATCATAGTTCAGGAGCGTTCTCTGTTCCATAAGGCCAACCTCTTCGTTCCTCCCACATAATAGGTCACGTGGGCAATATGTGTACCTGTTCATCCTTTCGAACGGTTCCGCTTTCTTTGTTCGAAAGGTTCGATCGGCCTATAAAGGGGTCGCATTGGACCACCCGCTCATGTGTCCAGATCACATATATCAGTCCTAACCTTGCTTCCACCCCGATGGAGCATGGAGAAATAGATATGGACCGAAGCATATCTTGACCGAAGAGAGCTCGTGGACGTTATTGCAATAGATCGATCGTAGATCATTATTGGGAAACGGACAGGTTCCTCAAAGCATCACTGAACGAAGACATGCCATTTGAGAATCGATCATCGATATTTGTGACATCTTTCATGTCACCTTCCTCCCGCTGGTTCAGGGAGGTCCACTGCTCAAGCTAGTTGAACAATTCCTCCCGTCTCATCTCGTTCCATGTCCAGAACTTGTTCTCGACCTCGGCGAACATGAGGTCGCGACGACGCGACCTCACCTCTCCGCCGAGGACGCGTTTCACGGCCGAGAACACATACTCTATCATCCAGCGCAGCGAGTACGCGTATCGTTCTTCCCATCCCTCCTGGCCAAGCTCATCCCTTTCCTTGACGGCCATGCGTCTGGCCGATGTCCCACCACGAGACCTTGTCCTCGCATCATAGGCCATCTTGATACCGGCCTCGATGCCCTTGCTCCTCAGCAGATCGAAGTCATACGTCGAGTCGTAACCTCCGTCGGCGAGCACCCTCTCTATGACGACGCCTCGAGCGAGCACCTGCTCTATGAGCTGGACGAAGATGGTGCGATCACCGACCCTCTCGTCCGTGATGATGACGCCGAGCACCTCGAGCGTCATCACATCGATGGCGACGTGCGCCTTGACGAAGCCCCGTTTTTTGTGCCAGTGATCACGAAGCCACTCGCCTCGAAGCGAGGTCGAGAACCCTGTGCTGTCGATGGCGATGATCGCATTTCTGGGAGGAACGACAGGTCTGGCCTCCCCCTTGGATAGACGCTTCCAGATGGTCGTGTGGTCCGGAGCTTTGAGTCCGAGCACTGACAGCATTCGTCGAAGATGACCCTCCACCGCTCGGAAGCTGAGATGAAGCTCGAACATGAACCTCCGAACGCTCTCCAGCATCTGAGGCGGAAGAACGAACGGCCGCCCTCGTCGGCGGCCGTTCACCTCTCGCAGCGAGCGATGCCAGTTCGAGGCATCGACGCTAGCTCTCTCGCCTCTTACGACGTACCGTTCGTCCTGAACGTGCCAAGAACTATCTACGATGGTCTCCGAGATGAACATGCCTGGCATGTTTTGTATCACCAAACAGCTCTGCGAGCATGGAGCTGAAAAAACCTGCCAGGCACCTCTTCCCCATTAATTCAACTGACTTCACTGCTCGTAAAGGTTAAATATTATGACCATAATGCCAAGCAATACGCTGAACGCGCTGAGGACGTTCGACCAGACGCCATGGGCAATGCCTAGCATCCCAATTTCCTCTCCTCGTCCATTCTCGGAGGGCGAATAACGCGTCACGGTCGAAAGTGCTGATCTAGAGCGATTGAAATGATCAGGCGCTAGCATAGAGAGTGGATTCTCTCAAGAGAAGAGAGGGAGAATCATGTCGAACAAAAGACGTCCAAGAAAAGGCTCAAAAGCATATTCGCCAAGAAAGAGAGCGATAAGCCAGACACCTAGGTTAGATTCCTGGCCCGAGATAAACGAGGGGCCAAAGCTCCAAGGGTTCGCAGGGTACAAGGCGGGAATGACCCACGCATTCGTGGTGGACTACCGCAACTCCAGCCTTACGGCAGGCCAGGAGATACAGATCCCAGTGACGGTTCTTGAAGTGCCCCCTATGAAGATCGCAGCGGTCAGGCTCTATGAGAACACCCGATATGGTCTCAAAACGGTCGGAGAGGTATGGGCTTCGAACCTAGAGGACCCTCTTAAGAGAAGGCTCCCTGTTCCGAAGAACTACGATACCGATAAGGCCTGGGGCGAACTCGACAAGAAGAACGTTGAAGAGGTCCGAGTATTGACATACACCCAACCAAAAATGATCACAGGTGTCCCAAAGAAGGTTCCAGACCTTATGGAGACCCGCATCGGAGGAGGCTCGGTCGAGCAGAGATTGGAGTATGCAAGGTCCATTCTCGGAAAGGACATCAAGGTCACTGATTTTGCGAAAGATGGTGCTGTGATAGATGTTGCAGCGGTCACCAAGGGAAAAGGGTTCCAGGGTGCGGTCAAGAGATGGGGTGTAAAATTGCTATCCCATAAGAACTCCAAGCACCGCAGGATGGTAGGAACGCTCGGTCCGAAGAGACCTGGATTCGTTAGACCCTCCGTGCCTCAGGCCGGTCAGGTCGGATACCATCAGAGGACCGAATATAACAAACGTATACTCAAGATCGGAGAGAAGGGAGAAGAGGTCAACCCAAAGGGCGGATTCCTCCATTACGGTAACATCAGGAACAACTATGTTCTGATACATGGCTCCGTCCCGGGACCCACAAAGAGGCTCATACGCCTCAGGAATCCAGTAAGAAGGGCCGGGACCGTTCTCAAGGAAGCTCCCAATCTGGTCTACATTTCGACCGAATCTAAGCAGGGGGCCTAAACATGGTCAATGGAAAGGTCAACATTTATTCTGTCAAAGGAGAGGTCCTACGCACTGTTGAGCTACCTCCGGTGTTCAGTACTGAGTACAGGCCGGACATCATCAAGAGGGCAACGGTGGCGGAAGAGGCTAACAGACGCCAACCATATGGTCCAAGCCCGAACGCAGGGATGAGCCATTCAGTATCGACATGGGGAAAGGGTCGAGGCGTATCCAGGGTCCAAAGATTGGCCCAAGGGGCAACGGCAGCACAATCACCTAACAACGTCGGAGGTCGCCGTGCATGGCCACCCAAACCAGAGAAGGACTGGTCAAAGAAGGTCAATAGGAAGGAGAGACTGAAAGCAAAGTACTCTGCCTTAGCGGCTTTGGCCGACCCGATGAAGGTAAGGGTAAGAGGTCACCAGTTCGATGAGGCGGTCACCACACCAGTGGTCATTGAGGACGAGTTCGAAAAGCTGGCCACCACGAGCGCCGTGATCGATGTTTTGGACAGCATCGGGGTCGGATATGACCTGGACAGGGCAAAATACGGCAGGAAGATCCGAGCCGGAAGAGGGAAGATGAGGGACCGAAGGCACAAGACCCCGAGGAGCATACTCATAGTCGTATCCGAGAAGGCCGCCCCGGTCATCTCGGGGGCGAACAACCTTCCAGGCGTTCAGATCGTTTCGCCAGAGTCGTTGAACACAGGATTGCTGGCTCCAGGCGGAGCAGCGGGCAGGCTCACGGTTTTCTCCGAGGCGGCCCTAAAGATGATAGGAGAGTGGTAAGGATGGTAAAGCAAAGCGATATCCTCCTTCACCCCTACGTGACGGAAAAGACGATGAACCATATGACCGGAACTCCTACACAGGACTTCAAGGACGGCAATAAGATCGAGTTCGTGGTTCTTAGGGAAGCATCCAAACAGCAGATCAAGGCCGCTTTCGAGTCCCATTTCGAAGTTAAGGTCAAGAGGGTCTGGACAAAGATCACCAAAGATGGAAAGCGCGCGACGATCCAACTCGCCGAGGGCTATTCCGCTGAGGATATTGGAATGAGGATTGGAGTGTTCTGAGGGGAGTGACATGGGAAAACAACTCAGGCAGCAAAGACGTGGCAAGGGCGGAGCCCAATATCGCTCTCCAAGTCACAGGCATATCGGCGATATCAGATATCCGAAGATCAAAAACGGCAATGGTAAGATCCTGGACCTGGTGCACGCCCCGGGAAGGACCTGTCCGTTGGCGCAGGTCGATTTCTCAGGTGAGAAGGTGCTCATGATCGCGGCCGAGGGCATGACGGTCGGACAGGACGTCGCCATGTGCGACACCTCAAAGATGGCCCCGGGCTGCGTGACCGAAATCAAGGATGTTCCAGAAGGGTCTTTCATCTATAACATAGAGGCCAAACCAGGTGACGGAGGTAAGTTCGTCAGGACCGCAGGCACATCTGCGACAGTTGTCAGCAGGGGTGCGAAGGTCGTCGTACTGATGCCTTCAGGGGCCTTCAAGACCTTCGACCCTAGGTGCAAGGTCTCAATGGGGGTCGTTGCGGGCGGAGGCATGAAAGAGAAGCCCTTCGGTAAGGCAGGGAACAAGTTCCATGCCTTCCGTAGTATGAGCAAGGCATATTTCAAGGTAAAAGGTGTAGCGATGAACCCGGTCAACCACCCCCATGGTGGAGGTGGTCACCCACATGTCGGTAAACCGAGCACCGTGAGCAGGAACGCTCCTCCAGGAAGGAAGGTCGGCCGTCTCTCACCACAGAAGAAGAGGAAGTGATCACAATGGCAAAAGAAAAGAATCGGCGGTCAGAAGGCCGCGCGCAGAAGACAAAGGAAGAAGAAGGGCGCGATCACCGCCCGTAGGAAGAAGGAGTTCACCTTTCACGGCTTCACTATGGATGAGCTGCTAGAGATGCCCTTCGACGAGATGGTGACCCTGCTACCTGCGAGAGCCAGGCGAACTCTCACCCGCGGAATGAACGACGAGCAGAGGACCGCATTCGAGACGCTCCGGGCAGGTAACCGAGAGGTCACGAGGACACATCGCCGTGATGTGCCCATAATACCACAGTTCGTTGGAAGAAGGGTCGCTGTTTACAACGGTAAGGAGTTCATCGAGTTCGAGGTAAAGCCCGAAATGATCGGACACTATACCGGTGAGTTCGCAATGACGCGAAAGGCACCAAAGCACTCCGGACCTGGTGTAGGTGCGACAAGAGGATCGAAGTTCCTACCGCTTAAGTAAGGTGATGAAATGGCTGGATACACACAAATTGCAGACCCGGACACCACCGCGAAAGCGATCGGAAAGGAAATTCCGATCTCTCCTAAGGACTCTAGGGAAGTATGCCGCATGATAAGGGGAAGAAAGCTCGACAAGGCGATCAAGATGCTCGAAGAGGTCATCGAGATCAAGAGGCCGGTCCCCTTCGCCAGGTACAACATGGGCGTGGCCCATAAGGCAGGCGTCGGGCCTGGCAGATATCCCAAGAAATCTGCCCAGGCGATCCTAAGGGTCCTTGAGAGCGCAAAGCACAATGCCGAGTACAAGGGCCTGGACGCCGAGAACATGAAGGTCAAAGTGGTCACCGCCAATCCTGGAAGGACCCAACCGGGATACATGCCGCGTGCATATGGCCGCAGCACCCAGTGGAACCAACAAACGGTGAACATCGAGGTAATCCTAGAGGAGGTTCAGTAAATGGCGAACGAAAGGAAGTTCATTGCAGAGAACGTCCGAAGGGTCCTGCTCAAGGAGTACCTCATGAAAGAGGTCACCCGAGCAGGGTTCGGCGGATTGGACGTTCAGAGAACGCCTATGGGTACGAGGGTCACCTTGATCACCGAGAGACCAGGTATCGTGATCGGACGCAGAGGGTCTGCCATAAAGAACCTTACAAGGGCCATCGAGGAAGATTTCCACTTCGACAACCCACAGGTGGAGGTGCAGGAGGTCGAGAACGCCAATCTGAACGCTCAGATAATGGCGGAGAAGCTCGCGTTCGCTTTGGAGCGCGGATGGCATTTCAGACGCGCTGGACACTCCACCGTGCGAAGGATCATGGACTCTGGCGCAAGAGGCTGTCATGTTATCATCGCCGGAAAACTGACCGGTCAAAGACACAGGACCGAGAAGTTCAAAGAAGGGTACATAAAGTTCTGCGGGGAGCCCAAACTGAAGGACATCGACAAGGGCTTTGCGGTCGCAAAGCTCAAGCCAGGTGTCATTGGGGTCACCGTGGAAATAATGCGTCCGACGGCGAGACTACCGGACGAGATAGATGTGACACCGCCGGCCAAGGCAGCCGAACTGTTCCCGGAGCTAGCACCGCTGATGGCAGCGAAGGAAGAACCATCGCCCATCGCAGGGGACAGAACGGAGCCGACGGAGACCGAGGCCACTGACGAGGAGAACGTCGCTGAGATCGAAGGAACGAAGGAGGGGGACCAGTAATGGCTCTCCTCCGGACCTCTGAGATCAGGGAGATGAGCGCCAACGACAGGGTTGATAAACTGAGCGAACTTAAGAGCGAGCTCATGCACGAGAGGGGGACCGCCGCAATGGGAGGAGCCCCTAATAACCCTGGCAGAATCAGGGCCCTCAGGACGAACATAGCTAGGATCGAGACCATCCAGAAGGAGGAGGAAGAGAAGTAATGGCTGAAATATGCCCAGTATGTGGACTACCAAAAGAGCTGTGCATGTGCGAAGAGATCGCACGCGAACAACAGACTGTGAGGATCAGCACTGACAGCAGAAGATATGGAAAAACAGTGACCGTGATCGAAGGCATCGACGAGAACGACATTGACATGGACGACCTTGCCAAGAAATTGAAGAGCAAATGTGCGGCAGGGGGAACGGCCAAACAAGGTCGGATCGAGCTCCAGGGCGACCATAAAAAGAAAGTGAAAGAGGTCCTGGAACAGATGGGCTTCAAAACGGATGTCAGATGAGCAGAGATGAACAAGAGGGAGTTCATGCGAATGGAGTTCATAGGCCTGGAAGTGGAGGTATCATCCCCTAAAGGGGGCTGTGTAAACTTCACCGGTATCATCGTGGACGAGACAAAGAACACATTTGTCATCAAAAGAGGTGACAAGGAGTTGACCGTCCCGAAGCAGGCGAATGAGTTCCTGTTCACATACCTGGGTAATAAGATCATGATCGATGGTTCGGAGATCCAACACCGACCTGAGGATCGGATCAAGAAGATAAGGTGATCCTATGGCAAACGAAGTCAAGGATATTGGAATCGACGTCAAATCTCCTGAGACCCCCTGCGCGGACAAGCACTGCCCGTTCCACGGGCAATTGTCGGTAAGGGGCCAGATCATCGAAGGTGTCGTCATCTCGATAAAGATGGACAAGACCGCGGTGGTCGAGAGGGAGTATTTGAATTATCAAAAGAAGTACGAACGTTACGAAAAGAGAACCAGTCATTACTCGGCACACAATCCGCCATGTCTTGGTATCAAGGCCGGCGACCATGTAAAGATCATGGAGTGCAGATCGCTGAGCAAGACGGTCTCGTTCGTTGTTGTCGAGAAGAGGTGAACGTCAATGAAAGGAGTCGCTGGTAGACAGACAGCGTGGTGTCCAGAACGGCACCGTATTGAACGTCATCGACAATACTGGGGCGAAGACCATCGCGATCTTGACCGTTCCGGGATATCATGGAACGGCACGAAGGTATCCCAAGGCGGGCGTTGGCGATATCGTTATCGCCTCCGTCAAGAAAGGGAGCCCGGAGATGAGGAGACAGGTCGTATATGCTATCGTAGTCCGCCAGCGCAGGCCTTTCAGGCGCGCGGACGGTGTGATGATCCAGTTCGAGGACAATGCCGCTGTAATAACGACAGAAGAAGGAGAGACGAAAGGTACCGACATCAAGGGACCTGTGGCAAGGGAAGCGGCCGAACGGTGGCCAAGGATAGCCGCTACCGCTTCGACCATAATCTGAAGGTGAAACAATGGTAGAGAGTAGTAAAGCCAGGAAACAGAGGAAGGCCTTCTATAACGCTCCCACCCACATAAGGAGGAAGAACATATCCTCTCACCTTGACGACCCGCTCAGGAAGGAGTATGGGATAAGGTCACTGCAAGTGATCAAGGGAGATACGGTGAAGGTGATGCGCGGCGATGACGACATCGTCGGTATAGAGGGAAAGGTCGCAGCGGTCGACACCAAGGCGGGAAGGATAACCGTAGAAGGGGTCACCCACCCCAAAGCGGACGGTACTCAGGTCGCAAGACCGGTACATGCTTCAAAGGTGACGATAACAAAGCTTGACCTCACCGATGTCAAGAGAAAGGAAAAGTTGCAGAGAGCCAAGGAGGCTTCACAATGAGCAAGGATATGAAAAGGCTGACGGCCCCAAGGAGCTGGCCCATTAAAAGGAAGACCAACGCCTGGGTTACAAAGCCGTCCCCGGGTCCACACGCCATAGAGGGCAGTATGCCAGCAGTGGTGGTCATGAGAGACCTTCTACAGCTGTGCGCGACCGCTACCGAGGCCAGGCAGATCATCAATGAAAAGCAGATCTTGGTCAATGGGAACGTCGTCAGGAACGGGAAGTTCCCTATCGGTGTGATGGACATCATATCCATCCCTAAGACCAATACCAGCTATAGAATGGTGATAAACCGTCGTGGTAAATTGACCTTGGTAAAGGTCCAGGAAGGAAAGAACAACTGGAAGCTTAGCCGTATCGAGGACAAGACCACCGTCACAGGGGGCAAGACACAGTTGAACCTTCATGACGGGACGAACATCTTGATCGATGGGGGCAATTTCAAGACCGGTGACGTACTAAAGATCGAAGTACCCTCTCGCAAGATCCTTGAGACGTATAAGCTCGCAAAGGGGAGCGTCGCCCTCATAATGAGCGGTTCCCACATGTGGGCGAGACGGCAGTGATAGAGGAGTACGAGGTCACCAGGACATCATCGGACAATCTTGTTTGGTTCAAGGATGGTTCCTACACCACCAAATCCAACGTTTTCGTCATAGGCACGAAGGCTCCGGAGAATCGAACTACCAGAGGAGAGTGCACTATGAGCGAGATGATGAGACGGCCAAAGATAGAGAAGGTCGTTATCAACATAGGCGTGGGCGAGGCGGGCGAGCGACTGGCAAAGGCCCAAAAGGTGCTGCAAATGCTCACCGAGCAAGTGCCGATGGTGACCCATGCCAAGGTGACCAACAGGGACCTTGGGGTAAGGTTCGGCATGCCGATCGGTTGCAAGGTCACACTAAGAGGTGAGGTCGCCGAAGACTTCCTGAAGAGGGCGTTGTCGATCCGTGAGAACAGGGTGGCGACCTACTCTTTCGATAAGGAAGGTAACCTTTCCTTCGGTATCTCTGATTACACTGATTTCGCAGGTATGAAGTATGATCCGTAAGATCGGTATCTTCGGACTCGATGTAAATGTTGTCATCCAGAGGCCCGGTTATAGGGTCGCCAAGAGGCGCATCATGCGGCAGAAGGTGCCAAGGGAGCATCGGATGACGAGAGAAGAGGCGATGAACTTCATGAGGGAGCGTTTCAGTCTCGAGGTGGTCGAATGAAGACCAAGAAAGAGTTCGGTAGAAAAAAAGGGTGCATGCGCTGCGGCAGGAAGCGGGGCATAGTGCGCCGCTATGGAATGCATGTTTGCCGCCAGTGCTTCCGTGAGATAGCACCACAGATCGGTTTCAAGAAGTACTCCTGAGGTGATAAGACATGCAGAGCGATCCATTAAATGATGCGATGTCGACCATCAAGAACGCGTCCTCAGTTGGTAAGAGCGAATGCATGATCAGACCCTCGTCCAAGCTAATTGGAAGGGTCCTCAAGGTCATGCAGGAGTACGGATATATCAACCAGTTCGAGTTCATTGAAGATGGTAAGGCAGGCGTGTTCAAGGTATTGATACAGGGCAAGATAAACGACTGCGGCGTGATAAAGCCGAGATACTCGGTGCAGAAGAACGATCTAGAAAGGTTCGAATCTAGATACCTACCCGCGCAGGACTTCGGGGTGCTCATATTGACAACTACGTCAGGTGTCATGAGCCATACGAAGGCCAAAGAGCTCGGGGTCGGTGGGAAGCTTCTGGCCTTCGTTTACTGAGGATGATGAGATGACACTGAGCGGCCATATTGAAGAGAAGGTTGTGATCCCCGAGGGAGTTACCGTGGACATCACTGGAAAAACGGTGACAGTTAACGGACCCAAGGGTAAACTAGCCAGGACGTTCTCGCATCCTAGGGCGAAGATCGTTAAGGAAATGGACCATGTGATCGTAAGTTGTGAGCTTCCAAGGGTAAAGGATAAGGCGATAGTTGGTACCTTCGCATCGCACATAACGAACATGATAGAAGGCGTCACCAACGGGTTCTTGTACACCATGAAGATCGTCTACTCTCACTTCCCGATGAAAGCATATCCGAAAGGTGATAGGTTCGTCATCGAGAACTTCCTAGGGGAGAGATCGCCTAGGAACGCCAAGATACTTGGGTCCACCAAGATAACCGTGAAAGGCAACGATGTGACCTTAGAAGGGATCGATCTTGAGGCGGTAGGCCAAACTGCGGCAAATATCGAGAAGGCCACGGTCATCAAGGGATTCGACCCGAGGGTGTTCCAAGATGGAATATACATCGTTGAGAAGGCCAAGAAGGTGAGCCAATGAGCAAGGCGCCTAAAACGATAGAGGATTTCTCTGACCTCCCTCATTTCAAAGAGGAACACCGACAAAAGCTCGAGGGCCTTGAGATCAGGTCCCTGGCAGATCTAAAGAAAGCGCTCGATGATGAGAAGACCTCCAAGATGCTCTTGAAAGAGCTAGATGGTGTCGGACCAAAGACGCTTCAGCACTGGAAAGAGAGCCTAGAGGGCAGCTCCGAGGAGACCTCTGAAGAGGAACAGAAGGAGGGCGAGACGGCCATTGTTCCAGCGGAAGGAAAGGCAAAAAAGGTCCAGAAATCGGAGACCGAAATCGTCGAACCTACTGCTGAGGTCATCGAAGAGGGCGCATATCACGCCAAAAAGAAACCAGAGCTCGATGCCAGGACGAAAGAGCTTCTCGCCAAGAGATATGCTATCGGTCATAAGAGGCCACAATTCCTGAGACAGGAGTGGTTCAGGTTCCCGAGGCTCGGACTTAAGTGGAGAAAGCCAAGGGGAATGCACAGCAAGATGAGGATGCATTACAAGTACAGACCTGCTGTGGTCAGCATAGGCTACCGTGGCCCAAAGGAGGTCAGAGGTTTGCACTCATCTGGGTTCAAAGAGGTGCTGATCCATAATCCCAAGCAGCTCGACGGCATAGATCCGAAGCTGCAAGCGGTCAGAATTGGAAGCAGTGTTGGGACCAAGAAAAGGCTCGACATCGAGGCCAAGGCCGATGGGCTTGGCATTCGCGTGCTGAACAGGATGGGGTAGAAATGGACCTCAAGAACCAAAGAAGAATGGCGGCGGAAATACTCGGTTGTGGAAATAACCGCGTATGGATAGACCCTAACAGGGAAGAGGACGTCGCTGACGCTATAACAAGAGCGGACATACGCACCGCTATTGAATCTGGCACAATAAGGGCGATGGCCAAGAAAGGCGTCTCCCGCGGTAGGGCCAGATATAATCATGAACAAAGATCGAAGGGCAGGCAGCGCGGTCCTGGAAGCAGGAAAGGCCCTGCCGGAGCACGTACCCCTACGAAAAGGGATTGGATCCAAACGATCCGTCCGATCAGAACCACCCTAAGGGAACTCAGGGATTCAGGAAAGATCTCCAAGAAGGTCTATCGTGTGTACTATATGAGGGCCAAGGGCGGGATGTTCAAGAGCCGAGCTCACATATTGACCCATCTAAAAGCTGACGGACACCTGCAGGAGGGACAGTAATGGCAGATGGACCAAGATATAGAGTGAACTTCCGCAGGAGAAGGGAAGGCAGAACGGACTACAGGCAGAGACAAAGACTGCTCAGGGCAAGGGTCCCGAGGGCGGTCGTCAGGTATCTCCTTGAAGAATGCCAACGTCCAGTTCATTGCCTACGATCCAAAAGGTGATAAGGTGTTGGCCGCGGCAAGCTCCAATGAGCTCAAAGCGCTCGGATGGAACGCGGCAACAGGGAACATCCCCGCGGCCTATCTCACTGGCTATTTGGCCGGCAAGAGGGCAGTGAGCAATGGGATAGAGGAAGCGGTCCTTGACATAGGGCTGAAAGAGCCGGCAAAGGGAGCGGGCTGTTTCGCTGCTTTGAAGGGCATGCTAGATGCAGGGATCGATGTTCCGCATGGTGAAGAGATCGATCCCTTCAGAGGACAGGTTGATGGGCCGCCATATACGCGAGGACATGGAAAAGATGATCAAAGAGGTCAAGAGCAGGATGGAGGCGGATTAAGATGGCAGAGTGGACTCCAAAGACAAGATTGGGCAAGATGGTGCTCAGTGGCGAGGTCACCACGATGAGCGCAGCACTTGCGACCAAGCTCCCATTAAGAGAGCCAGAGATCGTCGATATCCTCCTTCCAGAGCTCAAGGACGAGGTCATCGACCTTAACATGGTCCAAAGAATGACCGACTCCGGAAGAAGGGTCAGATTCGGCGTGACCGTTGCGATCGGGAACGGCGATGGGTTCGTCGGACTTGGTAGAGCTAAAGGCAAAGAGGTCGGACCGACCATCCGGAAGGCGATCGACAACGCCAAACTGAACATGATAGAGATCAAGAGGGGCTGTGGTTCCTGGGAATGCGGCTGCGGGACGGCACATTCTTTCCCGTTCTCGGTCACAGGAAAATCCGGTTCCGTCGAGGTCACCTTTAAACCCGCTCCACGTGGAGTAGGTCTCGCGGTCGGCGATGTTGCGAAGAGCATCCTTACCCTTGCAGGCGTCACGGATTCCTGGGGATTTGCCAAAGGGCACACAAAGACCACCGTGAACTATGCGATAGCGACCTTCGATGCACTGAAGGTCACCTCCCAGGTCAGGGTCACCGAGGAACAGGAGAAAAGGCTGAAGATAATCAGCGGACCCACTAAGACCCATATTGCAGGGCAGAACATTGAGGCCGATCATATCGGTGAGGCCCTAGCAAAGGAAGCGTGATACAATGGCCTATGCCGTAATAAGGGTGCGCGGACACAAGAAGATCAACAAGGACATCGAAGAGACGATGTGCCTTCTCCGCCTCAACCGCGTCAACCACTGTGTGATAATACCACAGAACGACGTGATGAAAGGGATGCTGCAAAAGGCGAAGGACTTTATCACCTGGGGCGAGGTATCAGATGAGATGCTGGCCAAGATGATAATAAGCAGGGGGAAGCTCGTGGGCGACAAGCCCATCGATGACGCCTATATCGGGAACAACTCGAAGTACGGGTCGATCAAGGAGTTCGCGATGAGCGTCGTGAAGGACGAGATCGGGTACTCCGAGCTCAAGGACGTCAAGCCGATATTCAGACTGCATCCTCCAAGAAAGGGTTGGGAAGGGATCAAGAAGGACCTCAAGAACCATGGTTCTCTGGGGTACCGTGGTGACGGCATCAACGCCGTCATCGAAAAGATGCTCTAGGTGAGAAAATGCCAAGCAGGACCAATAAGTTCAGGGGCTCAAGGACCCACGGTCGAGGGAAGAAGCATGGTAGGGGCGCAGGTATGATGGGGGGCCATGGTAATGCAGGCCTTCATAAACACAAGACCATGACCGTGCTCAAGTACGACCCTATGCACTTCGGCAGACATGGGTTCAAAAGACCTCAAAAGATGGTCTCGGCCAAGATCACTCTGAACGTCGGGGACCTCGATGAGAGGCTAGAGGAGTTCACGAAGAATGGCTTTGCAGCGAACGAGGGCAGCAAGGTAAAAATAAACCTAGCCAATATGGGCGTGGACAAGCTCCTCGGCTTCGGAAAGATCAGCAGGCCATACGATGTTGTGGTCGCAGAGACATCTGAAAGAGCAAAAGAGAAGCTCGAGGCAGCCGGTGGCTCAGTAGTTACGCCGTAATGGCGCCTCAGTGATTGACATGGCTGACGAACGGAAAAGCAGACTGTACGCATTGAAGCCTTTAACAGAAAGGCTCCCTGCGGTCAAAAGGCCAGATGGGCACGTCCATTTCCGAACGAAGATAATGTGGGTTATCCTCATGTTGATCTTCTATTTCGTAATGACGAACGTGTTCCTTTACGGCCTGGACAAGACCAATAGCATCGACCTATTCGCCCAATATCGTGCGATCCTCGCAGGAGCACAGGGTTCGCTTCTCGACCTCGGAATAGGTCCGATCGTCACAGCCTCGATCATCATGCAGCTGTTCGTCGGCGCCAAGATCATCAAGCTCGACCTAACGAACGAAGAGGACAAGAGCGTATACCAGGGAACCCAGAAGTTCCTTGTTATCATCATGATCTTGGTCGAGGCCATACCTCAGGTGTTCGGATACCTACAACCCTCCCCATCCTTCGTGCACGGATTGAACGGAGTGTTCGGGGTGGGCGGTATCATCAGCGGAAACACGATGGCCTCGGTGTTCATAATCCTCCAGCTGTTCCTAGGTTCGTACCTCGTGTTCCTAATGGACGAAGTAGTGTCCAAATGGGGTATAGGGAGCGGCATATCGCTGTTCATAGCCGCAGGGGTAGCGGAAGCGATCTTTACCGGTACCATCAACTGGATCCCAGTAACACAAGGCTCGCCCGTGAGCCTCTCTAACCCACCATCCGGGGCGATACCGAAGACGATCTTCTATCTTGTGAACTATTCGTCAACGCAGATGTCTAGTGGCGGCCTTGAGACCATACTGTTCCAGAACCCTAACCCGCTCATAGCTCTGGCCGGAACGATAGCGATCTTCCTGTTCGTCTCGTACATAGAGTCGGCTAGGATCGAACTGCCGCTCGCACATGGCACTGCAAGAGGTGCGAGGGGCAGGTACCCGATCAAATTGCTCTATGCGTCGAACATTCCGGTCATATTGATGGCCGCACTACTGGCGAACGTAAGCATGTTCTCCCTCTTACTGTGGTCGAACACCGCTTTGAGCCAGATACCTTTGATCGGTCATCAGGCTTGGCTCGGGTACTATGCGGCAGGTTCCACTACACCAGAAGGAGGTCTCGCGTGGTATCTGTCCACACCTCAAGGTCTGGCGAGTTGGTTATTGCCGATGCTGGATCCTGCCGCGTACGCAAGTACTGTGTTCAATCATAGTTCGATACAGATATTCATACATGTACTGGCCTTCTTCGGGATAATGGTGATCGGATCGATCATATTCGCAAAGTTCTGGATCATGACCACCAACATGGGCCCGGAAGCGGTCGCCAAGCAGATCGAATCGAGCGGACTGCAGATACCCAGGGTTCAGACGGGACCCGAAAGTACTGAAACGAGTGCTGGAGAGATACATCCCGGTCGTGACCATAATCAGTGGTGCACTGGTTGGTACATTGGCTGCCAGCGCAGATCTCATCGGTACGGTCGGGAACGCCAGCGGGACAGGGGTCTTGCTTGCCGTCGGCATCATGATCCAGTTCTACGAGGCGCTAGGTAGGGAGCAGATGATGGAAATGCATCCTATGTTGAGAAGCTTCTTTGGAGGTGAGTAAGGATGCCGGATGCGCCAGCACCTCCAAGTCCGATGCCCCGACAGGGGGCCTCCCTCTCAACCTTCTTGACCATTTTCACGTTCCTACTAGTGCTGATACTATTGTTCGACCCGCCTGTAACTCAGGCGTTGGGCAAAATCGTAGGCACGCTCTTCGATCCGCTCATCGGGTTCAATGAGACACAACCGATCGTTACATTGTTCCTGGCGGGCATCATAATGACCGGACTGACCATCGTGCTCAGACACTTCTTCACCGACTATGTGGAGCAGGCCGAGAGTCAAAAGATAGTATCGGCATTCAACAAGGAGCTTCGTCAGGCCAGGGTCGAGAACAATAAGTATAAGATCAAGAAGCTGACCGAGCAGCAGATGAAGATCATGCAGCGGTCCATGGACGTTTCCAAGAACCAGATGAAGCTCATGCCGCTGACGATGCTCGTTGTCATACCTATATTCGCATGGGTGGCGGTGTTCATTGGTAACGCTCAGACCGCTGGCACGGCATTCGTCAACCTGCCATGGGCCATGAACGTTCAACTTTGGACCAGCAACATAACACTACTTCCACACTGGGTGCTATTATACTCTCTGATAAGCATTCCGTTCGGGCAGATACTCATGCGGACCCTCAGATACTTTGAGTTCAAGAACCGTCTGAAGGAGCTAGAGGCTGCTTAAAGATGAGGATGACGATAAGCGGTCCTCCCGGGTCCGGAAAGACGACGGTCTGCCGGCTCCTTGGCGAGAGACTGCATTTCGAGGTTGTCATCTCTGGCCTTATCTTTCGACAGATGGCCAAAGAGCGGAACATATCCTTATCCGAGTTCGGTAAGCTGTGCGAGATGACCCCCGAGAACGACCATCTTTTGGACGAAAAGATGGTAGAGATCGCCAGGAACAAGGACGATATCATCCTTGAAGGGCGGCTCGCTGCTCATATGCTCTCACGCAATGGGATATCTTCGTTCAAGGTCTACATGAGCGCTGATCTAAGGACCAGGGCAGAGCGGGTAGCGGAGAGGGAAGACATGACCATCGAAGAGGCGGAGACCTCGATCATAGAGCGCGAGAGCTGCGAGGCGAAAAGGTATCGCGATTATTACGATATCGATATCACCGACCTGAACATATATGATCTAGTGGTCGATACGACGCACCTTTCACCCGAGCTTGTAGTGGATAGGATCGTTCTTGGGATGGAGCAAGATCATGTCTAAGATGCTTGTCAAGGAGAACAACCCCCTCTCCTTGAAATGGGGTAAACGCCCCTCGGACCGCAATATGCAGGAACTTCTAGATGCTGCGGTGATCAACATGGACAAACCCATGGGCCCGACATCCCACCAAGCCACAGCATGGGTCCGTGATGCCCTTGGGATCGAACGGATCGGCCACGGAGGAACGCTCGACCCCAAGGTCAGCGGGGTTCTCCCAGTAGCGACCGGAAGGGCCACAAGGGCCCTCGATCTGGTCTTGAGGTCCGATAAGGAATATGTCGCCCTCATGCGACTGCATCGGGACCGAAAAGAGGAGGATATCAGAGGGGTGATGACGACGTTCGTCGGACCTATCTATCAGACCCCGCCCGTTCGATCTGCGGTCAAGCGTCAGATGCGCATACGAAGGATCCATTCCATAACGGTCCTCGAAATAAACGGCCGTGATGTTCTATTCCGGGTCGTGTGCGATGCGGGCACGTACATCAGGACGTTGTGCGTGGACATAGGTGATGCCTTGGCCGTGGGAGCGAGCATGGAAGACCTAAGACGGGTCCGTTCAGGCAATATGACAGAACAGAGCTCGGTCACATTACAGGACATAAAGGACGCATATGTGGAATGGAAGGAGGACGGGGACGAGAGATCGGCTTCGGACCATCCTGATGCCCTTTGAGGTCCTGTTCGATCCATTACCGAAGGTCGTCATAAAGGACTCGGCCGTCGACGCGATCTGCCATGGTGCTGACCTAGCAGTGGTCGGTGTGACCAGGCTGGAAGATAACATCAACAAGGAGAACCTGGTGGCAATGTTCACCGAGAAAGGTGAAGCGGTGGCCGTAGGCACGGCAAAGATGTCATCACAGGACATCTTAACTGCCAAGGAGGGCATCGCCTGTACGACCGACAGGGTGTACATGCCTCCTGGTACATATCCTAAGATGTGGTAGCTGGCAACGATGCCGCACTTACCATTGGCCCCTAGGCCCGGTTCGGTGGTCGCGGGCCAGCGAAACGCCGTTGTACATGATTTTAGATCAAGTACTTTCTACGACCGGGACCAAGGTATGGACCTATGCGTTCTGGAAGTTCAGAACTCTGATAACGAACGTTGGTCCTCTATCAAAGGCCGGGCCTCTATGCCCAATCGCTTTCCTATTTCGACGGCCAGTACCTTATCGAAACCATGATGTGTAAGGACCAGTGAGGGATCGCAACCCTTCACGAAAGCTATCAGTTCATCAAAATCGGCATGATCGGAGAACGGGAACGCCTCGTCCACACGCATCTGATAACGGTACGAAGTATCTACCGCCCAACCGGAGACCGCTGCGGTACGGAGACCGTCCCTTCTCCACAAGTCCGCTTGTGTAGATTTTCGGAACCACGAGGTACATACGATGACGAAAGGGCCCCTTCCATTCTCTTCATATAAACGATAATTGAGCTTTCTCTCCTCGTCCCCGATCGTCGCCGTCGCATTGAACACCGACTGGTCACAACAAGGGTCCAGGTCTCTCAATATATGTAGAAGGTCCTGGGATTTTCCAAAGGGATAGGCGAAAAGCGCCACTGGATGCCCTTGGGACATCGTGTCCTCAACCCAGTCCCTCATCACCTTTGCCATCTCTTCGCTGTCCGGAAAGACGTAACGTGGTTTACCATATGTGGATTCGATTATCAGAACATCGGTCTTGACGGGTCTGGCCCCGAACGTTCCAAAGCGGTCACGGGTGCATAGGTCACCAGTGAAGAGCACCTTTCTGTCACCGTTCAGAAGGAACATCCTGGACCCGGCCATATGTCCAGCGTTGAGCATTTCTATCTCTTCCCTCTCGATCCTGTCCACGGTCTTCTTGGTGCGTACATTAAGACAACGCGCCGTGACCTCTGAACATACGACCTGACGACCGATGAACCTTTTTGGCAGGTGATCGGAATGGGCATGCGAGACACAAAAGGTGCCAGATGGACCTATCGTCTCGGCATCGAAATGATACTCCTTCTCCCCTAGGACCTCAATGCCGTTCCCAGAACGGATAGTCGGTGCTACCACAGGTCCAATCCATGCTAGATTTGATAGTTAAAGATATCTCTCTATCATACCGTGATCAAAAACCTCTAACCTCCTGTCATGATAGGAGGCAGAGATGGCAACAAGGATCATCCCTCATAACATCAGCCACAGGCTCATGGCTTGTCCTCCATGAGCTTGTGGGCTCAAGATCTTTCCCTCTCACATCTTTTTCATGATCTAGTGCAGCCTTTGGTCGACCATCGGGACCTTCGCACGCACCTTTTCGTCTTCACCCTCCTTGATACTAAAATGAAAATTCAAGGATATGAATCTTTTGATATTTCTTCGAATATTTGATAATTATCTACGAGTTGATCACGAATTATGGGAAAGATTTATGATACTCGCAAAACGATTCAGGGTTTGGTCAACGCGATGGATACCAAAATAAAAGGTCCGAACATCGGGCAACGGCTTGGGGAGGGTTGGAACGTCGCCCTTCTGCTCGCGGTGTTCTCTAGTGCAGGTTTTGCATTTCAGATACTGATCATCGGAAGCTCGACCCCGGTCTCCAATGGTGCATGGCAGTATCTTCTGTTATCAGTAATACTTCTTGGTGTCCTGACCTCGCTGACCTGGAACTACCAATCCTCGGTCCGCTCCGGCAAGAGCACCATCCTTACAGGGGTGTCCGGGAGCATGGAGACCCCGATAGACAGTGCGGCAGGCGCTTGTCCACTAGAGCGATCATTGTCCACGGGCATGTACGGCACACTGAAATTGGCTGTTGCATCCTGTCTGTCATGTGCCCTCATATCCATTTTCCTGCTCATCACGGAAGAGGGGGCGTCGGGGTTCGGCCAACCTGCAATAGGGCTTTATGGCAGCTCCGCTGCATTGATGTTGCTCACATTGCTCGGATTCGTTGGGAGCATCTATTACATGCTCAAGGGGTGCCAGGGGTGACAGCGTCCCGCTGACGATCATCTAGGACCGGCAGATCGCATTGGGGGGGGGTCCGAACCTGCCATATTAAGCATTCCGATGTTGGGCGGAGATGGGGACCGATATCGATCCTTCTTGCAGATCGTAGGGGGAGAGAGCCCATGGATCAGTTCGTGGGGGCGTCGACCAGCTTCGGAACCGGACATTTCACTTTCGGTCCCCTCCCCCCTGCTATCCATTAATATTTATGGCTTGATAATAAACGAGAGAAATGAGCGTGTCGACGACAGGAGCAGAGACACTGGCCAGTACCAAACGGACCATCATATCGCCAGAAGAGCGGACGGTCCGCACATCCATACCTACACTGGACGCTTTCGTTCACGGCATTCGGCCTTTCAACATCATGCTGATCGATAGTTCGGACCGCTTGGTGTTCGACCTGACGCACATAATCTGCATCAATGCGGTGCATGACCTGGACCAGGACGTGGTATGGGTAGATGGTGGTAACTCCATCAACCCCTATGAGCTGGGCAGGATATGCAAACGTTTTGGCATGCCGCGCGACGAGACCCTGAACAGCATCAATATAGCGAGGGCGTTCACGGCCCATCAGCTCGTGAGCCTGATCGACTCGTCCCTAGAGAAAGAGCTCGACAGAACACATGCCGGAACGGTCATCATCTCATGTCTTCCCGACCTGTTCCTGGACAAGGAGCTTCGTTGGACGGAAGCATATCAGCTAATGAAGAGGTGCGTGGAGACGCTCCATCACCTCACAAGGGACAGGGGCCTCGTTACCCTGGTGACCAACCATGGTCTGATGAAGATGGTGTCAAAAAGCAGTGTCAAGAACTTATTATATGGCTCGGCGGACGAGGTCCTCAGGATCGAGAACGCCTCCCGGGCGCTGCGCATCTCATTGGTCAATTGCCAGAGGAGCATGCTGTACTTTCCGGTGCCACACAACCAGACCACTCTGGAAGAGTTCATGAGGTGAAAGAATGGGCAGGACCGTACCGACATACAGGATGACGCTGGAATCGATCATCAACGGCTGGAGCGATTATCGAAGGGCGCTATCGAAAGAGGACCGTGAGATCTTCGATGAGATGGTAAAGCTCGCAAGAACGCACGGTTCCGCCTGTACATACGCCGCTTTCTCCGACCCGCTGGAGGGCGCTCTGCTCTCCATTCTCCTCGAACAGGAAAAGGAGATACGCCGTCTAAAAGAGGGAAAGGGATGAGGGGTTGGGTGCTCGACTGTTACCCGGACCAAGAACGCAATGAGATGGTACTCTGGATAAAGACGAACGACGGCACCATAAAAGTGGTGGACCCGGATTTTGCACCAAAGATGTACGTACACTCCTCGAGGGACCGATTGAGGAAGCTGATCAAAGACCTTGAGGTCATAGGAGTTCATGATACCGCGCTAGAAAAGCATCGGATCGCTCTCGGTGGGGAAGAGAAAGAGGTTCTCGGCATAGTCGTCCATGAATATTCCTCCCTGCTCCAGATCGCGATGAACATAGATTCATGGGGCCATTATAAAGATCATTTGCTCTTCAACGTGGACCTTCGCTTTGATCAACGATACCTTATGCATCGCGGGCTGTTCTCGATGGCGCTGATCGACATGTCGGAACAATGAGGTGCATGGACTCGAGGTTACGGATCGATTATCCCATCCCGGAGCTCAAGGGCGTGAAGATCGATGTGGACCTGAAGGGGAGAGGTATACCTACCTTTGATGATGAGCTCAGAGCGGTCCGCGTCGGAGATACCGTCCTGGAGGGTGATGAAACAGACGTGCTCAAGGGTCTCTCATCTTTAATAAAGGAACTGGACCCAGACATGATCTATACGTCGAAAGGGGATGGTTTCTACATACCTTATCTCACAAAGCGGGCCGAGGTCAATGGGGTCAGGCTAGAGCTAGGTCGGGACCCAGGGGAACGGACGGCAAAAGGAAAGAGCTATTTCACATATGGCCGAATAAAGTACAAGCCCCCCGCCTATAAGCTCAGAGGTAGGGTCCACATCGATACTGAGAGCTCCTTCATATTCGCGGAGAGCGGCATATACGGTCTCGTGGAGCTGTCGAGACTTTCCGCGATACCGATACAGGACCTTTCTCGTCTGTCCCCAGGAAGCGCTATCAGCGCCATGCAGGTGAACGAAGCGTTGCGTCTAGGTACCCTGATCATGTGGAAGAAGAACCTTCCTGAAGAGTTCAAGACCGCTGGTGCGCTGATCGTCACCGATCGCGGGGGACTCATCTTCGAACCCAAGGTGGGACTGCATGACAATGTGTTCGAAGTGGACTTCATGTCGCTATATCCGAGCATAATGGTACGCTTCAACATATCTCCAGAAACGGTCATGTGCCGCTGCTGTCCCCGTTCCTCGATCATCGTGCCGGAGATCGGTTATCGGATATGCGAGAGGCAGGAAGGAATGCTAGTAAAGGTCCTTAGACCGATGATAGACCGCCGTGCGGTCTTCAAACAGATGGCCAGGGAAGGTGGAAGGAAAAAAGATGTGTTCTCACAGAGGGCAAAGGCACTAAAATGGGTACTGGTCACATGCTTTGGTTATACTGGTTATAAGAACGCCCGTTTCGGCCGGATAGAGTGCCATGAGTCCATAACAGCATATGGTAGGGACATTCTTCTAAGGACCAGCAGCATCGCCGAATCGTTCGGGCTAGAGGTCATTCATGGCATCGTCGACTCGTTATGGTTAAAGGGGAACGCGAACCCGGACCGGTTCTGCGAGCATGTGACCAAAGAGATAGGTATAAAGCTGATGCTCGAGGGGCGTTATCGCTGGTTGGTCTTCTTGCCCGGTGTGACCACTGGTGTAGGCGCTCTCAACAGATATTACGGGCTGTTCGACACCGGGGAGCTAAAGGTCAGGGGCATAGCACTAAGACGCGGAGATACGCCCATCATCGTGGAGGACCTGCAAAGGGACATGCTCTCCCATCTTTCAAAGGCCGGGGACGCGCGGTCGTTCTTGGAGATGGTGCCGTCCACACTGGATATCGTGGACCGTTATGTCGATGACCTCAGGGGAGGCGATGTTCCCCTGGAGAAGCTTGTCCTGAAGAAGAACGTCTCTAAACGGCTGGAGGAATATACGCAGTTCAACGATTCGTTCGCTGCACTGAAGCAGTTGCACAACGAAGGGTTCGAGGTCCAGCCCGGAGAATCGATCGAGTTCGTCATCTGCGACTCGGGCAGCAAGAGCCCGGACAAAAGGGTAAAGATCGCCCAGTTCCTTGATGGGGGCGAAGGGTACGATGTTGAAAGATACATCGACATAGCGCTAAGGGGGGCCTCGGAACTTTTGTCACCTTTCGGTTGGGGTCTGGAAGAGGTGAGGCAGAGGACTTGAGGATGACCAGTGCCCGTTAATGAACGACACCTTCGTTCCATATGCAGTGTCCTGTAAAGCGAGGGGAGACCTGAACACCCCTTCTTTTTTGGTCCGGCCATCAAAAGGGGACCTGATCCATCTGGTCGACATTGTTCATGTTGGTCTTCGGCGAGGGTTTGAACAACCTCGTGGAACGGCGGATCCAGTTCTTTCTTATATCTTCCATCTTCTTTCCTGAGGCAGTGTCCGCTATCGATTCTATGAACGAGGCCACCAACTCCTCTATGACCTTGTCGACCTGAGGCAGCTCTTCTATTATGCTCATCGAGACCATGTGCAACAAGAAAGCCTTCACTGCGAACTGCATCCTCTCGGACGACCTTTTGACCATCTCCCTGAGCACCTCATCTTCGGTAGCCTGCAAGAGCATGTTAAAATAAAGTTCCGTACCCCATGGGGAAATGTCCTCCAGCAGTCCATCGAATATCAGGGCCAGATGTGCACTTATGTCTCCGCTTACCTCCTCGCGGATCTTCGTCTCCATCCTTTTATGCCCCGTTCGGAACGCTTCGAGGACAATGTCGTTGGGCGTATCGTATCTGGATGATATCTTGTCGACATCGCTACCGGTCGCCTCCCCTATCATTTCGAACGTCAGATTGGAATAACCATTTTGGGCCGCGAGTCCCAATGTGGCCGATATGAGATCGAACGCGGGGGCTTTTTTCTTTGGCATGATGACAGCAACGGCCCGCCCTCATTAAATCCTATCTGCCCCGGCGGGAGCTTCGGGCCCGGGCATAGATAGGGCCCGAACGACCCATAGAGCAGAGGTCCGAAACAAGAACTGGGAGATGATGGCACGCCCTGTCACTGAAATGTCTTGGAGAACGATGTCCCTTGCAAGGACTGCCGACCATTGGTTTCATCAACATACGCCAGATAAGTGGATCGGAGCGACCAAGAGATCTGTTCGTGGGCTAATGGACCGCTCGCATGGGCGGGCTTGCATGTCGTTGAGCAGGAAAGCTCACGGACCTTTTCGTGGGAGCCTCGACCAAATCAATATGTCGAAGGTCGGTGTTTACGATCCAATGGTCTCTAAGAGAGTACGGTCGATCAGGCCATCTGGAGTAAGAAGATCTTCGAGATGGCGAGCAAGGACGCTATCAACCTTGGTCTGGGGGAACTGGACTTTGAGCCGCCACAAGAGGCTAAGGACGCGCTCAAGGAATCGCTTGACAAGGGCTATAATCGTTATGGCCCGACCAAAGGCATCAACGAGCTGAGGGAAGCGATCGCCAGAAAGGAAGCGGTCCGCTATAATAAGGACATCACCATGGACAACATCATCATCAGTGCGAGCGGGACCCAGGCGACGATGGCAACCTTTCAGACCCTGTTCGACCCCGGCGATGAGGTCCTGATCCCCGAACCTGGTTTTGTTCTGTACCAGCCGGACACCGTGCTCGCGGAAGCGCGCGCTGTTCCTTATGACCTATCAGAAGAAGAGGGATTTCAGCCGAACATCGAGAAGCTAAAGGAGCTTATAACGCCGAGGACCAAGGGGTTGGTCGTTAACTCTCCGTCCAACCCGACGGGGTCCGTTCTGAGCCGCAATACTTTCAGGGCCCTGGTCGACCTAGCAAAGGATCATGAACTCTGGGTCATCTCGGACGAGGTCTATGAGGATTTCATCTATGAAGGGGAACATTTTTCGTTCTGCACCGAGCTCGAAATGTCGGTCGTTCTAAACTCTTTCTCGAAATCGTTCGCCGTACCTGGCTGGAGGCTCGGGTTCATGACCTCCCCCACATCGATCGTTGACCAGATCGCCAAGATGCAATACCATCTGGTGGCATGCCCCCCGGGTCCGCCGCAATATGCGATCTGGAAGACATTCGATCACCAGGATGCTTTCATAAGAAAGGTGCTTCCCGTATTCGATGCGCGCAGAAAAAGAATGATCAAGATGCTGAACGCTATCGATGGCTTCACTTGCCATCTTCCAAAGGGTGCGTTCTACGCCTTCCCCAAGTTCGAGCAGAACATACCATCGAAGGACCTCGCGAAAAAGATCGTGGCGAACGGGGTCATATGTGCACCTGGTACGGCCTTTGGAGAGAGCGGGGAAGGTCATCTCAGGTTCTCCTATGCTACATCTGAGGATGAGATAATCAGGGGTTTGGAGATCGTAAAAAAGGTCGTCATTGACGGTATTAAATGAGCGAAGGCGCAATTACCGATCGGTGGACAACTATATACACAAAGCACGTAGTTATTCGGTCGGTACGGACAGCGTCCGATCATGTGCCATGTGTCGAGGGACCTATCGGGCCCATGTTCGATCTTGTAACGATTTCACTAAATAAGAAAAGGAGTGTCATAAATGAAGGCCCAACAAACAAAAAAGAGCGGACCTCGTTCTAGAAAGAAGCCAAAGAAAGAGCCAGAGGCCACCGAGGGGCAGGAACCGATATCGGAGGAACAATTGGTCGAACATATCGATGAGATAGCTGAAGAGGTCCTCTTTGGCAAGAACCAGTCAAGATCATATGTTCTGCGCGATGTGTGGATCGACAGCCTTAATGAGGTCGTGAACGATAAGTCCGTCCCCGCCGAGAACCGGGGGGAGTCATGTTCCTGACCTTGACCAACGCCCTGCTTGATATGGTCATGGACATCGTTCCGGACGATATGGCGATGGCGTTCGCAAGGAACCTTGATGATTATCTTACGGTCACGATAGTGAACAAGGAACACGACATCGATCTTCTGAAAATGTTCCAGGAGGAGTTCATGGGGACCGTTGGCAAGAAGTTCCAGACCGAAGAGGAGCTGATGAACGCCCTGAAGGATTTCGAGGACAAATGGTGGGACAAGCCCAGGAAGGAGCTTGAGGGGAAGAGCCCCAACGAGGCCTTAGAGGATGCTGCGGAGAGGTATAACCTCTGATCGGCATACCAAGGACGGCCGCGGCGTTCCCCGGACCGAACTTCTTCGATCTGGATGACAAGTTGGAACGGGAGACATTACTGGGGGTGGTTCGATGTGGACGGCAGGCCTTGTCATGCTTCTCAAATACCCATCCCAGAAGTTCGGTGAACGGGACATCGATATGATAGTCCTCCCAACGGCGGTACACAGGGCCGATCAGGTGAACGTTCGGCACCTGTTCACTTTGTTGGTCAGGGATAGTATGAGCGACCGTCTTGTTACAGGATCATGAAGGAGTATCGATAAGTTGCGGCTCGAGATACATACGTTCGACCCGATGTTGGTGCCGATGATCTGGGGCAATGAATCTCCAGAGCAAGGGTTCGAGGTCCGTCCTCTTGGCACGTTCGTTCTAAGGTTCGATAGGGTGTTCAAGGGGAGGGTCGCCCATTTTCCCAGAATAATCCATTTCATCCTGGTCACCGGCTCGAGGGACGATACCGAAAAGGCCTTCCGCTGGTTATCTGAGCGTTTGAAGGGCAAGAACATCGAGAAGATCGTCATAGAATATCGGCCGAGCCGGTTCGAACCAGAAGAAATGAGCAGGATCGCCGACGAGGTGCTAAGGAACCTTGACCGCTGAAGGGTCACAGGGAATTGTTGTTCGGAGATTCCTCTTTCCTCTTTTTGGTGAAGTGCACCCTCGACCTATGTTCCTCACCATCGCAGATCGACCGCCCGCTCCTTAGTTTGACCCATACTCCCTTGGTCCATCGTGGTCTTAGACCGGCAACACGCTTCGCCCTATCGGACATGATCGCTAGATATCTAGCGTACCAATCGGCCTCCTTTTGCTCGGTCCCTGCCGCTCTCTGCGGTTTAGAGAGGGCATATTGTTGGACCTCGCACATCATTATCTCCCAATCGCCATCCTCGGTCTTTTGGACCATATCGCGCAGCTTGTTCACACTTGCATTATAATGTGCAAGTGCCTGGCCCTCCCCATCGAACACGTTCCATTCGACGATCTTTCCGTTCAACGTCGTGAACACGGCGTTTCTGTTCGTCATCTTTCTCAACCTTGGTCCCTCTCTTTGGGAACTTAGGATATATCAATATTATGCAGCTATGAACATTAGTTCCATTGATGGAACATTTCGGTATATACGAAGAAATGGCCATCGCTCTTGACGGTGCCCTATTTCTCGACCCTGGAGACAGCTGGTCCCACCTCTTCTTGAGCATATATGGCCTGTGATCCCCACAGACATTAATTTTTTCAACGATCGAAGGGCCCGGATCGGCCTCCGCTCTCAGATCGGGCCGTGGTTCGAGGGGATCGGTGCAGATGATCACATCGAGCCGCCTTTTCTTACTTCGATCCGTTCAACCTCGACCATGGGCTTGTTTCGATCACCAGAACATTAGGGACGAACGGTCACGCCATCGGTCGGGCGACCTCTGGCGGTTGACCCCCTGTGGTCCCGCTCTGAACCTCATCGTTCTTACACAGCCGGTCCCAAAGTTGGATCCTCGACAAGGATACGGCTACCTGGCTTGCGAACGAGTTTATCAACCTTTCATGCTCGAACCTTATGATCTCCTCGGTCTTTTTGGCCTGTACCCCCATGACACCTACGACACCTTGTGGGGTCCTGAGCGGATAGTACTTCAGGGATGATGATGCAAGGGTATCGGTATCCTTACCCGACGAGATACCATGTTTGAGGGTCCAGTTCGCCGCCGTCGTGTCTTTATCATCCAATGTGATATTATCGCTGGAAAATACCACTTCTAGTTTTCCATCCACCGGGACCAGGAAGACCGATCTATAATCGCATGTACGCGCGATATGCAAGCTCACTACCTTGAACGCCTCTTCGATGGACGTGACGCTCGCTAGGTCCACACTCAGGGCATAAAGAGTTGATGTATAGTCCTCACGGCGCTGGGCCGCGGTCGCATTATCCTTTGACCTGACCACTAGAAAGCTGATCACCACGCCAACAAATAGGAAGGCAGCGAACGTTATCAGATACTCCGAGTCGCTAAGTCGGAAGCTCAGATACGGTGGTATGAAGAAAAAGTCGAAGGCCAGAACGCTAACGCCAGCGGTGAATATGGCCTGCCAAAGGCCCCACGTGATCGCTGCTACCACCACTCCGATCAAGAAGAACATGACCAGGTTCGTCGACGTCAGGAATGGCCTCATCAATGCAGCGAATATGGTTATTATAAAGACCAGCCAGATATTGTACATGTATCGATGGAATCTACGATGAAGGTCCTGAGGTTTCTGTGGTTCTTCCTCTTTTTGGCCCTGTTCTGGCTCCCTGGCCCTACGCTCACTAATTACGATCATGTCGAAATCGGCACTTAGACGAACGATCTGATTGACGACCGAATCGAAAATGAGGTCCTGCCAACGAGGGCTCTGGACCCTCCCAACGATGATCCTGGTGACGTTGTTCTTCTTGGCGAACCGCACGACCTCATCAGCGACGGTCACACCGAAACTGGTGGACGTTATGGCTCCGAGCGATGACGCGAGCTCTAAGCTTTTGAGCGCGTCCTTCCTAGCTTTCCTAGATAGACGGCTATGAGCGGGGGTCTCGATATAGATCGCATACCAATCCGCCTTCACTTCGTCCGCCAACCTTCGACCGGTCCTCACAAGCCTTTCATTGAGCGACCTATTGTTGCCGATACAAACGAGGAAGCGTTCCCCAACTGGCCATGGTCCAGGTATTGAACGGGCATGCATGTATTCGATCATCTGCTCATCGACGTGCTCAGCGGCCCTTCGCAGCACAAGTTCTCTAAGGGCTATCAGATTGCCTTCCTTGAAAAAATTTTGGACAGCTGGTGCGACCAGGTCAGGAACATATATCTTGCCGTCCTTGAACCTCTGGAGGAGCTCTTGTGGTGGAATGTCGACGACCTTGATCTCTTTGGCCTCGGTGAGTACAGAGTCGGGCACCGTTTCCTTTACTTTGATCCCGGTTACCCTCTCTATCGTATCATTGGCACTTTCCAGGTGCTGGACGTTCAAGGTGGTGAAAACATCTATCCCGCTCTCCAATAGTTCCTGAACGTCCTGATAACGCTTGGCATGCCTGGACCCAGGCGCATTCGTGTGTGCTAGTTCATCCACAAGTACCAATTGGGGACGCTTTGATAGTACACCATCCAGGTCCATCTCCCCTATGATGATCCCGTGATACTTGATCTCGTTCTGGGGAAGGACCTCAAGCCCTTCCAATAATTTTTCTGTTTCCTGCCTACCATGTGAATCTACGCAAGCGACCAGTACATCAGTACCTTGTTTCTTACGCGCATGCGCCTCCTGCAGCATACTGAACGTCTTGCCGACCCCGGCTGAGTATCCTATAAAGATCTTGAGCTTTCCCTGTGATCCTTGTTTTTCTTCTAGCTCTATCTGGGCCAACAGCTCATCAGGATCTGGTCTCGAATCTTCCGTAGATAATCCTCCCCTGAACGGTCACAGCCTCCTGGTCGGACCGATGCGCACGAGAGGAAAAAGGTTAGCTCCATATTAACACTATCATCGCGATCTGTCCCGATCGATCATCGATCTGTACATATATCGTATATCCTTAGCTCATGTGAGCGGCGTTCCCCAAAGTAGCCGGGGGATGATCGGTTGCCGATCACTTACGACCGACCTATCTAAAACAAGAAAGATCGTCCTGCGCCCCCCTTTTCACGATCACGCCGTAACAGCACCGATCGATGCTTCTCTAACATATGATGTAAGAACTATTGGGAGCTGTTCATCGGATGATGCAGGAGCTCGGACCGCAGGGGTGCGGTAGTTCAAGTAGCTCGATCACAAATGATTGGGGGATGGGGTGAAGACCCCCCAAAGGACATGCACCTCGATACTAGAGGTGGCGTGACATATCGCTCAAGTTGCTATTTTCATCTTTTCCCTGACCCTATCGGCCAGGATCGCGGCGACCCTTTCATCGTTACCGATCGGGTCGCAGTATAACAAGGAAATGCTCTTTCCTCCTATCTCGATGCTCGTCCTGTTCTGGCCTTTCTTCAATCCCAGAGCGTTAGGTACGTCCTCGGTCAGGTGCACCCCACTGGCCAGAAAGCAAGGCTGAACATATATCGTATCGACGCCCTTCGAGGCGAGCATTTCGATGCCCTCCCTGATCGTCGGGTTGTTCATGTTCATGAAGCACGCCACCGCCGGACCGAACTCGTTCATCTGTTCCAGCCTCCTGGCCATGCTTATGACCATTTTCCTGTTGTGCTCTAAAGAGCTCCCATGTCCTACTACCAATACCCCAGTTATCATTAGATGCAACTCCTTCGTTTCTGATGCTCTCGGAGCGAGAGCTTACATCGGACCCGCCCGTGAACTACATCACAAGTGGGTCGATATCTCCAATACTATTTTTATGTTGGATGTATAATCCAACTTAATCAGAGATGTATCACATTATATAAAAATTTATAGTCGGTCGTATCCCAGAACAGGTGCTCGGCAAGGGTCCGATGATACGTTCCAGATGACCGGACGGGATCGAAAAGTTCACCGATGTTGATCCCCCTAGCGGTGACATCGGACAGTGATCTGAGATCACTGGACCGTAGCGGTCCTACCCTTCCCAATTGATGGACGCAATACCTTTTGGTGTCCCCACGCTCATAGCCTGAAGGACCGTTCCGTCCGAGGTCTCAAGGCTCACCGTTAATATTCCAGTACCATTGTCCGTCCTTTCGATGAACGCCGAGACGATCATGCTAGCATTATCAGACCTTGTGAATATGAAGGCCTGAGTTCCCGTTCCGTTATGGCGAGAGCTCATAGTAGAATTGCTGATGAGCCCGGACCAGCTTCCATCGTAGCTCACTATCACCTTCACCTCATTGATGGGACCGGTCCCTGAGGTCCCCCCAATAAAGGTCCTGAAGCGATGATTATTAGGACAGCTATACCTCCGACCATCATCAGAATGACCAAGGCAGCTATGCGATCCGGACCGAGCTTCATTGAAGTCGCTCAGGCAATTGTCCAGGCGGAATATATAGGTGAGCAATGGTGATGAGGGCAGCTCGCAAGAAGCTGGACCGGATCGAACGTCATGAAGGACGAAAAGGGTTCTGATCAATTACGGTCAGACCGATCTAGATGATCGATGCCCGCATCCTTCGGTTTGTGTCCACCGATGCCCCGGACGTGCGGTCTTTCTATAAGAACAAGGACCGGGCGACGATGATCTTCAAGAGGAGAGGTCGTTCATCAATTTTTTTAAGACTGCCAATGTGCTGTTGAACTCTTCGGTGGAGGCGGGTTTGACCAAATGGTGGCGATCTTGACCAATGGACCCCTCCATCGGTGCCGAGCCGCTAAGGACCAACACCTCTATCCCGTCCATGAGCCCGTCGGCCATCTTCAATAGCTTCCCTCCCCCCATTTTGGGCATGTTCATATCAAGAATTATCAGGTCTGGGCGAGGAGAGGCGGCAAAACGACCCTCATGCTTGAGATAGGCCAGTACATCTTCACCACTGGTGACCTCATCGATATGGACGGAGAAACCAGTTTCTTTAAGCATCTCCTTTTCAAGCATCCGGTCCGCCGCATTGTCATCCGCGATGAGTATCTTGATCGCCTTCACCATTTTCTTCCTCCAAAAGGTCCAATAGATTTCGCGAACGCCCTACCTTCCAAGGGGATATTTGGAACTTTTGAAAGGAATATCGTGATGGTCTTTCCGCTCAGCATCTTCAATGTATCGTTCTACACCAGAAATGTATCGGATGATCAACATATGTCAGACCGGAAACCATGGATGTACTTGATCGCGATCCCCCCGTGCTCTGTCTGAATATCGATGATGTATGGTCCATTGATATCATCGGACACCCAATAGAAATGATGGTTCGCTCCCATCCCACTTACCCAGACCCCAAGGTCTATGGCAGTACCAGGTAGTTCATGGGATACGATGAGATCATGCTCGGCGGACTCTGCCTCGACCAAGGCGTCCTCGAGGGCATGTTGTTCACTGGGTCCTAGATGTCCCCCAGCGATCAATCTTTCGATCATTTCTCTCAATCTATCCATCGAAATGAGCGCATGGATCTCTGTCATTTCATTAGTGATGCGACCTGCCCCCTGATAATTCCGGGTCGGCGATATCCATGCCGGACGCTTCCGCCGTACCTTTTCGCATCAAGCTAAGGTAATGGAGGTCGATTTTATACTTTTCCGTCGGACCTCGGTCCTTAACGATTTGGTTAAGGACAATGAACGCGACCATCCCTTTGAGCTCGGTCCGATCTATCGCAGCGTGATGGTAGAGGAATTGGAGACCCTGATGGACGATGATGCCCTGAAGGTGGAAGCTCCGAACAAAATTTCAGCAAATATGCTCCTGGCCGCAATATTCATTTATTTACGGAGTCGGTAAATAGCACTTTGCGATGAGCATAAAGGTCGATACTATGGTAGGAAAGAAGGTAGCTCGGATTGGAGATCTTCCTTATCCCCCATCCCGGACCGTTCCATGTCGTTCACGATGGTTCCCGAAAGATCGGCCCCTACCCCTCTTTATGCCATTTTCCTTCCTTTACTTTCTGCCAGGCCTCCCTTAACGGTCTATTATTGGCCTTTCGGCGTTCGAAGCGCAGGTCAAGTTGATCTGCAAGGTCTTTGGTCAGAGCAGCGTATCTCTCCTCATCCCCAACGCCCGTATCAACGAAAAGACACCGCAGATAACCGTCCAGCTGTGCCTTCGCAAAATAGAGCTTGTCGTAGCCTAGTTCCGTGAGACCGGCCATCTGATCGTCCCTCACAAGTCCGTCCATGCCCGCCTCAGCCCAACCAGGGGTCGAATACCAGGTACCTGGACACGATGAACGCTCCTTAGCATATTCTTCTGGCCCAAGGACGGTACCGATACAATCCTCTTCCCGGATCATGACGATCGGTAACTTAATGGCGGAAGGTAAGTTGCCTAGCGATTTGCACACCGCATACCCTAGGAAGACCACATCGACCTTCCCCTCCAGCTCATTGATCTTCTCCATGACGGTCTCACTGAGCTTTTCGGGAGTGTCGTGGAGCCCCCAATGCAAGTACTCCCTATGTACCACCTCAGGATCATCGGCGGTCAACTGTTCGATCTCCTTCTTTAGGATATCACATGCGATTATGGCGATCCTCATCTCTCAATCCCTTTCCGTTATCTTCAGCAGGTTGAAGTTGTATATGTTCTCTGGGCAGCTCTGTTCACAATGCTTGCAAGCTGTGCCGAGACAGAACTCGGTGGCGATCTGTATCTCAGAGGCGCTTTCATTACCGATCACCTTCAACGCTTCCTCAGGACACTGTTTCTCGCATGCTTTGCAACCGGTGCACCCGTCAAAGGAGCCTCTAAGGTAAACGCCTACATGGTCCAAGATCCTCAGACCATTGTCACCCATCACCGGAATATCGCTGCTGACGATGCGTTTCATCTCCCTAGGTCGGATGATCGTTGGTAGAGGGCTCATGTGATAGAACTTGAGCATTTCGTTATATCCTTCGATCGGCATGCCCTGGGTCCAATAGGCCAGCTCGTTCATGTACAGGTTCGAGAACTTTTCTGAGGACGCGAACATTATGTGCTTGGACGCGATCGAGTCGGCGACCGTTTGCATTCGGTCCAATGTTTCGTCGTCCCTGACCAGGTCATGGGCCAGCATCAAAGATGTGTTCCCGATCTGCACCGTTCTGTCGAGCACCCTTGGGATCATACCGACGGTTTGTGCCTTTATTGGATCTACATATGTTCCGGATGCACCTGCCAGATACATCGTCTTGATCTCGTCGTCCTGTATCCCAACCTCCTCGATCAGGGTCTTATGACCAGCCCGTATGGCTCCCATGGCCTTACCTGCTTCCATAAGATCGTCCTGATCGAAGGTTATACCGTCCTGGAGATGTAGCATACCATCTGGAGTACAGATCTTCGGAAGGCGGATCAGACCGTGTTCGATGCCTAGGGCCACGGCCGCTACGACACCGGTGCCGGTTATCCCCCTGGCATGGACCCGATCGATCGCCTTTGTCGCCCCGTTCATCGGATCGACCATCGCGCTCTTCTCCGATCTCAGGTCCGTGTTAAGGACATGGTTCATCCAATACCCGTCCCACTCGATGTTGAGGTCGGAGATGGCATGAGGTGCGGCGAGCATCCCGAAATTAACCGATTGCCCCTCCATCGCTGGGCCTGCGGCAGCGGAACCCGTGTAAAGTTCTCCTTTGTAATACAGTCCCATCTCTGCATTGGTACCGAAGTCGGTGACCATGCATGTCTCCTCCCGTTCAAGAAGACCCGACTTCATGATCATCGCCAAAGCATCCGCTCCGATCTCGTGGCGGATGGATGGGGGAATAACGACCTGGCATTCTGGGTCTATGTTCACCAGACCAATATCTCCGGCCGTAGTGATCTTTCCACGCCGGTTCGGGGTGACCACCTTTAGGCGATCTAGCATCGACTTTCCAGCATACGCAAGGTCCCTGACCTCTATGTTCTCGAACATCGAGACCTGAGCAGGGTTCCCACATATGGCGATCTTTTCGATCTCCCTCTTGTCCGCCCCATGAAGATCAATGAGCTTGTCGACAGTTTCCATTATTATCGTATGGCCGACATCTGCGCCATTCTCCACCCAGAACTGGAGGTGGTCCATGATGTTCGCCCCTGGGAGCGGGTGCCTCATCGTGATCGCAGTAGAGATGATCTTGCCCTTCTTCGAAAGGTCCACCAGATGGGTCCTATACCCGCTGGTCCCTAGATCTAACGCAATGCCAAGCCCCATGAATCTCATTCCTATGATCTTTAAAATATTATTTAATACTGCATCTTCCAGTTAAGAAATTTTTATCGCCTATAGAAAACGAGAACTAAGGGGTGCTCATTCTTAGGCTTCTTCTAAAGGACGGTGCTTCTTCTTCCGAGAGACGGTCTTGTTCTCATCGAACACCTTGGTCCCGCTCGTAAAGCTGCTACCGTCCTTGAAGACCATCAAGACCTCCAAAATACCATCCTTGATCACGACCGATCCCGTCCTGATCACCGAGGTGTACAGGGTAGATACCCCGTGCGAAGATGTGCGAGATCCTCCGACCTCGACCAAGAGACCGAGCCCCTTCAGCTTTTTTACTAGGTTGTATACAGTAACTACGGATACCTCAAGGTTTGCCGCGATATCCTGGACGCTCAGGTTCTTGCTGATGGTCATTGAAAGGATCCTCAAAGCGAGCGGGTCTGAAACAACCTCGGATATGAGTTCTTTGTGCTCCTTTGCCAGACCGATGCCGTCCCGGATTGCCTCCATCTCATAGAGCGATCTGATGGACATATTGGACATGGTCGGTCGCAGAAATGGTACATATACCATAAGTTCTTCGGTCGACCTATTTGATCGATCCGTGATTCCAAGATATCACGGAGCTCCTGCTCGACCGATCGACCGGGCCTCGCTGACACATGACGGCACCCACCTCTTGCAGGAGGGGCCATTTTTCAAGGGACCATGGACATTGGGTCCGTAGGCGCGATGCGATCTACCCGTATGTCTCCGGGCCCATACCTTTGTTCATGAACATATGGACCGGCCCCTAGCTTGGCCTGGGATCATTGGTCCGATTCGAAGAACAGGCGCGGTTTTCCTACACCCGTAATCGTCAGCTCCACCTCGAGCAGGAAAAGCTCCCCCATCCCCTTGTCCGCTTCTATTTGTTTTCGATTGTCCTCGACCAATATCTCCACGGTATCCGCACCCGCGGCGAGGGCCTTGTCATGGACCAGGCGGCCTCCTTCGGCCTTTGCATACACGAGGGCTTCCCCGAGATTCGAGAAGTCCTTCTTCTCCTCCATCCAGTATAATGTACATGGTGGGTTTTCCATAGCGCCAAGACCTTTTTTGGGTTTGATGAGCATTTCTACGGACTCCATGACATTTCCAGATATGGCGCCGGCCGCATTGCCCACCTCCGAGTGTTCCGGCAGAACAAGATCGGTGTGGAAACGTTCTGCCACCCCTGGTAGATATGCGCCAACAGGTGCTCCGATACCGATCAGTGGCTTATTGACCTCCAATTTACATGAGAAGTCCCTGCGTCCAAGGCCTCGGATCATATTGTTCACCACCGCGACGTATCCATCATCATTGATCATGGTATTGCCAACCTCTTCATAGATCAGTTTCTTGAACACCTCAATGGCGATCTTCTCGATCACCATGGTCCTCATCATCCTGATGAACTCTGGAACCGGGATGCCCAAGATCCCCGCCTGTATCTCCACACCGATCTTGGAGGCCTCTACATCATATTCAACATAGGATCCTCAGCGTGCAGAACTGTCCGTCGGGGTCAGCCCGATCCTGACGTATCATTCCGAGCGCCTCCATCCTGTTCAGGTCTAACGACATCGGATGGACGTTAAGGAGCTCTGAGAGCTCGTACAGAGACCTGGGTTCGGACCTGACAAGTTCCAATATCTTTTCCTGATTAGGCATCACTTCCTCCCCGTTAACGTTTCTTGCAGAAGACATAGAACTCTGTGGACTGAGGGGTTGACTCGACGGTCAGGTTGAGAGGGACCCATCTTCCTCTTGGTCCACGGAGTTCCTGTAATTTCGATCTTAATGAAGGATACTGTAGATGAGGCGATGCACAATGGTATGACCCTTAATGAGGTCAGATGCGCTTTACCACAGGTGACCACTATCCGTGAATCACCTCCTATGCCAGCAGTAAAAACGTCAACCGCTTTCACCCTGGTACGCCAGCCCCCCAAAGTGGCGCCCTCGGGGTCCAAGCTCGGACGTCCCCCTCTCAGTATCCCTATATCTGTCGTCGTACCCCCGACATCGATCATGATCGCGTCCTGAAGTCCTGTCAGCGCTTTCGCCCCTATCATCGATGCTGCCGGTCCTGACAGTATCGTCTCTACCGGCCTTTCCCTCGCGACCGATTCGTCCATGAGCGAGCCGTCGCCCTTGACGATCATGAGCGGCGCGTTGATATTGGTATTTTTCTGGACCAGTTTGAGCGACGCGATGAGGTCGGCGATCATCGGGATCAAACGAGCGTTGAGCACGGCGGTTATCGTCCTCTCGTTGAACCCCAACGCCGAAGAGAGCTCGTGACCACAGACGACCGGTGCGTTGGTCATGGACCGTACCATCTCCTTTAACTTCTTCTCGTGCTCGGGGTTCCTGACACTGAAAAATCCAGAGATGGCAAAGGCGTCGACCCTGTCCTTGACGTTCTCGATAAATGCTCTGGCCGCATCGATATCGATCCTAGCAGCTGGATCGCCCTGCATATCGTGACCCCCACTGATCTGTACGACCTCGTCCACTGGAATGTTCGGTACAGCTTCATGACCTATGACGATAAGACCGACCCTGCAGCCCTTGCCCTCGACCACTGAGTTCGTAGCGAGCGTTGATGATATTGTTACTAACCGAATGTTCTCGAACATCGAGCGGTCCAACTTTTCGATCGCGTTGGCTATGCCTTGGGAAAGGTCATTACGTGTCGTCAATGCCTTCGCCTTGCACAAAACCCGTCCATCGTCCATGTTCAAAATTGCCGCGTCCGTATAGGTACCGCCGGTGTCGATGCCTAATCCTAGGTTAGGGCCGCTCATGCCGTCCACCAACAATTATTAATTATAAATCGTCTCGCCATAAAACCGCCTTTTCAAACGTGGGAACGAACGGCAATGAACTGGCCGAAGAAAGGAGGCCCCTCCGAAAGGGGAGGGTGGATCGATCACCGATGGAAAGGAGAAAGTCGCTGGTCAAGATGAACGCTCAGGACAATGATCTCAGATCGTTCTTGATACATCCTGGCCATCTTGATCCATTATCTTGTTCGCTGGTCCTGTCCTACTCTTCTTATTGCGTATCGGGCTCATCGATCACTCTCCCTGAAAGATGGCGTGCGTTCACTTTGTTCCCTTAGGTCACTGTTCAATGCCCGAGGGATCGTAAAGAAGCATGTCGTTCCCTTCCCGACCTCGGATTCGAACCATATCCTACCGCCATGACGTTCGACGATCTTCTTCGCTATCGCAAGTCCGATGCCCGTACCTTCGTACTTGTCCCTGGTGTGTAGGCGTTGGAATATGACGAACACCTTGTCATGGTATTGTGTATCGATCCCGATGCCGTTGTCATGGACCTTGAACGTCCATTGATCGCCACCGTCCTCGAAGGACACATGGACCCTTGGGTCCTTTTCGTTATGGAACTTGATCGCGTTACTGACGAGGTTCTGGAGTAGGATCGTCATCTGCGCCTCATCGGCCACTATCGTCGGTAGCAGATCGTTCGTGACCAAGGCATGCTCCTCCTTCATCTGAACCGTCAGATTCCCGCACACCTTGTCCATGACCGCGTTCATGTCCGTCCTGATCATAGGCTTGGCCTGTGAATCGACGCGCGAGATCTCCAAAAGGTCTTTGACGAGGTCCCTTGCTCTGAGACCGCCTTCGATCGCGAAATCCATGTACTTCTTTGCATCGCCGTCCAATTTATCGCCATACTTCTTTTCCAGCAGGCCAAGGTAAGCGGTCACCATTCTCAGCGGCTCTTGAAGATCATGACTTGCCACGTAAGCGAACTGTTGAAGCTCGGTGTTCGAGCGTATCAGCTCGTCCTCCGCCCGCTTTATGTCCGTGATGTCAACGCTCGTGATGATGAGCTGATCGTTCTCCAGGGGGACGAACGTTGTTCTGGTAGTATCGATCGTTGGCGTCGAAGCGTTTCTCCATCGTGATAGGTTTGCCCAAGACGCTCATCTGCCTAAGGCAATCTAGGGCCCAGTCCGCCATCTGATCGTTAATCGGCTCGCTGCCCCTCTTTCCTATGATCTTCTCTTTCGGGTCGGCTCTGAGCTCTTTAATTGCAGCGGGGTTGGCGTCGATCAGTTCCCTTTCGATGATATCACCTTCCCCATCGTGGACCAGCTTGATGAGCGTGACCGGGTACTGTATACTATCGAACACGCCATGGAACTTAGCCTCGCTACGGCTAAATTCCCTGGTGCGCTCTTCCACCTTCGCCTCCAGCCGTTCGTTCGCCTCCCTGAGCGCCTCCTCCGCCCTTTTCTTATCCGAGATGTCGATATCCATTTCTAGGATCATCCGCGAGCCATCCGATTCGGTGAACGGCATGTTGTAAACATCTACAACCGTACCGTCCGGACCATGGAACTCCCAGCGATGGGGTTCTCCGGTGCTGAGCGGAACGAACGCCTCGCAGAACGAGCAAGGCTCGCTCGAACCGCAGACCCATTCGTGGCAGCGTTCCCGGGGCCCCCCGAACTTCTCCCGGAAGGCGTGGTTGGCAAAGGTTATGCGATGGTCTGCGGTGATGAGATAAGATCATCGCAGGAAGTCCCTCGAGCACATCGAACAATCGCTGCCGTTCGGCCGCTACCGTCCTCTCCGCTAGTACTCGTTCTGTAAGGTCAGTGAGAACGATGCAGTACGTCGGGACCTTTGCGCTCGGCAGAAATGTTATCGATAGTTGTACAGGTATAGAAGTTCCGTCGACCGAGCTCATGGGGATCTGCGCCCTCACAGGCCCTTGAACGCTCCTTGCGAGAATATTGCGGAACGGTCCCACTTGTGAAGGATCGAGGTACTTCTCGAAGCTTGTACCGATGACCCTGTCCAATGATACCCCGATCATGGCCGCGAAGCTCTGGTTGGAGTAAAGAATGTGGCCGTTCTCTGATATCGTCACCGCGCCCTCGTTCATCTGCTCGAACAGCACACGGTATGGTTCCTCCGCCCCCTTGAGCGTGTAGATCTGCTCTCCCTGTTCTGTGGAGACCAGGATCGCGTCGACCTCGCCAGCGTGGATCGCTCTGAGCGTATCCTCGGCCTCGGCCAATCTATTCCTTAGCTCTTCGTTCTCTAGAGCTAGCTGATCTCCGGTCAGAGCGTGAGAGTTATTAGCCGTCACTTCTTCCCTTCCTCCGCTTTCTTTTTACCTAGCATGATCTCAAGACCGATGATTACCTTCCCCCTGTCCGACATGCCCTCGACAAGCTCTCTCAGCGGCAGGGGAAGTTTTCGCATCAGGGTGGACAGGGCCAAGATCTGCTCCTTTTTATCAAGCTCAGGCTGCTGATAGATATCGACGACCTCGAGTTCGTACCAACCATGGAGCTCCCCCTCGCAGATCCTCTCTATGTTACGGATCGCGTCCTGAGCTCTCGGGGTCAGGCCAGTTACATGAAGGCGTAAAATATACTTTACGCATTTTTCATCGACCTCATTGGTAACGTTCACGTTCTCGGAGATGACCGATCACCTCCCGACGCTGTACTGCAACACCACGTCAAGACTAGCCAGCACCTTCTCCTCGTTCGATAGGGCCCCCGATCAATTCTTCTTTATCGGTTCGGGGAGCTTCCTCACCAACTTGTCGGAACGGCGATATCTGGTCGCCTTTCGCCAACTGCGGGTTCTTCGTGAGATCGTTGACCGTCATAGGATGCTCACTTTCGAGCTTCTCCTCACGGATCATCCTCGGGTCCGAGAGCGCTGCGAGCGATTTCGATGTTTCTGACCTGCAACATAGAGGCGAAGCTCATACTTTTTCTTTTCTTCTCTTTATCAGCGTTCATCTGCCTGCCTCCTTCCCGCTAGCCGTTCTCAATCCTTTGAGATGCTCCCCGTTCAGCTCGAGCACCTTCTTGCGACGGCCCTCATCGACCATGAGCTTGTCATGCTCGGACCTCTTGTTCTCAAACTCTGCTCGAAGAGCTTGGATCCTAGTGCCCATTGCCTTCCGCTGGTTCTCTAGGTTCGTCTTGAGCTTCGATCTCCTCGGCACGTGTTACCCCTTCCGCGCTCGCCTTCGCTTCATGAGAGTATCTGGCGGAACATGTCAACACTCCTGCAGGGCCTACGTACGGTGGGATAAGGTCGATCCTTTTGCTCGTTATGTGGAACTCACGTATCTGGTTGGAGCGCGCCATGCCTCCTGACATCTCGAGCCCCAGGATGCGATCGCTCTACCCGTTGGCTTCAACGTCCTCGTAACAAGACCCATGTGTCGACCAGTGAGGGGATCATCGAGCTTTCCTTAGGTCTCTCACCGCCTTTGAGGTCGGTGAGCATGGGTGCCACGCCCTTCATCTTGAGGAAGATCGACCATACGGACCAGCGTGGGAAGAAACCCCACCCCCGCCACGATCGCAGGGTTGGAAGCCGTTACCTCCTAAAATACGACTGCATAAATTAAAAGATCATCGGATAAGGATAAGGCGCACACGGGGGGATTCGAACCCCCGACTTGCAGCTTAGGAGGCTGCCGCCATATCCAAGCTAGGCCACATGTGCATCCGATCAAAGAAATTAGATAGATGAAAGAGGTTTTGATCGACGATCCATTCCATTTATTGCTCTGAAGGGATTCTCTTCAGGTGCGATCTCTTCAGGTGCTGGCTCCGTCTTTTCCTCTTCCCTCTTCACGTATTCCTCGATGAACCGAACGGTGCCCGCACTTAGCCCTTCCCTTAGATCGGCCACTACCCTGTATTTTGCCAAGAGCCATTTTTGATCGTACTTGCAGACGTCCGGGAGCGTGATCGTGTATACGTTCTCCTCTGAAGAGATGACAAAACCTTCTGATGTTCCATAATCCATATCGAGGATCGCCTTGACCTTCTCCTCGGTGTTCTCAGCCTTTCTTAGGACCTTGAAGACATACTTTAGGCTCTTTCCAGCAAGACGCCTGTTGAAATCCACACGGACCCTCCCGGCGGTGACAGCGGTCACGATCCCGGTCCGGTTCTTAATATTGACCTCCATTCCGAGATGGGGCTCGATATCCTGCTTCAAGAACTCCCTCAAAGGTACCATATCGATCAGTTTGGGGTCCCTCTGTCCAGCTGCCTTCTCTGGGGGAATGATGACCTCGGTCTGCTCTCCCATTACGGCCCCTTCGATTGACTCGTCCAGACCTTGGAAGATCCTCCCGCCGCCGACCAGGACAGGTATGGCGGTGTAGTTCACCTTCTCATTGAACACGCCATTGTCCTTTGCGACCTGAGCATCGGTTGTATCGAACAGTTCGTTCGTTTCCTGGACATAACCGGTGAAGTCCAACCAAACGATGTCTCCTTTCGCGACCTTCCCAGCATCTGACTCTGCGCTTGACATGAAATCACCTAAATCCGTCATTCGTAAATATGGGTTGCAGTCATTAATTTATCATTCTTATAATTTGTGGTCGCTCAGATCCTCTTTTTACATCCCCGATCGAGGTCAGCGAGTTCACGGTTTTCTCATCCAGTGCCTTGACAAGCTCTATCAGGAGCTTCGAACAATTATCGATGTCGTCCAGGTCAGTGATCGCGACATGGGAATGGATATGCCTGACAGGGACCCCGATAACTATTGACGGCACTCCAATATTACTTAGGTGGATCTGTCCAGCATCGGTTCCTCCCTTTGCATGGCTAAGCTGATAGGGGATTCCTTTTCTCTCGCAGATATCGATGACGAGCTCTTTCAAAGGTTGATTTGGTACCATCGAAAGGTCCCATGTGGTCACTGAGACGCCCTCTCCCATCCTGGCCGGAGCCTGTGATGGTTGGACCCCGGGAACATCGCCGGCGATATCGACATCCAATACGATGGCGACGTCCGGCTTGACCAGATTGGCGACCGTCCTGGCGCCTCTCAGCCCAACCTCCTCTTGTACCGTCGCTGCCCCGATGATCTTGTTTGGATGCTGTACCTTCTTGACGGATATGTTCTTTATCAATTGTGCCGCAAGGAAAGCACCTATCCTATCATCGAAGCCCTTTCCGAACGCGACCGTTCTGTCGCCGACCTCCTTACCTTCCTTGAACCTTTTCTTCGTCACTGTCGAGAACTTTGACTCTGGTACTGCGGCATCGCCGATCCTTATCCCAAGCTCAACGGCCTCATCCTTGTTCGATGCACCGACATCGATGAACATGCTTTCTTTCGTGACGACCTTTTCTCTTTCTTTGGGGTCCAACACGTGCGGTGGCTTGGCGGCTATAACACCCTGGACCAGGCCTTTCTTGGTCATTATGTTGACCCTCTGCCCTAACAGGACCTGGTCGAACCAGCCACCCAGAGGGTTGAAGGTAAGGTAACCCTCGGCATTGATCGAACTGATGATGAAACCGACCTCGTCCACATGTCCTGGGATCAGTACAGAGGGGGTGTCCGATGTTCCGGTCTTCGAATAGACCAAGCTTCCTATCATGTCCGTGCACATATCATCGACATACTTTTCGACATGATCCTTGATCAATAATGTGGCCTCCTTTTCGAAACCAGAGGGCCCGTTCACATTGCTGAGCTGTTCTAGAAATCTTAATGAGTCCTTATCCATGAGGTCCATCATCCTGAACGACTTGAACTGTTCTTTTTGGTCATGCGAACCGATGGTTTTAAGGATTTCCCATCGCGTACATTCCAACAACCCGACCCATACTATCGATCGGGCGGGGCATAGTGCTCGAACGACCTTCCCGCTCGCAAAAATTAAATGGGGGTTGGGGATTTAAGGACGGAGGCCACCATAGCCTAGCCCGGTAGAGCGGCTGACTTGTAATCAGCAGGTCGCGTGTTCAAATCACGCTGGTGGCTCCAATCTCGGTTTCTTGGTTCGTCATTATTTGGTCAGATCGATGCAGTTCACCTTCGATATCCCCGATCCTAGGGTTCGGGGATGCCCCCATCTTTTACCAGCAGGACGTGCCATGATCAGAACATATCAAGGGACCGTTCGACCTCGGTCAAGGCTCTGTCCAGTATGTCCAACCCGGAGTCGAGGAAACCCCTAGACTCTGTGAGAGGCGGGATTATTCTGATCGTCGATCTTCCTGCGGACAATAGGATTAGCCCCTTCTTGAAGCATGCTTCTATGGCGATGCGAGTCTCGTCCACAGCGGGTTCTTTTGTCTCTCGGTCCCTGACCAGTTCGATAGCGTTCATCATGCCCACGCCACGGACGTCCCCGATGATCTCATGTCCCTCTTGAAGCTCCAAGAGCCTTTTATGAACATGCTCACCATCGGTTATCGACTTCCGTAAAAGCCCCTCCTCTTCGATCACATCGAATGTCGCAAGAGCGGAGGCACAGGCTAGTAGATTTCCACCATATGTGTTCGAGTGTGCGCCTCCACCGAAATCTAGCTCGCTCCGAAAAATAGTGGCGGCTATCGGTACCCCAGACCCAAGTGATTTAGCAGAACAGATAACATCAGGGGTCACACCAAAGTTCTCTATGGCCCACATTCTGCCGGTGCGTCCCATTCCCGCCTGGATCTCATCATCTACAAGGAGGATATCATTGTCTTTACAGATCCTGGCGATCTCTCTCACGAAGTTCATCGGCGGAACGATGTACCCTCCCTCGCCCTGAACCGGTTCGAGGACCACGGCCGCCACGTCATGCGGAGGAATGAAGGTCTCGAAATAGACCTCTTCCAGTATCTTCGCGCACCATTCACCACAGGAAGAAGGTTCCATCTTATAGGGACAACGATAGCAATATGCATATGGGATGTGATCGACACCAGGCATCGATGGAAAGAACCTCTCCTGTTGGACCGGTCTACTGGCGGTCAAGGAAAGTGAGCCCATGGTCCTTCCATGGAAGGCCCCAATGAAGGCGATGAACCTTTTTTTCCCTGAAGAGTACCTTGAAACCTTGAGGGCCGCTTCGACCGCCTCGGTCCCACTGTTGCTGAAAAAGACCTTTTTCTTGTGGTCCCCTGGTGTGCTATCGACCAATTTTTTGGCCAATCTTACCTGGATATCATAATAGAAATCGGTCCCGGCGAAGTGGGCCAACCGTTCTAGTTGGTCCTTCACTGCTCGGACGACCTTTGGATGACAATGTCCGATGTTCATCACCCCGACCCCACTGGCAAAATCCAAGAGGGTGTTACCATCGACATCGGTGACGACCCCTCCTTTTGCTTTTTCTGCAACGACCTGGGAGACCTTGGTCGTGGTAGCAAGATATATCCGGTCCTCCGAAACCACCTTTCTTGCATTTGGTCCAGGTGGTTCGATCTTAATATCAGGGGCGTTCATGATAATGTCCCCTTCTGATCTCCAATTATATTAGACCTCACGATCTCAAGGTCCATTTGTTCAGAGATGTGTTGGAACCGTCCCCCGTCTTGGCCTAGTTTATAATATCTGATGTTCCAAAGCAGTTACTCAGTATATCTTCGGCGGGGGGAGACCGGGAGGATGGTGGGAGGATATCGATTACTGCCCTACCGCTACGAGACCCTCTTACCTAGATGCGTTTGGAGGTCAATACGTTAGATCTAAAAGCGAGATGTTTGGTCCCTTGAATAGTGGAAATACATCAAAAGCATGGGAAACTAACAACAGATGGGAGAGCAACGTGGATAGGCGGTGCGTGTTGTTAGATGGTCCGATCGAGGTCATCGAACAAAGAGGGGAGGGGGTCGGTTCCCCGAAATCGTACAAGGACCGAAGGTAACAATGTCGATAAGATCCCAGGAGAAATAAGGTTGGACATATTAGGCTCCGATAAGCAACTGTCGCCCCAGAAATGGGCAAGATTCCTGGTCACACATGGTTCCGATCCAAAAGATCGGTCCGCGATCCGACCGGAAAATCCCGCAGATGATCATATCGAGGTCCTATGTGATGGGATCGACCCTTATGATGTGGACGGAAGGGTCCGGTCCAGAGGCGGTTGGGGTGCGATCCCATGGAAATATGAGAAGGACCATACGGGTGGAAGATTGATCTTTCATGGGGAATTGCTCGACCAAGATGAGATAGTGAGGCAGAACGGGACCATGGCCTTCGAGCTTTATTTCAAAAAGGAAGGGACCTATCACATATCAGCGTATTCCTCTGAAGAAAAAAAGGAACGAGCAATTAGGGGCCCCGCAATGATCACCATGATAGTACGATCCTGAGGTCCTCTCCTGATGATGGCCTGAGAAAAGCTCTTTTTTTCTGTCCCGGTCGTCATGGTCCATTTATCTTGATCATGGTAAATGGAAGATCTTCCTGGACGGGGTCAGTATCGCTTATGAACATCAATCCGGGGTGTCCATCATTTCGGCGGATTCGATCGACTTAGAAAGGATCGAATATGCTTGCATCATGTCCTCCTCATTGACGATGAATATCGTATCGGTGAACACGCTCACCGACTCCACCAGCGTTTATCCCGCCTTCGGCCAAGGTGTTGGCCAGATATGCAAAGACGCCACTGGTCTCAGTGATCTTCTCTGGGGATTTTACAGATATCTCTACAAGGTTCAGCCTTATCTTCAATAGGTTCTCCTGACCTATCGCCGTAACGACCTCGTTCTTCAACTTCTCATCTGCGATTATCGTTATCGCATGAGCCCCTTGGATCACCTGCATTATGGATTTCTCGTTGAGGAACTTCTTGAAGATCACCTCAAGGCGATGGAGAACGGTCCAATCGTTCTTGGCCGTGATTATCGCGATCTTCGTTTTAAGTTCGAGCCTTGAGTTCATCAATACTCTAAGTATCTCCTTTTCATGGTCCTGCCTGCCTAGCTTTACCGCGTAACGGCGACAAGCGATCATGACCGCTTCCTCGTTACTGATACCAAGGTCCTTCATGATCTGCCTAGCCAGAGAAGAATAGTTGATGAGGTCCTTAGAGATGCAGTCCTTTATGCTCGGATGAGCATCGATATAGATCCGGGTCCGCTCTGCGATGCTCTCTTTGGGCAGATCTTTTTTCATTGGAGGTGGTGAATAAGGGGAGGTCGTATTAAAATTTTCATTATCCTGCGTTCTGTGATATTTATATCATTGCGCCGAAGTATTGTCGGACTGGTCTTCTATGTATCAATATCCGATGGGTGTGAAATGCCACCCTAAGAGCGGGTCTTTTTACTTTATCCGGACATCTAGCATCCCCCTTCTTACGAAGAACGGATGAGCATGCCTTTTTAGATGGACCGCAGGTAGCTATCATGTATCCTTTAATGGCGGTCAGGCACGTTCTGATACCCTGGGCTCATGGGGATGTTCCCATCATTTTGCAAGATATCTTTGGAACAAGGCATTGAAACGATCTATCGATCCTTCGGAAATTATCAAAGGCGGGATGAGCCGCAGGACCTTTCCAGCGCTAACGTTGGTCAGCACCCCGTTCTCCAGAGCAAATGATTGGAACTTTTTCGCGTCGTCCCCGAGCTCGACCCCGATGATCAGTCCCTTCCCCCGGACATCTTTGATAACGTTATGTCTCGAGGATATTGACCTGAGGTCCCGGAATCCAGTGATCACCTAGGCGTTCGGCACGTTGTACAAGTTTCTCTTCTAGTATCGTCCTGATCGTGGCGCATGCGACGGCACATGCCAGAGGATTTCCTCCGAAGGTCGTCCCATGCATTCCAGGTTTGAAGGTCGACGCTATCTCCTTAGTGGTCAGGCAGGCACCGATCGGAACGCCTGAGCCCAATGCCTTGGCGAGCGTGACAACATCGGGAACGATGCCATAATGCTGAAAGCCGAACATTCTGCCGGTACGTCCCATTCCCGTCTGGACCTCATCGGCTATGAGAAGAGCCCCATTATCATCACAAACATCCCTTGCGGTACGGAAGAAATCTGGGCCCGGACATATCACACCACCCTCCCCCTGTATGGGTTCCAATATCACCGCGGCAGTGTCTTTCGTCACTGCCCCCTTGAGCTGCTCTGAGCTCCCGTACTCGACGAAATCGAAAGCTTTTGATAGAAGGGGTTCAAAGCCATGACGATACTTTTCCTGGCCCGTGGCAGAAAGAGCTACCGATGTTCTTCCATGGAACGAGTTCAGGGTCGATACTATCCTCTTCCTTCCTGTCCTGGCCACCACCAATTTTAATGCTGCCTCGTTCGCTTCTGCCCCACTGTTCACGAACATGGAGGTACCCAATGGGGCTGGAGATATCGAGGCGAGCGCTTCCCCCAGTTCCGCCTGTTCCTTCACCAAGTATAGGTTGGAGACATGGACAAGTTTCTTGGACTGTTCGCAGATCGTTCTCACTATGGCCGGGTGAGCATATCCTAGGGAATTGACAGCTATTCCTGCCACAAGGTCCAGGTACTTTTTTCCGTCCAGATCGTAAAGGAACTCTTCCTCCCCCCGCTCGAAACAGAGGTTCTGGCGTGCATAGTTCTGAAAAAGATGCTCTTGATCCAAACGCTTGATCGTATCTATGTCCATCTTATCATCTCATTTGGACGTTATACTTGTTCCACATTCCGCTCCATCTATCAATTTGGCGATCAGCGAATGTGGCTCCTTTCCGTTGATCATATACGCTACCCTAACACCGTTCTGTAGGGCAACCCGGCAGGCCTCGACCTTAGGGACCATCCCTCCCGTGATCGTACCTGCGTTTATCATCTGGTCGATCTCCTGGATGGTGGTCCTATGGACGATCTGCTTTCCATTCTGCCCTTCCTTGAGTATCCCCGGAACTGTCGGTCATCAGCACCATCTCATTGGACCCGATCGACCTCGCGATATGTGCTGCGACGGTGTCCGCATTAACGTTATATGACATTTTATCTTGGCCCGCACAGATCGGATATATCACCGGTACCGCTCCCTTGGAGCAAAGGTCCTCGACCGGAGATGGGTCGACCAGGGCCACTTCGCCCACATTGCCAAGATCGACAAGGACCTCCTTTCCGTTCTCGTCCTTTCCCGCGATCGGGGGCATCTTCGTACATAGGACCATGCCGTCCTTACTTCCAGGCATGCCGATCGCATTCACTCCTGCCTTTTGCAACGATGCGACGATATGCGCGTTCATCGATGCGAGGACATCCATCGCGACCTTTAACCCCTCATCGTCGGTTATCCTAAGACCCAGTACCTTGCGGACCTTAAGCCCACGGTGCTCCATTTCCTGGCTTATCTCAGGTCCGCCCCCGTGAACTATTATCGGCCAAAGACCATGTGTCAGAAGTACAGAGACATCTCTGCTGAACCTGTCGAGATCATCATCGTCAGATAATGAGCTTCCACCGATCTTGATCACGACCTTCCTGGCAGAGGGAGCGTTCCTCAGTGGATGTTCCTTGTTATCTATAGACGGGCTCGCCATGGTCCTCAGCTCATGTCGTATATTCAGCGTTGATCTTCACGTACTCGTAGCTGAGATCGCATCCCCAGGCCTCGGCAGTTCCATTTCCTACGCCTAGTTCCAGGTTTATCGGGATGTGCTTTTCCATCAGCAGTTTACGGGCCCTATATTCTTCCTGGGAACCGGGGTGCACCAGGGGAACCCCACCTTCGAAAAGGACCAGCATGTTCGAGGGGGCTCCGACGGTCAGGCGGACCTTCTCGATGTTGAACTCGCTTCCAGAATTACCTAATGCCGCCAGCACCCTTCCGAAGTTAGGGTCTGCTCCAAATATTGCGGTCTTGACCAGGTTCGAGGACACGACCGATTTTCCTGCAGCCCTCGCCTCCTTGTCCGTCCTTGCTCCAGAAACATGGAGTTCGATCAATTTTGTCGCACCTTCACCGTCTATCACGACCTGTTTCGCGAGCGATTGTGTTACCCAAAGTACACCCTTCCAAAACTCTGGATCATCGTCGGCCGGCCTACCTCCTGCCTTCCCGCTGCTCCAGAGTACGGAGATATCGTTGGTGCTTTGATCCCCGTCGATGTCGATCATGTTGAAGCTCTTGTCTATGACATCTTGCCACTTTTTTTCTGGGGCCTTTGTGAGCAACGCATCCGTTGTTATGAAACTGAGGGTCGTGGCGTGATGGGACTTCATTGCAGGCGATATCATTCCGGAACCCTTGGCCATACCCCCTATCGTAACCAAGGTCCCATCCTTCAATGTCACCTGGCAGGCCGCCTCCTTCATCAGCTTGTCCGTGGTCATTATGGCCACGGCCGCCTTATGGTCATACTCCCTCCCCTGGCCAAGGTCGCGCCTTAATTTATCCGCTCCGTCAGATATCCGGTCCATCGGGAGGAATCGCCCTATGACACCGGTAGAGGCGACCCCTATCAAGGATGCATCGATCCCCAATCCTTTGGAGACCATCATCGACATCGTACGTGCATCCTCGAGGCCCTGTGGGCCAGTGATCGCGTTCGCGTTCCCACTGTTTATTATGAACGCCTGCATCTTATCTGAGCTCCGAGACATCATGTACTCGATGGGAGCGGCCCGCATCTTGTTCTGGGTATAGGTACAGACCGCAAATCCTGGTACATCTGACATTATCATTGCCAGGTCCGGCCTCTCTTTCTTTATACCACAATGTGTACCTGATGCCTTGAATCCTTTAGGGGAGGTTATTCCTCCGTCGATCTCTTTCATTGTTCACACCCCTAGACCTGGGAAATCGAGGCCACTTGCCTCGTCCAATCCGAACATGACGTTCGCGTTCTGTATCGCCTGTCCTGCAGCTCCCTTGACCAAATTATCGAGAGCCCCCATGACCACGACGTTCTTCTTATCGATCAGTTCGCTGCCGATCTCGCAAAAGTTAGACCCGACCACAGAAGTGATCGACGGGATCGGGACGACCCTGACGAACCTCGATCCTTTATAGAAATCCACATATGCGCTCTGGACCTCCTCGCTTGTGGAATCTCTCTTCAATCGTACATAACTTGTAGTGAGCATTCCCCTTACGATCGGTAAAAGATGCGGTATGAAAACGACCTCTACACCGCTCCCATGAACTTGGTCCAACATGGCCTTGACCTCAGGGGTGTGGCGGTGACATCCTACCTTATACGGGGTGATGGTGGCTCCACAGTTGGGGTGATGGGTCGCCTTGGTCAGCTCCTGACCCGCGCCTGAGGTGCCGCTCTTCCCATCTATGTAAACATAACTCTCGATGAGATCTTTTGAGAACAACGGTGCTAGCGAGAGGACCGAGCATGTCGGGTAACATCCAGGGTTGGCGATAAGACTGGCCTTCGCTATCTTCTCCCTGTTAAGCTCTGTCATCCCATAGATCGCCCTCTTCAGATTGATCGGGTCCTTATGGGCCGTACCATACCATTTCTCGTATTCAGCTGGGTCCTTCAGACGATAATCCCCGCTGAGATCTACGACCTTGGTACCGGATTCCAGCAGTTCGGGTACAAGTTCCATGGACGCCCCATTAGGGGTCGCTGTGAAGACCAGGTCAAGGTCGGACGCATCTTCGATCTTTTCGGTGAACGTAAGGTCCGAGAAACCGGCAAGGAACGGTAGGACCTTTGATATTCGGACCCCGGCGTTCTGCCTTGAGGTCATTGCCACCAGCGAGATGTCTGGATGGCGGCAAAGAAGGCGGGCCAGCTCGCCTCCGGTATACCCAGATCCCCCTATTATCGCTGATCGTAACATTCGACGCGTCACCTTCCACCGATTGGATGAAGAGTCTTGATAAAAAAGGTACTCCTATTAAGGATGATGACCCATTTGAGACAAACGGAACCCTAGCTGTTCCTAAGTGAACTACTGGATCTGATCTGGCACCTTTTGTCCTGGGAGCGACTCGAGGGTGTTCAAATGTCGGCTCTCGCTCATCATGCCCATATACTAGTGTTCAAGTGGACATTGAGATATCAATGGCATCCAGCAATTCCAATAAAAAGCCCAGGACGAAAAGGGACCGTGTGGTCCTAGCCTATTCTGGTGGACTTGACACATCCGTCGCTATCAGGTGGCTGCAGGAAAAATATGAACTCGACGTGATCGCGGTATCGATCAATGTCGGGCAACCAGGGAACATGGAACAGACCATGGAGCGGGCGAAAAAGATCGGCGCCGTATCTGCATATGCCATCGATGCTAGAGAGGACTTCGTTAATGATTACATATTCCCTTCATTAAAAGCAAATGCATTGTACCAGGGAATATACCCGTTGAGCACATCGATAGCGAGACCTTTGATAGCAAAATTGTTGGTCGATGTGGCTAAAAAAGAAGGGGCGAAATATATAGCCCATGGGTGCACAGCAAAGGGGAACGACCAGGTCAGGTTCGACGTTTCCATCGGTGCGTTGGCACCGGACATCAAGATCATAGCTCCTATGAGGGAATGGGTCATGTCCCGGGAGGACGAGATAGAGTATGCAAAGGTCAATAACATCCCCATCCCGGTCAAGAAGGAGTGCCCCTACTCAACAGATGAGAACCTCTGGGGAAGGAGCTGTGAATGTGGAGTGCTCGAGGATGCGAACGTTGAACCTCCCGAGGACTCACATGAATGGACCGTGTCCCCTTTGGAAGCACCGGACGAGCCTCGTTATGTTGAGATAAGGTTCGAAAGGGGGCTCCCCGTCTCATTGGATGGTAAGAAACTATCCCCGGTGGACCTGATCGTCAAGTTGAACAAGATCGCAGGGGAGAACGGGGTCGGAAGGATAGACCATGTGGAGGACAGGCTCGTAGGAATAAAGTCAAGGGAGACGTACGAATGTCCAGCGGCGGTCGTATTGATCAAGGCTCACCAGGCATTGGAGTCACTGGTCCTGCCCCGCGACGTGCTTTCCTATAAGAAGGGGATCGAACAACGGTATTCCGAGCTCGCCTATGATGGTTTATGGTTCGGAATGCTGAAGGAATGCTTGGACGCCTTCGTTGACAAGACCCAAGAATATGCGACGGGGTCCATCCGAGTGAAATTGTACAAGGGATCGGCCGATATCGCGGGTAGAGAATCACCATACTCTTTATACGATACTGGCCTGGCCACCTATGCAAAGGGTGATGAGTTCGATCATACCTCCGCAAAGGGTTTCATATATGTCTGGGGGCTGCCTCTAAGGACAGTAGCGGCCGTCCATAAGGAAAAAGATGGACCTTCCCCGGTGAAGAGCAGGAAGAAAGGGTGATCCGATGAGCAAGGTCCTTTGGTCCGGAAGGTTCAAAGATGGTACTTCGGACGAGACCCTCCGATTTACCTCCTCCCTATCGATCGATCAACGCCTCTCTGGATATGACGTACTTGGATCGATCGCACATACGAAGATGCTGACCGGACAAAAGATCATATCAAGTAAGGACGGTGAAATGATAATTTGCGCCCTTAAAGACATTCTACGTTCGATAGATAATGGTGAACTAGGTATCTCCCCGGACCTCGAGGACATACATTCGAACATAGAATTCCTTCTTACGGAAAGAACAAAGGATGCGGGATCCAGGCTCCACACGGCGCGAAGCAGGAACGACCAAGTAGTGACGGATGTAAGGATGGCGGTCAGGGACCAGACCCTGGGAGCCGTCCAGGCGATCGTGGCCCTGCAAAAAGTGCTCTCGGACCTCGGCGGGGAACATCTTGAGGACATCATGCCCGGGTTCACCCATGTCCAGCATGCACAACCTATCACGCTGGGCCACCATCTTCTGGCCCATGCTTCCAAACTGGGGCGGGATGCGGACCGCTTCATGGATTCGTACAAAAGACTGAACATCTGCCCATTGGGCTCATCGGCCTTGGCCGGAACGACATATGACATAGATAGGTTTCAGACGGCCGACCTTCTCGGGTTCACCTCCCCGACCATAAATTCCATCGATGCCGTCAGCGATCGGGATTTCGTGGCGGAGTTCATCTTCGCTGCCGCCCTGTGTATGGTCCATCTCAGCTCGATCTGTGAAGAGCTTGTTTACTGGTCCTCACCAGAGTTCGGTTTCGTGGAGATCAGCGATGCGTATTCCACGGGTAGTTCGATAATGCCGCAAAAAAAGAACCCTGATGTTGCGGAACTTACAAGGGGTCGTTCGGCCACCGCAATAGGCGATCTAGTATCTATCCTGACCCTGATGAAGGGGCTGCCATTGTCATACAATAGGGACCTGCAGGAGGACAAGACTTACCTCTTCAGGATCGCTGATACCCTGATCCCGTGTCTTGCGATGACGGCGGCCATGATCAGGACGGCCAGGTTCAGGACCGACATTATGCTCGAGGCGACAAAAGATGGTTTCCTCAACGCGACAGATCTAGCGGACTATCTAGTGGTAAAGGGACTGCCCTTCAGGAAAGCGCACGAGGTCGTGGGCAAGATCGTCCAGTATGCTATCAAGGAAAACAAACATCTGGACGACCTCACCCTTGGGGAGCTGCGGTCGTTCAGTGATATGATGGACGAGGACGTTTTCTCGGTCCTACCCGTCGAGGCGTGCGTGAGGAGAAGATGCTCTATGGGCGGAACATCCCCGGAAGCGGTCAGAGAACAGATAAGGTCGATGGAGGGCATCATATCAGAAGAGATCAAGTTCTTCGAGCTTGAGAACGCTCGACTTTCTCGGGTGTGGGAACGATTGCTCGACCAAACTTGAACATGTACCGTGAATGACCGTTCGGTCACTCAGTATCAGAAGACAATAGATTGAACTGGAGCGAATGCTTTACTCCCGCTTTGCTCAAAGCCTTGCTGATCTTTTCTGATAACTTGACCACATCTGCGTTGCTGATGTTCGCCTTGATATAGAACTGCTTACTGCCGATAGGGAAGACCAGTCTCATTCGACCTTTTCGATTGTATCCCTCGGGCTTCTCGTTCCGCTCCAACGCCTGCTGGTTAAGATATATGAACATCTGCAGGACATCCTCATCATCGGGCAACTGGTCCGTATCCTCAAGGAACATCGTTAGAACTTCAGGGAAGACCTTTGACAGGTCCCTGAACTCGACCCCCTCATCTAGGATAAAATGCCCGCTGGTCGCCTTCATCGCGTGTTTGAAAGGGGCATATATATTTAACTTTTTCGAGATGAAAAGTTAGATGAAAAAGTTGGTAAGATAAGCTGTGGACGAACGACTGGACAAGGTCGGTATGTTCTCGGGAGCTCGATCATCCCATAGAAGTTCCCGATCTTGACCCCCTCTTGTCATCCTTGCCACCGCTCCAGGCAAAGATCTCCCCGTTTTACCTCTTCACTGGAATGACCCAAAGGAATGGATGAACGAACGAAATTATCTTCCCGACATATGGCCATGGACGAAGGATAGTTCGGACGCAGCTAAAGGCCCTGTTCTTATGCTTCGTTGGCTCATCCTTCCCGTTCTTAGACCTTGCACATCAAATGATCTGGCGCATCTTTGCCTGATATCTGCATTTGGTGGAAGAGGGCCTGAAGCTCGCATAAGTTAAATTATATGATCCAATATACCATCATGCTCGCTGCCATGACCATTGCTGGCTCTGATTCTGGAGGAGGTGCCGGCATCGAGGCTGATATAAAAGCGCTCGCGGCGATCGGGGTACATGGGACCGCGGCCATAACATGTATAACTTCTCAGAACACCAAAAGGGTGGTGAAGGTGGACCCTTTGCCGGTCCATCAGATCATATCCCAGATCGATGCGGTCACGGAGGACGTGCATATCTCCTCGTTCAAGACGGGAATGTTGTATTCGGCATCCATCTGCAGGGGGGTCTCAAAGAGATTGAAAGAGGTGTCGGTGGATATCGTAGTGGACCCTGTTCTCAAGGCGGGAGTGGGAGGTCCCTTGTCAACGAAGGACCTCGTAAGGTCGATCAAGAGCGACCTTTTCCCTTTGGCCACGATCGTTACACCGAACGTTCCCGAGGCAGAGGCCATCCTAGGGACCAGGATCCAGGACCTGGAAGATGTTCATCAGGCCTGTATAAGGATCCTCCGACCTTGGGCCGGAGTCGGTCATGATAAAGGGTGGCCATCTGGATAGGCCCGATGCGACAGATGTCCTATATTCTAAAGGCAAGTTCCTGGAGATGTCCGCACCCAGGATCCCAGATAGGGGGCATGGGGGCGGCTGTACGCTCTCAGCATATTTGGCCGGCCATCTTGCAACGGGGTCGGATATCTGGTCAGCGGCCCTCCGTTCCAAGAGCGATATATTGCTTGCCATAAAGGGGAGTTACATGATAGGACATGGTAGATCGGTCATTGCCCCGCTCGAACCTCTTTTCGTCAAGGGTAGACGGTACCAGGCAATGGAAGATCTGAAGTCCGCTGCACACCAAGTATGCGATATGGTCCCTCCAGAAAGAGTGCCTGAGGATGGTATTGATATGGCCTATCTTTCCATCGGTAATGGTGGAGAGGAAGAGTTCTGCGTTTTGGACGGAAAGATCGTGAACGTTGGAGGGAGGGCATTCTACGGCGGAGGAACGATCTTCGATGGTGGGCGCAAGATCATTGATGTTCTCAAGGGGAGAAGAAAGGAGCAACCTGGGCTCCGGGCCGCGGCTTGCTTTAGGTCGGTCCCGGTAGACCTCGGAACATCCCTGGAAATTTTAGAACGGGGGACCGACGAAGAACACGTCAAACCGGGGATCGTTCCGGTCAGGTCCATGAGAGAATCTATTAAGGCGAGCGGTCTTGTGTCCAACATATCACAAGATAAGGCCTGTATTGAGAACGATCATATGCTATGGATCTTCGGAAAGAACCCTGAGGAGATAACGCTAAGGTTGAGGGATCTCCTCGGATGAGGTTGGTACTTTGAGGATCGCTTTCTTTACTGACAGTTACTTGCCTGCAAAGGATGGTGTGGTCACTTCGATCATCTCCACCAAGACCCAGTTGGAGAAGGAGGGGCATGAGGTGTTCTTGTTCGCCCCTGACCCTTGGGAGGAGCGGGACAGACAGAAAGGGGTCTACTATTTTAGGGCGGTCAATTTCAAGAGCTATCCTGGCTACACCGTCCCGATGTTCCCAACGAACAAATGTGAGATCCTAAAGAAATTGGACATCGATGTGATCCATACCCATGGGGTCCTGTTCATGGGGCTCAGAAGCCTTTGGGCCGCGAGGACCTTGGGAAAACCGGTCGTGTTGACATTTCACACGATGATCACCGATGCAGCAAAATATTACGCCCGCTTCAGGGTCCCGGACTGGCTGACCAATCGTTTGCTATGGATATATATGAAGGAGCTCCTCGAACGTTCAGATGCCGTTGTCGCCCCTACGATCGCGATAAAGACCGCTCTCTTGGACTATGCTCCGGACATGAAGATGGTTGAGGTCATACCTACAGGTGTGGATTGTACTCGTTTCAATCCAAGCAACCATGGAACCGATGTCCTTGAACGCTATGGTCTGAACGGGAACAAGGTTATACTGCACGTGGGCAGACTGGCAAGGGAGAAGAACCTCGATCTTGTCTTGACCGGTTTTTCAAAAATGAACGACCTTGGGGACCGGTCTAGACTGGTCATCGTGGGTGAAGGTCCGGCTAAGAAATACTATGCCGATCTAGCTAAGGAATTGGGCATAGCGGAACGAACCATATTTACTGGGTTCGTACCGGACATCGAGCTTCCTAAGTTCTACGCGGCCTGCGATGCTTTCGTCATAGCATCGAAGTTCGAGACCCAAGGGCTCGTTCTCCTCGAGGCGATGGCATCGGGCAGGTCTGTGGCCGGTATCAATTACAGAGCAGTGGCGGAAATAATCAAGAACGGTGAAAATGGATTTCTGTTCGAGGACGATCCGATGAGCTGTGCTGAAGCGATGGAGAACGCCCTTAGCGCGAACGAGGAACTCGGAAAAAGGGCCAGGGCGTGTGCCGAAAGATACTCCGTCGTCGAGAGCACCAATCGCCTCGTGAAATTGTACGGAGATGTGATCAAGAATAAAAAAGGTAAGCTATAACGGAAAGGTTTTGTAAGCGTGAGGGGTCTCTGGTTGGAGATGGCGAACGTTATCATGCTCATCACAGATTTCATAAGTAGCATCTTTCTTCCGCTCGGTCTTCTGGGAGGACTGATCTGCATATTCATCCTTTTCTTCATCGATGCCATAGTGTTCCCGACACTTCCCGAGCTATTCACGATACTCATCTTTTCTTCGTTCTCTACCCAGAAGGGTGTGAGCCCGTTCCTTTTCGGTGGGGCGATCCTCATTACGATCGTGACCGCTGAGATCGCTGGTCTGTCAACCCTTTATTTTATCGTGAAACATCTGAGGGTACCCAAACGCGTTCATTCTGCGATCAAGAGGTACCAATCCTTCCTCATATACCCGGACGAACGCATGATATTGGTCAATCGGGTCGCACCGATCCTGCCTTTCCTAGGTGCCTTTGTCGCCCTCTGCGATTGGGACTATTTCAAGTCAGTGAAATATACGATCGTAGGTGGGCTGTTAAAGTACGGGGCCATCCTCTTTGTCGGAGGGGTGTTCATCACCGTTCTTGCCCCAGATACAGCGGTCATTACGACGATCATAATGGTCTTGCTCGTGATCATAATCGGATTCATCATATCTTTCGCAAGGAAAAAAGGGATCGTGGACAAGGATGAAAATCGTACAACTTAATCCATATCATTATCCGTATAACGGCGGGATCGAACACCGCATCCATCATATCTCAAGAAGACTGGCCAAGGACCACGAAGTGTTCGTTCTCACATCTCGCCTTCCAGGGACCGAAGAGAGGGAGACAATAGATGGTTATACCGTTGTCAGATTGCCATCCAGATATCTTAACATATATAACCCTCCGGTGGTCTGGTCCCATGGGGTCCTGGACGCCCTGAGAAAGATCGGTCCCGATGTGGTGGATTATCATTACCGCTGGGCCAGGTCTTACAACACGGCAATGAAGAGATACGATGGGGGGAAGGTCTTCACCTTCCACAACACGTTCGGCGAGGGCACCGGGGCCGGGAGGGCGTTGAGCGTTCTCAATGATTCCCTCTTTCTGCGCTCGATCGAACGATATGATAAGATCATCTGTGTAAGCGAGTTCGTGGAAAGGGACCTTATAAAAAGGGGAGTCCCCTCGGAACTGATGTCGGTCGTACCTGCCGGGGTCGAACCGATCTCCATGCCCACCTCCGATGATGGCTTCATTCTGTTCGTAGGGAGGTTGGTCCGCACCAAAGGCCTGAGCTATCTGATCGATTCCATGAAGATGGTCGACTCGAAACTGATCATATGTGGTTCAGGCCCCGAAGAGGCCCGATTGAGACATCAGATAGCCGTCAATGGTCTGGATAACAAGGTCGAACTAAGAGGAAGGGTGGATGAACAGGAGAAAATGAGGCTCATGGCGTCATGCAGCGTGTTCGTCATGCCCTCGACCTGGGAATCCTATGGCCTGGCGGTCGTTGAGGCGATGGCGCTTGAAAAACCGATCGTGGCATCGAACTGTCGGAGGGCTACCAGAGGTAGTAGGTGAGGGCGGGTTCCTAGTGAACCCCGGTGACCCTTCTTCGCTCGCTGGCTCCTTGGCCGGGATGATGGCCGATGAGGAGTTAAGGAAGGATATGGGAAAAAGGGCGAAGACCTCCTCCCTCAGGTATGATTGGGACCGATCTGCGAAAAAGATGGAAGAGATATACCTTGAAGCCTCTGGTAAAAGAATGGCCCGATCGTGAACAAAAAGGGAAGAGGTTTGTATCGATCTCAGTTGATCGATACTATCGTAACGATGAACGTAAGAGCCTGTCCCTGGAGCTCGCTAGAGCCGGACAGGCCGGTCACCATCGTCGCTGTCCCTGCAGCATTGTTCACTGAATTTACCACGAACACATTTCCAGAGCTATCCGTCCCATAGTCCTGCATGGCATCAGAAGAGATCAATAGGTTCTTGATGACTATAGACGAGCTGTTGACGGTCTCTACCGTTGCGTTCCAACCCCAACCCGCTCCTGATGAACCGTACACATGGTAGGTATCTCCCTGGACAGGCTGGTATTGTAGCTCGACCGTTTGACTGCTTGGATACGCGTAAAGTACCGTGAAGTTCCAGCCCCACATCTTGTCCACGCCTATCACTCCTACGTTCGGGACCTGTCCCGTGCGTTGTTCGAACGTTGAATATGACATCGTTGTCACGGTGGGAATGGTCTGGTTCAGGTCGAAGGTCTTCTGATCGGTGGTATCGAGTGCCCCATAGCCCTCACTGGGAGAGATGTTGATGGTCTCTGTTTGCCCGACCTTCATTCCTATTACGCCCTGATCGAAACCGGTTATCACATCTCCCTGACCGACCGTGAACTGGAGCGGGGTGTATTCCGATTCTCCCCCTCTCATGGAGAACAAACATGATTTAGGATATGTCACATTGTTAGTGGCAACGCTCCATTCGGAGGTATCGAACACCTTCCCATTGGAAAGTTCACCGATATAGTCCACCTTGATCGAATCCCCGGACGCTACTGTCGCACCTGAACTGCCATTTTTTGAGGTCAGCATAAGTATGCCCAATGCGCTCGAGCTGATCACCAAGGCAACTATGACTATCACGATGATCGCGTTTGCTGCTTTTCCGTCCCTTCTGAGAGCTTTCCTCATGAAATGAACCCTGCAGGGTGAATCGGATAGGATTCTATATTACTACCGGTCAAAAGACCGCGAACCAAAAGGACCATGCCAGTTCCTCAAAAGAAACTGGTCGAACTTGGTACAACGGGTGATCGCTCGGTCACAAATGAGCAGTATGGGGTCAAGATCAGGGTCTCATATTTGTGGCCCAGCAATGGGCCCTTAATGAGCAGGGACCAATAATTAACAAATAGGGGTCAGGCATTAGCTCGCCTCGATGAGGACCCTTTACGTTCATGCTGACTTCATGGAGTTCAACGTCAAAAAGCCCACGCCGATAGCGGAAGAACTTACTGAGGACAGAAAGCACGGAAGATACGATGAGGTCCTGGTAGCGTTCATCAGTGTTGAGAAACAAGATGAGGACCATATCGATGAGGTCGCGAACAAAATGGTGACGGACCTCATGCAGGTGATCGGGAAGGTCAAAGCTGATAGGGTCCTTCTTTATCCTTATGCCCATTTGAGCTCAAGTCTTTCCTCTCCAGATGCTGCAAAGAAAATGCTCAGTACCCTAGAGGCCTTGTTGCAGAACAAAAGCATCGAGGTCCATCGTGCACCGTTCGGCTGGTACAAGGCGTTCAACATAAGTTGCAAAGGTCATCCACTATCCGAGCTCTCGAGGGAGATCAGGGTGGCCGAAAAGAAGGAGGGGAAGGAGCCGGTCGAGCTGGACCATGTCGCTCTACTGAAACAGATATCTAAGGCTAGATTGAGCAAAGATGATCTGAAGGAGAACGACCACCGTATCATTGGACAAAAACTGGATCTGTTCAGTTTCTACGATGTCGCGCCCGGAATGGTATTCTGGCACCCTAAAGGGCTGGCGATCCGGAACAAGCTCATCGAAATATGGCGGGAAGAGCACCGAAAGGCCGGATATAGTGAGATAAAGACCCCTCAGGTCATGAGCGACATCTTGTGGAAGGTCTCAGGGCATTGGGGCCATTATAAGGACAACATTTTCCTGACCAATTATGACGAACGGCAGTTCGCGGTGAAGCCGATGAACTGTCCTGGCGGGATACTAGTGTTCAAGAGCAGGGAAAGGAGCTATCGAGAGCTACCACTGAGAATGTCGGAGCTCGGCGAAGTGCACAGGGTCGAGCTTTCCGGGGTGCTATCTGGACTCTTCAGGGTCATCCAGTTCACCCAGGACGACGCTCACATTTACTGCATGGAAGAGCAACTGGAATCAGAGATAAACGGGATCATCGATCTGATCGATAAGTTCTACGGAAGGTTCGGATTCAAGTATCATATGGAGCTCTCGACCAGGCCAGAGAAGTACATGGGAGAGCCCGGTTTGTGGGAAAAAGCGGAGGCCACATTGAAGAGAGTACTTGATGGCAGGAACGTCAGGTATGAGATCAACGAGGGAGATGGGGCCTTCTACGGGCCAAAGATCGATTTCAAGATAAGGGATTCGCTAGGACGTGAATGGCAGACGGCGACGATCCAACTGGATTTCCAGATGCCCGAGAGGTTCCAGGTAAGATATACTGGAGAAGACGGAAGGGAACATACCCCGATCATGCTCCATAGGGCCATCTACGGCTCTATCGAAAGGTTCATCGGTATCCTCCTGGAGCACCTCAACGGGAACATGCCCTCTTGGCTGGCACCGATCCAGGCAAGGGTCGTGGCGATCAAGGACAGCAACGAGGGGACGGCCAAGGGCGTGTACAAGAGGCTGTTCGACCTTGGTTTCAGGGTGGAACTTGACCTCAGCAACGGAACTGTCGAATCCAAGATCAGGGACGCTGAACTACAGAAGATACCATATATCTTAGTGATCGGGGATAAAGAGGTGGACGCCGGGACCCTGGCCGTAAGGAAGCATGGGGAAAAGAATGCAAGGTTCGGCGTTAAGTTCGACGAGTTCGTGGACAGATTGAACGCAGAATCCTGGGAAATAGGTATCCCTGACCATTAGGTACGGTCGGTCCGCGCCTACCTGAGAGGGTGACGGACCCCCTCCCAGAACCTCTTCAAAAGAAAAAAGAAGATCGTCCGATCAACCGGAGCTTCGGACCAGGTTCGCAATAGCATCCCCGACCTGTTTGGTGTCGAGCTTTCCCCCCAGATCAGGAGTTACCAACTTTTGCTTCATGGCCCTTGAGACGGACCATTCTATTAATTTACCCAGGTCAGGCCTGCCAAGCGTATCGATCATTATCTTGGCCGCAAGAATTGCCGCTATAGGGTTGGCTATTCCCTTCCCGGCAATATCGGGAGCCGAACCATGGACAGGTTCGAACATCGATACCCCTTTGGGATTGATGTTCCCACTGGCCGCCATTCCAAGCCCGCCCATTATCTCCGCTCCCAGGTCCGTCAATATGTCTCCGAACATGTTCGGTGTCGCCACGATACCGTACCTTTCCGGGTTGCGGACCAAGGCCATCGCCATCGCATCCACGTACATGTACTCAACGGCTATGCCATGGGCCTTTGACCTTTCATTGAACACCTCCCTCCACATTCCATAGAGATCGGTACAAACGTTCGCTTTGTCGACAGCGGTGATCTTTTGCTTGCCCATGCTCTTTGCCATATTGAAAGCGTGATCCGCGAACCTTTCTATCCCCTTACGGGACATCATACCTATTTCAAAAGCATAGTCGTCCGCCTTGGTCGAACGGGACCTTACCTCGATGTTCATCTCGTAAAGCTCCCGTTTCACTTTGAGAATCTACGTCCGCCTCCTTTCCCCTCAACCTACCTCCGGCCCCCATGTAGAAGTCCTCCGTGTTCTCCCTGAGAAAGATTATGTCGAAGTCCTTCTCGGATTTCAACGGCGTGTATGGGTGCCATGATCTCGATGGGCGCAAGTTAACATATTGATCGAACCTGGTCCTCATGGCAATAAGGACCCCTTTTTCAAGAACGCCAGGTGGTACTCTTGGGTCCCCGATCGCCCCGAAGTAGATCGCCTGGTTCTTGCTCATTATGCTGATATCTTCCTCGGTGAGCAGTTCCCCGGTCCGCAGATATCTTTCAGAGCCGATGTTCATCGGAGTAAGTTCAAAGTTGATGCTTTCGATCTCTGAAAGAGCATCCAGCACCTTTACCCCTTCGGCCAACACCTCCATTCCTATACCATCACCGGGTACCAGGGCTATTTTGAACATTTCTTTTCCTCCTTTATCCTTGCCATCAGGCCACCGCTCTTGATCAGGTCCTTAACATACTGAGGATATTCGGCGAACTTCCAGCTAGCTCCAGTGGTCTCGTTCGTTACCTCACTTCTTTCCAGATCCACCGACAGAACATCGTCCTCGTTCGCCTCTATCTTACATTCGACGAGGGCGAGGCCTATGTTGATCGAGTTCCGATAGAATATTCTTGCAAAGCTTTCCGCCACCACACAAACGATACCGGCCTGAACGATCGACCGAGGTGCGTGCTCCCTGCTCGAACCACATCCAAAGTTCTTCCCCGCCACGATGATGTCTCCCTTCTTTACCTGCTGAGCCATCTCTGGGCGGATCTTTTCGAAGAGGAACTCTCCCAGCCGGTCATTGTTACTGCTGGTCAAACGCTCTGCGGGGATTATCTGGTCGGTATCCACATGGTCCCCGAACCTCCAAACCTTTCCTTTCATGGATGTCATATTAACACCTCACTCTGGAGCGACTATCTTACCGGCGACCGCACTAGCGGTAACCACCGCGGGACTCGCCAGATAAACCTCTGAGTCCTTGTGCCCCATCCTTCCTATGAAGTTCCTGTTCGTAGAAGAGACACACCTCTCCCCCTTTGCCAGAACTCCCATGTGACCTCCAAGGCATGCCGCACATGTTGGTCCCGAGACGAACGCGCCTGCCTTTACAAAGGTCTCCAGAAGGCCTTCCTTCAATGCCTGTTCAAAAACATCGGTGCTGGCAGGAACAACGATCATCCTGACGGATGGATGCACTTGTTTTCCCTTGATGAGTTTGGCCGCTATCCTTAGATCTTCTATCCTGCCATTGGTACAGGATCCCAGGAATGCCTGATCGATCTGTACGTCCACCTCACTTACGGGCCTACCGTTCCCTGGAGAATGTGGAAGGGACACCATATACTCTAGTTCCGAGAGGTCATACTCGAGCATCTTTAGGTATTGGGCCCCCTTGTCCGGAGCCACCGGGGTATAGGACCCTTTAGCTCTTTTCTTCAGATATTCTTCGGTCGAGCGATCGTAGGGGAATATCCCCGCCTTTCCTCCTGCCTCGATCGCCATGTTGGCTATCGTGAGTCGGTCCGAAACGGATATCCATGCGACCCCCGGACCTGAATATTCGAACGCCTTATAGTTCGCACCATCAACACCTATGTCGGTGATCAACCTTAGGATCAGGTCCTTCCCGGAGACCAGGTTCTTGAACTTCCCCGATAATCTGACATCAAAAGCCTCTGGAACCTTGAACCATAATCGACCCTCCGCAAAGCATGCCGCGGCCTCAGTGCTACCGATGCCTGTGCTGAAGGCGTTGATCCCACCATATGTACAAGTGTGCGAGTCCGCCCCAACGATCAGTCTTCCCGGCGCCGCAAATCCTTCATCGATCATGACCTGGTGGCAGACCCCTCCGCGGCCGACCTCGAAGTAATTTGGAAGGCCGTATTTCTCCACGAACCTTCTCATCTCGGCGGCCTGCTCAGCCGATGCGATGTCCTTATTGGGAACGAAGTGGTCTGGGATAAGGACTATCTTGTTCTTCATCGGTTCACATTCAAGGAGATCGAACTCCCTGAACGCCAAAGATGCGGTCACATCGTTCGCCATCACGTAATCTATCTCAGCTTCCACGATCTGCCCAGCATGCGCGTTCGTTCCGGACTTTGCGGACATTATCTTCTCTGAGATCGTCTTAGGATCTGACATGTGATCATCCCTTCCTACTTAACAGTCGATCTAATGCTTCGATGGTCGCCTCGACGCTCGTCTGAACTATGTCCGAACCGACCGCCTTCCCGACCGACTTCATCTTCTTGTCCTTGTTCCGTTGCAGTCTCACACTGACCTCGCAAAGAGCGTCACTGCCCCCGGTTATTGCTTTGAGCTGATATTCGACCAGCGATATATCGTTGCCCACAACGGCCTTTATCGCATTTATCGCTGCATCGACCGGTCCAATACCTATGCTCGAGCTCGTCTTTTTCTCGCCATTTATTTCGATCGAGACCACGGCATTAGGCGTTATGTTCATCCCTGTGAACACTGCGAACTCCTTGAGCTTTATGGTCCTAAGATCACCGGGCTTCTGTCCCGCAATATGAGATGCGAGCGCTACGAGCTCGGCGTCATCGACCTCCTTTCCGCTCTCGGCCAGCTTTTTCACCTTTTCTACTAGCTGAGCGACCTGCTCTTCCTGGATCTCAAGGCCATATTCGGTCAGCTTTTCCCGGATCGAATGAGCACCAGTGTGCTTACCAAGAACGATATGTCTCTGGACACCGACCAGCTCAGGTCCGAACGCCTCATAGGTCGAGGACTCTCCCAGTACTCCATGTACATGGATCCCGGATTCATGGGAGAATGCATTATCTCCCACGATGGATTTGTTAGGGGCCAGCGGCATCCCCGTCACTGTTGCCACGAGCTTTGATGTTTGACCGATCTTCTTCAGATCGATGTTCGTCCCTACATCGAAGAACGCGGTGAGACCCATTACGACCTCTTCCAGTGCGGCGTTCCCTGCCCTTTCACCAAGCCCGTTCACACACACATGGACCTGTGTTGCACCCTTTCTCACCGCAGCTAAGGAATTGGCCACAGCTAGGCCGAAGTCATCATGGCAATGGATGCTAAGGGGCACCTTGGTCACGGTCATAAGGTTCTCGACGAGGTATTCCATGGCCGGCGTTGACATCGTCCCGACCGTATCTGGCAGGTTTATCTTGTCAACTCCCGCCTCTTGCGCGGCCAGAAACATTTCCTTTAGGAAACCAAGGTCGGTCCTTGTACCGTCCTCACAAGAGAACTCGACGATCAGCCCATGGGATTTGGCGTACTGAATGGCATCGATCGCCTTCGCTTTGACCTCCTCCCTTGTCATCTTTAGCTTGTACTTAAGATGACCATCAGAAGTGGCAATGAAAGTATGTAGATAATCGACCCCGGCATCTATCGCTGCGTCGATGTCCTTCTTGTTCGTCCTGGCCAGCCCACAGATATGAGGCCTGAGCTTGAGAGAGACGATCTTCTTGACCGCCTCTCTCTCGCTGGGAGAACTGATCGGAAAACCTGCCTCTATGACGTCGACACCCAGATCGCTCAGTGCCTGAGCTATCTTTACCTTGTCGTCAACCGAAAGGGCGATGCCCGGGGTCTGCTCCCCGTCCCGAAGGGTCGTATCCAGGATCGTCACGCTCTTCGGTATCGATCCTATCAGCGCCTTTGCGTTGAACTGACTTGTATATATTTTCCTGCGATCGACCTGCGAACATTGCTTAGAGGTCGTGGCCTGGTCTAGTGAACTTTGGCAATCCATAAAACCGCCTCAAAGGACCCAAATATTTTGACAATGAGAACTGCATTAACGCAAAATCAGTTCGGACATGTTAATGCTGATGCTCATCGTATGGGCCTCGAACTAATGGATAAAACATGTAATCGGTCGGACCTATTTAACTTCTTGCGATGAGGACCATATGCGCATTCGTCCCAACAGACCTATGGTTCAAGATTCCTGCTCTATCCTTCTGGAACGGTAGGCCAGGTCGCCCTGAACCTATATCAGGGGTCGGTGCTCGTTACATCGCCAAGGATGCGCGCCCTATCGGCCATCGAATGGGGCGACCTAACGGGCCCCATCCATTTTGACAAAGAATTTTCCTTATGCCTCAGCGCCTGTGTGTTGGCGAACGGTCATGAGGACATTTCTCCAAGTTCGAAAAATAAGCGCATTATGGGATGACCAGGACCACGTTCGGTCAGACCCCTTTTTTTTCTCCCCAAATGATCTTATGAAGCTGGGGAAGGACCCTTACCCATAATCGGTCATTGAGGACCCATCCTGCGAGAGGCTCGAGCGCCAATCCCCCTACCGGGGTCATTATTATCGGGCAGTCGATATCGTTCTCTCTCAGTATCTTCATCGCATAAAGGTAGTCGACCCGGTCGGAGACCACGAACTTGAGCTGGTCCTTAGGTGAAAGGAACTGGAGGTTCGAAAGGTCCATCCGATCGCTCATTCCCGAAGATGGGCACTTGACGTCCATGGAGATCATGACGTCGTCGGATACAGGTATCTTGGACAAAGATATCGAGCCGTTCGTCTCCACTGTGATGTGATGGTCACTGTCCAAAAGGCAACCGATGAGCTCATATATGGACCCCTGCTCAAGAGGCTCTCCACCCGTCAGAGCAACGAACGGGGCCCCGTACGATTCGACCGTTTCCAGGATCGAGTCGATACTTCTCTCCTCTCCCCCTTCCTTGGCATATCCGGTATCGCACCATTTGCAGTCCAGACCACATCCGATCGTCCTAACGAAAACCGTAGGGGTCCCTATAAGAACGCCCTCTCCCTGGAGCGAGAAAAAGACTCTGAGAGTCTTCATTCGTTCCCCTCGTAAGAAATCGGGTCCGTGAATCCCGCCTCGTCAAATCCTTTGAGACGCAGGAGACAGGAATCACATTTCCCACATGCCCTATCCCCGCCCTGGTAGCAGCTCCAGGTCAGGTGGAGCGGGGCATTGAGCTCCTTTCCTAACTTAACGATCTCGGCCTTCGTCTTGGAGATTATAGGTGCCTGGATCGTTATAGGTTTCCCCTCCACGCCGCTCTTTGTTCCTTTCTTTAGGACCTCTTCGAACGCCCTGAAGAAATCCGGTCTGCAATCTGGGTATCCACTGTAATCGATCGCGTTGGCCCCTATGAATATCGTCTCCCCACCCTCGGACTCACATAACCCTGCAGCGATCGACAGCAGTATCAGGTTCCTTGCTGGAACGTAAGTGACCGGGATATCGTGGCCGATCTCTTCCGTGGACCTGCGCATCGGGACGGGTACATCTTTTGATGTTAGGGCGCTGGTCCGCAGGATGCTGAGGTCCAGATCTACGATCGTATGATGTTCGATCCCATAATGGGCCGCGACCGCTCTTGCCGACTCAAGTTCACGCGAATGCCTTTGACCATATCTTACGGTCAGAGGGATGACCTCGTATCCCTTTGATAACGCATATGCGAGCGTGGTCGTCGAATCAAGACCCCCAGAAAGAAGGACCACGGCCTTTTTCATTGGTTCACCAACTTACTGGCCCAAGCCGTCTGTCCCCTTTCCTCGTCCAGGCCGACCTCCACCATTTTCACAGTTTGGAGGGATGTGTACTTCGTTGAGCACCCTGCCCAGTATATGCTCAGCCAATTCCTCCGCACTGGTCTGTGCGATGTCCAAAATGACAACGTCCTCGCTGGGAAGAACATACCTCTTTCGACCGGTGAGAACAACGATCTCCTCTCCCTTCTGTATGTTCACATGCGGTGACCTTGATGGCAAAAGTACCTTGTGGTCCAGGTCGTCCACCGTCCTTTTTAGGGCATGTTTCAGCTCCACAAAGTCCATTATCATACCGTCCTCCCCTTTGTCACCAACAAGGGAAAGGTGGAGGATGTACGAATGACCGTGCAGATGCCCGCATTTGGCATGTCCAGGTATGAAGTGGGATGCTGAGAACTTGATGCCCGAATAATTTCCATCTATCTCTAATCTCATCGTGTTGAGCAGATATTTGTCGATATTATAAGTTTTGGCCTGAACCTAGGACCGAGGCCAGTGCGATCGAGTCCGTGTAACTGGATTTTGCCCTGGACGTATCTATGAAGACCCTATCGATGTTCAACACGGGAGCGCCTAGGGCCTTTCCTTCCCCAAGGAAGTGGAGCGTTCTAAATATCAGGTTCCCGGAGATCCCGTCCGGCGCGATGATTATGTTGCACTCCTTCACAGCGTCCTCTATGAGTATCTCGGCATGTTTCGACCGCAATCCCCGCTTGTTGAGCTCGTTTGCCGCGCTCTCAGCGTTCTTTATGGTGCGGTCCACCTCATCCATTCTGCCTAGATCACTGTTCCTTCCACCAGATAAGAAGGCGATAGCTGGGTTCTCCCCAAGTGTTCGTACCAGTCCTGCGGAGAGCTCTGCCAGCTTTATCTTCTCGGAGAGCGACCAGCCTTCATCGATACCGACAGGTGCAAGGACGAACATCGTTCCTCCAAGCGGTTCCATCAGTGCGGCCCGCAGGACCTTCGATATACCAAAGATATCTCTTACCGCTTTCATCGACGGGTTCGAACCAAGGTCCCCGCGGACGGCCGCATCTATCTTACCAGAACGCAGGTCCCCGACCAGGGAGATCGCGTCGCTGTAAAAGGTCACTTCGGCCATCCCCGATCGCTCTGCCTCAGATGCGCTGCTTTCTATCTTTTCCTCATCAGCACTTTGGCCTATCCCTACCTTTACATGTAGTCCCTGCGCTTTTGATAAAAGTGACCTAGAATCCAGCGTCAACTACCCCACCTCAAGAGATGGGGCTTGTAACCGACCTTTCCCCGGGTCATGATCCCCGAGGTCACCGGTCGCTACGCTTGGCCGGTCGGCGGACGGTCTGCTCAACACAGATATACCGCGTTGAGCGATGTTCCTTGAGGCAGCGATATCGGCGTGTAGCTCAAGACCGCACTTGAGGCAGTGGAGGGCGGGACCATGGCGGTCGCCCATATGGACATGACCACACTTGGCCACGATGTTGAACGCGTACGTGTAAGCTTCCATGATCTTGAGCAAGGTCGGAACATCCTCCGCCATGACATCGAGCTTCAGACGCATGGTCCGCTGCATCGTACCGTGATCATCAGGTCAGTATTTCTGCCTTTACCTATCTAGCGCGGCTTCCTCCCCCCGCTTTCGCAGGGGGTCTCCGCCGCGCACGAAAAGATGAACTTCGTCCTCCGATTTAGTGCATCTTATCCATGGTGCATCAGGTTTTCCCCGATGATGAGGTCCATCCTGTACCCGGACCATTCCTTTTCACCGAGGGCGATCTCCATCTCGATCGGGGTGATGATAGGTTTGGGGTATCGAAGGTAATCATCGATCGCGATCCGGGGACATGCGGTCGAGACGAGAACGTCCCCATCGAACGACAATATACGAGTGGGATCGATCTCTTCCATCATGACGATCATTGCGGTCTTGCCCTTCCTTAAGGCGAGCTCTTTCAAAGCTTGGGCCAGTTTTGGCCTCATTTGACCTGCCCTGGTCGAGACAAGAATGATGAACCTATTCGCCCTGGAGGCCTGGACGATGGCGGCATGCCTCTGTCTCAATATCCGATCCCTGAGCTGGTCCAACGCACGGACCTCGTTCATGATCGGGTCCAAGACCAATACTGGCTTCTTCGTCTCTATAGCTACACTTAATGGATGAAAGTTCCCACTGCCGACGTAAACGAACTGGTCCACCTTATCGACGATGCTGTCCACGACCGATACGTTGCATCCAAGCACCTGACCATCGAACTTTATTCTACCGTCACCGCTGCCGATCCATACCTGGATGTTCCTCTTTTCGAGCCAGGACCTGATCTCCGGTAGCATCCGTATATGTTGGACCGTGGTGATCAGACCAACCCTTTTCATAAGGTCCGGCAGAGCTCTGTCGAGCAGGTCGTCCATCTTAATGTCCATGAACACCTCGATGAACAAGGCCTTTTCATCGTTCACGATCCCGGGGATCTCAGAATGGCCGAACTGAACGATAGCGTCCGCGTAGTCCCTGAAATCGGTGGGGAGATCGCAAGCACCATAACATGGATCACCAAGGACCAGAAATGACGCGCCTGTCATGCGTTCGAGCCCAGAAACGATCTCGGACGCATAGGATTTCAGACCTTCTGGCAACTGGATAGCTATTAGTTCGGCATGGTTCTTCTTGATCCAGTCGGAGACCTCATCTAACCTGAAATCCAACATGCCAGTGATCCGCTGATGCGCGGCCTCGATAATATAGCAAACAGATATTAAAGATTGAAGGGGTTTAGGTTAGAAGTTCCTCGCCTTTCTCAATGTCCATATAACATGGAGAGGGCAACTTCATAGAGGCTTTCCATAGCGCCTCCTTTGCAACAGGGAACGCCTGTGGGGTGACCCTTATCGTCATAATCGCCGTTCCAGCCTGGACCCTGGCGGCGGTACCAACAGCTTTCCCAAATGCGGCCCTCATGCCACCGGACACACGGTCTGCACCTGCACCAGTTGCCATCTTGTGTTCCCTAAGAACAATGTGCGGATAGACCCTTATCTTGAGGTGGAACGCGGTAGGGCTTGCTTTTTTAGTTAGTGCCCTGTTCGCTGCGATACGAGCTGCCTCAAGTGATGTGTGCCTGACCTGGCATGGTTCCTTTACTCTAAGTGAGACGGTCGATCGGAAATTCGCCGCTCATGTTCCCAATGTCAAATGTGCTGATACGAGATGCCGGAACACCACCCATGTACTCTCTTCGAGTATAGGCCTGTCCCCTTATCTGACGATACATCCTACCCGGCTTGCGTGCCATAATGGTTCACCACTGAGATTTGATCGGAGGGTTACTTAGATCATTGCTATTGTACGTGAACTACAACGCCTTTGTAGGCGGAGCTTCCTGCATCATCCACCGAACGCCCCCGAAGAGGTGTTATATGATGTCAGACAGACATAGATCCCGGTCGTTCCGACCGTAGTCAGTGGAGAAGGCGAACAGGTATTTTAGGTTTTGGACAGAGGATCGATCGTGGATGGCTCGCTCTTGCTCACCCACTGGCGCGGTTGGATCCCCTGCTCGCTTGAGTTAAATATTCCGAGCTGGAAGCTCAGTATGGGAGCGGAGGATCGATGTGAGCGTGAGGGGGAACGTCGCAAGGACGGCACGTTCGTAACGACAAGGGCTTAGCACGAGAAAATAAGACATGGACCAGGCCCTATGGCAAGGTGCTTGGATATTCCAGATATCTACAAGCGCAAATGTGTGGTGGTTCAATGATGATGATCATTGCCCGGGACATCGTCAGCATTGGCGTTCTCCAACATCGCCTGTTCCTCGATCTTGCCGTCGATCATCTCCACTCTCAACCTAACTCTGCCTTTTTCCATAAAGATCGATGCCTTTGTCAGCACAGAGATATAGGCTGCAGTAGGCTTCCCGCTCTTGGAGACCTTCATTTCAGCACATTTTAGAAGGCCCATCTTCTCAAGCAGCTTGATACGATCGTAGCATGCTGATACCGGTATGCCGAGATTGGCGTTCATCTCGCTAGCGGTCCTTGCTGTACCGATCGACCAGATGAGTATCCTTGCAGAATACTCGTCTGTTATAATTCTAGAGAACGCTGAAGAGTACATCCTTCCCCGACCCCCGATTATATTACAGGAATAATAAATTATCTGATCAGATATTCTATGCATGAATACGGTCGGGCCCAATATCGTTCGCATTGATTTGGTTTTCCGCCAAGATTTTATACCGACCACTGCGCTGCCCGGAAGAACTAGTTTATCAAACTCAGATCAAAGATAGCGATAAAAGGAGGTTCTGATCATGAAAACAGTTGTCCTAAACGGCAGTCCAAGAAAGGACGGCAACACAGCGAAGTTATTGAAGAAGGCGACCGAAGAGCACGCGAACGTCGACCTGAAATATTTCGATCTTGTCGATATGAAGATCAAACCATGCATGGGATGCATGTACTGTAAATCCCACGAGCTATGCTCGATCAACGATGATATGAACAAGGTATACAAAGCGATAAAAGAGGCTGACGCAGTGATCTTGGGGTCGCCCATTTACATGGGGGCGGAGACAGCTTGGTTGAAGGGCGCTCTGGATAGATTATACGCGACGGTGGCGAAAAATCCTGCCGGACCTGGGTTCACCCCTAAGTTCAACCCTCCAAAAAAGGCGGTCGCTATATTTACCTGTGGAAACCCTCAGGGGGACAAGATATATTCCAACCTGAGCGACCGGTATTTCCAGTTCTTTTCTATGACAGGTTGCAAAGACATCAAGACGTATATCATCCCAGGTATGGTGCCGGGGTCGGATGTCATGGAGCATGTGGCCGCTCAGAGATCGGTGAACGAAGTAAAGGCCATGCTTGAATAGAAAAGCGAACTTGCATCCTCAACTAAAGAGCGATGCTGGACGCTCCCTTTTATTCCTTTATTTTACAGTTCACAAGAAAGATCAGATCTTCGACGTTGGCACTCCTTCCTCAAGGAGCGCTCCCGGACCTATGCTCAGAGCGTACCTAAAAAAATCGGGCCGATGATGTTCCATGCGAAATATATATGACCATGACATCGTTCTGTTTCAAACAGCGGAGGTAGCTGATGGTCAGAAAGCATATCAGTGATAGGGATGCTAGGAGCATAGCCAGGACCCGAATGGAAAAATTGATGGCCTTAGCTACGAAGAAAGCCATTGAAGGGGACGAAGAGCGGTCGAAACGATATGTCCTCTTGGCGATGAGGATCGGTACAAGAACAAAGACCCGGATGCTGAAAGAACATCTATACTGCAGGAACTGTTATATCGCGCTAGTTCCTGGGAGGAACTGCAGGGTCAGATTAAGGAACGATAGGGTGGTCACGCACTGCCTCGTATGTGACGCGGTTAGACGAAGACCATATATAAAAGAGAAAAGGGGAGAAGTATAATGAAAAAGCTCACAAAGAAGGAGCTGGTCAAGATAGGGAACGAGACCAAACCCACGATCCACATCGGCAAGGAAGGTCTGACCGAGGGGGTCGTAGAAGAGGTCAAGGCACAGCTCAAGAAGTGTAGTGTCATAAAGGTCAAGGTCCTACCTTCAGCAGAGTTCGAAATGCAGGATGCAGGCGCCGAACTAGAGGCCAAGACAGGGGCTAAATGCGTCGAGGTCAGGGGATTTACCGTTCTTCTATGCAATTCAAAGCTCATTGAACGAGGACCTGTGACCTGAGCCCCACAGCCTACCTGATCTTATGGTTCCGACACCCAGTGAGTCGTTCGAGACCTGAGAAGTGAATTGTCATTAGGGACCTTCTCAGATCCTTCATCTGATCATCCATTCGCCATGGAAAGATGGACATGGACCCATTGATGAAAAATTATCAGGCCAGGTTCTTCGACCCACAAGGTCATGCTAGATGGGTTCGATCATCGGCACCGAACATTATAAGGCAAGATCCAATAAATGGTTTTAACTTTATGCAGGGCCATAGCTCAGTATACGATGAACGCAGTGATCGAGGCGTCCAGGCTTGTAAAGAAGTATGATGAGCTCACCGCGGTCGATTCCATCGACTTTGTTATAAGCAAAGGAGAGTGTTTTGGATTCCTTGGCCCTAACGGGGCGGGAAAGACGACCGCTATGAGGATGATCCAGACCGTTTCTCCCGTTACCAGTGGCTCGCTCAAGGTCCTGGCGATGGACGTTACAAAACAGCAGAAAGAGATAAAGCGGCGGATCGGTGTGGCACCACAGGAGGACAATCTCGACCCAGATTTTTCAGTCCTTCAGAACCTGATCATGTATGCCAGATATTTTGGTATACCAGTGAGCATCAGCAAGAAGAAGGCCGAGGACCTCTTGAAGTTCATGCAGCTAGAGGAAAAGGCCAACGTTAAGATCGATCAGTTGTCAGGAGGGATGAAACGACGCTTGATAATCGCAAGGGCGCTCGTCAATGACCCCGACATATTGATCTTGGACGAGCCAACGACCGGTCTCGATCCTCAGGCCAGACATCTGATATGGGAAAAGATCAGAGAACTGAAGAAGAACGGCGTGACGGTCATACTCAGTACTCATTATATGGACGAGGCCGAACAGCTGTGTGACCGCTTGGTCATAATGGAGCGCGGGAAGATATTGGTGGAGGGCAGCCCCAAAAAATTGATCCGAGAGGTGGTCGGCGCATGTGTCATGGAAATAATCGAACCAGAATTAGATGCGGGGGTGGAAGTATATCTTAATGAGAACAAATTGCGATTTGAGAGGTCGATCGATAGAATATACGCATATTCCCCGGATTGTCAAATGTCACAAAGGATGTTCTCTTCCAGATTCCCTAATGTGTATAGCGTCGTTCGTACTGCCACCCTCGAGGATGTGTTCCTGAGGCTGACGGGCAGGAGGCTGAAAGAATGAGCCTCTGGAACATAGACCGAGGCGCCTTGATGGTGTGGAGGAGGAACAATGGCGTGTTCTTCAAGACATGGAAGACGAACTTCATGCCATCGATATTCGAACCTCTCCTGTACCTGTTGGCGATGGGATTGGGATTCAGCAGCCTGATCACGGGGCTCACATATGCTGGGGTGAGCATCAGCTACATCCGTTTCCTGGCCCCAGGATTGATCGCCATAACGGCCATGTATGGAGGGTTCTTCGAATGCACGTACGGCTCGTTCGTCCGCATGAACTATCAGAAGACGTTCGACGCCATAACCGCCACCCCGATCAGCATCGAGGACGTTATAGCTGGGGAGATACTCTGGGGTGCCTCCAAGAGCTTTTTCAACTCGACCATCGTCCTAGCCGTCATCGAGGTGGTAGGCCTGACATTGGTGCCGAACGTTCTGTTCACAGGATGGACCGTCCTGTTGATACCTGCGATCTCTTTCCTGGTGGGACTCATGTTCTCATCGATAGCGATGATATTTACAGGGGTGGTCCCCAACATCGATTCCTACAATTACCCTTTCTTCCTCTTGATCACACCGATGTTCTTGTTCGGGGGGACGTTCTTTCCGATAGCCGTGCTCCCTGAGGCGGCCCAGATCTTTGCCTACACCCTACCGCTCACGCACGCGAGCATTCTGTTCAGAGATCTTTCGTTCGGTACCCTTCAATGGCTCGATCTGGCATCGTTCATCTATATCGTCATCATGACCCTGGCGACATTCTTCCCCGCGGTATATCTCATGCGAAAACGCTTGATCAAATGAGACGTAATAACATCGTTCGGGAAACCTTGTTCATTATGCCCAACTTCATGCCAGTTCTAATTTCTTCCCCGTTCGTTTTATCTTTTTCTCGGTCAACAGGTCCTTCACGGTCATGCTGAGCGCCGGTTCTGGGACATTGATACGGAACTGCTTCTTGAAGGACCTCTGGATCTCATCCATCGTCTTCGGGGAACCAAGGGTCTTTGGCAAGAGGGTCCGGAGGTCCTCGTTAACGTTCCATGGAAAGATGAACCATGTCCATTCCTCTTTTGGCACTTCCACCGCATAGAAGTCAGGTTCAAACTTGGAGTGCGTTATATGAAGAAGGGTCGAAGTACTAAGTAATCCCGGGCTCATCGCCTTTAGATGTTTCGTGGCCAAGATTAGGCTCTCTCCCGTATCGGTTATATCATCCACGATGAGCACGCTCTCGTTCCTTATGTCAACGTTTAGTTCCTGTGTCAACAGGGCATTACCATCCTGATTGGCGGTCACTCCCCAGTGCTCGGTCTTTACTGCGTATAGCTTTTTGACATGAAGATGATCGCACAGGAGCCTTGCGGGGACCCATCCCCCTCGGGTCAGGCCGATTATCACGGTCGGTTTGCAATCGCACTTTCTGATCTTCTTGACCAATGTGGATGTCCATTTCGATATTTCATCGTACGTGACCAACTTGCATCTAAAGCTTTCATAGTCAGGCAAAGCATAACCTCCGTGTCATATTATCGATCCAACTTGACCATAGGACGTTGTCAGCATATGTCTTCGATGCCTCAGGTAATAAGGTCGAATAAATCTTTTTACTGGGATGGTCGCCTTGCACCGCACCATTGACGTTCGTATCTGTGTCGGGTCCACTTCGTTCAGTCGATTATCGATAACTTACCGCCCCGTACCTCGACCCTGACCAATGTTTTGATCTTAGTACCCGTCAGCTCTTCGATCGATTTCTTCTTATCGCCCTTCTCCACGATAACGACCACATCGACCACCTCTGCCCCTATCTTCTTTAGAGCGAGAACTATCGCCATGATGGTCCCACCAGTGCTCATGACATCGTCCATAAGGACGACCTTGTCCCCCTTCTTGACACCGTTTATGAACATATCGCCATCGGAGTATCCTGTCCGCTGACGTACGCAAACTTCCCCAGGGAGGCCATATCTTCTCTTCCTCACTACACCGTATGGTATGCCCGTCCTAAGGGAAATGGGGACGATGATCGGTATGCCCATAGCCTCAGGAGCGAGCAGCAGGTCACAATCTAGGTTCGCTATGGACATGATCTGATCTATGATCTCGTTCACGATCATAGGGTCCATCGCAGGTATCCCATCCGTCAAAGGGTGGACAAAGTAATCGTATTCGCCGATCTTTATGATCTGTGCGGCCACAAGGTCTCTTTTTAGAGCGTCCAGCATCGTACCCTGATCAGCTATCGACGATATATCTTGTCATCATGCTTGACCTTCGGCGATGACCGCCGGAACATATTGCCCTTGGGCGCTATCATAGAGACCTTTTATCCCTAATTTCAGTTCTGGGACCATGAGCGCTGTTTGATGGGATAGCGCCGCGAACGGTGATCTCAGTTGACATCCCATTCCTTTGACGAACGCATCGATCCCTTCCTGTTTCTTGATCACTTCCGATGCCGGCAAGTTCGAAAGAAGTCCAGCGATCGGTAGTTCTAATGATGCCTTCCCGGCGGGACCGCATGCGACCAGACCGCCGCCCTGTTCCACCAGTTGATTGATCGCCCCTGCTATCTCTACCGGTCCGACGCCAACGGCGACAAGTGTCCTGGGATCCTTGGATATTGATGATGCTATGGCCCCGCTCTTAAGTCCAAACCCTTTAATGAACCCGGTCCTGTGCATCCCGGGATCGAACCGGCTGGCCACGACCAGAATTAGAACGTCCCGGTCCAGATCGGCCGTGATCTCCCCGTTCCGAACTGGGAGATCTTCAACGACCGATCTGCTGACCATCTGATCCGGGACCACCTCTATGACCCTTGTCCGTGCATGGGGACCGGTCGCCTTGATCGGAAGACCGACCGCCTCTGAACGGACCGGGAACTTCATCACACCAATAGCACCGGGCGATCCTACGAACATCGGAACACCTTTCTTTGCCACCAGCTCCCCACCTATCCAGGTCTCAAGGACGTTGAAGTTGACCAGATCGTCCATGACACAGAGATCTGCCGGGGCCCCCAGCTGGACAGAACCACCAGGCAGTCCATAGTGTTCGGCCGGCCATAATGTCACTGCCCTTATGGCATGCATGGGGTCCATGCCGCCTGCGACCGCTTTTCTTAGTATAAGGTTCACATGGCCCTTTACCAGGTCCGAGACGGCAATTTCATTCGTCGCAAGAAAATGCTTGTTCTTTATGGCGAACTGCATCAATTTCGAAAGATCGTTTGAACCGCTTCCCTCCCTTACGATTATCCGTAACCCCTTTCTATGCTTCTCTTCCGCCTCTTCGATAGTGGTACATTCAAGATCGGTCGTGATCCCGGACATGATGTATCTGTCCAGTTCATAACCGGAAAGACCCGGGCACTGTCCGTCTATTGGTTTACCTGATGTCCTGGCCATCTCGATCTTCGAGATGATCCCGGGCTCATCTGATGTCACGGCCTTAGGGTCGATCACCTCACCAAGGGCAACATATTCTTTTTTGGAAAGAAGTTCGCGCACTTCCTTCCACGCGATCATGGGACCCATGCCTTCGAGATGTGTAGGGGGTACGTTCGAAGGTGCTGTGAAATAGAACCTCATTGGCGTGTTCTTGGCATCCTTCTCCATGAAATCCAAACCATCCATGCCGACCGCATTTGCGATCCGGTCGGGATTGGCCACCACTGACGTCGTTCCATGAACGACGGCCTGTTCGGCGAACCTGAACGGCGTTAGGAGGGAGGATTCTATATGGACATGAGGATCGATCAGCCCAGGTAGTATGTAATGGGGAGGTGCAGAGACCTTATGTTCGATCCGTACGATCTTCCCCTCGTGGACATTGACACAGGCGGGGAATATCTTACCACTGATAACGTCGACCAGGTTGCCATTTATATGTTTGACCACCATGGACCCGATCAAATCTCCGTAAGGGGGAAAATACATGCTAATGTGTTGGGAACAGAGCATAGAAATATCTTTACAGAAGATCTTTTGTGCGTGGAGATGGGGATCTTCCAAATAGATGTTCCAACTGTTTCATGTGGGCCCATCGTCGATGAGTTGAACATATCGAGATCCTTATCATAATATGTGGTCTATCCCAAAGAGGTCCTGAACGAACTGAAATGGAGGGAGGGGCGAGATCTTGGTCGTGCGACGATCGTTTACCTTCATAGAGGAGCGCCCGGAGACCTGATGACCATAAGTGGTTCTGATATCAAAGAGCTTGAGAGATCGTTCTTTGTGACAGGGGACGGGATGGTCCCTTATCATCGAATTCGAAAGATAATCTATGAGAACAGGGTCCTTTACGATTCGGATCCAGGTTGAAGGACGGAAAGCATCGCATCCATCAGTTCAACGAGGAGCTCCGCAATTGGGGCAGTTCCTCATGAATGCTGGATATTGGACACCACAGTTCTTGCATTTTTGCATCTCTGCCTTTCGCGGCTCCTGAGGTGGAGAGACCGTGGCCTTTGGCGGTTGTGGTGTGGGTTGGCTCCCCACATTAGTTTGTTGGTTTTGAGCAGGGTTGGTTTGCTGGACCTGGGGCATTGGAGCTTGTGCACTTGGAGGGACGGGCGCTCTTTGATCCTGCGGTTGTGCGTTCTGCGGGGTCGTCGATGGTACCTGTTGTTGAGGCCGTGGTTGCTGAGGTTGTGGTTGTTGAGGCTGCTGGTTCATCCCCGGTTGAGGCCCTTGCGGGTATTGTTGTGGCTGTTGATAATATTGGGTCGGATATTGCTGGTACTGAGGTTGGAACACTTCCTGCAGTCTGATGTATCCAAAGAGCAAAATTATCCCCCCGATGAGGCCGAATATCAATCCCAATATCGCCCATATGAGGAGGTTATCATGGGCCTCCTTGAACCTGCCCTGGTCCAGTGGTTCGAAGACAGTGTTATTTAGCATCAAGATGAGGACAAAACTGATAGCAGCAGCGATCAGAGCATATACTCCAACAAAAAGATGCAAAGATATGACCGAAGCCAGGCCGTAGATCAACCATAGAATGGAGAGAACGAGCAGGGCTATCTGTCCCCAATAGACCAATTTTCTAGCTTCTGAGGCAGCTGGGGGCAACCAGGCAGGCCCAGTTTCCTTCGCTAGTAATGGAAATTCCGACAAATCATTCACTCCTTCATACGACCCTTAAAGCGAAGATTATATTCTGGCACTCGATCGCTATTATAGCTATATAACGATTCCCAGACCATTCTGGCGCTGAAATAATATTGCAAAAGCCAAAGAGCGTCCTCGTCCGCGTTTGATTACAATTAACGTCATGGTCAGCGATAATTATATGAATCCTGATTGATTACGATTCCATACTGATAGTCCGATAATGTGGAATTATGAAGAATTTGGAGTTCAAATCAATATATGACAAGCTTAACGACCCTTGTGATATCGATTTTCTTGTTGAAGAGACCGGGCTTGATAAAGAGCTCCTGAACGTCATTTATACTCAAAGGACGACAAGGGAGGCTACAAAAAAGTACCATGTCGTCAAAAGGAATGCGGCCAGGCTCACCAGGGAGTGGAAGCAAGGTAAGAGCCTCCTCTCGATCGCAAGACAATGGAGGTTTCCGCCCATCTTGACGGGCCTCCTGATATTCCAGGAGAACGGGTTCTCCAAAAAACAGTTCTGGAAATATGTGAGAGAACCTGAAACGATCCCAAACCAGAGAACCCAGAAAGAGATGATTGAGATCACTCAGGACGACATAGTGTACTCCCCATGGGCTAACGAGCTTCAGTTCAAAAGAGGAACCTGGGGGGAGAACCAGTTGCACGAATGGCTGGACATCAACGATATATCATATAGGACAGAAAAGGACCTTAGAGGAGAATTTCCAAAGACACCCGATTGCCTATTGGACAAGCCATTGCGGTTCAATGGATGGACCCTTAATTGGATAGAGTCAAAAGCATCCTTCGGGGACTTTGTAGAGTTCAACAGGAACGTCCGTTGTCAATTGAACTCGTACGTCGAGCTTTTCGGACATGGTCTTGTTGTCTACTGGTTCGGCCATGTAGATGAGATAGAGTGCCCTCAGGGCATCGAGATCATAGATTCGGCCATGACATGCATGAACTGCGAGTCATTGGAAAAGCAATAGATAGAAAGGGACCGATACCTTCCCCATGGAATGGATCTCAGCGAGCGACCTGGAGAAGTATTGTTATTGCCCGCTGAGCTGGTCACTGAGCAAAAGGGCCGAGGTCACATCCTCTGAGCTAGATCGGGGAAAGGTGGAACATTTCGAGATGGCAGAGGACCTTGGCTCGATCGTGGTCAAAGAGAAGAGGGCCGCTTTTCTAGAGCGGGTCGTCCTATGGTCGTCCGTTCTGGCGACCCTCCTGGCGGTGGTAGGAGCATACATATTATCAAGTGATGACCTGGTGATGAGAAGCAGAGTGCTTGCTATACTTTCTGTTCTATGGATCATTCTGGCGGTCTTTTTTTTATTTCGTTCGTTAACATCGGCTGACAAGAGGGCAGGCGACCTCCACCATCAGGTCGTTCCGATGCTGGCGATCATAGCTATGGTGACGGCCATCAATGCCGTTCCGATATTCGGCGTGAGCGAGGAGCAGGGACTGATCTATGAAGTGATAGCTATGGTCCTCCTCATCATGGCGTGCATCGCGTTACTGCTCTCAAGGTCTTCGAGCGAGACGGCAAAGAGATTGAGATCGGTGGGCGGCGTGAGGGGCAGGGTCGACTATATCGGTGAAGGTAACGCTCAAGGGAGATTATTGCGCTCAGAGACATATCGCCTGACCGGGAGACCTGACTATATCGTCGAGATAAATGGTGAGCTGGTCCCGGTCGAGGTGAAGTCCGGAAGAATGCCCCGCGGTCCATTGTTCTCGCATATATTGCAGACCGCGGCATACTGCCTTCTCTTGGAGGAGGAGGAAGGTAGGACAACCTACGGGATACTTCGCTATAGGGATGTGGAACATGAGATCGAATATAGTAAGGACCTTAAAGCCCTGTTGATCTCGAAGCTGGAGGAGATGCGCACATCGCGGACCAGCGGAACCCTCCACCGTAACCATAACCGACCGGGGAAATGCCGGTCCTGCTCTCGCAGATCCCTATGCCCCGAGAAATTAGAGTGATCTCACTCGACCGTTACGCTCTTCGCGAGGTTCTTTGGCTTATCGATCGAGCATCCCCGGTTCTTTGCTGTGTAATATGCCATCAATTGAACCACCACGGTCAATAGCACCGGTGAGAGCAGATTAGGTACCTTGGGTATCCCGATCATCTTATCGCAGACCGCAGCGAGCTCGCTGTCTCCCATCTCCCCGATCCCCAAAACCGGGCTGTCCCGGGCCGCGACCTCAGAGATGTTCGATAACATCTTCTCATAAGTGTGATCCTTTACACATGCCGCCACGACCGGCGTTGAATGGTCCAGTAGCGCTAGAGGACCATGCTTTAGTTCTCCCGCTGCATAGCCCTCCGCGTGGATGTATGATATCTCCTTTAGTTTCAGTGCCCCTTCCAACATTGTCGGGTAGTTAATGTTCCGACCTATGAAGAAAGCATCACGGGCATTGTCCATTATCGATACGGCCTTCTCCACCTCGGACGCATTATCAAGCACGTTCCTGACGTAAATGTGGGACGGAACGCATCTCTGAAGAAAAGCTCTTGATCGCATCTCGACCCATGGACTTCTTCAAGTACGCCATTCGAAGGCCCAAAAGGTACATCGCCATAAGCTGGGTGACATACGTTTTTGTGGCCGCCACCCCGATCTCAGGACCCGCATTGGTATAGAACACCTCGTCCGCTTCCCTGGCGATCGTTGAGCCGACCACATTGGTTATAGCGAAGGTCCTTGACCCTCGGCTCTTCGCTTCCCTGTTCGCCGCCAACGTGTCGGCGGTCTCGCCGCTCTGCGATATGAGTATGGTCAGTGGGCTCTCACCCGTGACCGATGAATAACGAAATTCCGATGCGAGCTCCACCGAGGTAGGTACCCTTGCCATCGACTCTATGATGTATTTTCCAACCAGGGCGGCATGATAGGATGTTCCGCATGCGACCAATTTCACCCCTTTGAAATCGGCATCTGGGAGGAACGTTTCGGTTTCGATCTCGTTCAAGGTTCCTAGTAAAGAGTTGTGGATAGCACTAGGCTGCTCGAATATCTCCTTGAGCATAAAATGCTCATAGCCCCCCTTCTGTGCATCATCGATGGTCCAAGTGACCTGGTTCGGAGCCCTGGTTATGATATCCCCTTTGTTATCGAAAAGCTCCACCTTGTTCGGGGTCACGACCACCGACTCCCCGTCCATTACGTACATGACCTTGTTCGTGTAGTTCAGTAGAGCGGTAATATCCGAAGCTATCAGGTTCTCCCCTACCCCTAGACCGACCACCAGCGGGTTCTCTTTCCGAGCTGCCACGATCTTGTCGGCATCAGATTCTACCACGGCGACCGCATACGTCCCTTTTATGTCCTTAAGTGCCCGGACCAGTGCTTTATGCAGGTCACCATCATAGTACTTCTCAACGAGATGGACTATGACCTCCGTATCCGTCTCGGATGTGAAAATATGGCCCTCTTCCTTGAGCTTCTCCCTTATGGGAATATGATTTTCGATTATACCGTTGTGAACGACCGCGAATCTTTTAGAACAATCCAAGAAAGGATGGGCGTTCGCCCTCGATGGTTTTCCACATGTCGCCCATCTTGTGTGACCGATTCCTATGCAACCCTTAATGCTGGGCACCGAGTTTTGCAACTTTGATATCTCGCCCTTGTCCTTGAAGATCTCAAGACCGCTACCAACTATCGCAACGCCCGCTGAATCGTAGCCTCTGTACTCCAGCCTTTTAAGGCCGTCGAGCAGGACCTCTTCCGCGTTCCTTGGACCAGCATAACCGACTATTCCGCACATCTCAGACCACGACGCTCTTGTTCTCTAGGTTGCCGTTCAACCTGACCCCATCCTCGACACGACATCCAGCACCTATTATCGAACCAGGTGCTATCACTACTCTCGACCCGATCGATGTATCCTCTCCGATCAACGCCCCTATGTTCGAAAGTTTGAAGAACTCCCTATCTACCCTGGCATACGCCGAACTGGATGCAGCGAAGAGTCCCGCCCTGACCTTGACGCCCTCATCGATGACCGAGTTGGATAGATGTGAGTGAGAACCGATCCTAACGTTCCTCATGATGACACTGTTCGATATCAATGTGAATGGTTCTATCGTCACTGCGTCCCCTATACTGGTGGAGGCTTGGATCGTCACATTGGGTCCGATATCGCAACCCTCACCTATTGAAACAGGACCTTCTATGTAACATCCTGACCGTATGCGTGAACCCAGGCCGACGGTGACCGCCCCCTTGATCGTGACACCTGATTCGACCACACCATTTACCCCGTTCCCTTTGTTGTCAAGGGCCGCCGCATTGACCTCTATCAGGTCCCATGGGTACACAGCATCGATCCATTTTCCTGATGAAAATACGGCCGACACCTTTACATCTTGCAAGATCGGTTTTAACACTTGGGTTATTCCGAGCTCTCGCGAGAGCGCTTCCTGATCGAAATGCTTCAGCATGTCGGGGGTAAAATAGTATATCCCCGTGCTTATGATGTTTCCCATCCGCCACTGTGGCTTTTCTTCTATCGCAACGACGCGTCCACTTTCGACCTTTGTGACCCCATATTTTGATGGCATCTCGCTTTCAGTGACCACGATGGACGGGCCATCATGTTTGTCCAGAAGATCGAAGACGGTCTTCGCATCGATCAGGTTGTCCCCTGCCAAGACCAAAAAATCGTCGTCCCCTAACCGATCGGATGCCATGAGCAGTGCGTGCGCCGTCCCCAACTGCTTTTCCTGGGTCACGTATGTTATACGCGCCCCGAACCTCTTTCCATCCTCAAAATATGTCAGGATCGTATCCCTGCAGTACCCCACTACCATGATGATGTCCGTTACGCCGTTCTTGACCAGGGCCTCGACTATGAACTCCAGGATGGGCTTATTTCCTACTGGGATCATCCCCTTCGGACGCGAGACCGTAAATGGACGTAGTCTTTTCCCTTCCCCCGCTGCAAGCACCACTGCTTTCAAATTCCTCCATCCTCCAACTATCTCGATTCTGCTATCATGATTTAATACTTTTCGAGCCAGGGGGTGATCTATTTTATTTACATATTAATATCTGACTTTATTATCAGAAGAGGAAACTGGTTGCAAAGATTTAAGCGAGCGGGATCGGGTTTTGATGTAGTCACTGCTGTGGCTCAGAGAGGTCATGGATGGAGCAAGATACAAAGATCAGGATCCACAAGAGGTCTACTCGTTCTTTACAAATCCAGGGGGACACTCCTTACTGGTAAGGGGGCACGCGGGAACTGGTAAGACAACATTTGCCCTCCAGACCATAGAAGAACTGTCGGCCATCGAAAAAAGCTTCTACCACTCGACAAGGGTCTCGGACATGTCGCTCCTGACCCAGTTCGGATGGTTGAAGGACAAGATGGATGGCATAGAACGTTCTGACAGCTTTGCGGAACTTCACCAGAACGGTCCTCGAAAGGGCCAGACGCCGATAAAAAGGATAGGGCTCAGCGGCCTGAAAGGTATCAAGAGCGCACCTTTGGAGGTCGCTAGAGGAGAGCTTTCGATATCCATAGGTAAGGACCTTGGCGAGCTCGAAGGGCTTTATCGTGGAATAGAGAAGAACCTCCCAGAAAAATCCTTGGTCGTCGTCGATTCCATCGATGCCCTGGCGGACAAGTATAACCTTCCCTGTTCCAAGCTCCTTTCAACGATCCAGTACGATATCGTGGAGGGATACGGTGCCAATGTGCTTTTCGTTCTTGAGAACACCAACATAGACCTGGATTATCTTGGTGACGGTGTTCTCAACTTTTCTTTCACGGACTATAACAGAAGGAGGATCAGGGAGCTCGAGTACGCTCAAGCTAAGGGGATGCGAGATCCAGCAACCAAAGTACATCTTTACCCTGGACAAAGGGAGGATCCAAACCTTTGGCTATCAGAGGGTCAAGGAGACCCAAGTGTCCCATAACAGATGGGTACCGCTTCATGATAATAACGACCGTGTATCATTGGGGATCAACGATCTTGATGCATGCTTGAACGGTGGGCTTGAGAAAGGATCGATAGCCTTGATAGAACTTGGACATGGGGTACCGACGACGGTCAGTAGCGCGATCGAGTCCGCTCTTGTCTCGAACTCTGTAGCACTAGGGCGCGGGGTCCTATGGGTTCCGCTCCGGAAGGCATCGGTCGAGAGCGCGCGCTCCAGGATCGCCCAATCGATAAGGGAGGAGGATTTCGATCGATCTTGTCAGGATCCCGGAGAAAGCGGAACAAATGACAACGGTCGGCGCACCGTACATTCTTCCTGTGGAGGGATCGAGCGCTTTCTCCGACTTCAAATGGCAGAACATAGAGTTCGCCCTCTCGGAGGCTAAAAGGCCATTATTGACGCTGATGGGTCTGGACTCCATGCACTCCATGTACGGGAGCGATCTCATAGATCAACTGATGGACTTCCTCTCCTTGGTCAGGCGGAACAATGGGCTCTTCATCGCGATGACCCCTCCACTGACAGGTTCCACGGCCAGACTTGCAGACCTGGCCACTGTAAGGATAAAGATCGACAGAATGGGAGGCACGGTGCTGCTCTACGGTGAGGAACCCTTCACCGAATGCTACGCGCTCCATTTCGAGGAGAAAGAGGGGGGAGGACAAGTGTCCCTTACTCCGATCTTGTGAGGTATACTATGATCAAGGCCTCTTTCCCAGAATGGTCGTCGATGCTCATGATCGGGAGCCCCGGCATAGGAATGCTGGAATTTTCGATCAGTATTGCCAAGGATTACCTGGATACGGACAATATGGTGATATTCGTGGCGGTCGACATACTCCCGAACGACCTGCTAGAGGTAATGGACTCGTTCGGCATTGAAAAGGACACGCTCGGACGGAACCTCTTCATCATCGACTATCATTCGAGCTTATTGGGATCTTTGGACCCACCTGCAGGGTGTTTGGGCAACGAGATAAGAAAGGTCTCGGACCTGGAGGGAATAATGTTCAATATCAGCACGATCGCCAACATGACCACCAAACCGGTGAAGATATTCATCCACTCATTATCTACGCTCTTCCTGTACAACCAGGCGAACGTCGTCCTAAAGTTCTTCCAGATCTTCGAGCTCCCGTATCAGGAACGAGTTCGGGACCGCCATATTCACCATACACGATGGGGTACACGATGACAGGACGGTCAATCATCTTATGGCCATCGCTGATGGGGTCCTCGAGCTAAAGTTCGATGAAGAGCTCAATAGACGAATGAGAATAAGGAACATGAGGGGTTGCATCACCTCGTCCCAATGGATACCTTTCGAGATACGTCACTCGGGGGACGCATCGCAACAATTGCTTGAATGGAAATAGATCATTCCATCTCTTCCGCATCTCGCCTTCCGTACATGGAGTTCCTCATATCTTCCCTGTTCTTTTGGGTCCCACGTACGTAGAGCGTGCATTCCTTTTTTGGACCTACGATCTTCGCTTTTTTAAGGCAATAGATAAGATTCCCTTCGACGCCCGATTCGGGCCTCCTGTCCATGTACAAGCACGCTGTGCATAGATACTGTTCTTTCGGCACTTTTAAAGAGAAAAACCGAGGAGTATTTCAATCTTTTGAGATCACTCAAGAAGACCGTGAAGGAACAAATAGAGGTCCTCGACCATGATGTTCCCGACCTTTCCCAGATTGATCGTGCAGAATGGGCATGGCGCCAGCAGTACATCGGCCCCGGCCAGCAGCGCTTCGTTCGTCCTCATCCTCGCCAGATCGGCGGTAACTTTTGGTGCATAAGAGGCGACCCCACCACCCCCACCGCAACAGTTTCCATCGTTGTCGACCTCTTTAAGAACAATACGGGGGGATGCCTGCAAGATCTCTATCGCATAATCGATCACATGCGGCCCGACCGATCGCACTAGATGGCATGGACGATGAAGAGCGACCTTGATCGATGGCCCGTTAGCTCTATAGGTCAGTTTTTTTATCCCAACATCCTCATATATGTATTCCAAAATATGCATCGGCTCCAGACCGTACGAACCGCGTAACCTTGCCGTACATCCCGGACAGGATGTGATCAGTCCTTCGGTATCATCAAGTATTTCCAGATTGATCATCTTCAGGCCCTCGGCCCTCTCGAGCTCACCGATCTTCTCCAGAGGGGACCCACAGCACACAAGCCCCTCGGGGACCGTCGGAGCATTGCCGCCACGAACGATCAACCCGAAAACGGCCTCACAGGAGGCTGGAAGCCGCTCCATCCCTATGCAGCCTGGAAAATATATCGGACCGCGTCCGGTCAAAGGGGATCGAAACGCCTTTCCGGTCCTCTCCACCGCCCTTCCGTACATGTCTATATTGTGTAATAAACGCCCGTGCCCGGCCGACATCTGTCCTTTCAGCATGGTACCACGACGGATCTGGATCATCGCTTCAGGAATATCGATCCGAGACGGACATACGGACGAACAGCTCTGGCAAGTCGTGCAAAGAAAGCTTGTTCTTTCCAAGTTCTGGTCGATCGACCCGAACCTCGCAGCCTCGACCGCCAGCCTTCTTGGCCCTGGGAAGGCCCGGGCCCCCTCGGCGGCCCTGACAGGACATGCCCTGACGCATGCACCGCATTTGATACATGGATCAGGCCTGAAAGCGTACATCATTCCACCTCAAGTACGATCTGGCCGAGCTCCCATGCGTTCTCGATCGCCGTGCCAAGCCCTCCACCACACGCAAAAGAGGCCCCAGCCAGACACGCACCAGTAGCGAACATGTTCTCCACCACCCGACCGTTCCTGGTCGAGGTTCGCTTTTTTATGTCCGTACGATATCCGATCGAAAGTGCCGCACGGAGGGACCTTGAGCATGGTCGATCGACGCCCATAGCTTCCTCTATCTCTAATCCAAATGGATATCGAGGGTCCGATGTCATGATCATTCGACCACTGCTGAGCATATGCTCCCCCGTGGCCAGGACTACCGCGGAAAAGGTGACCTCCCCCTCCCTGTCCCCCGAAAGGATTTTTGCTTTCGTGGCGACACCGTTCTCTATCTCTATGTGATCGATGTCCCTCCCAAGCATCATCTTGCATCCACTTAGGGCACATGTTCTTTCCAGAGCTTTTTGAAGTCTCCGTCCCGGCAGGGACATAGGTGTCATTGCCTCGAAAACGCTCCTTCCGCTCCGACGCTCGATGTTCTCCAATGCTGCGATGTGGTCCGAAAGGGGAAATAACGGAGGGACCATTACCATGTCCTCAGATACATCGGATATTCGATCCACCAGGGCATCCACCAATAGGTCGCGCCCATAGGTCATGTAAACGTCGAGAGGTGCTAGGTCCGTTCTTTCCTTGTCGATGGACACGCTCGTCCAATAGGGATATGATGTCATCTTCCCGCTCGATGATAACATGCTGGAGACCAGATCAGGATCAAGGTCAGGGTCGCCGAGGATCCCCAGGATCGCTAGACCATCCTTCTCGATCGGCCCGGAGGTCGCTTTTCCGGCATATTCACACGAACGCAGCGTCCCGATGTTCGTGATGAGAGGACGGTCCACGGTCCTTACCATCCCCATTCCTGCTTCCTTCAACCTAGGCATCAGGAACTCGACCGATGCGCTCTCTTCTTCATCCTGGTCAGGAAGCTCGAAGCATCCAGTAGAGAGCTCGGTCGAGGTCGTACCGTTCCCGACCACCATGACGCTCCTTCCCTGCGTTGCCAGGAAAGATGCTACGACCGATCCTGCTATCCCATGACCGATCACGAGAAACGTCCACGTCCGATGCGGGAAGCCGCTTCATTCGTCCCCTCCGCATGTGTGATCTATCCCGTATGATCTGAAATATGCGCTCTTGAACGCCTCCTGTCTCATCTGCTCACCAAAAAGGACCGGTTCGATCCCTTTCCATCTTTCCGATAGAAAATCATGCAGAAGGATATTAGGATCACCCTTGTCGATCATCGATGATAACATCTGAAAGACGCAGAGACCACCCTGGCAATATCCCATTCCGGCCCGGGTCCTTTTCATGAGATCGGACAGCGTGAGAACGTCCTCATCAATAGAACGACGGCCTAGCTCACCTCGCGAGATCCCCTCGCACGAACATGCGGTCATGCTACCCTGGAGGTCAGCATCGGTACCTATCGTACCCCCGGCAGTCGTACCCGGTAGCGGAACATCGTCGACGGGGGAGGGAACGATGTCTTTTGGACGAGTACCATCCGTTCCGAACAATGGTTCCTTGCTCGTCACGCAACTACCGTTCCTTCCGAGAAGATGGACCGCAAGGTCGCAGACCTTCTCCGCCATCGAGCGATAGGTGGTAAGCTTGCCACCTATTATACTTATGAGATTATCGGCACCTTCCCCTGAATGATGGACGATCTTGTAGCTCCGGCTCGCCTCTCTTCCAAGAGCCTCGCTTGCGAACAATGGTCTGACACCAGCATATGCCCTGATCGTCCGAGCGTTCTTCACAGATGGGACGAGCAGGGAGGACTGTTGCAGAAGGAGATCGACATCCTCTATGGTCGCCTTGACGTTCATTGACGACACGCTCTTGGACGTCGTTCCAATTATGGTCCCGGAACCGTTCGGGACGAGTATATCTCCATTGGAAGGTGGTCGTAAATGGTTGATCAGCTTGGATACCAGTCTGCCATTGAGAACGACCATTGAGCCCATATCAATGCTCAGTGGAACTCTACAACCTGCCAGGGTCGCGATATCGTCCGCCCATGCCCCGGCAGCATTTATCACGATCTCTGGACGGACGGTCTCGATGACCCCGTTCCGCATGTTGCGAAAACGCACCGCTGTTATCCTATCATCGATCACCTCCATGTCGATGACCTCTGCATGGTTGATGGCCGATCCGCCCGCTTCCCTTGCAGACAGAACGTTAGCATAGGTAAACGAGAAGGGGTCCAAAGAGGCATCATCGACCTCGAAGGCCGTTGTTATCTCCTCTGTCAATAATGGTTCCATCTCCCTGGCCTCCCTGGTCGTAATACTATGGCACCTTACCCCGGTCCTATCGCAGCCGCTTCTGAACCTATCGGGGTACGCCGGATCATCACCACCGATCGATATGAACAGACCGCCAGTATCATCGATGTAAGGGGAAGCGATCCTCTTCAGGACCATATTCTCCCTAGCACATTCCTCCGCTGATAAGGGATCATTGACCGAATATCTTGCCCCACTGTGCAACATACCATGGTTCCTTCCAGAGGCCCCGGAGGCAAAATCTGAACGCTCGAGAAGAAGAACCTTCTCTCCCCGTAATGCAAGGTCCCTGGCGACCCCCGCCCCCGTGGCACCTCCGCCGATGATCAAGTGTTCGAAGCGCATCGATATGGCACCCTGTCCTGTTCCTTGGTTCTGTTCAATGTCGGTGTTCCGCTCACTAGAGGTGAGCTCCACTATAAGAGCCGAGAGATTAAGGAATGCTCTGATCTGAACTACCACGTACTGGAAAGTGGCGATCTATGTCCCAATGTTCGAGCGGATAGAAGGTACTTTCGTTCGTCCATCGGACCGGGAACTGAAAAGGTTCCAAGGGGTCATGTGGACGATGTGCATCGATCGAGGTGGATGCCGGTGATATGGACCATATGATACCCAGGGGCTGTGATATGACCGCGAAATTTCAAGAGGGGTTCCATCATTTTCCGATCTCTGGCCTAGTACTGGCGATACCGTTCTCTACCTCTTTGGTCTCTTGGGACAGAACAATGGTCAGGACCGTTCTGATCAAGACCACCCCGCCCAATATCACAACATCTAGAATATCGGGATGGCCAATGGTCGTAAGAATGTCACTAGCGATCAGAAAATCAAGACCTAGGATTATCCTGGCCGCAAATCCTCCCCTTATCAGTTTGAATGTCAACATCGAAGATCGGCGTAGTTCAAGCTTGAACGTTTGATATATCGCAACAAAACCACCATACGCGACGATGGCCGCGCCAAAATATGCTAGTATGGTCTGAGCAACATAGAGTATCCCGTTCGCCAACTCCTCTAGATCGAATGACACGAACGTTCATTGCTAACCATAGACGAAAAAACTATTTCAGGGAAAAAGAGTAGCGGGGGGTCGATTTGAACGACCGGTCTCCGGGTTATGAGCCCGACGGGATGTCCTGGCTACCCCACCCCGCTATTTCTCCTCCTAATACGAGACCCTAGATAAACCTTTTGTCTGCTCAGAAAAGTTTCCTCATCCTGAGAAGATCGTCTATATTTCCCTTGACCTTTATTTTTCTGAGCGCAAAGGCCTTCATCGGTTTGATCGACCCATCGAGCACTCCTCGCATGGTCTCCGGGTCCGATATCAAGGTAATATCTGGATCATCGATCGCTCCATTAAATAGCTTATCGATCTTCATGTTCTGCAGATGGAAATTATATTTTTCAGAATCTAGGTCCATCAATACTTTCTTATCGATCCCGTCGAGCTCGTTCCTCAGCTTTTCATCGGTGTCCACTCTATCATTGAACTTATCGATAAGTCCCTGGATCATAGGAGCTAATGTCATTATCCATCCGTCCAATCTGTAATCTTCTTAAGCTTGCTCAATGAATATATTTCCTTGGCCGTTGCCCAAGACCTTCTCGTATGTGGAGGCAGCTCCCCCATCTTATCGAAATATCTCTTAAGAAAGGCGATGGTAGCAGGATCTGACGTATACCCACTGCCAATGGGTTCTCCGATCTCCTTTTCTATCTCGTCCATTAAATGGTCTCGTGCGTTCTTTGCGATGATCGATGCCGCGGACACCACCGGATAGTTTATGTCCGCCTTGTGCTCGCAGATCATCTCTGGACGGCATTTCATCATACTTTCGACCGTCTCTCCGAACCTTGCCTCGACCACATCCGCAGCGTCGAGCACGGCTTTATCAGGTCCCATCCTTTCGATCAGGCATGCGAAGGCCCTTGCCTCCAACATGTTCATCGTTTCTTTCTCTCTCTGAAGATCTATCTCCTTAGCCGATAGCACGACCATGTCAACCTTAGCGATCTCCCTTATCCTTGGAGCTAGATCATCACGTTTCTTTCGGGTGAGAGATTTGGAATCCTTGACCTTGAGCGCTCTAAGAGCTCGGTCGTTCTCGACCATCACTGCGGCGATGACCATTGGACCGATGACCGGACCCCTGCCCGCCTCGTCGACACCGCAGATCACATGCGCTCATTTTCTTTGGTGTATATATCAATATTGCGATCTTTGAACGTCCTTACTTTACCATCATATCCCCTACATGGTCCAGAGGACGGACGGACCGTCCATTGGACCTCGTTCCATCATGAAATCATATGAATGAACGGGACCGGGAGGTCATGTTCATTTATTTCGAGGGGTACCTCGCAGTGGCAACACGTCGGTGGATGTCCGGTTTTTCGTTCACCGCGAACTATATAAAAACGATGTACCTACGCTAGTTTTATGTCCTCTAGCTCATCTCCTCGAGCGAAACGATTAGACGGACGAACTAGGTGGTATACTTCTTGACTGATGTTCAGAACAGCAAACTGACAAATGGATTCAGATTGTCGAGGGTCGGAGTGACGGGTGTAAAGAAACCGGTGAAAGTGGCCAGGGAAGGAAGAACGACCACGCTCTTTTGTACGATCGATGTGTTCGTGGACCTCCCCCCGACCCAAAAAGGGGCGCATCTATCTAGGAACCTCGAGGTCATCGCTGATATCATCGATAAGGGCATGGACCGACCGGTCTCCGGCATCGAGGTACTATGCGCGGAGATATGTCGAGAATTGAGAGAACGACACGAGTACTCGACCTTCGCGGAGGTTAACATGGTCGCAGATTATTTCCTGGAAAGGAGCGGCCCTTCCGGAAAGAAGACCCTTGAGCCATTCAAGATAATGGCCAGGGCCATCAGCGATAAGGATGGGCCTCTCAAGAAGATGATCGGTGTCCAGGTCATAGGAATGACTGCATGCCCATGTGCCATGGAGACGGTCAGAGAGGAGTTCAGGAACATGATCGTGGTCAACGATGAACTGCCAACGATATCTCATAATCAAAGGAACATCTCGACCGTCATGATCGAGGTGCCGGAGGGGATGGATATCGAGGCGAACGACCTGATCGACATTGTGGAGGGTTCGTTCAGTAGTCCAACGTTCGAACTGCTTAAACGCTCCGATGAGGCCAAGGTGGTCCTCAGGGCCCATCGTTCGCCCAAGTTCGTGGAGGATGTCGTGCGTGACGTTCTGACCAGGATCGTGGAAAGATATGAAAGCCTACCAGATGACGTTGTCCTCACGGTCAAGAGCGAGAGCGAGGAATCTATCCACAAGCATAATGCCTATGCGGAGCGGACGACCACGTTCGGTGAGCTCAAAAGATAGTGACATCAGAAGCGTGGTTGATGTCCCCACGTCATCGCTGCTGGTAACATCACCACGAACCTGGCCCCTTGTTTCGAGTCACCTGAGATACGGTCCTCGACAAATACCCGGCCATTGAAGTCCTCGACCAACTTCCTCACCAGATACAGGCCAAGACCATTTCCGCTCGTCTTTGTCCTTCCTATCTGCTTTCTTTGGAACAGCCGGCTCTTAAGTTCGTCAGGAATACCCGGGCCATCATCCTCGATAGATATCTTGTAGTATTCTCTGCCGTCCTCGAAAGAGTTGTTCAACATTAATGAGATGTTCACAGGACCGTTCGAATGCTTCACAGCGTTCCCCACGATGTTCGAGAAAACGTCCTTCAGTAGCTCGCTGGCCATGACATACCGCTTGATCTGGGTCTTATATTCTATCTTCACTTCTTTACCCGGGAACGCTTCGTACTCGGTCCTGACGTCCTCTAACAACCAACCAACATCTATGAGACCATGCTTGTTCTCATGATTCTCTATCTGCTGGATCTTCCTGACATTTTCGATCAGGCGGGAACTGCTGTCCAGCACTTCCAGTGGCTTTGTGAACAGAGATTTTTTCTTCTCTTCGATGTCCATCGTGTCCAATGCCAGCTGCAGATAGCCCACTACAGCTGCGTTCATGTTGTTGATATCATGCGCCAGCAGATCGATGTACAGTTGTGCCTGTTCCTTCGCCTCTATGGCGTCATGCTCTAATTTCCTCTGTCTCGTGATATCCTGGATGACCGAGACCCCGCCGATCAACTTCCCCGTACCGTCCTTGATCGTAGCGGCCGAGCTTAGGATCGTTCCTCTCGTGCCATCTATACGTTGGACATCGATAGCCTCACCGATCGAGGTCTCGCCCTTCGTAACCGCCCTTGTTATCCCCCAATCTCCTTTCCTTAAGGGGATCCCTGTATCTGCCCACCAGGCCTTGAAGTCGCGAAGGTCCTCGATCCCATGGCTCCATGGTGATATTCGCCCCAGATTCGATCGAGCATATCGTTCGTCTGTGTCACCTTCAGTCCCGAATCGACTACGACTATTCCGACAGGTAATGTGTCGAAGATCGTCTCGAGCTTCTTTTTTTCTTCATCTATCCTGATGGTCATCTCTTCCATACGCTTTCGGGCGTCCACCTGATCCGTGACATTGACCAATAACATTAGTATGTCGAACGACCCCTTGACATCCTTAAGGGGTACGGCCGATGCGCCCCAATAGGTCGATCGTCCCGACCGGTCGGTTCGTTCAAGCTCCGAGTTGGTGAACGGTTTTCTCGATTTTACGACGCTCTCGATCGCCTTGAGAAGCTCGTCGTTCGAGGTAAAGAGGTCTTGAACGCTGGACCCCCTGTAATCCTTCACCGGATGACCCTTGTCCAGGAAGGTCAGATAAGCAGAATTGACCCACTTGATCGACATGTCCTCCCCTCTGACCACTAAGATACCCGCGGGGGCATTGTCGATGACGGCTTGGAAAAGTAGTCGTTGTTCGTCCTTCTCCTTTATGAGCGATTCCTTCTCGCTTTCCGCCCGAACCTTCTCCGTGATGTCATGGACGATAGAGAACAATACCGTCCGTCCTTGGACCTGTATCGGCCCGGAGTATATCTCGACGTCCATTAGCTCTTCGTTCTTTAATTTATGTTTGAAAACAGAATGTCCTTCCTCCTTCATCACCGCACGGGAGATGAAAGGAAGGACTCTTCTGGTCCGAGGGTATTGATGGAGGAAAAGTTCATCGATGTAAGTTCAGCTCGATTATAACCATAGGTCCTGCATGCCGCAGGGTTCGCGTCCAATATCTTTTGGTCGTTGGGATCGATCAATAGCATAGATTCGCTCGAGTTCTGAAATATGCTAACATACCTTTGATCGCTCTCTGCCAGGGCCTCTGCTACACGTTTTCTTTCGATCGCATATCTTATCGCCCTTTCTACGATGTCGGTCGATATCTTGTCCTTGATCAGATAATCCTGGGCGCCTATCTTTAACGACTCAAGGCCTTCGCCCTCATCTGCAAGACCCGTGAGCACAACTATCGGGGTCCTTCTTGCCTGTGCGAACGTCCTCTCGACCGTAGTAAAACCAAAAGAATCTGGTAAGCTCAGGTCCAGAAGGATAATATCGAATGAACCCGCATCGAGCCTTCCCAGACCGTCCTTCAATGTTGAGGAATGAGATATTATAAAGTTCGAATGTTTGGCATCGCTCAAGATCTCTTCTATAAGACGGGCGTCGCCTGGGTTGTCCTCTATCAAAAGGACCTGGAGCGCGGTCTCCGTCCTTCCGTTACTGATATCTCTTTCTTTACTTTCATCTATTGTGCTCATCAGCCCACCGATCCTGCTCTTGGCGCTATATCGACCTTTTGGTGCAATGACCATAAATCCGATGTCCGTCGATCAGGCCTCATGAGCTGCTCATCCTAGGTCCTCGATGAGGCCGACATCATGGCTGGTCTTTAATCGCTCCCAAGACCTGCTCAGACCGATTACTAATGGTTAGGTATGGTATAATAAAACAACCTACCTTTTATGAGCGTTCAGACAAGAATATCGGAACCGCAGGGCCTTGGGCCGAGAGGAACAATGATTTATTGGATGACCTCTATGCCTGAACGGTCTATAAAAGATGGCCATATAAAGGACCAGGGGTGGAGCTCAAGCTTGAAGGTTAGAGCTATTGTGGTCGATATCGATGGAACATTGACCGATAAGAACAAGATCATTTTCACAAAAGGCATAGAGGCACTTCGCTTGGTCCAGGACAAAGGAACGAGCGTCAGCATCGCATCGGGGAACGTGCTTCCTGTCGCATATGGGCTTTCGACCTATATCGGCCTAAAAGGTCCTATAATCGCAGAGAACGGGGGCATTGTATCGTGGAAAGAGAGAATCTATCAGCTGTTCGATGGAGATGTGCCCCTGAAGGCTTATGAACACCTTGCCAATAACATGGATCTCGAGAGACTGTTCACGGACCACTGGAGGAGGACCGAGGTCGCATTGAAACGCACCTCGGACCTAGATAAAGTAAAGGAGCTGCTCAGTGGTTGGGACCTATGCATAGAGGCTACAGGTTTTGCCATCCACATCATGTCCCCCGGGCATGGCAAGAGGCGGGGGTTAGAAAAGTATCGGAGCTCATCGGTATCGATGTCGATGAGATAGCGGCGTTCAGCGATTTTGGAATTAATGATGTGGGGATGTTCGAAGGTTGTGGATACAGTATCGCGGTCGCCAATGCATCACAGGCCGCCAAGAAAGCTGCCGACTATGTTTGCGAGCGACCGCACGCGGATGGGGTCATAGAGGGATAGGGGTTCCTAGGTCTACTTTGATGGAGCTGCTCCATGAAGGCCATTTTCTTGAACTTCATGAGAGAGCGCTTTCTCTAACCCGCTCAAAGAACCGGATCGGTTCTGTTCTGGGGTCGGTCATATGTTGGCCCGACATCCTCTCCCGAGGGTGGTATCTGGAGCATCATGATAGAAAAAGATCGTCCAAAGACAGGGCATATCTAGAGGCCAGATGAAGAAGGGCCATTATTCGGCCCTTCAGATGTTCCAGGTCACTTTCTTTGGAGCAGTTCGAGCGCCCCTGCCTCATCAAGGCCGATGGACAATAAAAGGTATTTTAAGGACTTTTTGATGACCATCTCCTCGGTCTTATCGTCCATATAGGCTTCCATCACGATCGGTGCCCTTTTGAAGTATTCTACCCCGAACTCTGAGAGATAATAAGGTGCGTTCTCCGGTGGCCAGCTCGGCGGCCATTTTGTATGCTGCCTCTGCGTCGTTAAAAAGCCCGGTCTCAACACAAAAGGATCCCATCGAACTATGATATAATGGGTTCTTAGGATAGAGCTCTGCGGCTTTTCTGTACGCGGCCAGTATGTCCTCGGTCTTTGCCTTCGGGACAAGCACTCCGGCCTCTGCCTTTCCAAACCATGCTTCAGCATTGTTCGGATCGGTCTTGACCACCTTATCGAACTTGGATAATGCCTTTTGATAGTCACCTTCATCGAGCGATTGATAAGCCTGTTTCAGTAATTTATCGATCTCTTCCATATGGGCACCGATGCTGATGTAACCAGTAGTTGACCATAAATATTTTCCTTCATGATCGGTCGGAAAGAGGACCGAACAACGACCTGCCAAAATAGTGGTGAACTGCTTCTGACCCTATGGCTATAGGTCAAGCTCAGTACATCCCCCCATCGGCCCATTCACGGCAGTCGTGGAGCAACATCCCCACTTGCGGGACGGCGTTCGTGATTTGGGAGGAAGCGACCGGCCCCTCATGATCGTCCCATGCTCCGCGTTCGCTCTATGGCCCCCTGCACCGCTTGGCAGACCGTAGCCAGCCACTGTGTTGATTACTGTCCAAAACATAAAATACCTGCTCGCCCTCTTCAGTGAAGATACGGTCGGAACGACCAGGATCCACCCCTGTCTGACATCATGTAAGACCTCTCCAGAGGCGTTCGGTGAATCATGTTACTAGGCTCCGCCCATGCGGGAGGGGTAGATCACATATCCAGCGTCCGATCGATGGGATCGCGGTATGTTGTTTCAATGGTTCTGGAGCAGATACTATGGAAGAAGAGACCGTAAGAAAGGTCGCCAAGGTCGCAAGATTAGAGCTGACCGAGGAAGAGGTCAAGCAGTTTGCAACCGACTTTGAGGACA
>CAVUGW010000021.1:0-6641 GCA_963741025.1 Methanomassiliicoccaceae archaeon
TTTGGACCGCCATCGTTGGCGGGCAGCAACATTTAGAAAGGGGGACGACATATCGTTCATGGCCCTCTTCGTCTGGTTGATCACGATGAACAGGGCGCTTGCTCTCCAAGCGATACCTCGTCCCCGGGGAATGTTCGTTGGACCAAAGAGTCGATAAAGTGATATGGGATTCGGAGCTCAGTGAATTGGTCCGCTCAGAAAAGAACATCGGGGAGATAGGACGAGCGGGGGATCGAGAGCAGGCGCCCTTTGAAATATCATGTCCATTGAAATGCCTTTGCTGGTTTTAACTTCGGCGAGCGGGAGGTCCGCTTGCGGAAGCTGGAGGATGATATCAGGCCATGCACGAACGGCTCATCATTTCCAAGACCTAAAATACCTGCTCGCCTTCTCCAGTGACACACGGTCGGAACGACCGGAGCAAGTGCCTGAACGACATCATGTAGGACATCTTCGGAGGCGTTCGGTGGATGATGCAGCAAGCCCCTCCAACAAGGGAGGGGTGGTTCACAAAGATGAGGAGAGTTCCAGGATCATAATCGGGTGAGAGCTTGGTCGATGAGGTTGTCGTCATAGGTGGCGGGATCGCGGGACTCCGGGTCTCCCTGGACCTGGCAGAGCTCGGTCATCAGGTCCAATCGTCGAAAGATGTGAGGTCCTCGGAGGCCGACTTAACGATCTGGATGTCCTGGCTCCCTCGATGGTCCCTGCGAAGGTCCTTCTCAAAGAGCTCCTTGACAAGGTCAAGAAGAACGACCGGATAAGGGTCGGTCTCAGCTCGGAAGTTCGTTCGATAGAACAAGTGGACGGAAAACTATCGATCGAATGGGTCGGGGAAAAAGGGAACGGATCGATCATCGCGAGCACGGTGGTCCTGGCGATGGGTTCGGAGCCCATCGACCCGTCGATCGTCCAAGAGTATGGATATGGGCATTTGAAAGAGGTGGTCACCCCTTTGGAGCTCGATAGGATGCTCAAAGGATCAAGGGAAGGTCCTTTGGGCCGTCTTGATGGGCTGAACAGGATCGTTTTCATACAATGCGTCGGTTCCCGCTCGGAGAGGGAGGGGGTCCCATACTGCAGCTCGATATGTTGCACCACCGCCATAAGACAGGCGATCGCGCTGAAGGAACTTCTACCACGAGCGGAGGTCTACGTCCTTTACATAGACATAAGGACGAACGGAAGAGGACAGGAAGCCTTGTACAAGGAAGCACGCCGGCATGGGGTCAGGTTCGTTCGAGGTCAGCCGTCCATGGTCCTGCCTTCACAGGATGGGGTACCGAAAGTGTGCGGGGAGAACACACTGATCAGAGAGCTGTACGAACTGCGAGCGGACCTGGTGGTGCTTTGCACCGGCCTAGGGCCAGGTCGGGCGACCCGGGACCTATTGAAAGCCCTACAAGTACCGCAGGACATCTCAGGATATCCCGTAACATACATCCTGTCGTCCTGCACTAACCTCGACGGATTGTTCTTGGCCGGGTCGATAACAGGTCCGAAGAGCGTCGAGGACACCCTGGTCCATGCGGATGCCTGCGCGTTGCAGGTGAACGAGCATCTGATAAGAAAACAGGCCATGACCGATGAGCGCTGGGCTCATGAAGGGCCTTCGGCCGCGGCCCTGACCATCGCGGGACCCCACTCTTTGTTCGAAAGCGCATGCTGATGCATGTACGCCCGATGGTCCTGCGCACGATGGCACCGTCCTTCTTGTGCCCGATCCCCGTCCCTCGTCCGATATCATAACCGTAGGAAGGTCGGATCGGCCTCAACCTGGAGTAGTGGAACTCATGGGCCCTGATGCTCGCTCCCGGGGAAAAGGAAGTTCGATGCGGTGCCAGTGGCCTCCACAGTAAGCAAGTCCCTGTCTTTCGTCCGTTAGCTCGGCCGTGCTCGGAATCATCCTTGCCATCTTACCATTTCTTTGCCATATGCGCTTATGGCATCGCACATGACCATCATTCCACCGCATTCGCCGTAGACCAACTTACCCTCCTCGGAGCACTGTGAAAGTCCTTCAAGAAAATCCGTGTTCTCGGCCAATGGGTCCATGTCAGACCTCTGGATAACCCCCTCCGAGATAGACGGCGTCCACATCTGAGATCGGGCCACCCTCCACCGGGCTGAAATCAGTGATCCTTCCACCGGCGGCCTCTATGGACTCGAGGTTCTCCTGATAGTAGAAGGAGAAGACCTTGTCCCTGGGCACTGCGAACCGGACCCCCTTTGAACTTCCAGAAGGAAATGGACTTGTGGTCGGAAGGTCCACCTGCTCAACATCCTCGGCAATGGAGAGGAGACGGTCCAGGTCGACGCCGGCGACCATTTCCTCGGTCCGTTCAAGAACGGCCGTGACATCGTCCTTCTCGGGCAAAGTGACCAGGCCAAGATGTCTTTCTGGCATCCTGTCGGTCCTACGTTCGATGACGCCGATCACCTCGGTATCCGTCAGCTTCTCCACCGCTTCCACGGCCTTCTGTTTGTGCCTATCCCCGCTCACCTGGTTCAATATCACGCCGGCGATGTTGATATCAGGGTCCAGGTGTTTGAAGCCAAGCACATGAGCGGCAGCACTTTTTGCAAGGCTCCGGCATTGACGACGAGCACCACAGGGGCTCCGATCAGTCTCCGCGATCTCTGCGGTGCTACCAATGTCCCCGGTCGCCGTGAGGCCATCGTAAAGACCTCGAACCCCTTCCACGATGGCCAGGTCCGCATCGGCGGAGGACCATCCGAACAGGTTCCTGATCGTGCCGCCGTCCATGAAGAAAGAGTCCAGGTTCCTTGAAGGTCTGCCGGTCGCGGCCGAGTGGAACATCGGGTCGATGAAATCAGGACCGACCTTGTATCCCTGTACCTTCATTCTCTTGGACAGACGGGACATAAGGCCGGTAGCGATCGTCGTGGTCTTCCCCACCCCACTTCCCGCACCAGCCAAAATGATCCGCTTACAGGTCATCCCCGGTCTCCCTGATGATTTTTCTGAACTCCATCGGGGTCCATGGGGGTAGGAATCGATAGATGTGTGTTCGACCATATCTTCTTGGAGAGCTCACGATACGCGTCCGCCTGAGGGTCAATCGGCGCGCCCTCGATGACGGTCATACCCAGGTTCTCACAGTCCCTTACGACCCTGCTGCGAGGTATAAGTCCTATCATCGCCAACCTATGGATCTCGAGAACCTGGAGACTATCACCTCTTCGTGAGAGACGTCACGTGAATTGCATATGTCCGACCGAGGTTGATGTTAAGATTGGTCAGGCCTTTTGCTATGTTATCGGCGGCATATAATGCAAGATATTCACCGCTCGTAACGATGTAGACCTCGTTGGCGAACCTCTCCCTCAAAGGTGCGGCGAACCCGCCGCAGACGATATCCCCTGGCACATCGTAGATGAGTATGTCGTCCTCCTTCCGGAAGTGTTCCTTCGATAGCGCCTGAACGGCAACGATCATCCTCGTCCAGCGCATCCCACTCCGGCCAACGGTCCTCCGGTCTCGACGCAGTTCACCTCTTTGAACCCCTTGAACACGACCTCTTTGGAGCCGGCCTTCATCTGCTCGAGGAACTTGTCGGGACCTTTCTGCCGTTGAGCAATGTCATGCTGCCGCCCGATTTTGGATCGCAGCCAATGTACCATGTCCGGAGACCTGCCTCGGCGTAGGCCGCTGCCAGGTTGGACGATATCGTCGATTTCCCGATACCTCCCTTTCCATAGATTGCCATCTGTCTCAATTGTACCCCTTCTCCGTTACCTCTCTCAATGTGTCCCCGAACTCCGTGGTAAGTACCCTTGATGTGCCCATCACGTCCGCATGGGTGGATATCTCACCGATCGCCATCTTGAAACCGTTGTCGATATAGTTCCTCAATTGCCTGGGCTGGTCCGTCACCAGTATGTCGTCCTTGATCAACCTTGGAACGGCATGAGGTACCCCCGCGATGATCCGGAGGTCCACTTCGTTCATGTCCAACGCGTTGGCGGCCTTTTCACCCGAGACGGGGTACTCGTCCAGACCTCCAGTGATCGTCCCGATATCCACCCCCGCCTCCAAAAGATCGCTGTTTATGTTCTCTGCGTACTTTCTTATCCTTGGCAGACCGACCTTGGGGTCCAGATTGGCGATGTAGATGGTCTCCCCACCGAGCTTTCTGCGAGAGCTCTCAACCGCCCTCATGATGTCGGCGAACCCGTAGGCCGTTTCCTTCTTTGCGTTCAATACGACGGCCACCTTCCCTCCTGAGCGAAGGACCTCTGCGGTTCTCAAGGCGGCAGAGAGCTTCGTAGCACCTGCGGAGGGTTCCAGATATTCCCGGCTGGTCAGCCCCTTTTCCATCTCGATCAGGGTCGCCTGGTGGAGCATTCTCTTCTGCCTCTCGCATTCATCAACCGATATAACGCCCTTCTCGGCCGCCACCTCCAGGGTCCGGACCGCCCCGTTCGTATTTGCACCGGAACAGCCATGTATATCGACGGGCAGGACCACCGACCTGATCCCCGCGCTCTTGATGGCATCGTCAAGGTTCTCCCCTATGATCATCGAAGCACATGTCCCAACCACGCCCATGAGCTTTGGGTGGAAATCATCGTCGATCTTCCTCAAGATCCTGATCAGCTTGTCCTTTCCCCCGAAGATCAGATCGTCCTCCGTCATGCCCGTTGTCATGACCTTTACGCCGGCCTCCTCCAAACTGTCGGGCGGCCATGAACCCGCATCCTGCAGGTCCGTGCATGAGCACTATGTCGGCATCTAGGTCCCTTAATGTGTACATCGCCGCGATGATCGGGTTCGGTCTAGGATGCAGAACTGTCCTTCAGATATAACCCTCCTTTACACACCAAAGAACCACCTTATGTTTTCCCCTGACATCGGTGATGTCCGAGATGGGTTCGATCGGAGCGGGAGGGCTTGTCCACCCTGGCCTAACGATCATATATGACCCTTTGACGATGTTCGAACTTCGTGAGAGCACGCCCTTTATGGCGCTGAGATCAAGTTTCTCGCAGACCTTCGGGCTCACGGGATCTATCACGACCCCGATGTCGTTCTCCCCATAGTGATCGTGAAGCACATGGAGGTCCCATCCGATAGAGCTCGAGCTGACACCCGGATTCCTGTCCATGACCAGATATCCCTCCCCGACCTTGGTGACCTCCCCCCTACCTGGAACCCCGTCGAAGCTCTTTAGCGAGGATACCACGTCCTTCTCGGACGATCCGAAAGCTATCGCCGCCGCCACCGATGATGCGAACGCCGTTGAATAAGCAGGGGCGAGGAAAGAACCTGGCAACTGGACATCATGCTCCGAGCCTTTTATCTTCATCTTCATGTCCAGTTCCTTGCCCAATCTGGACCTGGGGAACGAGACCGTGACGTCCCCTCCATCACCGAACGTCGTTACCTTGACGTTCGAGCCGACCAGCGGGGCCCAGATGCTCTCCTCTTCCTTTGGAAATACCACGGAACTTTTCGCAGACCTTATCATCTGGGACTTTCCGTCATATGCATCCTTGGTCCCTCCCGCCACCTTGTAATTGTCGCCCAGAGCGGTGACGACCGAGACAGAAGCAAGCCCTGTACCTCCCAAACTGACCTCAAAGACCCCGCAATCATAGCCTCCCTCCATCCTAGATAGTTCCAATATCGACGATGGGGCGATGCTTGACCTCTCCCTCAGGACCGTGAGCACACCGTCCTCGACGGAATATACTCCCCTGCTTGACAATAACAGGACCCTCTTCCCGCTCCTTGAGAGAACATGGGCCAATATGTGGCAGGCGGATGTTTTTCCATGAACCCCTGTCACCTCTATTATCGGATAACGGAACCTTGCGAGCTCCCCCACCGCCTGATGATGCGTGATGGCCCTTTTATAGCGGGCCTCCCCAAGAAAACGCTCAGGGCAATGGACAGGAAGGACTGCTAAATAATTGAAAGAGCCTCTTGGGGGAGCGTCCGCGACCCCGGCACCCAATGAGGCCAAACGCTCGGTCCTGTCCTTGGGGTACGTTCCGTAAACGTCCCATGTCGTGACATGGTCCCCTCTTCTCAGGAGCTCCTCCACGATCACGTCCCCTCCGTGGGTCAGATCCAACACGAGAACTTTCAAGGTGTTACCGCCCTCATCTTTTCTCTGACCCGTATCGGCCAGGATCGCGGCGACCCTTTCATCGTTACCGATCGGGTCGCAGTATAACAAGGAGATGCTCTTTCCATCGATCTCGACGACACGCTCGTTCGCACCGTTCTTCAATCCGAGTGCGTTAGGTACGTCCCTCGGTCAGGTGGATCCCACTGGCCAGGAAGCAAGGCTGAACATATATCGTGTCGACGCCCTTCGAGGCGAGCATTTCGATGCCCTCCTTGATGGTCGGATGGTTCATGTTCATGAAGCACGCCACCACAGGACCGAACTCGTTCATCTCTTCCAGTCTCTCGGCCATGCTTATGACCATTTTCCTGTTGTGCTCTAAAGAGCTCCCATGTCCTACTACCAATACCCCAGTTATCATTAGATGCAACCTCGCTACTTTGAACGGTCCGATGGGCTAGTGCGCTTCTTGGTAAAAATCCTTATCGAAGAAATGGCCATATTTCTGAGAGGTCCTGGAGGCTACATGGGGCGAGGGGACAT
>CAVUGW010000022.1:0-366586 GCA_963741025.1 Methanomassiliicoccaceae archaeon
CGGGATCGCTATCAGGATCTCGGTCTCCAGGTGGGCCGCGACCGCGAACGCGAGGCGCAGCGCCATCCCGGACGAATATCTTTTCACCGGGGTATCGACGAACTTCTCAACATCGGCGAACTTCACTATGGAATCGTACTTCTCATCGATCTCTTTTCTCTTCATGCCCAGTATCGCGCCGTTCAGATAGAGGTTGTCCCTTCCAGTGAGCTCGGGGTGGAATCCCGTTCCTACCTCGAGAAGACTGCCCACCCTTCCACGCAGGATTATCTCCCCCGTGGTCGGATACGGTGATCTGGGAGAGCAGCTTTAGCATGGCGCTCTACCCGCACCGTTCCTTCCTATTATCCCGATGACCTCCCCTCTCTCGACGGTGAAGTTCACGTCCTTCAATGCCCAGAAGACCTCTTTCCCCTTCTTCCTGTCATGGAACGCCCTCATGGATGTCTTGCGGCCTTGACGAGATTGTCCCCGAAATAGGTCGTACCATAGGTATGACGAATGACATAGCTCTTGGACACCCCTTTGACCTCTATTACGGGACGGGCCGTTCAGATCACATCCGCCATGCTCTTTTCGTACTTCTTAAAGTACAAAAGTCCGGTGATGAACACCACGAAGGTCAGGAAGATGCAGGAAGGGACCAGCCAGATATCCTGGATGCTGGCCCCGAGCATCGATGCCCTTTGAAGCACCATTATGCCGGACAGCGGGTTCAGGGTAAGAAAGATGGTGGTGGACGGTGAGGCCAAGTATGTCCAGGAATATATGACCGGGGATGCGTACAACAGCAAGCTGATGAAGAAGGGCGTGATGTACTGGACATCCCTGTATTTTGCCGCCATTGCAGATAACCAGAACGTCATTCCCGATGCAAGGAGGAAAGCCAACGCTATCGGGACCAGGACGTACGATATGGCGATCGTCATCGAGATGTTGTACCATAGGAGTACGCCGGCCACGATCGCCGATGCTATGGCATAGTCCAACAGGCCTGCAATACAGATGCTCAGGGGAAGCAGGATCCTTGGGAAATATATCTTCGAGATCATGTTCGAATTGAGGACCAAACTGTTCGCTCCCTGGACCAAGGCCACGGAGAAATATATCCACAGGATCGTTCCCGGGACGACGAAGACCGCATAGGCATACGGTGATGCGGTCTGTGGGTCAGCTCGGTGTGGATCTTCGCGACACCTCCGAAGATGACCGTGAATATCAATATCGTTAACAGAGGTTGGATTATCGCCCAGGCAACGCCTATGGATGTCTGTTTGTACCTGGTCTTGATTGCTTCCATGTAAAGAACATAAGAAGCTCACGATATTCCCAGATCTCTTTAAGACCAAAATCCAAATGGGTGCCCTTTGGCCGGATGACCTTTTCCCTCTCTTCTGCCATCATCTAAGTCTCTGGATCGTATCCAAGAGGACATTTAAGATCTCTCGGAACACGGATTACATGGTCATCACGGTCCAACTATAAATGATAGTTGGGAAATTATCGTCCAGGGTAATGTGCCGAGTATCCCAATTCTGACCATTTTTTTACAGAGAGAACATTATCTCCGGACTGGGAGGATCGTGCGTCCCCGGTCTTGAAATGTGAGACCCGATCGGTAAAAGTATGAGCTATGAGCAGATAGATGACGAACGGACCGTCCCGTCCTCGCTGGCGAAGTTCCATGCATCATCCAGCTAGAATGCTACCACCCTAGGATGTATGGATAGGTCGCCGTCCATAAGGGTCGTCGCCGGTCGTCCGGGCGGTAAATGGCGTCCGATTTCGCGACTGGCATGCTCTCACCTCGCTTCTTTCCCAGGGGACCGCCCTCCGAACATAGTTAATAGGTTCTTCACGATGTTACCTGCATGCCATTGGGAGATCCGATGGGGGGAGAGACACCTGTATCGTTCAAGGGTAGGATAGCCAGGGTCTCGGAGGTCCTGGTACCTGTGTCCGATATCGAGGGGGCCATCGAATTTTATAGGGACCTGCTCGAGATGTCGATCGGTAACGACGACCGGGTCCACGATTGGATCGAGATGGTCCCGAAGGATGGGGGTACCAGGATAGTTCTCTATAGACCTAGCAAGGGGGACCCTAAACAGCCTGGGGTCCGCACAGGGATCGTTCTTTCGACCGACAGCATCTATGACCTGCACAAGGTCCTGGTGGATGAAGGGGTCGAGTTCACATTGAAACCGGAGCGGGATAAGAAAGGTCGATTGACCGCCCGTTTCGTGGACGATGACCACAATGAGATCGAGGTCCTGGAGGAAGCGGCGACCGGAGCAAGGTGAGATCGTCCTTTCTCCAGGTCCGTTCTGTACAATCTGGATCACATAATGAACGGGGCCGCCGATGTACGAACCGTTCGATCGGTCGGATGACCGGGACGGCATCGATGCTGAGCAGGGAAGGTCAGTGTCGGAACGAGCCGATATCACGAGCTCATCTTCAGATCGCCAGCGATCGTACCTGATCATCGAGGACACGAAGTTCGCATCCCATCCCGGTGATACCAAGAAAAAAGGTAAGAGGAAGTTCGGTCAACGGGTCATGACGATACGGTCCGGACCGGCAACCTTCGCGCACGATGGGCGCTCAGGGAGCCGTCCTGACCGCGCAGGGGGCACCCGTTAGCACACACGGACCAGTTCACTTGGCCGCTAATGCCACGTTGGCCTGCACCGGGTTCGAGATATCGCCCTCCTGCATGACCATGCAGACCTCTCTGGACACAGAGAACGTCTGACCGTTCTTCCAAATGACATTAAGATCGATGCTGCCGTTCGTGAGGTCCACCGAGAAGGACTTCATCGAGGAGGTGTACATGGACGCCTTGCCCCTGGTCGAGGTCCGGACCTTTCCGGTCTCGGCGAGCAGGCCTATCGATGCCATCTTTTCAACCAGCTTGTAACATGTCGCGAGCGGGATGGATGTGATGGTCGAGACCTCTCGTACGGTCAGTTCCCTTCGGGCCGTGGCCGCCATTATTATTAGTACCGAGTTGTCGACAAGGGACTCCGCTAGCTCATCCCGGTGCTCGTTCGCGGTGCGAATGGCCTCTAGGATGCATACCTCTTCTAGATCACCTGATGTGCGCATTGAAATGCCTCCGAGTATAAGGCTTCCCGAAGCGGAGACAGGTTAATAATCTTTTCAGGTCAAAATCCAGAATAAACAGCCCTATGTTTATATATCAACAATTTTTTTTGTAGTGGGATCGTTCGAAGTGGACCGAAAATATTAGATAAGAAAGGGTTTGGGATCTCACCCTTTTGCGAGATCGCTCTGAGCGATGGTCCTATCTATCTCCGCCTTCAGCTCCTCGGGTATCCCTCTGATGCCCACCTCGAGGAAACCGCGCACTATCATGCCGACCGCTTCCTCCTCCGTGAGACCACGTGACATGATGTATTCGATCTGGTCCCTGGCGATCTTGCCGAGCGATGCTTCGTGTGTCATCTCGACCGTCCGCGACCCTTGCATCGAGCTCTGGGATGGCGACGTTCTTCCCGGACTTGCCCAATATGAGCCCGCGGCATTCCAGATGAGCCTTTATCCCAGGGGCCATTCCGACCAGGGTACCTCGGTTGATGACCGTACCACCTGTCGTTATGGACCTCGAGATTATTTCCGCCTTCGAACCCACCCCTTCGAGGATCGCCCTTGATCCCAAATCCAGCTCGGCCCCGGGTTGGGCGACCGCCACGGTATTGAACTGAGCCACCGAGCCTTCGCCCACCAGCCTAGCGGTCGGATATGTCTGCACCGACTCGGACCTTCTTGAGGATCACATAGTTGCTGACGTACGAGCCCCCTTCCTCCACCAAGATACCGGTCCTCGGCCTGACCCCTACTTGTTCGGCCCAATTGTGGATCATGGAGAAGGTCAGTTTTGCTCCCTTCTTGATGTAGAACTCGGAGATCCCCATGTGGATGGCCTTATCGACCCCCCGTTTGGTCGTGCAGCCGGTGACGACCTCCAGTGATGCACCTTCGTCGACGATGATGATGTTGTGGACCGCTTGTGCGACATTGTTGTGTCCTACCATCAGGCAGGTTTGGATGGGTAGCTTGACCTTTTGTCCCGGCAATGCATGGATGAAGTATCCGTTCGCGTTCTCCAGGTAGGTATTGGCCGTATACTTGTCGGCGTCGACCTGGACCGCGTTCCATGAGTACTCCTTCAACCAGTCATACTTCTTTAGGGCCTCTTGGGTGCCCATCAGCTCAAAGCCCTTTCCCAGGGTGTTCTGGACCACGACCGAGTTGTCAAGGACGATCAGACTTCCCTCCCTTCCTTCCTCGGAGGGGATCACACCAGATTGCAAGAGGTCCTCCTGCATCTCCTCGGAGAACTCGTTCATCTTGGACGGTGCTATATCACTGGCCCCTTCCTTGTACTGGTCGATGTTTATGTCCTCACCGAACTTGGCCTCCTTCTCCCTTGCATCTTCGGCCCTTTTCTTCAGGACACTCTGACCATCCGACATTTTACACACTCCTCGTAACCTTTGGACCTTATCTCTTTGAGCAATTCCCTGGGGTTCCCTGAACAGGACATGGTCCCATTGCAGAGCACATAACCGCGATCGGCCTCTATGTAATCCAGGCTACTTGCCCGGTATGGGTGATGACCAATGCTGATCTCCCCTCTCTCTCCCTCTTCCCGGCACAAGCGATGCCACCATGGATCAGGTTGTGGATCATGTTCCCGACCTTCTCGATAGATTCGATGTCCACACCCGATTCAGGTTCATCAAGAAGGTACATGCAAGGGTTCTGGGCCGCCAGTTGCAGGAGCTCCGATCTCTTGATTCTCTCCCGCCGGAGAAACCGACGTTCACATCCCTCTCCAAGAAGCGCTCCATGCCCAACTTGGAGGCCAGGGTATTAGGGTCCTCCTTACCGTGGCTCGTGACCTTTAACATCGTCTTCAATTGGACCCCGACCAGGTTCGGCGGCCTTTGTGACATGAGGCCGATGCCCCTTTTAGCTCTCTCATGGATCGGCAGGCTCGTGATGTCCTCGCCATCGAGCAGGATCTCCCCATCGACAACATGGTAATCCCCTATCCCCATTATGGTCGATAGCAACGTGGACTTCCCTGAGCCGTTGGGACCGAACAGAACGCTCGTCGATCCTGACATGACGGAAAGATCGATGCTCTTGAGCACCTCTCTACCGGCTACCTCTACGGTTAGGTTCTTGATTTCCAACAAGGTCTTTCCCTACACCACTTTAACATTCAAATGATAAATAACATTTTTCACATGGATCGGGATGTTCCGATGTTTTCTCATTTATTTGATAATATCATATCTGGGACCGAGAGCGACCACCGTCGTTCATCAACTGTCCACTACGAACACCGGTCAGGTGCTGAGCTCGATCTACAGAGACATCTAAATAATTGAAATATATAATGATAAGATAAAAAAAGAAAGAAGTCTTTAAAAGATTAATATACAAGTTAGTGTCAATCGAATAGGGGTCATCACATGGATCGGCCAGGGTCATTACAGAGAACAGGTTGGGTTCCCAGCGCACTTCCAACGCTTGTCCTGCAGACGATAAGGGACCTGGAGATGGTCGAAGAGTCCATCAACGAGATGAACTGGGTCATCTACAGCTCGCCCCCGCTGGTCAGGGCATTGTGCATCCGAGGGTTCAGAGGCAAGATGGGGACGAGCATCAAGGAGTGGGAGGCCCAGACCGATTTTCTATTAGAAAGGGCGAGAGGGCTGAGCTCGGCCCTGGTCCTCGGGGATGAGATCGCATTTGCTGAAAATGCAAAGGAGATCATCGACAACCATGCACCTATCCTAAAGATGTTCAAGGTGCTCCTCGTCAATCTTACTTCACTACCTGACGATGTCGCCCACGGGCTCAGGGAAGAGGAGAACGCCGATGAGATCGACGAAATGGTCCAAGGACATTGTCGATCGGTGGCGACGCTCATCATGACCTTGGAGATGATCACGCCTCAATTGGCCAGATATATTCAGGACCGAGCGATCGAAAATACCGTGACCAGGACCGTCCGGTGAGGTCATCGGACAGGTCTTTGCATCGATGTGAGAAAAGGTTTCTCTCAGCGCATATGGAAGAATATCATCAGCGCTGAGAGCAGGCTCTTTACTTTTCCTATCCTCTTCGGTACGATGGTCATGTATTTCACGGGGGGGAGCTGCTTTGCCCCGTTCTTCATCTCAAGGGCCAGCTCTTTCACCACGACCTTGTTGTCCACATCACCGGCCTCCTTCACTAGCGAAAGGCGGTGTAGGGCGTAAAGCCCGATCGCCGTGGCCACCAGGAAGAAGATGTCCCATTGTGTGAAGTACTGCGCTACCATCCCGCCTACCAGAGGGGCTATCCCCGCTGCCATCGATGCGAACAGCGAGGATGAGGCGAGATAGGAGGTCGCCTTGCCCGACGGTGCGAGCTTGAGCCCGATGTTCCCGCACGCAAGGTTCACTCCTGCGGTCGCCATGCCCATGAGCATGTTGATCGTTATCAACAGAGGCAACGCCAGTGCCCTCCCGAAAGGCAACGTGAGCAGCGTCCACATGAATATCGCCGCTATATAGAGCGGTCCACTGACGGAGAGGACGGACTTGTTGCTGAGGCGGTCGGTCAATCTTCCCCAGACCTTGAAGAACCCAAGGCTCGTCAATTGGCACACCGCGCTCAGGATGACCACCATGGTCATGTCCATACCCAGCCCCCTCAACATGAACACCGTGAAGAACGGTGCTGCTATGTTGATCGCCAGGTTCCATGCGGTGAGGAACACTATGAGGTTCTTGAAGTTCTTATCTTCGAAAGGCTGCTTCAATAGCTGTCCCAGCCGGGGGACCGCTTCCGCCTTGTGCATCATGGGCTCTGGGGTCTTGGACAGGAAGAGCACTCCGATGAGACCGGCGATGAACCCGCCGACGAACAGGACCGCGTATGCGACCAGTATCATCCCAGGGTAGGTCGCCTTCCAGTAATCCACGAAGAACCCCGCCCCGACCGCGAGAGGTATGCCTACGGCGGTCGCGAGCAGCATCCTCTTGGAGAAGAACCTGCCGAGCGACTCTTGAGGTAGCAGGTCGTGCATCCATGAGTTCCAGCTGCATCCGCCAATGGACGCCAGCAAAGCGTTGCAGACCAATGCCAGCAGCACCAACGGTAACGCCATCGCAAGCGGGAAGATGAAGGGGATAAGTGCTATGACGACCAGGAACATCCTGCTCAGGGCCGACGCAAGTACGGTAATGGACCGCCTTACCCTGATCTTTTCCACCAGGTAGATCGTTGGGATCTGCATGACGTTCGCGAGAGAAGGTATGGCCGCTATCAAACCCACGACCATGTTCGAGGCGCCCAATGCTACAGCGAAAGCTACCAGGAATATGCTACCGGTGAGGGTGGACATTATCTGCGTCGTCAACCCGTCCCGTATGACATTACGAAGCCCCGTTTGGACCTCTTGATCCGATAGCTTGCTCTGAGCGCATCCCATCTTGTTCCTCGCGAGACCCTTTCGGGCCCCGTTCCGATCAACCCCAAGATGTTATAAGCCCATTACGACCCGATTATCATCGATGATATTTCCAAAATATCATGGTGGGATTATTTAGGTCCGGGACATTCTGGAACTTCGGTCCACTGGAACGTCCGACGTTCGATCGGATGTCATTTTCAATTTGATAATAAGGGTGCCTTCGGACCGCCATCGTTGGCGGGCAGCAACATTTAGAAAGGGGGACGACATATCGTTCATGGTCCTCTTCGGGCGGGTCCGATCACGATGAACAGGGCGCTTGCTCTCCAAGCGATATCTCGTCCCCGGGAAATGTTCGTTGGACCAAGATCTGATAAAGTGATATGGGATTCGGAGCTCAGTGAATTGGTCCGCTCAGAAAAGAACATCGGAGATAGGACGAGCGGAGGATCGAGAGCAGGCGCCCTTTGAAATATCATGTCCATTGAAATGCCTTTGCTGGTTTTAACTTCGGCGAGCGGGAGGTCCGCTTGCGGAAGCTGGAGGATGATATCAGGCCATGCACGAACGGCCATCATTTCCAAGACCTAAATACCTGCTCGCCTTCTCCAGTGACACACGGTCGGAACGACCGGAGCAAGTGCCTGAACGACATCATGTAGGACCTCTTCGGAGGCGTTCGGTGGATGATGCAGCAAGCCCCTCCAACAAGGGAGGGGTGGTTCACAAAGATGAGGAGCGTCCCAGGATCATAATCGGGTGAGAGCTTGGTCGATGAGGTTGTCGTCATAGGTGGCGGGATCGCGGACTCCGGGTCTCCCTGGACCTGGCAGAGCTCGGTCATCAGGTCCAGATCGTCGAAAGATGTGAGGTCCTCGGAGGCCGACTTAACGATCTGGATGTCCTGGCTCCCTCGATGGTCCCTGCGAAGGTCGTTCTCAAAGAGCTCCTTGACAAGGTCAAGAAGAACGACCGGATAAGGGTCGGTCTCAGCTCGGAAGTTCGTTCGATAGAACAAGTGGACGGAAAGCTATCGATCGAATGGGTCGGGGAAAAGGGGAACGGATCGATCATCGCGAGCACGGTGGTCCTGGCGATGGGTTCGGAGCCCATCGACCCGTCGATCGTCCAAGAGTATGGATATGGGCATTTGAAAGAGGTGGTCACCCCTTTGGAGCTCGATAGGATGCTCAAAGGATCAAGGGAAGGTCCTTTGGGCCGTCTTGATGGGCTGAACAGGATCGTTTTCATACAATGCGTCGGTTCCCGCTCGGAGAGAGAGGGGGTCCCATACTGCAGCTCGATATGTTGCACCACCGCCATAAGACAGGCGATCGCGCTGAAGGAACTTCTACCACGAGCGGAGGTCTACGTCCTTTACATAGACATCAGGACGAACGGAAGAGGACAGGAAGCCTTGTACAAGGAAGCACGCCGGCATGGGGTCAGGTTCGTTCGAGGTCAGCCGTCCATGGTCCTGCCTTCACAGGATGGGGTACCGAAAGTGTGCGGGGAGAACACACTGATCAGAGAGCTGTACGAACTGCGAGCGGACCTGGTTGTGCTTTGCACCGGCCTAGGACCAGGTCGGGCGACCCGGGACCTATTGAAAGCCCTACAAGTACCGCAGGACATCTCAGGATATCCCATGACACACATCCTGTCGTCCTGCACTAACCTCGACGGATTGTTCCTGGCCGGGTCGGTAACAGGTCCGAAGAGCGTCGAGGACACCCTGGTCCATGCGGATGCCTGCGCGTTGCAGGTGAACGAGCATCTGATCGAGAAAACAGACCACGACCGATGAGCGCTGGGCTCATGAATGGCCTTCGGCCGCGGCCCTGACCATCGCGGGACCCCACTCTTTGTTCGAAAGCGCATGCTGATGCATGTACGTCCCGATGGTCCTGCGCACGATGGCACCGTCCTTCTTGTGCCCGATCCCCGTCCCTCGTCCGATATCATAACCGTAGGGAAGATCGGGATCGGCCTCAACCTGGAGTAGTGGAACTCATGGGCCCTGATGCTCGCTCCCGGGAAAAGGAAGTTCGATGCGGTGCCAGTGGCCTCCACATAAGCAAGTCCCTGTCTTTCGTCCGTTAGCTCGGCCGTGCTCGGGATGATCCCTGCCATCTTACGTTCTTTGCCATATGCGCTTATGGCATCGCACATGACCATCATTCCACCGCATTCGCCGTAGACCAACTTACCCTCCTCGGAGCACTGTGAAAGTCCTTCAAGAAAATCCGTGTTCTCGGCCAATGGGTCCATGTAGACCTCTGGATAACCCCCTCCGAGATAGACGGCGTCCGCATCGGGGATCGGGTCACCCTCCACCGGGCTGAAATAGGTGATCCTTCCACCGGCGGCCTCTATGGACTCGAGGTTCTCCTGATAGTAGAAGGAGAAGACCTTGTCCCTGGGCACTGCGAACCGGACCCCCTTTGAACTTCCAGAAGGGAATGGACTGGTGGTCGGAAGGTCCACCTGCTCGACATCCTCGGCGATGGAGAGGAGACGGTCCAGGTCGACGCCGGCGACCATTTCCTCGGTCCGTTCAAGAACGGCCGTGACATCGTCCTTCTCGGGCAAAGTGACCAGGCCAAGATGTCTTTCTGGCATCCTGTCGGTCCTACGTTCGATGACGCCGATCACCTCGGTATCCGTGAGCTTCTCCACCGCTTCCACGGCCTTCTGTTTGTGCCTATCCCCGCTCACCTGGTTCAATATCACGCCGGCGATGTTGATATCAGGGTCCAGGTGTTTGAAGCCAAGCACATGAGCGGCAGCACTTTTTGCAAGGCTCCGGGCATTGACGACGAGCACCACAGGGGCTCCGATGATCTTCGCGATCTCTGCGGTGCTACCAACGTCCCCGGTCGCCGTGAGGCCATCGTAAAGACCTCGGACCCCTTCCACGATGGCCAGGTCCGCATCGGCGGAGGACCATCCGAACAGGTTCCTGATCGTGCCGCCGTCCATGAAGAAAGAGTCCAGGTTCCTTGAAGGTCTGCCGGTCGCGGCCGAGTGGAACATCGGGTCGATGAAATCAGGACCGACCTTGTATCCCTGTACCTTCATTCTCTTGGACAGACGGGACATAAGGCCGGTAGCGATCGTGGTCTTCCCCACCCCACTTCCCGCGCCGGCCAAAATGATCCGCTTACAGGTCATCCCCGGTCTCCCTGATCATTCTCCGGATCTCATCGGGGTCCATGGGGGTAGGGATCGATAGATGTGTGTTCGACCATATCTTCTTGGAGAGCTCACGATACGCGTCCGCCTGAGGGTCCATCGGCGCGCCCTCTATGACGGTCATACCCAGGTTCTCACAGTCCCTTACGACCCTGCTGCGAGGTATAAGACCTATCATCTCCGATCCTATGGACCTCGAGAACCTGGAGACTATCACCTCTTCGTGAGAGACGTCACGTGAATTGCATATGATCCCACCGAGGTTGACGTTAAGATTGGCCAGGCCTTTTGCTATGTTATTGGCGGCATATAATGCAAGATATTCACCGCTCGTAACGATGTAGACCTCGTTGGCGAACCTCTCCCTCAAAGGTGCGGCGAACCCGCCGCAGACGATATCCCCTGGCACATCGTAGATGAGTATGTCGTCCTCCTTCCGGAAGTGTTCCTTCGATAGCGCCTGAACGGCAACGATGATCCCTCGTCCAGCGCATCCCACTCCGGCCAACGGTCCTCCGGTCTCGACGCAGTTCACCTCTTTGAACCCCTTGAACACGACCTCTTTGGAACCTGCCTTCATCTGCTCGAGGAACGTCGGGACCTTTCTGCCGTTGAGCAATGTCATGCTGCCGTCCGATTTTGGATCGCAGCCAATGTACCATGTCCGGAGACCTGCCTCGGCGTAGGCCGCTGCCAGGTTGGACGATATCGTCGATTTCCCGATACCTCCCTTTCCATAGATCGCGATCTGTCTCAATTGTACCCCTTCTCCGTTACCTCTCTCAATGTGTCCCCGAACTCCGTGGTAAGTACCCTTGATGTGCCCATCACGTCCGCATGGGTGGATATCTCACCGATCGCCATCTTGAAACCGTTGTCGATATAGTTCCTCAATTGCCTGGGCTGGTCCGTCACCAGTATGTCGTCCTTGATCAACCTTGGAACGGCATGAGGTACCCCCGCGATGATCCGGAGGTCCACTTCGTTCATGTCCAACGCGTTGGCGGCCTTTTCACCCGAGACGGGGTACTCGTCCAGACCTCCAGTGATCGTCCCGATATCCACCCCCGCCTCCAAAAGATCGCTGTTTATGTTCTCTGCGTACTTTCTTATCCTTGGCAGACCGACCTTGGGGTCCAGATTGGCGATGTAGATGGTCTCCCCACCGAGCTTTCTGCGAGAGCTCTCAACCGCCCTCATGATGTCGGCGAACCCGTAGGCCGTTTCCTTCTTTGCGTTCAATACGACGGCCACCTTCCCTCCTGAGCGAAGGACCTCTGCGGTTCTCAAGGCGGCAGAGAGCTTCGTAGCACCTGCGGAGGGTTCCAGATATTCCCGGCTGGTCAGCCCCTTTTCCATCTCGATCAGGGTCGCCTGGTGGAGCATTCTCTTCTGCCTCTCGCATTCATCAACCGATATAACGCCCTTCTCGGCCGCCACCTCCAGGGTCCGGACCGCCCCGTTCGTATTTGCACCGGAACAGCCATGTATATCGACGGGCAGGACCACCGACCTGATCCCCGCGCTCTTGATGGCATCGTCAAGGTTCTCCCCTATGATCATCGAAGCACATGTCCCAACCACGCCCATGAGCTTTGGGTGGAAATCATCGTCGATCTTCCTCAAGATCCTGATCAGCTTGTCCTTTCCCCCGAAGATCAGATCGTCCTCCGTCATGCCCGTTGTCATGACCTTTACGCCGGCCTCCTCCAAACGTCGGGCGGCCATGAACCCGCATCCTGCAGGTCCGTGCATGAGCACTATGTCGGCATCTAGGTCCCTTAATGTGTACATCGCCGCGATGATCGGGTTCGGTCTAGGATGCAGAACGTCCTTCAGATATAACCCTCCTTTACACACCAAAGAACCACCTTATGTTTTCCCCTGACATCGGTGATGTCCGAGATGGGTTCGATCGGAGCGGGAGGGCTTGTCCACCCTGGCCTAACGATCATATATGACCCTTTGACGATGTTCGAACTTCGTGAGAGCACGCCCTTTATGGCGCTGAGATCAAGTTTCTCGCAGACCTTCGGGCTCACGGGATCTATCACGACCCCGATGTCGTTCTCCCCATAGTGATCGTGAAGCACATGGAGGTCCCATCCGATAGAGCTCGAGCTGACACCCGGATTCCTGTCCATGACCAGATATCCCTCCCCGACCTTGGTGACCTCCCCCCTACCTGGAACCCCGTCGAAGCTCTTTAGCGAGGATACCACGTCCTTCTCGGACGATCCGAAAGCTATCGCCGCCGCCACCGATGATGCGAACGCCGTTGAATAAGCAGGGGCGAGGAAAGAACCTGGCAACTGGACATCATGCTCCGAGCCTTTTATCTTCATCTTCATGTCCAGTTCCTTGCCCAATCTGGACCTGGGGAACGAGACCGTGACGTCCCCTCCATCACCGAACGTCGTTACCTTGACGTTCGAGCCGACCAGCGGGGCCCAGATGCTCTCCTCTTCCTTTGGAAATACCACGGAACTTTTCGCAGACCTTATCATCTGGGACTTTCCGTCATATGCATCCTTGGTCCCTCCCGCGATCTTGTAATTGTCGCCCAGAGCGGTGACGACCGAGACAGAAGCAAGCCCTGTACCTCCCAAACTGACCTCAAAGACCCCGCAATCATAGCCTCCCTCCATCCTAGATAGTTCCAATATCGACGATGGGGCGATGCTTGACCTCTCCCTCAGGACCGTGAGCACACTGTCCTCGACGGAATATACTCCCCTGCTTGACAATAACAGGACCCTCTTCCCGCTCCTTGAGAGAACATGGGACAATATGTGGCAGGCGGATGTTTTTCCATGAACCCCTGTCACCTCTATTATCGGATAACGGAACCTTGCGAGCTCCCCCACCGCCTGATGATGCGTGATGGCCTTTTTATAGCGGGCCTCCCCAAGAAAACGCTCAGGGCAATGGACAGGAAGGATCGCTAGATCGAAAGAGCCTCTTGGGGGAGCGTCCAGGACCTCGGCACCCAATGAGGCCAAACGCTCGGTCCTGTCCTTGGGGTACAGTTCCGTAAACGTCCCATGTCGTGACATGGTCCCCTCTTCTCAGGAGCTCCTCCACGATCACGTCCCCTCCGTGGGTCAGATCCAGCACTAGAACTTTCAAGGTGTTACCGCCCTCATCTTTTCTCTGACCCTATCGGCCAGGATCGCGGCGACCCTTTCATCGTTACCGATCGGGTCGCAGTATAACAAGGAGATGCTCTTTCCATCGATCTCGACGACACGCTCGTTCGCACCGTTCTTCAATCCGAGTGCGTTAGGTACGTCCTCGGTCAGGTGGATCCCACTGGCCAGGAAGCAAGGCTGAACATATATCGTGTCGACGCCCTTCGAGGCGAGCATTTCGATGCCCTCCTTGATGGTCGGATGGTTCATGTTCATGAAGCATGCCACCACAGGACCGAACTCGTTCATCTCTTCCAGTCTCTCGGCCATGCTTATGACCATTTTCCTGTTATGCTCTAAAGAGCTCCCATGTCCTACTACCAATACCCCAGTTATCATTAGATGCAACCTCGCTACTTTGAACGGTCCGATGGGCTAGTGCGCTTCTTGGTAAAAATCCTTATCGAAGAAATGGCCATATTTCTGAGAGGTCCTGGAGGCTACATGGGGCGAGGGGACATCCTCACCGTTCCGTTCGATCGGGGCTCAAAGCAGGACGGCCAAGGGGAGCAACAGGAGCAGGAAAAGTGACGAAAAGGATGCGGTCACCTTTTGCCAGAAGAGCCGGTCGCCGGCCGTAAGGCCCAATGTCAGCACCGTAAGGAAACCCAGCAGGAAGACCGCCCCTCCGCCGATGTCCATGGTTCTGGCCATCAACCCACCGACGCTCGCAAGCGTCAGGTCGGACCCGAAAGAGACGATGAGCAATCCCTCGGCAGAGATGATGAAGCCTACCGCCAGCATCAGCAGATATGATAAGGACAGCCCAATGAGCTGTCTCTTCATGATCCTGTGTTCGGACATTACTGATGATGTCATGGCCACGATGCCGAGGATCGTTAGCTGGACCCCGGCCATTCTCACGGTTCCCTCCATGATACTCCCTATCTTAGCGATGTACAACGGGGAAGCGAGCCCTATCAAAAGGACACCTGCCGATGAAATGCTTACCAGGACAAGCCCTTGAACGATCGATACGAACTTTCTGGAGAACGATCTCTTCCGCTCGAGCCAGAACAATAGCTCGGCCGCCCCGAAGAAGAAGAGCTGGGCCCCGAACAAGGCCATGAACATTTGCCTGATCCCGCTCCCGTTCGACAAGAATGATGTATTGGAATATGACGCTATTATCAGACCTTCCAACGCGACGATGCATCCTGAGACCAGCGGCAATAGGGAGACGATCTTCCTTGCAAAGGCCCTGTCCTTCAGGATGCCGGTCCTTGGAACGATAAGATGGGCCGAGCCCAGGACCCCAAGGATCGTCAGCTGGACCCCTATCAGCGCAATGGTCTCTGAACTGACGTTTCCGATACCGGTGATCGTGATCGGTCTCGAAAGGACGATGATCATTAGCCCTTCCAATGCGAGGAAAAGGGCGAACAATGCAGAGATCAGCCGAAACCTTAGGTCAAATCGCGTATTCCTACCCGCACCCCCAATGATCTAAACATTAATAATCATTCACGTTGTATAATTCAAACGAGATAAGCGTCCTCACCGGTGAAAGAGCACTGATATCGGGGGACCTGGCACGTTCATCAGGGGGCAGAGGACGGAACGTTCGGTCGCTGGGACCGTGTGGGCGCGGTACCTTAGGTCGTGATGACGGCCATTGAGACCTGTCGCCCGGTATATGGCATACGTCAATGGCTTGAAAAGATAAGACTTAATACTATTCTCGCCAATCCCCTTCAAGTTGGATTATACATCCAACCCATTTCGATGATCGGACAACGGTCCGGAAGGTTCTTCGCCGAGGCGTTTGGTCAATGATCCCGCTGTTCATGGACGTGAGAGGAAAGAGAGCGGTGGTGTTCGGTGCGGGAAAGGTCGGTCTACGCAAGGCGCTCTTTCTGGCACAGGAGGCGGAGGTGACCGTGGTCAGCCGAGAGTTCGATCAGGGTTTTAAAGGGAAGAACATTTCATTGGTGGTGGCGGAGATAGCGGGCTCGATGAAGGATTGGATATCGATGGCGGACCTGGTCGTGGCCGCGACCAACGATAACGATCTTAACGATCTAGTCGCGAAAGAGTGCTCTCGTAAAGGGGTCCCATGCAATCGGGCGGATGGCGTGAGCACCTTCCTGATCCCGTCCACGGTCGTAAGAGAGAACTATCAGGTCGCGATATCGACCCTAGGTAAGAGCCCCGGTATGGCGAAATACCTGCGTATGAGGATCGATGAGGCGCTTCCCGAGGAGTATGACCTCATGATCGCCCTGCAAGAAAGGATGCGGGAGGAAGCAAAGCACAGGATCCCAGACCAGATCTCCAGGGAACGGTTCCTTTGGGATGTCCTGGAAGATGAACGCGTTTGGGAAGCGATCAGGTCCGATCCATCGAGAGCGATGGATATGGCCAGAGAAAGGCTGGTGAGCTGGAATGGAACCGATCATTAGTGCGCATGTCACCCACAAGACGGCAACGATGACGCAATTGGAGAAGATAGGTGACCAGAACGTACTGTTTCTACTGCATTCGGTCTCGAACATAGAGGGCATCAGGGAATGTGCGGTGCTCAAGACCTGCAACAGGGTGGAGATCTATGCCGTGACCGATAAGATGGAGGAGAGCAGGAAAGGACTTGAGGACCTCATCAACGGGTTCATCCCTTTCGACAGTCAGGAGAACCTTGTACAGTACCTCTCCGGAAAGGGGTCGGTCAAACATCTGCTCAGGGTCGCCAGTGGTCTGGAGTCGATGGTGATAGGCGAGGACCAGATCCAATCCCAGGTCAAGGAAGCGTTCGAGACCGCGGAGAACGAGGGGCTCATAGGTCCGGTCCTATCGATCGTCTTCCGGAAGGCCATAAGCGTAGGTAAAAAGGTAAGGACCGAGACCCGGGTGAACAAGGGAGGGGTCTCCGTTGGCTCTGTAGCGGTGGAGCTGGCCGAGTCGAAGGTCGGGACCATCGAGGGAAAGAACATATTGGTCATAGGGGCAGGAGAGATGGCGACCCTTATCGCCAAGCACCTGGCCGGAAAGAACCCGAAGGCAGTGTTCGTCTCCAATAGGACGTATAGCAGAGCGGTCGAGCTAGCATGGGCGCTGAACGGAAGAGCGGTCCGTTTTGACAGCCTGATAGAGTTCTTGTCCGAGGCGGATGTCGTTCTCTGTGCGACATCGGCGACGCACATGATCCTGACCAAACGCTCCTTGCAACTGGCCATGGATGGCCGGCCGTCCGATAGGAAGATCATCGTGATCGATGTCAGCTTCCCGAGGAACGTTGAACGGGAGGTGGACGAGGTGCAAGGGGTGGAGCTTTACGACATCGATGGGCTCAGAGGCCTGGCCGAAGAGAACGTCCTAAAAAGGAAGGCCGAGATCAGCAATGCCGAGGCGATCATAGCAACAGAACTGAACGCCCTAGAGGACCGAATATGCGAGATGAGGGCCGACGAGGTGCTCAGGGGCATATACAGAAAGTTCAACGATATCAAGGAAAAGGAGGTCACCAAGGCGATCAACCGGGCCAAGGCGAACAACGCCGATATCTCCGAGGTGATCAACGACTTCGCCAATTCATTGACGAACAGGTTCTTGGCCGATCCGACCACAATGTTGAAGACGGCGCTAAAGGATGGCGATGAGGAAGTATTGACCTTGATGAAGGACCTTTTCAAGCTCGAGGGTGAGATATATGTTCCCAGAAAACCGGCCGAGAAGATTGCGTAACAGCCCAACGATCAGGGACATGGTCAGAGAGACCGAGCTGAACGCTCGGGACCTCATCTATCCTATGTTCATCAATGAAACGATCAGGACCGCCAGGCCGATACCGTCGATGCCGGGGGTATCATCCTTTCCCGTGACAAAGGCGGCGGACGAGGCCATCTCGGTCAAGGACCTTGGGGTCCCCGCGGTCCTGCTGTTCGGGATACCGAAGAAGAAGGACGAACGAGGCAGCGAGGCATGGTCCGAGAACGGCGTGGTCCAAAGGGCGATAAGGGACGTTCGCTCAAGGTCGGACGTGGTCATCATCAGCGACCTGTGCCTATGCGAATATACGTCGCACGGCCATTGCGGGGTGCTCAAGGAGGGCGTGATAGACAACGACCCTACCTTGGAACTTTACGGGCTAACGGCCATCGCCCAGGCGGAGGCCGGTGCCGATATCATCGCTCCCAGCGGGATGATGGACGGCCAGGTCAAGGTGATCAGAGAATCCCTCGATGATGCTGGCTTCGAGAACGTTCCTATAATGGCGTACAGTGCGAAGTACGCATCTGCCTTCTACGGTCCTTTCAGGGATGCAGCTGAGAGCTCACCCAAGTTCGGTGATAGGAAGACCCATCAGATGGACCCGGGGAACCTCAGGGAGGCGATGAGGGAGATCGACCAGGACGTCGAACAGGGTGCGGACATCATCATGATCAAACCGGCCATGACATACCTTGATATCATCAGGGAGGCAAGGGTCAGGTACGACCTGCCGCTGGCAGCTTACAATGTCAGTGGGGAGTATTCGATGATCAAGGCCGCTTCCGCGAACGGTTGGATCGACCACGACAGGGCGATGTTCGAATCGTTGATGTCCATCAAGAGGGCCGGGGCGGACATGATCATAACATATTTTGCCAAGGAAGCGGCCAAAAAGATGAGGGAGTGAGCGTTTGAGGGATCGACCTAGGTCCAAAGGTCTTTATGACCGGGCGAAAGTGCTAATGCCAGGCGGGGTCTCGAGCCCGGTCAGGGCGTTCCAACCCTACCCGTGCTATATCGAGAAGGGGAAGGGCTCGAAGATCATCGACGTGGATGGCATCGAGTACATCGATTACTGTATGGGGTTCGGACCCCTGATATTGGGCCATGCCCACCCAAAGGTGATCACGGCCCTCAAGGAACAGGCGGATGCAGGGACGCTTTATGGTGCCCCGATCGAAAAAGAGGTCCAGTTCATCGAGATGCTTCGACGATACTATCCGTCGATCAAGATGGCCCGTATCGTGAACACTGGGACGGAGGCCACGATGCACGGGATCAGAACGGCTCGCGGATTCACGGGAAGAAAGAAGATCGTCAAGATCGAAGGGGCCTTCCATGGCGCGCATGATTGTGTCCTGGTGAAGGCCGGTTCCGGGGCGACCACCCACTGCTCACCGAACTCGCTGGGCGTTCCAGAGGAGGTGACGGCGAACACCCTGCTAGCACCGTTCAATGATGCCCATGCCATAGAGGACCTTTTGCGTGCCAACCGGGGGGAGGTGGCCGCGATCATAATGGAGCCAGTTATCGGCAATGCGGGTCCGATATTGCCCGAGGAAGGTTATCTTCGACAGGTGAGGGAGATCACGGCAAAGAACGATGTCCTTTTGATCTTCGATGAGGTCATAACGGGTTTCAGGCTTAGCATGGGTGGGGCCCAGGGATACTATGGGGTGGTCCCTGACATCACGATACTTGGCAAGATAGCCGGAGGTGGCATGCCCATCGGGGTCTTCGGCGCCTCGGAGGAGATCATGTCGATGGTCTCCCCGATCGGCAAGGTCTACCAGGCCGGGACGTTCTCGGGGAACCCTATGAGCTTGACGGCCGGTCTGACCACCATCGCTGAACTGGAACGTGTCGGACATGATGGTCTTTCTATGAAAGGGGAGAGACTGAGAAAGGGTCTGACCGCCGTGCTCTCGGAGCTTCATCTCGATTATACGGTGCAGGGGATAGGATCGATGTATCAGATGTTCCTCACGGAAGGGAGGGTCAAGGATTACAAGGACGCTTGTACCTCGGACACGAAGACATTCATGAGATTGTTCCACTCACTGCTGGACCGCGGCATCTATATGCCTCCCTCCCAGTTCGAGACGGATTTCATCTCGACCGCCCACACCGATGCGGACATCGATCAGACCATCGATGCGTTCAGTGAGTCGCTGGGAGAGCTGATGTGATGAAGATCGGAACTCGGGGCAGTTCATTGGCCAAAAGACAGACCGAGATCGTGGTCGGCCTGCTGGAACAGAGGTTCCCGGACCTTGAGATCGAGGTGGAACTGGTCAAGACGACCGGGGACAAGGTGACCGACCGCCCTCTCAGTGCGATCGGAGGGATGGGCGCCTTCGTCAAGGAGCTGGACCAGAAGATAGTGGAAGGGAAGATCGATGCCGCCGTGAACAGCCTGAAGGACATGCCGGTCGAACTTACCCCTGGGACGGTGATGGCCGCGGTGCTCCCAAGGGCCCCGGTCGAGGACGTTCGATCTCCCGGGTCCCTCTGGCGGACCTCCCCTCAGGGGCGGTCGTGGGATCTTCGAGCGTCAGAAGAGCCTCTCAGCTCAAGAGAAGGAGACCTGACCTCATCATAAAGGATCTGAGAGGAAACGTACCCACCAGGGTCAAGAAATGGAAGGCGGGCGAGTACGATGCGATCGTTCTGGCCAGAGCAGGTCTTGAAAGGTTGGGTATAAAAGAAAGGTCCTATGTGCTCGATCCGAACGAGTTCGTTCCCATGGCGGGTCAGGGAGCGATCGCCATCGTCTGTCGGGACGGCGGACCCTATCAGGCGACGCTCGCCGAGCTGGACGACGCATGCACCCACGAGGAGGTCGAGGCGGAACGATATGTCCTCAGGGGGTTGGGCGGAGGATGCTCGGTCCCCATTGGGGCGTGGGCAAGGGTGGAGGGCGATAGGCTGAGGCTCAGGGCGGTGGTCACCTCAAGGGACCCGTCAAGGACGGTCGACGTGGACATGTACATATCACGCGATGATCTGCTCAACGGGCTGGATGAGGCCGTAGAGGTCCTCGCGAAAGGGATGGACGGTGTTACCGATGAACGAGCATAAAGGGGAGGTGTTCCTAGTAGGCGCGGGCCCAGGGGACCCGGACCTTATAACGATCAAAGGGATGGATCTCATCAGGACAGCGGACGTCATCGTCCATGACTCCCTGATAGGGATGGAGCTCTTGGATCATGCGAGGAAGGACGCTGAGATGATCGATGTCGGAAAGAGGGGAGGCCATCATAAGGTCCCCCAGGGAGAGATAAACAAGATCATCGTAAGGAAAGCTCTCGAAGGAAAAAAGGTCATACGCCTGAAAGGCGGCGATCCTTTCATGTTCGGCAGAGGTGGAGAAGAGGCGGAGGAACTTCGCCTCTCCGGCGTCAAGGTCCATGTCGTGCCTGGCGTCTCCTCTGCGATCTCCGGACCTGCCTTGGCGGGAATACCTGTGACGCATCGGGACCATGCTTCCTTCGTGACCTTCGTCACGGGCCATGAGAGCGATGCCAAGGAAGAGGACATCATCAACTGGAAGGGCATGGCGAGCATGGGGGGGACGATAGTGATCCTGATGGGGATGTCGAACCTAGAAAGGAACATGTCCTCCCTTATCGAGGGCGGCCTCGACCCATGTACCCCTGTGGCGGTCGTCCACAAGGCATCGATGCCAGGGCAGAAGGTCGTCCAGGGGACCGTGTCCAACATAACCGCACGGTGCTCGGAAGAGGGTGTCGGATCGCCGGCGGTGATCGTGGTAGGTTCCGTTTCCACCTTAAGGGACGTACTGGGGGACCTTTCGTGATAAGATTGGCTGTCATGAGACCCATGGACAAGATCCCCGAGTCCATCAAGCTGGCGAGGGAGCTCGGTTTCGACCCGATATGCGCCTCCCCATTGGAGATCAGGACGAAGGACAGTAAAGAGTTCGAGGTGTTCCTCGGGGACCTCCGGGGAAGAAAGGTCGATGTCCTCATTTTGACGAGTTCGAACGGGGTCGCCTCGATGTTGGACCTGGCCAGGGGCAAAATGCCGATAGAGACGTTCATGGACCTCATTGCTCCGGTCAGGATAGTGGCCATAGGACCTCAGACCGCAAAGGCGCTAGGCTCGGCCGGTCTGGGCGTGTCCCACATCCCAGGGAAGTTCTCCTCGGAGGGGATCGTCGAGGAACTGGGAAAGATAGGGGTGGCCGGCAAGAACGCATATGTCCTGAGATCGGACCATGGGGAGGCGGTCCTTCTCGATGGGCTAAGGGCCGCAGGGGCGGTCACGAGCGAGGTCATCGTCTATCATCTGATACCGGTGGACAGCGAACAGCTCGACATCATGATCAAAGAAAGCCTTCTCGGAAAGATAGATGCTTTCGCCTTCTCCAGCTCGCTGTCCGCGGCCACTTTCATAGAGGCGGCGGAAAAGGCAGCTTCCCACGACGAGGTGATGGCGGTCCTGAACTCCAAGATCGTGGCGGCGATGGGGGAGCCCACAAAAAAGAGATTGGAGGCGATGGGGGTCAAGGTCACGGCGGTCCCAGAAAAGGCCACCTTCAGGGAGATGCTCCAGGCGGTCAAACGGGCGAGGTCATCGTTCGGACCGTGATCCATCTAGACAGAGCCGGTCGGACCTAGGGAAAAAGGCCGTTACAGCCCATTATATATAGCGGTTGGATGATATATCCAACTGATATGATGAGATTGAAGGGAGGACCTACTCAAGATGAGGTGATGGCGATCTCGCTTCACAAATTGGGTCTGAGAAAGAACGATGTGTTCGCCGACCTTGGTTGTGGGACCGGAAAGGTCTCCATCGCGGCATCGCCCGCTGTCGATGAGGTATATGCGGTCGATATCCGTCCAGAGGCGGTCGAGCACGCAAGAAGGGAGATAATGACCAGTGGCGTAAAGAACTGTCCGAACGTTCGAAGGTTCATCCGTTCAGTTCCTGAACCAGATGGGGCAGATAGATACCGCGTTCGTTGGAGGCTCCAAGGAGCTTTCGGAAGTGTTGACGATACTAAAGAAAAAAGGTACCAGAAAGATCGTGGTGAACGCTGTCATGCTTAGCACGCTCAACAAGGCGGTCGAAAGGATGGACGAACTTGGGATGTTCGATGAGGTCGTCCAGGTCCAGGTGTCCAGGTCCCACAGGATAGCTGGAAGCATCATGTTCAGGCCGATCGACCCCGTCTATATCATCGTAGGAGGGACCTCCTGATGTTGGTCGGTATAGGCCTGGGGCCAGGGGATGAGGAGCTTCTTACCCTGAAGGCGGTAAGATTGCTAAAAGAAGCGGACAAGGTGTTCGTCCCGGGAAAGATGGCCTTGGACATCGTATCCAAATATACGAAGGCGGAGGTTCTCGAGTTCCCGATGACGAACGATGAGAGCGTCATCGAGGCGGCCCTCAAAAGGAACGCGGAGAAGATCGCTCCATACGCAAGGAGCGGTACAGCCGTTCTGGGGATCATAGGGGACCCAAGCTTTTATTCGACATTCTCAAGACAATGCGAGGTCATGAACGGGACGTTCCCGGACATAGACTACATGGTCGTTCCCGGGATCAGTTCCATCACCGCTTTTGCATCAAGGTCCGGGCTCTCCCTATCAGGATGTTTCATCGTGACCGATGGCCCGTCCTCGCCCGAGGCGATGGTGATGCTCAAGGTCAAACAACCACGGAAACGGATGGAGGAGCTCAAGCTGGCCGGATACAGGCATTTCGTCCTGACCGAGAGGATGTTCCTAGATGGGGAAAGGGTCTTCATCGATCGATCGGATCCCTGAATCCAGCGATTATTTCAGCATCATGTTCGCGAGGAAATGAGATGGACAAGGTATTTTTCGTCGGGGCGGGCCCGGGGGACCCAGGGCTCATCACGGTAAAGGGAATGGAGCTCATAAAAGGGGCGGACATCCTGGTCTACACAGGGTCACTGGTGAACCCTGAACTGGTCGCCCTTTCGCCTGCCGAGCTCAAGGTCAACAGCTGGGGAATGACACTGGAACAGACAGGGGACCTGATCGCCGAGGGCGTTCGGAAGGGAAAGAAGGTAGTTAGACTGCACACCGGTGATCCGTCGATATATGGTTCCATAGTGGAACAGATGGACGACCTCGCCCGAAGGGGGATCGATGTGGAGATCGTACCGGGAGTATCGTCCATGTTCGCTGCGGCCGCCGCATTGCGCACCCAGCTCACCTTGAAGGGCGTCTCGGAAACGCTGATAGTGACCAGACCGGCCGGTGAGACGCTCGAGCATGACGATATACGGGAACTATCGAAGTTCGGCGGATCGATGGTCATATTCCTTGGGACCGACAAGATCGAAGAGGTTATCTCAAAGGTCGAATACCCGCCAGATACACCGGCCGCCGTGGTGTTCCACGCGTCATGGCCGGATCAAAAGGTCATAAAAGGTACGGTTGCGGACATTTCAAGGAAGGCCCGGGAGGCGGGCATCGAGAGGACGGCACTGATACTGATAGGCGGCATCGTCGATCCTTTCCCAAGGTTCGAAAGGTCGGTGCTCTATTCATGAGGGACACGGTCATCCTTGCTCTGACGAAGGACGATGCGGTCGAGAAGGTGGCGGCAGAGCTCGATGCCGATATCATGCCCTATTCGGACGATGCCTTTCGCATCGCCTTTGAGAAATATCGGAAGATAGTAGCTTTCATGGCCATGGGGATAGTCGTCCGAAAGATAGCCCCTTTGATCTCGGACAAATGGACCGACCCATCGGTCGTCGTGGTAAGCCCGGACCTGAAATATTCCGTTCCGGTATTGGGAGGACACCATGGTGCGAACGAGGTCGCCAAGAGGCTCGCCGGACTGGGGATCCGACCCGTCCTGACGACCGCGACCGAGGCGCAAGGTCTGGAGTCGGTCGAGGTGATCGCTTCCAAACTGGACAGGGACATCATCAACCGGGATTCCACCAGAGAGGTGAACGCTGCCATGCTCAGGTCGTCGGTACCGATATACAAGATCGATCCTCCCGGGCTGGTGATAGCGGGCCCAGGGGTCTCCGTTCTGCTCAGGAAAGGGGACTACATCATGGGTCTTGGATGCCGGAAAGGGATAAAAGCGGACGAGGTCGTCGGTGCGATCCAGAGCGCGATCTCCGAGTCCGGGATCCCATTGTCCAACATAATGGCCTTCGCCACCACCGACAAGAAGATCACCGAAACAGGTCTGGTCGATGGGGTCGGCAAGGTGGGCGGGAACCTGGTCTTCATCGATAGTGAAACGATCAACTCTCAAAAGATAAGAACACCATCGCGAGCCTCGATGATAGGTCTTCTTGCAGTCGCAGAACCATCGGCGCTCGCCATATCAAGGATGAAAGAGCTCGTAATGGAGCGGAAGATATATGGGAACATCACCGTCGCGATCGCCAGATGAGGGAAAGGGAAGATTGTACATAGTGGGGACGGGCCCGGGTAGCCCGGCCCAGATGACCTTAAGGGCTAGGGAGGTCATAGCCATGTCCGAGGTCGTTGTCGGGAACAAGCTCTATCTCGATATGATCGAGGAGCTCGTCCAGGGCAAGGAGCTTCTGATCAGTGCCATGGGCAAGGAGGTGGACCGGGCACAGAAAGCGGTCACCATGGCGAAGGACAGACCCGTGGCGATCGTCAGCGGTGGCGACGCCGGGGTCTATGGCATGGCAAGCATCGTTCTCGAGATCGTCGAGAAAAGCTCGTACGATATCCCGATCGAGATAGTGCCGGGCATCACCGCGGCGAACGCGGCCGCTGCCATCCTGGGATCCCCATTGTCCAGTGATTTCATGGTCATAAGCCTGTCCGATCTTTTGACCCCATGGGAAGAGATCGTCAGGAGACTTCATGCGGCATTCGGTGTGGGCGTTCCGGTGGTGCTCTACAATCCAAAGAGCAACCGTCGGCCAGGGAATCTGGGCGAGGCATTGATCATCGCCTCGGAACATCTGCCTGCCAGCACACCGGTGGGCGTGGTCAAGAACGCATTTCGTGAGGGAGAGGAACGGACCATCACGACACTGGGGGAGCTCAGTTCGGACGATGACTTCGTCGACATGCATTCCACCGTCATCATAGGTGGAAGAGAGAGTAGGATATGGAGGTCTGGAACCAATGTCAAAGGCATCATCACACCAAGAGGGTACGACAGGAAGTACATATACTGACCTGGGCGCCCATACCAAAGAGGCGTACGCTATCTCGAAAAAGAGCAGGATGCTGGCACGCGAGACCTTGGGCGACCTGACACCTGAGGACAGGGTCAGACAAAGATGCTCCGTTGCGGTCGGGGACTTCGAGATGGCAAAGCTCATGAGGTTCAACATGTCCCCTATCAAGGCAGGTCTTGAAGCCCTTGGGCGTTCCGCAACGATATATACCGACATCAGGATGGTCCAGGTGGGCATACAGAAACGCGGACATACGAGCGATGTCAGGTGCGCCCTGGATTTTGGCCAGGAGATGGCCAAGGAGAAAGAGGTCACAAGGACCTCCGCGGGCTTCATGAAACTGGGGGATGAACTGAACGGTTCCGTGATAGTCATCGGGAACGCTCCCTCCGCGCTTCTGGCGGTTTGTGACATGGTCGGAAAGGGCCTGAGACCGGCGTTGATCATCGGCACACCGGTCGGCTTCGTCAATGCGAAGGAGTCCAAGGAGGTCCTCAGGTCCATACAGATACCTTCCGTGTCCAACGAGGGTACGAGGGGCGGGACCCCGGTGGCCGTGGCGGCGATCAACGAGATAATAACGATGTTCAGCGAGCAGAAAGATGCTAAAGGATCCAGTAACTGAGCTGGTCTATCCAGACCTGTGGGTGGCAAGATGCGAGGACCCGAACGAACTGAGGATGGTAGCCGACGGGCTGGCCATCTTGACCTCACAGGGAAAGATCTTGAAAAGAGGGTTCACGACAGGGACGACCGCTGCCGCGGCTTGCAAGGCGGCGGTCCTGTCCCTCGCCCATGATGTCTCTTCGGTAAAGATCAGGACCCCTAGCGGTGTTGTGTTGGACGTCCCGGCGGAGGGAGCCTCGGGAGTCGCCATCGCCGCGAAGCGGCCAGGGGACCATCCTGCGGACCTGACGGCCGGGGCTAGGTTCCGGGCCGTCGCCTCCCCCAAGGGAAATGGGGTCGATCTCAAGGCAGGAAAGGGCATCGGCCGTTTCGTCAGGGACACCGAGCGCTACAGAACTGGGCGATCCCGCGATATCCCCGTCCGCGATGGATTGTATCATCGGCTCTGTCATGGAGGCGATGCTCGAGCTGGACCTCGTCGGGACCTGCATAGAACTGGAGGTCCTGGACGGTGAGAAGATCGCATCCAAGACGCTCAACGGGAAGATGGGCGTCGAGGGTGGGATATCCGTGTTGGGCACGACCGGACTGGTCGAGCCTTGGGACGACCATCTTGAGGAGTCGAACCTGGAGAGGATCTCTCCGTTCCGACAGGGTGGTATTGACGACCGGTCGCAACGGGATGAGACTTTCAAGAATGATGTTCCCCGAGCACGAGGTCGTCCTTGTAGGCGTCCGAATGGAGAGGGCGATCGACACGGCGAAAGGGGAGGTCATACTCTGTGGACTTCCGGCGCTCATACTCAAGTTCATCGACCCTGATGTTCTGAAGGACACGGGCTGTGGGACGATCGAGGAGCTAAGGTCCTCGGACCTGTGGGGAACGGCGCTGGAGAGGGCATTGTCGCGTTCCAAAAATGAGAGACCTAAGCTTCGGGTCATAGTTCTCGATCGTGACGGCAGGATACTGGGTGATAACCAATGATCGTCGTGGGAGTTGGCTGCGGTCCCGGCCATCTGACCGAGGAAGGTGCCAGAAAGGTCAGGGAGGCGAGGAGCATCTACGGATCGAAGAGGGCGATCGAGCTGGCGTCCGCACATATAGCACAAGGATGCGAGATCAACGTCATCAAGGACTATTCGAGACTGAACGAGCTTCCATCCGATGTCGTCCTCCTCTCGACCGGAGACCCGATGCTCGCTGGTCTCGGTCATCTGGGCAGCGAGGTGGTCCCGGGCATCTCCTCGATGCAGTTGGCGTTCGCCAGGCTGCGGCTCGACATGGGAAAGGTGAGCATCGTCTCTGGACATGGCAAGGAGCATTCAGGAGCGATAGAGGAGACCGCACAAGAACTGAAAAGGGGGAAGATCGTTTTCCTGCTCACCGAGCCTGCGTTCCCTACGAACGATCTGTTCGCCCGACTTCGCGCTGAGGACATGAAGGTCATGATAGCGACATGCGAGGACCTGGGATATCCAGAGGAAAGGATAGCCCAGGGCTCGGTGGACGAACCTCCAGAGGTGCGTTCGAAACTTTATTCATTAGTGATCGGAGCGTGGTGATAGGATGAAGGTCCCCAGGATCGTCATCGCTGGCGAGAGGAGCGGTGTGGGAAAGTCCACCATCACGGTGGGTGTTCTGCTTGCACTTAGAAAAAGAGGGATGGACCCTCAGCCGTTCAAGACCGGACCGGACTTCCTGGACCCCATGCACCATTCCATAATACTTGACAGGAGGTCCAAGAACCTGGACACCTGGATGTTCGGCGATGCGGTCCAGCATCTGTTCCACAGGAGCGCCTCCAGCGCCGATATATCGGTCATCGAAGGGGTCATGGGCTTCTATGATGGCGTGGACGGAAAGAACGAGGCAGGTAGCACGGCCCATCTCTCCAAGGTCCTAAAGGCACCTGTGGTCCTGGTCATCGATGCCCGCGCCCTCTCAAGGAGCGCCGGCGCGGTCGCGATGGGGTTCAAGGATTACGACAAGGCGGTGAACATCGCGGGCGTGATCTTCAACAACACCGGAGGGAAAAGACATCTCCAGATGCTCGAGGACTCGCTCATCGGGCTCGAGTGCCTCGGCGGCATCCCGAAGGTGGAGAACATCGAGCTGGAGAGCAGACATCTCGGTCTCGTCCCCGCTGAGGAAAAGTTCGACAGGGAACGCTATGAACGTATACGATCGACCATCGAGGAGAACATCGATGTCTCCCGCCTCATAGAGATCGCAAGGTCAGCACCTGAGATCGAACCGCCCATGGCACCTGACGTCCCTCGCCCAGAACCAAGGGTCAAGATCGGGGTGGCCCTCGACAGGGCCTTCAACTTCTATTACTGGGACAATTTCGATATGCTCAGGGAGCTCGGGGCGGAGAGATCAAGTTCTTCTCCCCGATGAGGGACCGTGTTCCCGAGGTCGACGGTCTCTATCTCGGGGGCGGGTATCCAGAACTGTTCGCCAGGGAGCTACAAAGGAACGAGCTCGGAAGGAAGGACCTTGTGGCCGCATCGATGAACGAAATGCCCATCTATGCCGAGTGCGGGGGATTGATGTACACCTGCAAGAGCGTGGCCGACTTTAACGGGACCAGATACCGCATGGCAGGTCTGTTCGATGCGGAGGTTGAAATGACCAAGAAGCTCCAGGCCATCGGCTATGTCGAGGCGGAGGTCGTCGGTGACAATGTACTTTCACGGGCCGGGGGGAGGACCCGCGGGCATGTCTTCCATTTCTCAAAGGTGGTCAACTCCAGGGAAAAGGAGTTCGCTTATTCATTGTCCAAAGGCAAGGGCATCGATGGGACCAAGGACGGCTTTCTGGCCAAGAACACACTTGCATCCTACACGCACCTTCATTTCGCTTCCTGCCCTGGCTTTGCCAGGAACTTCGTCGATTCATGCGCCAGGTGGTCGAAGGGATGAGCGGGGTAAGAAAGGACTATGGTCATGTCGTGAAAAAGGAGATCGAGACGGGGACCATCGGTCCCAACGCCTCGTGCGAGTACTATCCCTGCCATTTCGAAGGCCAGGACTGCACCTGGTGCTATTGTCCTTTCTATCCGTGCATGGACCCGACCTTGGGTAAGAGCATACTTGCCAAGGACGGTGAACCGATATGGTCCTGCCAGGAATGTTACTTCGTCCATCGGCCCGAGGTCGCGGCAGAGATGCTTTCCCCTCTCAGGGGGACGGGGCCGGAAGGATACGGGGAGGTAAGGTCCAAGATCGAGAGGGGTCGCGAACGTTCGGCCCGGGCGATAATGGTCATGGGAACCACATCAGGAGCGGGGAAATCGCTGACGGTCGCCGCCATATGCCGCATCCTGGCGGACATGGGGTATAAGGTCGCTCCGTTCAAGTCCCAGAACATGTCCCTCAATTCGACCGTCACAAGAAGGGGGGAGGAGATAGCAAGGATCCAGGCCCTTCAGGCACTGGCCGCAAGGGTCGAGCCGACCGCGTTCATGAACCCGGTCCTCCTGAAACCGAAAAAGGACGATGTCTCCCAAGTGATCGTGATGGGACGCCCCTATCAGGACATGTCCGTGAACGAGTACTTCGGCGTTTTCTGTACCGGAAAAGGACCTGAGGTGATCAAAGAGGCGTTCGATCACCTTAGACGGACGAACGACATCGTGGTCATCGAGGGTGCGGGAAGCCCAGCGGAGATAAACATCGCGGACAGCGAGATCGCGAACATGCGCACCGCTGAGATCGCGAACGCGGCATGTGTTCTCGTCGTGAACATCGAATGGGGAGGCGCTTTCGCCTACATCTATGGTACACTGATGCTCCTCAGCCCCGAACATCGCAAGATGTTCAAAGGGGTGATCATCAACAACATGCGTGGGGACCCGGAGAGCCTTCGTCCTGGCATAGAGATCATCGAGAGGGAGACCGGCATACCGGTCCTGGGGGTCGTTCCCCACATCGAGCATGGTCTACCGGACGAGGATTCCATGTCGCTCAAGGGCACCCATAAGAACGGGGCGATGATGGAGGTCGGCGTCATCAGGCTTCCCAGGATTCTCGAACTTCACCGACTTTGACGGCCTTTCCCTTGAAAGGGAGGTCTCGGTCACATACATCGACGGCCCGGATCAGCTGTCCAACGTCGATGCGATCATAATACCAGGAACGAAGAACACCATCGCGGACCTGGCCTGGATGAGGGAGATGGGCATCGACAAGGAGATCATCGCCCTTCGTGGAAAGGTCCCGATATTGGGCGTGTGCGGCGGTTACCAGATGCTCGGAAAAAGGATCTTTGATGTTCATGGTCTGGAAGGGGACGTCGGGGGGCAGGTGGAGGGGCTTGGCCTTTTGGACTGTCCTGACCCACTTCGATTCGTACGAGAAGAGGACGGTGCAGGTCGAGGGAGAACTTAACATCGGCCAAAAAGGAAAGGTCCGCGGATATGAGATCCACATGGGTAGGACCGACAATCGATTCCTCCGATCCCTCTTCCTGATCAAGGACGGCGAGAAAATGGAACCCGACGGGGCCGTCAGCGAGGACGGTATGGTCATGGGCACCTACATGCACGGGTCCTTCGACCTTCCAGCGTTCAGGCGCCACTTCCTGGGACTGGTCAAGAAAGAGCGTACCTCGGGCGATGAATGTGAGGATTACGATGCCATGGTCGATGCCGGTCTGGACAGGCTCGCCCAGGCCGTGAGGGAGAACGTGGACATGACCGCGCTCATGAACATCCTAGGGGCCGAGAGGCGGTCAGGATGACAAGGTCCATCATGGTCCAGGGGACGACATCTGGTGCAGGAAAATCCCTGACGACCGCTCTCATCTGCCGACATTTTCATCAGATGGGAGTGAAGGTCGCTCCGTTCAAGGCCCAGAACCTGTCCCTTAACTCCTATGTTACAAAGGAGGGCGCGGAGATAGGGATCTCACAGGCGTTCCAGGCTTGGGCGTGCGGTATCGAACCGGATGGTCTTATGAACCCGGTCCTCCTGAAACCGCGCGGAGCAGGGAGCTGCCAGGTCGTCCTTGACGGCAGGCCTTTCAAGGACGTTCGGTACGGGACGGAGAAGGGGAGGGGCAGGGATGCCCTCTTGGAGGCGATCTCCAATGCATATTCAAAGCTCGCGTCCAGATATGACGTGGTCGTTATCGAAGGGTCGGGCTCCCCCGCCGAGATCAACCTCAGGGAGCAGGACATCGCCAACATGGCCGTGGCCCGCATGACGGGGTCCCCCGTTCTGCTGGTCGGCGACATAGACAAGGGCGGGGTGTTCGCCGGACTTTATGGTACTTACCATCTGCTGGGTGACGACCGAAAATATGTCAAAGCGTTCATGATCGAATCGTTTCAGAGGGGAACGGTCCATCCTTGACATGCGGAATCAAAAGAATGGAGGTCGAGCTCCAGTGTCAATGTCTTGGCGTACTGAGCTATTTGAACCTCAGGTTCCCGAGCGAGGACGGTCTCGACATGAGCGAAAAGAGGGCAGGGGAGCTGGACGGCAGCGATGTCCGCCAGGCCTGGCTCGACAACCTCGACCGATTGCTGGAAACGGCAAGAAGGGAACTGGACATGGGCCTGTTGGAAAGCGATCATGGAAGCGGGCGCGAAGGACCCGAGATAACGGGGTTCGTCCCTTCCGGGACATACCTATCGCTTGGACCCCTTCTTTTCCAGGTCATCTATGGCCATCAAGATCGCATGTTCGGCAGCTTGTTCCTTGATCGAAGACCTGTCCCCCTTGAACACGACCTTGTCGACGATGACCTCGTTCCCGTTCGCCAACGCGAAGTACACAAGTCCGATCGGCTTTCCCTGCGTGGCACCGGTCGGGCCGGCTATCCCGGTCACGGCCACCGCGATATCCGAGCCAGAGGCGTTCCTTGCACCGATCGCCATCTCTCTGGCGGTCTCCTCGCTGACCGCGCCGTGCTCTTCGATCGTCCCCCTCTTTATGTTCAGCGACCTTATCTTCGCCTCATTGCTGTAGACCACGTAACTGGCTATAAAAAAAGATGAACTGCCAGGGACGTTGGTCAGAAGATGGGATATGAGCCCCCCGGTGATCGATTCCGCGAAGGAGATGGTGAGCCCTTTCCTCCCCAATGACCCGGCCAATATGTTCTCCGAGCTCATATGGTGACCTCGGCCGGGCCTCCTCCCTTGGCCACCTCTCGCAGCCTCTCATCCCCGCCGATCTCCTCGATGACCTCGGCGACCCCATCGGGTACCAGATGCTTCCATCCCTCCCCGGCCACGATGCGTCTCCGTATCTCGGTCCCTGAGAAGACCTCACGGTTGAACATGGGGGCCGACCGGACCTCGTATCCCTCCTCTTCGAAAAGCCTCCTTGTCAACGGATTGTTCGTGTAGACCATGTGGAACGGCGGGACGAGGGAAGCGACATGGGCCACCCATACGGAATAACGGTGAATGTCCACCACGGGCACCAGGAAATAGTTGTTGAGCGAGGCCCTCTTCATCGCTCTCGATATCATGAGGTACCGCTCGCCCGCGGTGAACGGGTCCTCGAAGGTATGGGAGGATTGGGCGCTCCCTATACCGATCGTCATGTAATCGGACTCCGTGGCGATCTTTTTTATGACCTCGAGATGACCGTTGTGAAAAGGCTGGAACCTTCCAATGATCAAGGCGTTGTTGTCACCGCTGTTCAAATCGAAGCACCTTCAGCGAATGGACTGATCTAGGAGGGGGGCTATCAAGCTTTCGAACGATCGAAAATGACGAGAACAAAAATGAAAAATAAAAAAAATTAGAGAATCGAGAGGTCAAGGACCTCTTTCTCACATCTCTGTCGGGTTCAAGCGACCGGCCTTGGAGCGGTCGGGGGTATGATCGTTGTTCCCTTACCCTTCTCGACCAAAGCTGACAGCTTCCTGAGAAGCCCTTCCTTGTTCGGACCGGTGACAAGCGCCTTCTCGAGCACCTCTCCCAAGGTCTCTACCGGGATGATCTCTATCTTGCCCACATAGCGCTCCTCGAGCACCACGTCCCTTGCGTTGGCCTTCGGGATCAGGACCTTCTTGATACCTGCTTCCGCGGCCGCCTCGATCTTGGCGGTCACGCCTCCGACGGGCAGGACCTGACCACGGACGCTCAAGCTTCCGGTCATCGCTATCGTCTGGTCGACCGGGACGTCCTCGAACGCCGAGATCACCGCCGTCGCGACCGAGATCGATGCCGAGTCCCCTTCGACACCTTCGTAGGTGCCGATGAACTGTACATGGACATCGTGGTTGGCGATGTCCTCACCGGTATACTTCTTGATCAGTGCCGATACGTTCTGGACGGCCTCCTTGGCTATCTCGCCAAGTTTCCCTGTGGCGATTATCCTACCACCGGACTTGGTCTGTGCCGGTGTGACCTCCGCCACTATCGGGAGCACGATCCCGGAGTATTCCGACATCGACGACTCTGTGTTGAGGGCCGCAAGGCCATTGACCACACCGACCGAAGACTCCTCGGTCACGAAGGTCTTGTACTCCTTTCGTGCCTCGAGATACCTGTCAGCGATCTGCTGTTCTAGGCTCCGCGCGATCTTCTTGGCATCGGCCACATGTTCTCAGCGGTCACCAAGGGTGCCTGTTTCCCTCTCGCGATGTCGCCCGCGACCCTTACCAGGCCACCGAGCTCCCTTAATCTGAGGGTCAGGCGTCCATGTCTTCCTGCGCGCCTCTGTGCCTCTTTGATTATCTCTCCGACCGCCTTCTTCTCGAAGTGCGGGATCTTCTTGTCCCTTGAGACCTCTTGGGCCACGAACCTGATGAGCTTCTGCCTGTTCTCCTCGGTGTCCTCCATCGTTGAGCGCATGAACACCTCGTACCCGTACCCTCTGATCCTTGACCTGAGGGCGGGATGCATGCCTTGCATGGCATCAAGGTTTCCTGCGCATACCAAGATGAAGTCGCACGGGACCGGCTCGCTCTTTACCATTGCGCCGGAGCTTCTCTCGCTTTGTCCAGTGATAGGGAACTTCCCTTCCTGGAGCGCGGTGAGCAAGCTCTGTTGGGACTCGATCCTGAGCATGTTGATCTCATCGACGAACAGGACCCCTTTGGAGGCCTTGTGTATCGATCCGACCTCGAGACGCTCGTGCGCCGGGGTCTCCAGACCGCCCGATTGGAACGGGTCATGCTTCACATCTCCCAACAATGCACCGGCATGGGCACCGGTCGCGTCGATGAACGGCGGCATGTCCGAATCATCATGGGTTACCAGCAATTTCGGTACCAGATAGCTTTCCTGCCTGTTCCCTGAGTACCTCATCGCAAAGAATAGTATCGCTACCGCCACGATCCCGATCAAAATTATCGAAGGATCGATGAGGGGACGGCGAGGTCAGATAGAGCGCCACCGATAGTATCAGGACCATGAAGATGACCAGGGTCAGCATCGAGGCCTTCTGCTGCTTTCTCTGCATGGCCTCTCTCTTCTGAGCACCGACTATCTCCTTTCCCTTACCGGCCGGTACGACCCTGATCTTGGGTTCGTTCGGGTCCTCGGGATTGTGATATGCTATCACATCTTGGAGGTCCCCTCTGGGCAGATACTCTGTCATTGACTTCGCCAGCATGGACTTTCCAGTGCCTGGCTCTCCGATGAGCATCACATGACGTTTCTGTTCCGCTGCCTTCTTGATCGACCTCAACGGCCGCATCCTGGCCTATCACTTGATCTGCCAGCTTATCAGGGATCTTGATGTCCGCCGTTGTTTGAAATGGCTGAGATTCGATCCACTCATCCACTTCAGTGACCTTTACGACAGGGCGTGGTTCTACACTGCTCATATTGCTCCTGCTCTATATCGACTCATTAGAGTACCACTAGTTAAGCGTTTCCCCAGGCTTATATATTATGTTATTGAGCCAGCTTCAACATGGAACGATCGACCGGAGTAATGAGGTACCTCTCCTATCATGGCATGAGATCGCCGTTCCGCGTTCTTCGGGATATCCCACATTATCAGAGATCGAAGCTGTTGATATGTCAACAGGATGTTGTTCTACTTTCCGATGACCACCTTAGGTCTAGATGCCCGAAATTCGGCGAGGCCAGGGAAACCCTCTTATGCGCGCCCCCCGTTCAGGCATGAGAACATGGACATCGAGGTAGCAGAAGGATGAGACCTGAGGACCTTGACCTCCCCGAAGGGGTGGCCGATATCCTTCATGAGGAGGGGATCAGGGAGTTCTACCCACCGCAGGCGCAGGCGATCCCGTTCGCGTTGGACGGAAAGAACCTGATGGTGGCGATACCGACCGCGAGCGGGAAGTCGATGATAGCTTACCTGGCGGCCATAAAACATGTACTGGTCAGAGGAGGGAAGGTCCTGTACATCGTACCCTTGAGGGCGCTGGCGTCCGAGAAGTACGAGGACCTGCGGAAGTTCGAGCGCCTAGGGATCAAGGTCGATGTTTCGTCAGGTGACCTGGATTCCCCTGACCCTCAGCTGGAGAACTTCGACATCATCGTGGCGACCTCCGAGAAGGCGGACGCCCTGCTCCGTCACCAGAGCCATTGGCTGCAGAGGATATCGCTCGTGGTCGCTGACGAGGTCCACCTGATCCATGACAGGGGGAGGGGACCGACCCTCGAGGTCACCCTCGCAAAGTTCCGACGGTTCAATCCCGATCTCCAGATCATCGCCCTGTCAGCGACGATACGGAACTCGAGGGAGGTCGCCGATTGGCTGAACGCCGAGCACATATCTAGCAACTGGAGACCTACACCTCTCAAAGAGGGGGTCTTCCTCGATGGAACGGTCAAGTTCACCGATAATTCGGTGAGAAAGATACCGCAACGGACCGACCCCATCTGGAGCCTGATCAGCGATTCCATACAGGAGGGCGGTCAATGCCTTGTCTTCGTCAATACGAGAAGGTCCACCGAGACCCTGGCGGCCAAATATGCACCTCTGATGAAGGAGGTCGCCAACGATCCTCCCATCGGTGATGTGTCCCTGCTGACCGAGGACGAAGGGGAGCCCACGACCATCGGCGTGAGGTTGAAGGGATGCGTGAGCAAAGGGATCGCGTTCCACAACGCAGGTCTTACGAACGAACAGCGCCGCTTCGTCGAGAACAACTTCAAGATCGGTAGGATCAAATGCATCGTCGCCACCCCGACCCTCGCGGCCGGGATCAATCTGCCGGCGAGGCGTGTGATCATAAGGGACGTCACCCGGTTCGAGGACGGAGGGAGCGTCTCGATCCCGGTCCTAGAGCTGAAACAGATGTGCGGCAGGGCTGGCAGGCCAAGATACGACCCATATGGGGAGGCCATTCTCCTGGCCAAGGACGAGGACGAGAGACAGTTCTTGATGGAGAACTACCTGCTGAACGAACCGGAGGAAGATCTATTCCAAGTTGGGGAGCGAACCGGTGCTCCGGAGCCATGTGCTCTCGACCTTCGCCACCGGGGGGGCATCGGGAAGGGACTCCCTGATGGACTTCCTGAACTCGACCTTCTTCGCCCATCAGACCACCATGGTAGGCCTGGAAGAGGCCGCGGACAATGTGCTCGAGTTCCTGGAAAAAGAGGGGATGCTCAGGACCGATGAGCACACCATAAAAGCGACCTTCTTCGGAAGGAGGGTCTCGGACCTGTACATCGACCCCATGTCCGCCGTCAAACTGAGGGACGCATTGAAAGCGTTCAAGCCGGAGATGCATCACCTCGGAGCACTTCACGCGGTCTGCTCCACACCGGACATGCTCAGCATGTACATGAAACGCGGCGATTATTCATGGGTCGAGGAGGTGCTCATGACCAGGGAGGACGACCTGCTCATACCCCCTCCCAAGGACCTCACGGAGTACGAGTTCTATCTCTCCGAGATCAAGACCGCATGTTCGCTCGACGACTGGGTGATGGAGATGGAGGAGGATGAGCTGCTCACCAAGTACGGGATAGGGCCTGGGGACCTTCGCAGCAAGATCGATGTAGGGGAGTGGTTGCTCTACTCGATGCGGGAGCTCTCCAACATATTCAACAAGGACGCCTATCCGCTCCTGACCGAGCTCATAACACGCGTCCATTACGGGGTGAGACCTGAACTGCTCCCGCTCGTCAAGCTCAGGGGGGTCGGACGTGCCCGTGCCAGGTCATTGTTCAACCATGGGATCTCCTCCATCGATGACATAAGGCGCATCGAGCTCCCGGTCCTGGCGAGGGTCCCGAAGATCGGCGATTCGCTGGCCCGGAAGCTCAAGGAACAGGTCTCCAAGGGCGCACCGTCAGAGGGCGCGGGGACACCGACGGAGGACAAAGCGGTCGAGGGACCGCCGATGAGCAGGGACGAAACGAGGGACCCGAAACAGAGAAGCCTGCTCGATTTTTGATCCATGCCACTGCTCCCCCATGACGATGCCGTTCTCGATCGTCCCTCGAACGCCGGCCGAAGAAAAAAATGGGAGGGCCTTTCCGCCAGTTCGGTCGGGGGACCCTTACTTTCCCTGCCCGATGACCCGTTTGACGTCCTCCGCCGTCGCCCTCGAGCTCAATATCGGGGGACATGAGCGGATGACCGTGTCCGGGTCCTTGAGCAGATTGCCCGTACAGATGCAGACGACACCTTTCGTCCTTTGCTATCTCCCCCGAGGCGACGAGCTTCATCAGGCCCGCGATGGAGGCCGCCGAAGCAGGTTCGACCCCTATGCCCTCGGTCCTTCCCAGCAGGGTCTGGGCGGCCAATATCTCCTCGTCGGACACGTCCGTGGCCGTCCCCTTGGTCGCATAGATCGCCTCAAGTGCCTTCTTTCCGCTGGCCGGGTTCCCGATCCTGATAGCCGTCGCCACCGTCTCAGGGTGCTCCTCCGGGACCACGTCCCGCGTACCTGAGCGGAACGCCCTTACCACCGGTGCAGAACCGGACGCCTGGATGCCAGTGAGCTTCGGGATCCGGTCGATCCAGCCGATGTCCTTCCACTCCTTGAACGCCTTATAGACCGCCCAGATGTTCGCGGCGTTCCCGACCGGCAATATCACGCGATCGGGTAGCTCAAGGTCCAGCTGGTCCATTATCTCGAACGCCACCGTCTTTTGCCCCTCGGGCCTGAACGGGTTGATCGAGTTCAAGAGGTACAGCTCCCCCTCCCTCGCAAGCTGTTTCACGACCGCAAGGGCCTCGTCGAAGTTCCCATCGATGGAGATGACCTTCGCACCGTAGAACATGGCCTGGGCCAACTTTCCCAGGGCGACCTTTCCTGACGGCAGGAGCACGATGCATCCCAGACCTCCCTTGGCAGCATATGCGGCAAGTGCCGCGGAGGTGTTGCCCGTCGACGCACATCCCACCGTCCTGCATCCAAGCTCGATCGCTCTCGAGACACCTACCGTCATGCCCCTGTCCTTGAAGGAGCCCGTGGGGTTGGCCCCTTCGTACTTGACATGGACATGGTCGATCCCGGCCTTTCTGGCCAACGCTTTGCAGTCATATAGGGGGGTCCCCCCTTCCAGCAGCGATACCGCCTTGGCCTCGTCGACCGGAAGGAAGGGCGCATATCTCCATACCCCTAACGGGCGTTTCCTCAGCTCGTACGGCTCCATCCCCTTCAGACAGTTCCAGGTCCATCTCTATCGTCAGAAGACCGCCGCACCTCGGGCAGGAATCCACGAGGTCGTCCTTCACCGTTCCACCGCATTCGAAGCATTTGATGCTGTAGCTCATGATCTGTCCCTCCTGCACCCTTCTCCCCATGTCGTCACCCATGTCCGACAATCTATCCCCTTCGAAACGTAAAGCTCCTTGATCGCGCGAGCTATATCCCCGCCGTCCATCTTCTCCATGTCGAAGACCGATATCAGGCAAGGCCCTGAACCTCCCAGGAACGCCCCGGCCGCGCCGTTCTCCATAGCGGTCCGTTCCGCGTCCATCAGATGCGGGACGAGCGGAGAACGGGCCGGTTCGACGACGATGTCCTTCATGCTCCGGCCGATGAGGTCGATGTCCCCGTTCATCATCCCTAGGACGAGAGCGGAGGCGTTGCCCACCTCGTAGGTCATGCTCTTCAACGGTACGGCGGAGGGAAGGACCTTCCTCGCCTCCTTCGTGTTCACGAGCATGTCCGGCATGACGACCGTGACCCCCAGGTTCTTAGGCGGGTCGGCCCGCAGGATCTCGAACGGTTCGTAGTTCTTCACTATGGTGAAACCGCCTAGCACCGCCGGACCGACATTATCGGCATGGAAACTGCCGGAAGTTCCCTGCTCGGCCTTGGCCGCACATATGACCACGTCCTTCATGGACAGGGGCCGTTCCACACAGAGGTTCGCTGCGAAAGCACCACCGGCGGCGGATGCACCGGAGGACCCTATACCAGAACATGGGCGGATACCTTTCTTGATGTTGATCTCGAGCCCATGATCGGATCCCGTCCTCTCAAGAACACAGGCGGCCGATATGCAGGCCGAGTTCCTCATGGGGTCCATTGTGATGCTGTCCGCACCCCAACCCTCGATCTTCCCGATGGTCACCCCTTTCTTCTCGGTCCTTATCGCCTCGATCGTATCATACGGTTCCCTGAGCGCCAGGCCGAACACGTCGAAGCCAGAGCCCAGATTTGACAGTGTTGCCGGTGCGATCACGGTCGCTCTATCCATTGACATTGATGTTCACCAGGACTGCGGGGTACCGGGCCCTCCTGTCCCCTGCCACCTGATGTTGCCTGGAGGGACCACAGGGGCCCTTCAGGACATAGGCAGGTCCGAACAGGGGTCCAGGGCCCGTTCGCCGATGGGGCGTGTCCGGTCCTGTCCCTTCGTGCCTGGAAAACACCGCTGCAGAAGGAAGCGCTAACTTGTACAAAAAGCATTTGCAGGTCCGGACGCTGGCCCGGTCCGGTCCGTGCTCGCCGGAGCCCAGATCGACGGCGAGCGGGACCATGAACGGAGGTCCGAACGGTCCCGTTCGATCCCGGGAACCTCCGACCCACATCTGGACCGGAACGAAGCGCATCGGTGCGTCCGACCCCGATATCCCGTCGAAAGGGTTTTAAGTATATCCATCGATCCTGTTCCAGAATGGTCAAGGTCGAAGTGCTGGGCGCTGTTGGCAGGGTGGACGATACCGAGGCCTTATTGAAGGCCGTTCAGAAGATCGGTAAGGGGGAGGGCTTGGCCCTCGACGCCGATATGATCTGTGGTAAGGACCACCTGAAGATCGGCAGCGTTCCACGCCACCAGAGCGTTCGAAAGGGGCGACAACGCCTGCTCGACGGTCTCGGTCGAGGCGTTATTGTTCGCCTCGGGCGAAAGGCAGATCTCGAAGGCGGTGAAGAAGGTCGGGGTCAAGCGCGGGGGCGAGAGGTTCGCGTTCATATTTTTCGATGTGGACGAGCCCGAAAAGGTGCTGACATCGCTGAACCTGATAAGGAACGATGATGTTCTGGGACCCTCGGCCGAAAAGGCACTTAGGTTCGGGGTCGGCCCTGAGGAGATCAGGGCGGTCCCGCCCGACATGATAGAGGACCTTGTCCTGGAAAGGGTGGCGTTCGTGGCCCTGCAGAAGTGATCATCGGCCTGTTTTCCATTATAGCATACCGTTCCAAAATCATTAAGCGAAGCAAGGACGATGTCCCGTCCATCTGAGGGTCCAGAGATAATACGTCCCTTTGGGCCCGCAGAGGACAGAGAAAGGGTGACGAGCGACTATCTAAAACAGCTCCAGCTTACCAAACAGCTGGAGCAAAGGGCCAAAGAGGCGGCCAAGAACCGCAAGGCGGCGGAGGAGAAGATCTCAGAGGTAGAGGCATCTCTCAAGAGGGCCAAGGAGATGAAGATCGACACCCTCGAGGCCGACCGCCTGCTGGTCGAGAGCACCAGTGCCTATGCGAAAAGGGACTATTCTACCGCGCTGTCCCAAGCGGTCGGCGCGATCGCATCGCTCTCGGTGTCGATCAAGGAACGGAGCACCTCGATACTCGGATCGGTGACGACGCTCCTGGAGATGGTCAGGCCGGACAAGGAGACCGAAGAGGCGTTCGGTTCTGCCGCCGCGAGCAAGGCGCTCCTTTCAGAGGGGAGGGCCGTCGAGGCTCTGGCCAAGGCGAAGGTGGCATGGGACATGGCCGACCAGAAGGTCAACAAGAGCATCTCGGAGATGTTCGGCAGGGCCCAGACCTCCATTCTCCTGGCGGAGAGGTCAAAGATCGCGGTCACGGCCAAAAAACAGATGCTGGTCAAGGCCAGGTCGTTCATGGACGGCGGGGACCGGAAGGCCGCCCTTGAAAAGCTCACCTCTCTTCTCGATTCTCTCAAGCTATCGTTCACAAAACAGTTCGGGGCCAGGGCCATGAACATCAGGGCGCTCCTCGCCGATGCGGGCCTCGAGGACGACGTCATCGCACATGTCAACGGCGAAATGACAGGTCCATATCACTATTGGACGAGGACCCCGAGCAAGCGTTCGAGATCTTCGATCGGACCGAGGAAGAGGCCTTCGCGGCGGTGGCCGACGGGGCGGTCGCATGGGCGGCCGATGTCTACCGGAGGACCGCCGCCTTCGAGGAGATGGGGGCCGACACCACCCTGGTCAGAAAGGTCGTCCAGGCCGCCATGGGCGCGGCCGAGAGGAGGGAGGTCCGCGAGGCGATAGACCACCTGCGGGACGCTGACCGTGGCCTACTAAGCTGGAGTCGGAACATTTCCTGGATGCGATCGGATCGATGAGGCCGAGATTGCAGCTCGCCCGGAAGATCTGGGATCGACATCAACGATGTCATCATGACGCTGGACAGGGCAAGGGAACGGATGGCCTCAGGGGACTATGCCGAGGCGATGGCCAAGGCGTCGGATGCCGATATCACCCTACTCGAAAAGCTAGAGGTCCTCGGACCACTTGAGGAGGAGCTCGAGAGGACCGCCACCCTGTTCAAGGAAGCGGGAAGGCTGAAGATCGATGTACATGGCGCAGGAGATATCGTCAAGGCCGCCCGAAGGTCGGCGCTGACAGGCGATATGAACATTGCCATGGACGGTCTGGTCGAGGCGCGGAAAAGGGTCGTGCTCTGCATCCAGGCCGATATGGCCACGACCATCGTCGAGAACGAGATGTCACTGGCATCCGCGATGCGGATGGGCCTGGATATCACCGAGGAGAGGGACCGGCTCGATTCGATCGTCTCAAAGGTCAGGGCCGGTGTGTTCTCTTCCGCACGAGAGGAACTGCGCGATCTATCCCTTCACCTCGGACCTATCATGAGGACCGCGGTCGAGGCTCGGCTCGGGGCGGTGGAGGCAAGGGCGTCATCGATGAAGCTCCCGGTCGAAATGGGCCGCGCCAAGGAGCTCTTGGCGATCTCCAGATCGTCCCTTGCGGCCGGCCGTTACGCCGAAGCGTTCGAGGACGCCCGGGAAGCGAACGAGGAGATCGACCGCCAGATCATGGTCGCCCTTGAGGTCCAGAGCGCAAAGGCGAACCGTCTTCTCGAGATGACGAAGCTCCTGAACGATGAGAGCCTCACGCTCAAGCAGAAGATGGTCGGGATAAAGCACTCGAGGGCCGAGGCGCTTGAGGGCATCAGGACGTCCATGGAGGTCGTCCAATATGCGAGCGGAATATTAATGGACGACATCACCAGGGCGCTGGCCAGGACGATAAGGTCCATCAACAACGCGAAGAAGAACGGTGTCGTCCTCACATCGGCCGATCAGGCCGCCGAGGGGGCGACCAGGTCGATAGAGGCCGGGGACCTCGAAAAGGGATACGACCTGTTAAGGCTGGCGGACACCGAACTGGAAAGGTCGGTGGCGCTGCAGACCGAGACGTACGATCAAATAGTGACGCTCACCAAGATGCTGGCCGAGATACGACCATTGGACGATACCTCGAGGGTCGCACAGCTCCTGAACGAGACGAAGACCCTCTTCGAGAAGGGTATGTACGATGGCGCCAGGGTCAGCGCGAAGGAATGTTACAAGGAGATAGAGAGAGCGGCCGCGGACACTTTCGCGGCGAGAAAGGTCCAGGAGCTGAAGGACATGCTCGGCCTGCTCTTCCAGTCGGAGGAGGACGCGAGCGAGGTCCTGCCCCTGGTCAAGAGCGCTGAGGAGGCGTTGTCGTTCGGTGAGAACCGAAGCGCCCTCGAGTCCGCCGATCGGGCCAGCGCCATGGCGGTCGAACGCTTGACCAGATGGATAAACAGGGAGATCGACGACACCCGCAGGGTGCTCAAGGAGGTGAGCGGATACTCCACCGATATCTCGGGCGCGTCCAACATACTTGACCGGTCCGAGGCCATGCTCGCGGACAAGCGCTTCGCGGACGCCCACCGGGCGGTCAGGTTCGCAAGGGGCGAGGTCGACCAGCTCGTTCAACTGGAGAGGACCTCGATCTCCGAGCTCGAGAGGGCGAAAGAGCTGCTGGAGTTCCTTTCGTTCATCGAGGTCCCGGTCAACCAGCCCATCGAGCTGCTGAGGCAGGCGGACGTCTACGCCCTGAGCGGAAAGTACGCGATCACGATAGAGATGGCGAGGAACGCCGTCCATTCGGCCGCCCAGGCGGCCAAGGAAAGGTTCGAGGCCCTTCTGAAAAAGATCGACGCCGACATAGGGGCGGAGGAACTGGCGGGCAAGGAGCTCGATGCGCTCGGGGACGAGCGCGCAAGGGTCCTTGGCTCGGTCGAAGCGCAGCACTTCAGGGAGGCGATGCTCTGGCTCGAGATATACTCCGCCGACCTGCGGGCCATCGAGACGAAGAGGGAGAGGGCGTCCTTGCTGCTGGCATCGGCCCTCGAAGAGCAGAGGAGGGCAAGGGAGCTAGGGATAGTGCTCGCTCACGTCGACCCCATTCTCGATATGGCCTCGGCGGACCTCAGGGAGGGCGACCTCACATCGTCCATCGACCGGGCGTTGGAGTGCATGTCGGAGATTGGATGGACCACCTCGCTCCATCGAAGCTCGGCGGAGAGGTTGGCGCGCCTCAAGGGGGAGGTCGACCAGATGGACCGGACCGACTTCCTCGGCGAAGAGCTGTCCGCGCTGGTCCGCGAGGCGGGCTCGAAGCTCTCGCGTGGGGACATCTGGGGCGCGGAGACGAACATCATAGAGCTGCAGGTCACCTTGAGGCGGTCGACGGAGATGATCATCGCCTGGGGCGTCTCATCCGCCCTGAACCTCGCGGTCCTGCTGTACCCGCTGGGGTTGAAGGACATAGGACGGTCGGGTGCGGCCGGCAGGATCCTTGACCTCAAGGTCGGGGAGGCGAGCACCAGCGCCGCGAAGGAGCTGCGGACCGACCTGCAGGAACTTCACAGGACCATAGTCTCCGGGCTCAGGGACTCATGGGAGAAGGTCAAGGCGAAGGCCGAAGGGGCAAAGGCACGGGGAGAGAAGGTCACGGTCACCAACAAACTGCTCGACCAGGTCACCGAACTGGTGAAACTTGGAAGGTACTCTGATGCGCTGTCGGCGCTGATGAACGCGGAGATGAGCGTCGGGGCGGAGATGGACGACCTTCTGCGGCTCAAGGAACTGTCCAACAGGAACGATGTTCTCATCACCACGGGAACATCGTTCGGCCTCGACATGTCCGCCCCGATGGCGCTGTTCAGGGAGGCGTCCAGGGCGGGGAACGACATCAGGACGTCGATGGAGCTCGCGGAGAGAGCGGCCGTCACCGCCGACGCGATCATCACCCCCTACGTACCGAAGATGAACATCGTGACGAAGCCTCTCCCGGAGAGGGACCGGGACGGCTGGATCAAGATGAGCGTTCACATCCAGAACACGGGAAGACTCTGCGGCACTGAACCCGACGCTGAAGGTGAGCGGAGCGCTGGAGACTAAGAGGTTCGAGGTCCCGAGCATACTGAGACCGGGAGCATCGGCGGACCTGATGGTCGAGATCATGCTCAACAAGGGCGGGATCATCACCCCGCAGCTGCGCCTCACGTATGGCATGCTGATGTCCAACGTCCTTCGGACGGAGACCGTCCCGCTAGTGATAGAAGCAAAATAAAAAAGATAAAGAAAAGAACAAAAGAAAAGGGGCCGTTCGGCCTCGTTCTCGAAGGTTCACTCTTTCTTCTCTGCCATCGGCACGAACTTGTACCCATAGTGGATGATCCCCGAGGGACCTTCCTCTGCTAGCTTCCTCAAAGTGCTCCTGACCTTCATCCCGATCTTCACATCGGTCGGCTCGCAATCGATCAATCTGTCCGGTGACCCTGACGCCCTCGGGCATCTGTATCATTGCGATCACGTACGGCTTCTGCATCTCAAGGTCGCTGGGCGCCTCGTGCACGACCGAATAGGTCAGCACCTCTCCCTCCCCCGACAGTTTCGTCCTCTCCATCTTTCCTATGCTCTTACGATGACAGATCGGACAGACCGTCCTGGGCGGGAAATGCACCCGACCACAGTTGCCGCACTTGACGGCGATCATGTTGTACCTGCTGGCGTTCTCTCGCCAGTACCTCGCTATCGTCATTTACGCCCTCCCGAACAAGTGAACTACGGCGGTGGCGCCCGTTCCCCCGATGTTCTGGGTCAGGCCTATCTTGGCCCCGCTCACCTGTCTCTTCCCCGCCTCTCCCCTCAGCTGGGTGACGATCTCGACCACCTGCGCGATGCCGGTGGCACCGATCGGGTCGCCCCTGGCCTTAAGACCGCCGGAGGTGTTGACCGCTATCTTCGAACCGATGGCCGTCTGGCCCTGTTCGGTCGCCTCCCCGCCCTTCCCCTTCGGGAAGAAGCCCAGGTCCTCGATCGCCAGTATCTCGGATATCGTGAAGTTGTCGTGCACCTCGGCCAATTGGATGTCCTTCGCCTCTATGCCCGCCTGCTTGTACGCCCTCGAGGCCGCGGCGATGGTCGCATCGAACTGGCAAATGCTGTTGCGATGATGCAGTGCCAGGGTATCGCTGGCCTGTGCGGAAGCGAGCACCTTGATCGGAGCGTCGGAGTATTTCCTCGCCTTGTCCATGGCGCAGAGCACGACGGCCGCGGCACCATCGGATATCGGCGCACAGTCGAACATCCCCAGCGGGTCCGCCACCGGCGATGCCTTGAGCACCATTTCCAGTTTGATCTCCTTCTGGAACTGGGCCTTCGGGTTCAGGGAACCGTGCTTATGGTTCTTGACCGCCACCTGGGCTATCTGTTCCCTCGTGGTCCCGTGATCGTGCATGTGCTTCCTCGCGATCATCGCGTGCAGCGACGCGAACGTCGCCCCGAAGGTCGACTCCCATTGCTGGTCGGCCGCCGTCGCCTGGATCGCGGTCGATGTCACGTCGCCGACAGTCGGTCATCTTCTCCGCCCCGCCGACGACCACTATGTCGTGCATCCCCGACGCTATCGCCATGTAACCCTGTCTGAGCGCCAGACCTCCGGACGCGCCCGCCGCTTCCACCCTCGTCGCCGGGATGTGGTCCCTGGCAAGACCGGAATAGTCCGCGATGAGCGCTCCGATGTGCTCCTGGTCGATGAACCGTCCGGCCGACATGTTGCCGACGTACAGCGCATCGATCTCCTCCGCCGAAAGGTCCGCATCGTAGACCGCTGCCAGTCCTGCCTGGATACCCATCTCTCTGAACGACAGGTCCCACAGCTCACCGAACTTGGTGTCCCCGATGCCGATTATCGCTACCTCTCTCATTCTCCACCCTCCTTCATCCTGATCTTGCCGCGATATTTCGCATAGGTCGCATAATCGATCAGCTTCTTGTTGTCCATCATCATCTTCACCGTCGGGGCCGCATCTCTCCTGTAGTTCGTTATCTCGTCGGTGACGGTGATATCGAACGAGTCGGAGCCGGCGCCGGACCCATAGGCGGTCGCGAATATCCGGTCCCCGGGACCTGCCACGTCCAATATGGCCGCCAGTCCGAGAGGCACCGCTCCGGAATAGGTGTTACCGATGTACGGGGTCAACAGTCCCGCCTCGATCTGCTGGTCCGTGAACCCGAGCTGCTTCGCCACCCTGGTCGGGAACTTCCCGTTCGGCTGGTGGAACACCGCATATTTGTAATCCGACGGTTTCGCGTCCAGCTTCTGGAGCAGCACGTTCGCCGCGGACATTATGTGCTTGAAATAGGCCGGTTCCCCGGTGAACCTTCCTCCGTGGGAAGGATAACATTGACCCTCCCTTCTCCAGAAGTCAGGTGTGTCGGTCGTGTAGGAGGTGGTCGCATTGATCTTCGCGATGACCTTCTCGGAGCCGATCAGGAACGCCGCCCCGCCGGCAGATGCCGAGTACTCGAGCGCGTCGCCCGGTGCGCCCTGGGACGTGTCCGCGCCGATCGCCACTCCGTACTTTACCATGCCAGAGCCGACCAGCCCCATGCAGGTCTGTATCGCCGCGGTCCCCGCCTTGCATGCGAACTCGTAGTCCGCCACGGTCAGGTTCGGGGACGCCTCGATCGCCTCGGCGACTATCGTCCCGGTCGGCTTGACCGCGTACGGATGCGATTCCGAACCGACGTACAGCGCCCCGATGTCCTTGGGGTCCACACCGCATCGCCTCATCATGCTCCTCGCGGCCTCCACGGAGATCGTCACGACGTCCTCGTCGGGCATCGGCACCGACTTGGCGTAGATGAGCAGACCCTTGCCCATCGCCTCACCGTCGGTCCCCCATACCCTGCCGATCTCCTTGGGCTCTATCCTGCATCTCGGGACGTACGCCCCATAGCTCACTATTCCGATGTCCAATTCATCCCTCCGAAACATACTTCTGCAACCTCTCGACCATGGTCGGCACCGAGAGGTGGATCTTGATAAGAGGTATCCCCTCCAGGCTCGCCAGTTTGATGGCCAGGTCGTCCACGTGCTCCGGGCGGTGGTATGCGACCATGCTCGGCTTCAGGGGATGGGCCCTGATGGCGATCATGGGCGAGCGCCCGAACTTGACCCCGGTGAAGATCAGGACCCTCTCGCTGCTCCACCCGTATATCTTGAGATAATCGAACGAGTTGAGCGAGGTGATGGCCTTGATGGAATCGATCACCGTATATCCATGGATGTGACGGTCCAGTGGAGCTCCCCGGTTCAGCGTCTCCGCCTCTGTCAGTTCGATGAACTCCCCGGCAGTGACGCTCGTGCGGAACTCGTTGATCGCGATGATGCAATCATGCTTCTCGCCGAGATCGTACTTCTTCAGAACGTTCCCGCCGCTATGATCATCGAGATCGATGAGCGCGTCGACCATCCTCTTCACGATGGCTATCCCCGGGGACCTTCTTCGACCAGATTCATAATCGCTGATGACGGAAGGCGATATCCCCAGTTGCTTTGCGAGCTCCTGTTGGGACACCCCGAACTCCTCCCTCCATTTCCGGATGGTCTTTCCGGCATCCGAAGATAGGGTTATCTCTCCTGCTATCTTCTCGCGGAGCTGATCCCTCATGGGGGTGGTGAAGATAGAGGTCGATATATAAAACTGTCGAACATGGTAATCGACAATAGTACGATTATCGATGAGCTCGCGATCGCACCAGTGCCGCACTTTCGGCGCGGGGGACCGTGGACATTTCTGAGCACTAGATCTTCCAGTTCGGGGGGACCGGACGAGCGTGATCGAAGCAAGAAGATCGGTCTTCGGTCACCCCCCGGTCCCCTTTATAAATATGGTCGCCGTGCGATATTAGTGATGTACCGAACGCTCGAACTGAAGCTCCTTCTCGACGACGACCAGAGGATGGCGTTGCTGCGAACGATGGAGGAGTACACGAGGGCGTTCGACCTCTCCGCCAGGTGGGGCTACGCTAACCGCACGAGCAACAAATATGTTCATCAACGGGAGACGTACCACATGCTCCGGAAGGAGGGGTTCATGTCGTGGATCGTCCAGAGCGCCAAGGACACTGCGTGCGAGGCGCTGAAACAGTGCAAGCTGAGATCGGTCCCGAAGAGGAGGGAGCATTCGTCGATCAGGTATCCGTGGCGGGTCGCGAAGGTCTATTTCGATTCGGGGATGGTGAGCATCTCATCGGTCGATGGGCGGCTTCACGTTCGGACCATCGTCCCGCAGTACTTTCGCGAGAAGTACGGGGACTGGACGGCGAAGATGTCCATCCTGAGATACGACAAGGTCACCAGAACGTTCTACCTGGGGGTGGTGGTCGAGAAGAAGGCGGCACCTCCGCAGATGAAGGGCGACGTGCTGGGAATTCGATCGTGGGTTGAAGAACATCGCTGTTTGCTCCAACAACGTGTTCTTTAACTCATCTCGCGTCAACAATGTGAGGGGGCGGTTCGCGAAGAACCGCAGGGAGCTGCAGGCGAAAGGCACTCGGTCAGCTAAGAGAAGATTAAGGAAGATGAGCAGCCGAGAGAGACGGTTCGTGACCTGCGAGAACCATGTGATCTCGAAACAAATAGCGAACATGAACTATGCCGTGTTCGCCCTGGAAGACCTTAAAGGTATCCACAAGAACCGATGGTTGGACCGAAAAATGAAGACGAAACTACGGTCCTGGTCCACACTGCAGTTGGAGGAGTTTCTAAAATACAAGGCGACAGAAAGAGGAAAAAGTGTCGTCCTAGTTGATCCCGAGTGCACCTCACAATGGTGCTCCGATTGCGGTTGGATAGAGAAGAGCAGCAGGAACGGTAGTGGATATCACTGTGTGAAATGTGGGTTCAAGTTGAACGCTGACCTGAACGCGTCCAGGATCATCGCTCATATCGGTAGATCCGAATTGAGCAGGCTGCCAGATGACCAGCCGAATGTGACGGTCGATGAGGAGGGCGTTTCGGGCGCCCCTAGCATATGTCCGAGACCAGTTGCAAGCTACGCTCGAACACCAGAATGTTCTGATGTAGAGATCGATCCGCAGTCATCACTAGGTGTCTCGAGATCATTAACGAAGAGAAGCACGGGAACACCCTTCTGGCTAAGGGTCGTTGGATAGAATACGATAGATTTTTAACCCGCGGTCCTATTAGCCCCATTTACCTACGGGGCCGTAGGCTAGCTTGGCATAACTCGTTGGTTCGGGACCAATGGTCTCCGGTTCAAATCCGGACGGCCCCACCAGATCTTTTTTCGTCGCTTCATCTCGCCGATCCTTCATCGACAGTTAGAACGACCCCCCGCCGGTCCTTTTTCGTCGCTTCGTCCCGCTCATCTTTGATCGCGCGAGCCGACCTACGACCTATGACGTGGAACATCGACGCCCCTTAACGCCGGGAACCGTCGATGATGAACGTGGCCAAGATCGTTCGCTCGACCGTCCTCGACCCATCTGACCGGCGCCCTACCTCTCCTGGTCCATAGGTCTCTTGGGCAACGTGAAGTGGAAGGTCGTCCCCTTTCCGACCTCCGAATCCAACCAGATGTGGCCGCCATGGCGCTCCACGATCTTCTTGGCGACCGCCAGACCGATGCCGGTTCCCGGGTACTCTCCCCTCTGGTTGAGCCGCTGGAATATCACGAACACACGGTCCTTGTACTCCGGTTCGATCCCGATCCCGTTGTCCTTCACAGAGAACAGATACATCGGCCCCTGGTCCTCGAAGGATATCTGGACCCTCGGGGCCTTCTCCCCGTGGAACTTGATCGCGTTGCTGACCAGGTTCTGCATCAGCTGCACCATCTGACCCTCGTCCGCGATGATCGCGGGAAGATCATCATAGGTTATGCTGGCGTGGTCCTCGCCTATCTGCACCGAGAGGTTCTTGATGACCCTGGACATCACCTGCCCCATGTCGATCCGCTCGAACGCCTTCCCCTGCGAATCGACCCGCGAGAACTCGAGCAGGTCGTGCACCAGCTCCCTTGCCCTCGAACCGCCCTCGATCGCGAAGTCCATGTACCCCTTCGCATCGTTCTCGAGCCGGTCCCTGTATCTCGTCCTCAGGAGGTCCAGATAGACGGTGACCATCCTCAGCGGCTCTTGAAGGTCGTGACTTGCCACGTACGCGAACTGCTGCAGCTCATCGTTGGAACGTTTCAGATCTTCTCGGTCCTTATCAGATCGGTGATGTCCGTCACCGTGACCACCGCACCCAGGACCTTGCCGTTCTGGTCCCTTATAGGTGCACTGGAGTTGAGTATGGTCGCCCTCTCGCCGTCGAAGCGCTCTATATCGATGATCTCACCGACGATCGTCTCCCCGCGGTTAAGGGACCGCGCGAGGGCCCAATCCTCCCCGCTGTACCTCGTTCCATCCGGCCGGAAACCCTTGTACTCGTAATAATGGTCGACGCTCTCGGACATCGGGGCGTCCATCCCCCAGATCTCCCTGAGCGCGTCGTTCATGACGACCATCCTTCCAGAGGGGTCGGTGATCACTATGCCGACCGGAGCGGTGTCCAGGACCACCTGCAGACGCGAGCGCTCCTCCTCGGCCATCCGCTGCGCCCTCTTGATCGCTGTGATGTCCAGGGACGATGTCATGAACATCTGCTCGGTCAGGGGTATCACCCAGCTGATGAGATAGATGTCCCGCGGCCCGAAGTACGATTCCACCGTGACCAGTTTTCCCGATCCCCTTGCCTCCCTGATCGCGGGAAGGTATTGCTCGGCGTCCTTTCGCCCATGGACCTGGGCGACACGTCCTTCCGATCAGCTCCTCCCTTTTCCTGCCATTGATCCTCAGGGCCTCCAGATTGACGTCCAGGTACTCACGGTCCACGACCTCGCCGCCCTCATCGTACACATACTGGAAGATGCTGACCCCCTCATGGAGGTTCTCGAACAGACCGCGGTATTTGGCCTCGCTCTCCTCCAGTTCCTTCTCCGCCCTTATGCGCTCGGTGATGTCGTGCACGATGGAGTAGAGGAGCGTCCGGCCTTCGACCTCTATCGGGGCGGAGTACACCTCCACGTCCCGGACCTCCCCGCTCGCCAGCATATGTCGGAAGTTGAACCTACGTTTCTCGCGGTTGACGGACCGGTCCATCTCGCCCATGACCTGCTCCCGCGGGAGCTGGTTCATCTCGCTGATCTTCATCTTTGTCAGCTGGGAAAGGGATCTACCATAATAATCGCTGGCGGCCTGATTGGCATCGATGATGTCCCCGGTGGCGGGGTCGATGAGGAGCATCACCGCCGTGTTGCCCTTGAACAGGCTCTCGTACTTGGCCTCGCTCTTCTTGAGACCTTCCTCGGCCAGTTTCAGGTCGGTCATGTCGATGGTCACGCTGTAGACACCGACCACCTGGCCCCTCTCATCACGAACGGGCGCCCATGTGATATCAAGATATATCATTCCAGATGGACGGTCCAGCCACATCTGCTCACGCAGCTCCGCGCCCTCGTCAAGGACACGCCGCTTTATCGTCCTGATCTTCTCGGCCTCCTCGGGCCTGAAGACTTCATCGTCCGTCCTACCTATTATCCCGTCCGGTCCGGCGGTCCTCTGATTGTATGCCCAGATGTACCTGAGATCGCGGTCCTGGACGGCAACGGACACGGGCGCGTTCCTCAGCGCCAGCCTGAACCTCTCATCGCTCTCTTTGGCCCTCTGTTCCGCTCGCTTTTGATCGGTGATGTCCACGGTGGAGTTGATGAAATGATCGTCATCCAGCATAAAAAGGTACGAAAGGAAATACCTGCCGAGCCAGTCAAAGTACGTCTCCTCGATCGATCGGCGCCCCCGTCCCCTTGAGCCTCCGGACAAGTGATAGACGCTGAGCCCGGTTGTTCGGACCGAAGAGCTCCGTCTCGTTCTTCCCTATGACGTCCTCCAACGATCCCTTGTCGAGCAGCCTCAACCCTGTAGGGTTCGTGTCCTCCAAGGTCCAATGCTCCACTTCGCCATCGGGCCCATAAACGAACCTGTATACACACACAGGTAACTGGATGCCCTCGAAAACACCGCGGTACCTCGCTTCGTTCTCGCTGAGCGGCCGATCGGTCCCGGTCCGCCCGCCCTCCTTGACATCGCGGAGCTGGACCAGAACATCGAAGCGGTCCGAGCCGTTCTCTATCGGCGATCCCACGATGTCGAACGATCGGTCCTTGCCGTCCCGGTCCTTCGTCGCGATCTTCTTTACCTCCACGCCCTTCCCGGTGATGGAGAATCCGAAGGAGCATGGACCGGAGCTCGTCGTTCAGGACCTTTTGCCCCTCGATGAGAAAATGGAGATGTTCACCGCGGCCATAGATCAGGTCCAGGTCATCTGCGGAAAGAAGAGCCACCGTACCTGGCAGGTCCTTGATGGCTCGCAGAACGGCCTGACAGTTCACGCTCGTACTGGGTCGACATGTGGGCCGTTCAAAGAATGATAAAGAGGTATTTGAACATCACTTTTCCAGCGGGCCGTTGGACCTTGGTACCTCGGTCCGGGTAAACGATACCTGCTCGCCGTCCCCTGTCCTGCTACGAAGATGTCGTGGAAAGGCAACGCTCATCTCTTGTCCGGCATGGCCAACGCTTTCCTGTACAGCTCTAGGGCCTGTTCGACCATGTGACCCTCCTCGAGGCCAAGGGAGCTGATCGTTCCCTTTTCCCTCAGCAGGGTCCTGAGGAACCCTTGCATCGAGGAGGATATCACCAGCGCTGACGCGAGAGGATCGACGTCCGGTCTGATGCTCCCGTCCTTCATCCCCTGCTCGATCGCCGATACCATCAACATGCCGATGCTCTGGTTCAGTGAACGGCACTCCTCATCGTACTGGGAGCCAGGACATGGGACCGGGGTCTCTTCCATATAGAGAAGTTTGGAACATTCCGGGTGGTCCTTGGTGAACCGATAGAACGCCAGACCTATCGCCCCGAACCTGTCAAGTCCGCTGGTCGCCCCTTCGACCGCCTCCTCGAACATGTCCCGCATGGTACGGAGCGCTCTCGCTACGAATCAGGAGATATATCTCGTCCTTCGTCTTGAAATGAAGATAGAGGGAACCTTTGGAAACATCGGCCCTCTGGGCGATCTCGTCCATCTTCGTGGCCTCGAACCCCTTGGCAAATATCAGCTCTGTCGCGGCCTTGATGATCCTTTCCTCCTTCTCCGCTCGCTTTCTCGCTCCCCTGTCGCTCTTCCGTACGACCTTGGCCATCTTGTTACCTCTCTTCCTTCTGTAGCAGTGGACGGGCGTAAAGGTCCGTCCCGTTCCGTCTGGCCTGCCAACGCCACATCATGTTGGAAAAGGTCCGGTACATCCAGATAGGGACGGGGCTCCCCGAGGTCAGCTGGACCGCGCTCTCTGGTACCCCTTCACCGGAGGCCAGCGACCTTGCGGTCATGTCCAACGCCGTCCGGCATTTCCTCAACATGCCGCCCGCCTCATCTAGTTCCTTTCCGTTCACCATTCCTCCTCCACCGATCATCAGACCGCCGAGCCATCTCATCCCGGCCTCTTCGGCGAAGATCGAACAGATGCTCAGCGCCCGACCGCACTGCTCCGGTTCCGGGAACCCCGAATTGCATATCGCCATCATAGAGCGATCGGTACGCCCGCTCGGAAGTTCGATCGCCTCCTCCATGAAGCGCACCACATGTGAAGGTAGCGAGTCGACATAGAGAGGGAACGACAGCACGACGATGTCCGCCGAGCACATGGCCGCGAGCGCCTCGTTCATGCTCCCGTCCGAGCGCAAGGCGTCGCGGACCCAGATGGTGCCTGTTCCCATTCCAGCCTCCCCCAGGCGGCCCATCAGATAGCTGCCGAGGGAGAACGATGTCGAACCTTCCTTCTTCGGGCTCCCGACCAGGAGCAGCGCCTTCTTGCTCATGCGCCCACCTCGCTGATGGCGTCCGTCACGGCCTTGCGCATCTCTCCCTCTCCCATATCTTCGAGGAGCACGCACGTCTTATGTCTTGCGGAGCGCAGATTTATCGCGTTCCGGTCGACCAGTTCCCTGAACGTCCTTTCCTTCCTGGCGTCGTCCCTTGGCATCGTACCGATCGCCAGCAGATCGTACCTCTCCCTGTATCTCATCGGGTGGTGCACCTCCCCTCCGTTCATCCTCAGGAACGGTAGGAATATGGCGATCGACCGGTCCAGTGCTTTCTTGACCTCTGACGAATGACCACCGAACGTTATCGGGGTGATGATCACCAGAAGGTCCGAACACACCAGCTCTTTTATCAGGACCGCGTGGTCGTCCTTCAGGACGCACTCCCCCGGCGTCCTGACCCAGCAACCGAAACATCCCAGGCAGGGGGAGATGTTCATATCCCTGAGCACGAGGCATTTCGGAGAGAGACCTCTGGACGTCAGCTCGTCCATGACCGCTCCCCTGGTGATGAGCGACCCCGTCCGGCCTTCCTTAGAACCATCCAGGACCAGTGCCCTCCTATCTTTACCGTTCTCCTTCGACGCGACCGACATTTGAACGACCTTGACCTTTGGTCAATATTGACCATTGGTCATAAATGACCGCCGGTCATATAAATCTATCGACCTATTCGCTGATGGGACGTAGAGCGAGCAGATGGACCTAGGGATCGGGGTCGGATCGAGCGGGTATTTGGGCAGGTGATCGGACATCTGGCACGGTCCTGATCATGTATTATCTTTGAGGATCTTTAGATCTGCGAATGATTTTGAGCAAGAACGGTTTATATAAACGCCTTTTGATCGATAGCCCATGCTACAGGGGGATATGATCTACTCGATCATATCGGCGATCGCTGGAACGATGTGCGTTCTTCTGGGGGCATATGTACTGCTCAGGAACCCATATCTCCGTGGATCGAGGATCTTCATCCTCTTCATGTCGTTGGCCTCGCTGATGTCGTTCTCCGACTATCTCATGGTGACCGCGACGAACGCTGGGACGGCATCGTTCTTTGCCATCCCGACGCTGTTCTTCAGCATCTGTAGCGCCGCATGCCTTCCATATCTCTCGTTCCTGGTGCCGTGCGAGAGGGAGATGTCATTGCTCGTCCAGCACAGGTTCTTGTACCTGGCGGTGGTGGTGCTCTCGGCGATGGTCCCGGTCGTTCTCATGAGCTCGGTGAGCCTCGATCAGTACGGCTGGTGGGTCTCGGCCGACCTGGACATTTACGTCTGGATGATCATCGGATGCCTCTATTGTTCGCTGAGCATGTGCGTCCTGCTCTCCCTGTCCAGAAAGGCGAGGAGCTCCGAGGTCCGTCGGTCCGCGATAGTACTGGCGATCGGTGCGGCGTTCCCTCTCATTTACGGAACGATGCAGGTCCTGACGGACATCATGAACCTTACCACGCCCGACCTTCTTGCCCCCACCGTGCTCTCGACCGGGCTCATCTTCCTCTATGCGCTGACCGCCCATGGCCTGTTCACCGTGAGACCGGTCGATGAGGAGGTCAGCAAGGACTGGTGCTATGGCATGACGACGAAAAGGATACGGAAGGGCTCGAGCTGGCTCATCGAGTCCAAGGGTCGTTCGCCGGTCTACGATATCTTCATGTCGGAGCTCGCCTCCGGCGGACAGGGGCTCATCATCTCCAGGCGGCACCCGAACGATATCAGGAGCAGTTATGGCCTGACCAGGACCCCGATATTATGGCTTTCGACCCAGCCCCATCCCGACAGGGTGCGATCCCAACGAACTATCGGTCCTGAGGCACACGATAACGGAGTTCCAGTCCAAGGGACAAAGGACCGTGGTACTTCTCGACGGCCTTGAGTACATAACGACCAATAACGAGATGGACAAGGTGCTCCTGCTGCTCTATGGCCTTAGGGATTCCACCACCCTCAGCGGTTCCAAGCTGCTCATCCCCCTCGATCCGACCATATTCGACGTCAGGACCATCGCGCTGCTGGAGAAGGACTTCGAGATGGTCAAGAACGGCGATATCGCCCCGAACGATGCACAGGCGGACATTTCTTCCCGGGCTACCTTGGCCTTTTGAACGGGCTCCAAATGCGCTTGCTCGTCCGTACTTCGATGCGATACGTTCCCCAAATGTGAAAGGATAATTATCTTGACCCTCCTCCAGTATAGGGTAAGAGGTCGCAAAGGATGATCGCCTGGGCGTTCGGCATAGATATAGGCTTCACCAATCTCAGGGTGGCGATGGTCGATGGGAACGGGAAGGTCCTCGGCTCGTTGAAGGGCTCGACCGACCGGGCCGGCGGTCCCGGGGCGGTCCGTTCCCAGATAGTGATGGCCGCCAATGAGCTTGCGTCCTCGATGAGCACCGCCCCCGCGGGGGCCGGCGTAGGGATCGCCGGTCAGGTGGACATTCGCAAGGGCATCGTCCGCAGGGGACCGAACCTGTTCTGGGACGACGAGTCGTTCGAGAGAGAGCTTGAAAGGGAGCTGGGTGTCAGGACCGTGCTGAGGAACGATGTGGTCATGGCGACCATCGGGGAGTGGAGGCACGGGGCGGGAAAGGGGAGCATGAACATATGCTGCCTGCTCGTCGGCTCCGGGATCGGCGGTGGGGCGATAACGAACGGGGTCCCGGTCGAGGGGAACACCGGCTCGGCCTGCCATTTCGGTCACATCATGGTCGACCCGCACGGACGGCAGTGCACCTGCGGCCGCACGGGGTGCATGGAATCGGTCGCCGGAGGATGGGCGATCGCCGCGGGCGCCCGGGAGGCCGTGGCCCGTGACCCGGTCCGCGGGCGAGATATCCTGACCCGTGCATCGTTCAACATCGATGCCATCACATCAAAGGAGGTGGCGGAGGCGGCGAACGCCGGGGACCATATGGCGCTTGAGATCAGGGACGATATCGCCGGGGCGCTCGCCGAGGGCATCGCGGACGTGGTGAATTCGTTCGATCCGGAAAAGCTCGTTCTGGGGGGAACGATCGTGAACAGCTTCCCGGACCTGCTGCCGATGGTCCGCCGCAAGGTGCTGGACAGGGCCCTCAGATCCACGCTCGACGGGCTAGAGATCGTCCACAACGCACTGGGGGACGATGCCGGGGTGATAGGCGCCGCATCGTCCGTCCTGTACCCGCCCTGGGCCCACCGTTCCTGATGTTCCATGCATGATACTTTTTTGGATCGGACGACCCAGGCGCTCTCGATCGCTCTTCCCTTGGGTCCTCCCGGACCGATCTTTTTATCGACCGATGCTTCGGGCCGGGCCAACGTTAATGTACCAGGCGGACCGACGAAAATGAAAGATTTCCGAACGCCGAGGTGCGAGGCCCAGGTCGATCGAGAGGAGGGTCCGAACGAACGAGATGATCGGATCCGAGAAAGAGGAACAGTCCAGGGGAACGAGGAACGGAAAGGGGACCGAAGTGAGAAAGGTCACTTCGGCCACCTCCCCCTCCTTCGGGGGATCCTGCCGATCGACAGGGACCGCATCCCTCTGGAGATACTTGCCGGCCTCACATTGGCGGCCGTGTGCATCCCACAGTCGATAGGTTATGCCAGGATCGCCGGCATGCCGGTCGTCACGGGGCTCTATACCATTCTGATCCCCATGATCATATTCGCCCTGGTCGGGTCGTCAAGGCATCTGGTGATCGGGGCGGATTCCGCCAGCGCCGCCATCATGGCCGCCGGTCTGGCCGGCGTTGCGATCGCGGGTTCCTCACGATACATCGCCCTGGCATCTACGCTTGCCATCCTCGTCGGCGTTCTCCTGCTCCTGAGCCGTCTGTTCAGGATGAGGTTCCTGGCCGATTTCCTGTCGCGCACCGCCGCGGTAGGGCTCCTGAGCGGGGTAGGTATCGATATCGCCATCGGGCAGGTCACCGGGATGCTCGGCCTCCCGAGCACCAGCGGCAATATCCTCCAGGGACCGTTGGAGGTCGTCCGAACAACGTCCGACCTGAGCCTAGTGGCGCTCGTGACTTCCCTGCTCGTCATCGTGGCGCTGGTCGGGACCGAGCGCGTTTCCAGTAGGTTCCCGTCCATGCTGTTGGTGGTCGTGGGGGCGATCATCGCCAGCGCGGCACTGGACCTTCAGGGACATGGCCTGGCGGTCATCGGGACCGTCCAAGGGGGGCCGCCGATGATCGGCATCCCCAACCTGCAGGACCTGAGCGTGCTTCCCCAGCTCTCCTTCACGCTCGTATCCCTCTTCGTCGTGATCATCGCACAGAGCGTTTCCATATCTCGCAGCTACGCGGCCAAGAACAAAGAGGACCTGGACGAGGACGCGGACGTGCTGGGGCTCTCGTTGGCGAACATCGGGGCAGGACTTTCCGGCACGTTCGTGGTCGACGGCGGTGTGTCCCAGACGGCCGTGGCCGAGGTGGCCGGAGCGCGTTCCCAGATCGCCCAGCTGACGACCGTCGCGATGGTCGTCATCGTACTTCTGTTCTTGACCTCCCCGCTCGCGCTGTTGCCCGTGGCCGCGCTCTCCGCGATCGTTTTCATCATCGGTCTGAGGACGATCGATGTCAGGTCGATGAGGGACATATACAGCAAGAGCAGGGCGGAGTTCACCATCGCCATGCTCACCCTCATCACGGCCGTGGTCGTCGGGGTGAGCGAGGCCGCGATATTGGCAATAATATTGTCCCTTCTGTACCATGTACAGATGGGCTATCGACTGAAGAACTCGGTGATGGTCCTCAGCAGGCATGGTCATGTCAGACCGGTGCCCCTGTCGGAGGCGAGGCAGATGGTACCGGGGCTTCTGGTCTATCGCTTCAATCACGGGATGTACTATGCCAATTCCGAACGGCTTTACAAGGAGGTCATGGGACTTGCCAAGGACGGACCGCCAGATGTCCTGTGGCTGTGCATCGACCTGTCGGCCGTCTCCAATGTGGACGTGACCAGCGGAGATACCTTGCTCCGGTTGGCGGATGATCTTCAGGAGATCGGCGTGAGGTTAGTGCTCACCGACATGACACCGGTCGTCAGCAAGGAGCTGGAAAGGTTCGGGGTGACCAACAAGATAGGAAGGGACGCGCAGTACGAGGACCTCGAATCCGTGATCGAGGACCTCGAAAGAAGGGGCGTTCGCAGGAACTGTTGATGGCGGGCGTTCACCCCCCGGCCCGGCCGTGGGTCCATGACCCGCTCCTTGGTTCAGCTATCTTCCTGTCCGGAGGTCACGCCCGGCGTTCCCGCCCTTTCGGAACGGTGGGCGGCCTCTTCGTCGATCTTCTTCAGCAACGGTCGCAGCGTTCGACCCTTCTCGCCAAGCTCCTCCTCTCCGATGGTCCCGCCCTCCGGACATATCCCATCGATCACCAGCACATCCTGCTCGGTAACGTTCACAGGATAGATGGAGCAGCCCAGCGGCCTTATGTGATATATCCGGCATCCCTTTTTGGACCGGTCATAGAAAACACAATATCTGCCCCTGTTCCTCAACCTGGGGATCCCATCGCGTCCGATGATATAGAACTCTTCCTTCACCTTGTCCGAGGACCTCAGTCGGTGAAGGTCCTCATCGGAAAGTTCCATGTGGGTCCTGTGACAGCATTTACCGCATCGGGAACAGTGCACGAAGATCGATGCGCTCCGTTCGTTAAACCTTTGCGCTCAACCGCCTCTGCGTTTGAGCACGAACCTCAGCACAAGGAGACCGCCGACCACACCGCACAGGACGAATATGATCGTGTACGGTATCCCACCGCCCGAGCTGACATGGGTGGTGGCGACCTCCCCTGGAACAACGATCTCGGCATGGAGGGTGGTGGTCTGCTGGGTCGCCTCATCATAGACCTGAACGAGCGCGGTATAATTGCCCGGTAGGTAATCGTGCTCATAGGTCGTGTTGGCCTCCCAGCCGGTGTCCCAGACCCCGTCCCATATCCAGTCGTAGCGGTAGACGTCGCTGTTCGTGCCGTTCGCGAGGTTAAAGGCCACGATAGCACCCGTGGAGGTGTAGGTAAGATTGGTCGTGAGCACGACGCCCGTTGTCGCTATATCTCCGGGCTTGGCGCTCACCTCGGCGCTCATGGGTCCTTCCCCGATGGCGTTCACCGCGCTTACCTCATAATAATAGGTCACATTGTCCGTCAGGTCATTATCGATATAGGATGTCGAAAAGGAGTTGCTGAGGAACACCTCCTCGCCCTTGGAGGTCGAGCGGTATACCCTGTAGTATGTGACCGTCGATCCGCCGTTCACCGCAGGAGCGGTCCAGTTAAGGGTCACCTGTGCGCTCCCAGCGTTGGCGATGAGCGCCGATGGCGCGTTCGGTGTCGTGACCGGGGTGGCGGACACCTCGACCGAGCGGGGACCTTCCCCCACATTGTTCACCGCCGTGATGTAATAGTAATATGTGCGGCCGTTCGTGAGAGATGGGTCGGTGAACGTCGTTCCTGTCACCGTCGAATAGAACATCTCCTGCCCCGTGACCGAGCCACGATAGATATCATATCCCTTTATAGGGGAACCCCCGGTGTTGCCTGGCGGATTCCATGTGAGGGTCACCATCCCGTTGGCCGGGGTCACCTGGGAGAAGCTTATCGTACCTGGGACCATCGCATCGATGGCGCTGACCTCGACGGACCTGGGGCCCTCGCCGACGGAGTTGACGGCGCTGATCTCATAGTAGTACATCTGCCCGTCCGTGAGCCCCAGGTTCAGGAAGCTGGTCGCACTGACGGATGTCAGGTAGATCTCCATGTTCGACGCGGAACCGCGATATATATTGTAATACAGGACCGGCGTTCCGCCGTTCGAGTATGGTGCGGACCAGCCAAGGGACGCCTGGCCGTCGGACGCCACGGCCGTTGGATCGATAGGCGTTCCCGGGACGGCGGCGGGGGTCACGCTCACCTCGGCCGAACGACCGCTCTCCCCCACCCCGTTGACGGCCGTTACGCTGTAATAGTACATCTGACCGTTCGTAAGACCGTTGTCCACATAGCTGGACGTCATCGATGTGCCGATGTAAGATAGCATGTTCTGGACCTCTCCCCTGTAAACATTATAACCGTTTATGGTGCTCCCCCCAGTATTGCGGGGTGCGGTCCAGTTCACTGTCACCTTTTCGTTCCCGGGAACGGCGCACACACCGGTGGGGACACCAGGTACGGTGCCGGAGGACTGCGCGCTCGCGTCCTGTCCCTGGAAGGTGGTAAGGAAAAGGGTCATGATCATGAATACCACAAGTACGACAATGGTAGCCGTGTAAGCTCCATCAGATCGGGGCATTCTCAAAGCCAGATCACCGTTCTATCCTCAGTTCTGCCGTAATATCCCGGTCGGACCGATATAAATCCTGTTTCATGGGAACTATGATCGATAATCTCCGGGGATAATGATCGAGGACCTTTGCTCCTCCGCAGTGCCCTTCGACCGCTGGCCTTGGCGAGCGAACATGCGTCCTCTCGCCCCTTACCTCGTCCCTTTCATGATATCGTCGGCCGGTGGCCCTTGTTCTCCTTTTTCCGGATCCGATCACCGCCGTAAGAATCACGGTTAAGATTCAGCGAGAAACATTTAAGCTTCTATATTTGGTCCAAAACATACACCATGGCCACCTCCTATGTCCACGTCCTGTATGTGGATTCCGAAAAGAATTCGACCGATTCTGTCAGATCCCATCTAGAGGAATATGAGGACATAAAGGTGGACCCTTACGCCCACGGCCTCTGCGGCGCTCAGATCGGTCCAGAGGAGGAGGTATGATGTCATTGTGCTTGCACACGACCCTCCCCAGATCGACGGTACCGAGATCGTCGGCTCGCTCAGGTCATGGGGGGTGACGACCCCTGCGATATTCTTTACGGACCAGGAGGAGAAGGACATCCGCGGTCCCAGGGGGTTCGCTACATATTATCTCAAGAAAGGCCAGGTCCAGAGACGTACGATGGACGATCTGGCAAGGCTCATAAGGGATGCGGCGAGAAGGGGGTGGTCCGGGAACGCCATAGAAGAGGGGAAGAGAACGTTCAGCGAGCTGATCGATGGCATGCCCGACCCGTTCTTCAGTCTTGATGAGGGGCTTAGGGTCTCAGGGCTCAACCGAGCGGCCGAGAGCATCATCGGGGCGCCGTCCGAGGAATGCATCGGGGCAGGGTTCTCTTCGGAGTTCATAGACCTGGAGGGGAGCTATGTCGAGGAGAAGTGCAAGGGACGTCCTCCTGACCGGTCGTTCCAGGAAGGTGACCTCCCGGATAAATACCGAGAACGGGCAGAGGACCTACGATATACTCATCCGACCGAGCCGTAAAGGATTGAACCTCTACTTTCACGAGGCGGAAGGAAAACAACAGGCGGAGGATGTGGCCCGGGACAATCTGGAGATGTACCGCTACCTCTTCCAAGAGAGCTCCAGACCGATGTTCCTGGTCGATCCGGACAGTGAAAAGATCGTCAGGGCCAATGCCTCCGCATGCGAGCTGTTCGGCCTCGATGAGCCCGGGCTCACATCGATGAGGCTCGGCGACCTCGATATGAGGTCCAGCAAGGCCATGAACACCGGACCCAGCAAGCCTCTTCCGATGGAGAGGACCAGCGTTCTTTCCAAACATCGACGATCGAACGGAAATGTCCTGGATGTCCAGATCGATCTTTCCCCGATCAGATCGCAGGGCAAGGGTGTGCTGTTGGCCACGCTCACCGACATCACAAGGATGAACATGATGGAGGAGAGGCTGGAACAGAGCGAGGGACGCTTAAAGGTGCTGACCGCGACCGCTCTGGAGGGCATCATCATATATGAGAAGGGCAGGATCAGGGAGGTCAACGAAAGGGCCTCGGAGGTCCTGGGATATCCGTCAGGAGGCCTGGTGGGTATCAGGCTACAGGACCTGTTGGGCGATAAGGATTGGAGCGCGCTCAACAGGAACATTTCCAGGGCGTCCAATGAGATATGCTCTTGCGACATCAGGCGGAAGGACGGGTCCCATGCCGTGGTCGAGATAAGGGGCATGGAGACGGTCCACGAAGGTTCACCGGCACGCGTCCTCGTCCTGAACGATGTTGACGACCGGAACAGAGCACATAAGGTCATCGATATGTTCCGGGAGCTGTCAGAACGGTCATGTTCGACCCTCCCCATATCAGAGATCCTCTCGAGGGTCCATTCGGCCCTTCTTGACCTGCTGCCGGTCAAGAACCTGTTCATCGCCTTGGTCGACCATGGCGGCGGGACGATGACCTTCCCGTACTTCGTGGACGAGAAGAACGGTAATCCCGGCACCATCGCCTTGGGGAAGGGATTGACCGAGAGGGTTTGCTCTACCGGAAAGACGGTCCATCTCTCCGAAGAGGAGATCCAGGAACTGATCGAGCGGGGGAAGATCGAACCCAGGGGAAGGATGTGCATCGATTGGCTAGGTGTCCCGATCCGCTACGATGACGCGTGCATCGGGGCGGTGGTGGTCCAGAGCTACAGCGATAACGTGCGGCTGGACTGGATCTCCATGTTCAGCTCATCGAGCTTGCTTCCGGGCTGATCGCTATGGCGACGGTGAAGGAACGGGCGGAGACCGATGGTCAGCGCACGATGTCGGCCCTCAAGGCCATCCTCGACTCCACGGCCGACGGGTTCCTCGTGGTGGACGTGGACGGGAACGATCGTCAATTTCAACCGGCGGTTCCTGGAGATGTGGTCCCTGGAGCCGGAGGACCTGAAGGACAAGGACGAGGTCTCATTGCTCAGCTCGGTGTCCGGACTGTTCCTCGAACCCGATCGAACCATCGCAAGGGTCAAGGAGCTCTACCAGCACCCGGACGAGGAGAGCAAGGACAGGCTCGAGCTCAAGGACGGAAGGGTGTTCGAAAGGTCCTCCCTTCCCGAGGTGTCGGGGAACGAGATCATCGGAAGGGTCTGGAGCTATCACGATATCACCGACCTTATGAAGGCCGGGTCGTCCCTTAAGAAGAGCGAGCAGAAGTTCAGGGACATATTCGACATGGCGGCCGATGCCCTCATGATACAGGACAAGGAAGGCAGGTTCCTGGAGGTCAACGAGGTAGCTAGGAAGAGATATGGATATTCGAGGGAGGAGTTCCTTGGGCTCGATCCTCGGAAACGTGAACGAACCCGGTCTCTCCGAGATCATCAAGGAGCAGTTCAGGACGGTGACACAGAACGGGAACGGATTGTTCGAGTCGGTCCAAAGGACCAAGGACGGGGGATCGGTCCAGACCGAGGTCAACACCCGCCTTATCTCCTATGAGGGCGTCCCAGCGTATCTTACCGTGGCAAGGGACATAACCGAAAGGAAACGGTCGGAGAGGGCGCTACAGGAGAGCGAACGCAAGTACAGACAACTGGTCGAGCTTGCCCAGGGGGGAATATGGACGGTGGATTCCTCGGACCGCACGACCTATATCAATGCGCATATGGCGAACATGCTGGGATATCAGACCTCGGAGATGAATCGGCCGTCCGCTCACCGATTTTCTTGAGGCGAGGACGAGGAGAACTTTCCTGAAGTCCTCCCCTTTGCGGTCCAAGAACGAGGCCAGCATGGACCTTGATCTTATCTCCAAGGACGGAAGGAAGATGTTCACAAGGGTCAACACCTCTCCGATAACGGACGAGAACGGTGACCATATAGGGACCTTGGCATATGTGACCGATCTCACGGCAAGAAAAGCATCTGAAGAGGCCCTGAAAAAGAACCAGATGCTGCTCACCAATACCCAGAAGGCGGCAAAGCTCGGGAGCTTCGAGTACGACATCGTCGACGAATCGGTCAGGTGGTCGGAGGAGAGCTACAGGATATTCGAAAGGGACCCCCTTTTCGGGGCGATATCCCTTATGGAGATGCGCAGCTACTACCATCCGGACGATAAAGCAAAGGTGGTGGAGCGGATGAGGATCGCCCTCGAGAAGGGGGAGGCCTCCGAACTCGAGTACCGGATCGTTCTGCCCGGAGGACACATCAAGCACATCCAGGGGAGGATGATACCCGAGAAGGACGACAAGGGAAAGGTCATCAGGCTGCTGGGAACGGTCCTTGACGTCACCGAGCGCAGGATGGTGGAGGAAGCGATGCTGGAAAGCGAACGCAAGTTCCGATATTTCGTGCAGCAGTCCTCCGAGGGGATATCCTTCATAGACGAGGACGGAAGGATACTTGAGTGGAACCATCGATTGGAACAGATCACTGGCCTGGAAAGGGAGAAGGCCATCGGCAGGTTCACATGGGACGTGCGGTCCCCTCTCATGAACAGGGACGGAGGTGAACGATACACGCCGGAACAGACCAAGGAGGCCATCACGAAGGCCCTCGGCTCGGGGACCGCCCCGTTCCTCGGTTCTCCGATAGAGGCCCATTATACGCGTCCGGACGGCGGCATCAGGACCGTTCAGCAGCTGTCCTTCCCGATAAGGACCGAGAGGGGACATATGATCGGGACCACCGTGCTGGACATAACAGAGAGAAAGGCGGCCGAAGAGGCCCTGGCATCGGAGGTCAAGATCAACAAGATGATCGCCGACCTGTCGAGCGGGATCCTTACCAAGGACGCGATCGACGATATTGCCGTCACGATGTTCGCCGGACTTAAGGAGCTTACCGGGAGCGGGTCCGGTTTCGTAGGTTATCTGGAACCGCGGACGGGCTATCTTATCGTTCCTACCTTGGCACCCGACCACGGCTCGGCCGAGCAAAGGAACGTTACGGTCATCAAGGAGCTTAAAGGGGCATGGGGGAAGGTCGTTTCTGGCCGTACCCCGATGTTCACGAACGACCCGAAGAACGAGGTGGCGGCCATATGGGCCTCAGGTACGGACACCGTTGTAAAAAGATACCTTTCCGTTCCGGCGATGATAGGGGACACTTTCGTAGGGTTCATAGGTCTGGCCAACTCGCCCCGTGACTACACCGAGAAGGACCTCGAGCTAGTGCAAAGGCTTGCCACCATATTCGCGATCGCCCTTTTGAGAAAGAAGATGGACGAATCGCTCATGGGGTCGAACGATGTCCTGCGGCTGATAACCAAGATAATGAGACATGACATCCAGAACGATCTGACGGTAATCAGCGCATCGCTCGAGCTACACAAGATGACCGGTAGCGATGATTATCTTGAACGAGCGACGAGGTCCATAAACAAGATAACCGAACTGATAGGCAGGATGAAGGAGCTGGAGATGTTCTTCACCGGTGTCAGCGGGAGCCTTCGCCCTTACGATCTGCGCGCCGAGATAGATCTGGTGATGAGGGACTACGCTCCCCTTCTGTACAGCATCAGAGGTAACGGCCTGGTGATGGCCGACCAGGCGGTAACGTCCGTGATAGACAATCTGGTAAGGAACGCCATCAGGCACGGTCAGACCAAAAGGATCGACTTCTCCATCGAGGACCATGGGGAGCTCTGCCAGCTGAGGGTCGCGGACCTTGGGGTCGGGATATCTGACAAGATCAAAGGAAAGGTCTTCGAGGAGGGTTTCTGTTATGGCCCACAGGCAGGTTCGGGCCTTGGTCTTTACCTGATAAGGAAGACCATAGAAAGGTATGGAGGCACGGTCCACATAGAGGACAACCAGCCCAAGGGGGCCGTTTTCGTACTGGATATCCCGCAGAAGAGACCCAGTACCGACGATGGACGCCAAAGCGGATGATCTTTTCCACAGACCCCTCCCTTGGTCTCCGTTCCTTGGGGAGGTGAGGAACGCTATGTCGACCCGTCCTTCCATCCTAGATATCTTTTAGGTCTCCCAAAACATACTAATATTAGGATGGCCTAATCCGGGTGGGTAGGCCAATGTCGAAAGAGCAGTTGGAAGAATATCTTGAGACCATCTTCGACATCGCAGGCAAGGACGGGACGGCCAAGACCTCCGCGATCGCTGCCAAGCTCGAAGTAACTCCAGCAAGTGTAACTGAATATGTCCAGAACCTTGCCGGGAAAAAACTTGTCTCTTACGAACCTTACGTGGGGGCAAGGCTGACCGAGAACGGGATGGAGGTCGTCACCAAGCTCAAGAGGCGACACCGCCTTATCGAGGTCTTTCTCTCAGATGTCCTTCAGATAGAGCCATCGCGGGTCCACCCCGAAGCTTGCAGGCTCGAGCATTACATGTCCGATGAGACGGCCGATGCATTGTGCAGATGGTTAGAGGCACCGTCCCGTTCTCCGCATGGTAAGTTCATAGCTCCCTGTGAGAAACCTATCGGCAGCTGTGACCAGTGCAGGGGTCCCATCACGGTAAGTACGATCAGGACGCATGGCGATAACGGCATCGTCCCTATCACCGACCTTCAGCCCGATCAGGAGGGTGCGATAGCTTTCATCAGGGGGGACCAAAAGGTCGTTCAGAGACTTTCCGATCTTGGACTGACACTTAAGACGAAGGTCAAACTTATAAGAAAGGCCCCGATGAACGGGCCAGTGGAGCTGTCCGTTAGGAGGACGAGATTAGCGATCGCAAGCGATATCGCCGACCATATATTCGTTACGTTGGTGGAGGCATGACATGGCCGGATGTGATGCCTGCGAGAAGTGCTCGTCCAAGCCCCTCGTCATAAAGGACGCCGACTCCGTCATAGCCCTTGCCGGTAACGCCAATGTAGGTAAGAGCGTCATATTCAACCAATTGACGGGCGTGGACCAGATAATCGGTAACTGGCCAGGTAAGACGGTGGAGAGGGCGGTCGGTCTCCTGCAGTACAAAGGCAGGAGGATAGAGATCGTCGATCTGCCGGGCATATACTCTTTCTCCACATATTCGATGGAAGAGATAGTGTCCCGCGACTACATCGCGCTCGAAAGACCTGATGCGGTCGTAAATGTGATCGATGCGAACGCCCTGGAGAGGAACCTGTTCTTCACGATACAGCTGATGGAGTTCGGTGTCCCTATGGTCATCGCCCTTAATCAGACGGACCTGCTCGAAAAGAGGGGTCTGGTGCTCAACGTCAAGAGATTGGAGGAAAAGCTCGGGATCCCGGTCGTGGCGACGATAGCGATCAAGGGAAAGGGGATCGCGGAGCTCACCGAGAAGATCCTGGAGGTGGCCGACAAGAGGCCTACCCCTCCCGTGGCAAGATACGGCAAGGAGGTCGAGCAGAAGATCGAAGAACTGCTCCCGCTCCTAGGGGAAAAGGTCGGGGGCTATCCCGCGAGATGGGTCGCCATAAAGCTCCTGGAAAGGGACCGCGAGTTCTCGGACATAATGAACAAGGTGGATGCGAGCGTTCTTGAAGTGGCCAATAAGCTGGCGCAGGAGCTCGAGGACATGCATGGGGAGCCGTCCAGCGTGGTCATGACCGCCGAGCGGTACCAGATGTCCGATCGAATAGCCAGCGAGGTCATCAGTCAGACCGATCCAAGCGAATTGAGCGAGAGAAGAAGCTGGTCCGACAAACTGGACACCATCGCCCTTCACCCCGTCCTTGGTTATCTGATGGTCGTTGGGGTGATCGGGGGGCTTCTATTATGGACGTTCCTATTTGGCTCCGAGGTATCTTCGGTCATCCAGAACTTCCTGTCGAGCATCGAGAAATATGAACCGGTGGTGTCAGGTCCGTTATGGAGCATACTGTGGAACGGCGCCTTCACCGGTTTCGTGGCGGGGATCACGCTCATCATACCGTTCGTCCTGCCTTTCTATCTGGTCCTGGCCGTAATAGAGGACTCTGGCTATCTCACAAGGATATCCTTCATGCTGGACAAGGGCATGCATAAGATCGGGCTGCACGGAAAGGCGATCATACCCATAATCCTGGGATATGGATGTAATGTTCCCGCCTGTTATTCCTGCAGGATAATGGAGACGCGCAAGCAGAAGCTCATAAGCACTTTGCTCGTCACCCTCGTTCCTTGCACTGCCAGAACGGTCGTGATCCTGGGCCTGGTAGCGGTGTTCGTCAACATCTGGTGGGCGATGGCCCTCTACGCGTTCGATATAGCACTGATACTGTTGGTCGGTAGGGTCGCGTACAAGCTCGTTCCGGGCGAATCGGCCGGGTTGATCATGGAGATGCCGAAGTACCACACGCCTTCGTTGAGGGTCGTCCTGAAACAGACATGGGCCAGAACGAAGTCCCTGCTCTGGATAGTCTTCCCCGCGTACATAATCGGAAGTGCGGTACTTCAGGGACTTTACTCCTTCGGGGTCCTTACACCGATAAACAACGCACTGAGCCCGATAACCGTGCTGTGGCTCGGATTGCCGGCGGTCACTGGGATACTTCTGATATTCGGTGTGGTCAGAAAGGAGCTTACCATACTGATGCTAGCTGTGATCTTCGGAACGACCAACTTCGCTCTGGTCCTGACCCCCTTGCAGCTCATCGTCCTAGCGCTGGTGAGCATGATATACATACCCTGCATCGCGGTGATAATAACACTGGTCAGGGAGTATGGCTGGAAGAGCGCGATCACGATATCCGCCGCCGAGGTGGGAATGGCGGTCCTTCTTGGGGGGATCGCATTGAGGATAGGGATGCTCTTCGTATGAAATCGCCCGACCGCTATCGCCGATCTAGAGCTCTCGCGTCACTGGACCAGGCCGATCACATTTCCGTTCCTACAAGATGAAGGTCAGGGAACCGAGACCCTGAACGGTGGACCGCCGAGCTAGGAGCTTTCTCGGGCAAGGCCATGGACCATGCTAACATTGTCACCGGAACACGATGTGCATCCTTTTGATGATGGGCGATAAGAACGTTCATAGGGACCTGCAGGAACGAAGTTCGATCACGGTCAAAAATAAGATCGAAGGACGATCGACGAGCGCGGAAACCTCCAATAGGAAGGCCGTTCCCAAGCCCTCCAAGAAGGTGGACCGGGTCCGCCTGGCCTCCATGTCGCTGCGCCCGATCGTCCGTAAGGTTTCAACGAGCTTTAGGCTCAGTAGCTGTTACCCTGTTGCGCCATCAGAAGTTCCAGCTCGGTTATGTGCTCCTGCTCTTCCATCAGGATGTGCCTGATCTCGTGCTCGAGCAGATAATCATAGTAATGGATCTTCTCCTCCTTCAATTTCTGCATTATCTTTCTGTAGGTATCGACCGCTTCCTTCTCGCCCTTCAGGTTGAGCTCGAGGATCTCCTTCACGGAGGTGGCCTTATAGGTCGGGGCCATGCCCATGCTCGGGACACCGCCCAAAGCCCCGATCAATGTTCGGAACTTCTCTGCGTGGTCCTTCTCATCATTGGCTATCTCCTTCAATCGGGCGATGATAGGTTCCGCATCGACCCCATCTACGATCTCCGCATGACTTAGGTACTGAACGTTCGCTGCATGTTCCAGGTCCAATGCGTGGTTCATCAAATCGATTAGTTCTTGCTTGCTCATATCAATCACCTGATCAAATTTTTTCAATGGGGACCAAATGGTCCCAATCTCACTCCATCGATGACAAGTGTAATTTCAATTATTTATACATTATTTAAACTCCGACCATTTTATGCGATGATCGATGAACAAATGGCAGAAGCGACTTTCGTTGCGCAAGGCCTGAGTCCCGGCCGCCTCTGTTCATATTTGTCCCTGGTTCGTGATCCTGTCGGAAGGAACGGGGCAAAGAGATCATCTACCCTACCTGCGGACGGGGCTTATCGCTTCGACATCTCGAGATGTATGACATCTGAAGATGAATATAAAGGTCGCCGTCCACGAGCGTAAGTTCCGGTCGCTCCGACCGTACGTTATTTGATCCTCTTCCAGGATCGCGAAAGGGGAAGAACGATTTCGAACATGAACGCCCATTCGATGAGCAGAGCGAAAGTACCCCGTTCTCGTCCCTTACTGTGTCGTTCTCCACGCTCTCTCTCGTCCCCCGGCTTTCGCTAGGGGCATCCAGCTTGCCAAAGTTAATAACATATTTATATGCGGCTCCATTAAAGTTAATAGCAAATTCTATATCTGTTATGAACTTAACGTCCGTTCAGGGGATGAACGACGACCCTTTCAAAGAGAGCTATCATGTTGACCACGGCCATCGTATTGGTCGCGATATTGATCATCGCCGGAGGATGGGCGGCCATCTCCTCAGGGGAGATCAATGGTGGCTCCAACAAGATACAGGTCGTCGCGGCAGAGAACTTCTGGGGAAGTCTTGTGTCCCAGATCGGGGGGTCCCATGTCCAGGTATTTTCAATAGTGTCAGACCCCAATGCGGACCCACATGAGTACGAGAGCAACACCGCGGACGCCCGTGCGGTCGCGACGGCCGACTACGTCATCATCAATGGTGCTGGATATGATAGTTGGGCACAAAATCTGATCAATGCGGGCACGAAGGCGGACGCTCGGGTCTTGAACGTGGCCGATCTGTTAGGAAAGAAGAACGGGGACAACCCGCACATGTGGTACGATCCCACTTACGTGAACGAAGTAGCTCTACAGATGGAGAAGGACCTGATATCCATAGATCCAGCTGACACTACCTACTTTCAGCAACAATATGCAGATCTGACCACGGCTTTGGGGACATATCAGCAAGAGATAGTTGAGATCAAGGACCGGTTCGCCGGAACCGAGGTGGCATCCACCGAGAGCATCTTCGAGTATCTGGCGAACGCGACCGGCCTGGATCTGGTGTCCCCGACCAGCTTCATGGAGGCGGTCTCCGAGGGAAACGACCCCTCGTCCCAGGACATCGTTACGTTCGAACAGCAGCTCGCAACGGGGAACGTTCGTCTCTTGGTTTATAATACACAGACCGTAACACCCCTGACCAGCAACATCGAGACCTTGGCAGCACAGGACGGGGTCCCCGTCGTCGGGATCACCGAGACCATCCAGCCCCCGAACCTTTCCTTCCAGGATTGGATGTACGGAGAGGTGGTCGCTATCTACGAGGCCCTCAGCTCTAGCGTGAACGGAGGATCGACATGAGCAGGGACGGTTCGACCATCATCGACGCAAGGGACCTGGCCGCAGGGTACGGGGAGAGCGTTGTCTGGAAGGATGTCAACTTCTCCATCAAAAAGGGAGAGTTCGTAGCGATCATCGGTCCGAACGGGTCGGGTAAGACGACCCTGTTCAGACTGTTACTTGGGCTGCAGCGGCCCTTGCATGGGGACATCATGTTGTTCGATGAGCAGCCCCATCGTGGAAATCCAAAGATCGGCTATGTTCCCCAACGGCATTCGATAGATCGGGAGATGAACATAGAATGCCTGGAACTTGTAAGACTTGGAAGTTCGGGAGGTCGATGGGGGGTGAGCGTTCGACCCAAGGACGATAGAGAGCTTGCGATGACCTCACTAAGGGCCGTCGGGGCCGAAGGATTGGCCCATAGATCGCTCGGGGTTCTATCCGGAGGAGAGCTCCAGAGGGTGTTCCTGGCAGAAGCTTTGATAGGGAACCCAGAACTGCTATTGCTCGATGAGCCATTGTCCAATCTCGATATAAAGCGCGAGCGTGAACTGGTCCATTTGATAGATGGTGTTGTTCGCTCTCGGGGGGTCACCGCGATGCTGATAGCACATAACATCAACCCATTGCTTCCTGTCCTAGATAGGGTGGTCTACATTGCGAACGGAAAGGTGCAGATCGGAAGACCCGAGGATGTGCTGACCTCAGAGTCGCTAACGGCATTATATGGGACCTGTGTCGAGGTCCTGCATGATTCAAAGGGGAACGTGGCGGTCATCGGCATCGAAGAGGACCCGCACCATTGTGAGTAATGATACCATGTCGTTGAACATCAACCCGATCGCTGACATTCTGAACATGTGGCAGTACCCTTTTATGCAGCATGCGTACGAGGCGGGCACCATTGTTGCGGTGATCGCGGGGATCGTGGGCTACTTTGTGGTGCTCAGACGCTCCTCTTTCGCGGCCCATGCCCTTTCCCATGTAGGCTTCTCTGGGGCGGCGGCAGCTGTCCTTTTCGGGGTCGACCCTATCATAGGCCTCCTCCTCTTCACCAGCGCGGGGGGTGTGTCCATGGCGGTCCTGGGCAGACGTGCCGCTTCCAGGGACGTTCAGATAGGAACGGTGCTCGCGTTCATGCTGGGTCTGGGGGTGCTGTTCATAAGCCTCTATACAGGCTATGCCACTGAGGCATATTCGATCCTGTTCGGGGAGATCCTGGGAATCAGCAGCAACGATGTCCTGATAACATTAGGGGCCAGCATCGTGATCCTGGTGACCATGGCCATTGTATACAGGCCACTGCTGTTCGCCTCCCTTGATGAGGACGTCGCCGAGGCGAAAGGATTGCCGATGCTCCCTCTTGGGATCATATTCATGTTGTTGGTGGCCATAGCTACATCGTTCGCGGTCCAGGTCGTAGGTGTGCTGTTGATCTTCGCCCTGATGGTCACGCCCGCGGCTATAGCCCAGAGGATCACAAAACGGCCAGGTCGAGGGATGGTGATATCGGTGGTGGTAGCATTGGCGGCGACATGGACCGGTATATTCATCTCGTTCTACGAGCCGTATCCCGTCAGCTTTTTCATCACGAGCATCGTTTTTGCTCTTTACCTTGTTACCATGACAGTTCCAATGGATCAGGTCGCGCTCCAATCCCTCGGGAACCGAGGGGAACGCCCGTGGAGGATGCTCATTCCCACGATGCGCATCATGAAAAATGAAGCGGGAGCGTCGTCCGCTCGGCAGGGCCGGGCGCCTTCTCTATATATTGAAAGAAAAAGATAAGGCGAGGCGTCGTTGTTTCAACAAGGAAGGTACTAGATTATATAGGAGCATATAAATTAGACTTCAAAAGGTGTGGTCCATTTCCAAATACAAGATCGAAAACGTTGTGGCCTCCACCTCCATCGGTGCTGAGCTTGACCTAACGGCAATAGCCCAGGCCTTGGATGGAACGGAGTACGAACCGGAGAAGTTCCCTGGCCTGATCTACCGCATCAAGGAACCCAAGACCGCCCTGCTGCTCTTCAGGAGCGGCAAGGTCGTCTGCACTGGGGCCAAGAACCTAGATCAAGTGAAGGCAGCTATCCAGAAGGTGACCAACCAGATAAAGAAAGCAGGGATCGAGGTCGATGATGAGCCGGTCATCGATGTCCAGAACATCGTCGCCTCCGCAGATCTGGGACATAAGATAAATCTCAACGCGATCGCGCTCTCCTTCGGTCTAGAGAGGGTCGAGTACGAACCTGAGCAATTCCCCGGTCTGGTCTATCGGCTCGACGAGCCAAAGGTCGTCCTCCTGCTATTCGGCTCTGGGAAGCTGGTTTGTACCGGCGCGAGACAGCCTGGTGACGTCGAGATAGCGGTCAACAAGATCGACCGAGGAACTGCGCAAGGCCGATCAGTTGCAATAGTTACCGAACGACCGGCAGGGTCCATGGTAACAAAAGCTCATGATATTGGGGCGAGATAGCGTAAGGCATCCCCATTTTTTCATATGAACGACCGTTCTAAGCTTGGACACTTGCCGTCATCTTTTCAGCCCATGAGACCATTTCAAAGAACGGCACTTCGAGATGTAGCACGAAGATATCGGACCATCATGTCTCGTAGAACCTCACACTGGGATTGGAATAGACCCTCGAATATCCCTCGTTCAGCAGCGTCGAGGTCACGTTGAAGTTGACCCGGTAGACCGCATCGTCGACCTGGATAGGTTGTTCCAATAGCTCTGTTCTGACCCCTACGAGGTCATTTTTCAATACGGTGAAATTATGGCCGTCCAGACTGGTGTCCAAAGAACTGGGTACCGTAGCGTTGAAATCGAACCCGTTGTACTGCATGTACACCTCACCGTAATATTCATCGCTCGCGAACTGCCCTGGCCAGTACTCCTTCATGGCGCTGGCCCCTACGATCTCGGAGTCGGTGAGCGCCAGACGGACGGAGGTCGCAGGTGCAAGGACATGAACATCATAGGTGGCAGCAGAGTTGAGTATCATGAGCAATGCAACGACCATCAGAACGCCGCCCACCAGCGGGACCCTTGCACCCTTCCTTGTTCTGGCCAGAAAGATGCCTAAGGCGATGGCACCAGGTATCGCTAGGAGCACCTGGGCATATAGGAACCATCTGTCCTCGACCAGGAAAAGCCCGGAAAATGTCGCCACGGTAGCGATGGCCAACGGCATTATGGTCATGAGGCCAAGTGCCTGGCTGGTGCTTTGCCTTTTTGCGATCATATATAGGAATCCTATTACGGCGATCGCGAAGAATATGGACATGCCCAGACCGTCCAAGATGCTCTGCAGCATCGGTTTGGAAATGCTCGTACCGACGACCTGGAACTGGCTGGCCATGAAGCCGAAATCGACCAGGTTGGACAGAGTACTGAAGGTCTCAGGGGTGTAGATCCAGCAGGATATCATGACTATGGTAAAGAACATGAACATGCTGAGACTGATATCAGGTCTTCCTGTCCCTTTCCGTGACCTCGACAAAGCCCACGTTCCCCAACCTATCAGCAATGCGAGGGACAGACAAAGGGCGGCGATCGTATGGGTGAAGATCAGGGCGACCATCATGAACGCGGCCAGTCCAGTGGACATCGTCGGTGCCTTTTTCTTAAGGAAAAGGACCACGTACAATATCATAGGGATATACACCGCAGCGAGGGACGTCGGCACAAGGACCATGCTGTAGATGATCGTATAATCACCCATTATCACGAAGGCCGCGGCAAGTATCCCTAGGGTGGCGCTCTTCGTGAACGAGCGTGTGATCAAGAAGACGAACAACGCCAATCCCACCATCTGTGCGATGGATACCGCGGCCATCGTCGATGCCTCGTACCCAAGGTTCGTCAATATCATCGTCGAACCGACCAGAAGATGGAAGAACGGGAGCCCTGTGTATGAAGTGCCAGGTGGAACGTGACCGGTCCCTATCAACTGCAATGTGATGCTCTGATGGAACCATGGATCAATCCTACCACCCCGGGAATATCGTCATCTGGGACCATGCTAGACTGAGCCCAACTATCACTAATTGGACCATGATCATATAGGTCCATCGACCACGAACTCCCAGGGCCTCGATACCGATGAGACCGAACATGGCCCCGGTCAATATGAAGTAGGCCATCGGTCTCGCATATACTTCAGGACGAAGGTATAGCGCGATCACTGATGCTGTCAGGAACATGAAGAACAGGACAGAGAGCAGCAAAAGCGTTGTTCTCTTAAGTTCGACCCTTGGGACCAGCTCCCCAGTGGAGACCGATCTCCCCTTGACGATCCAGATCGCACAGGCTAGGAAGATCCCCGCCCCGAGCACCAAGTATAGCGGGTCCGATCCCTTGACGAACACGAACGTGATAAGAGCGGAACCGCCGATGAGACCGAACAGAGCGAAGATCCGGTCGATGCCGACCCCCTGGAGATCGTTCCCTTTCATATGGACGATCCCCATGGAACATTATTACATCTAGTCGAGCGTACGATCTCTGATCCCCATTGGTAGGTGATGTTGCCTCTTCGATCTAATAAACCTTGGGTCCGTTGTCGTTCCGATAGATAAACGTACCTTGGTCCATCCACAGAGATGATCGTCCATCTATCGAGCACCATCCACTATGTCCGACCTCTCTGAAGGGCGTACGGTCCTACCGTACCCTGAACCTCCAGGACTTTCTCATCGATGATCTTCATATACATGGCCTCGATCCTCTTGGATATCTTCGTGGAGCTAAGATGATCTTTTACGAAATCCGATCCTCTGAGCGCCATCGACCTGGACTCCTCCGGATGTCCCAGAATATGCTCGATCTTCCCTTCCAGGTCGTTTATGTCCCCGTTCTTGGCGACAAGCCCGCATCTGGCCTTTTCTATCAGCTCGCTGCATCCCGACCCGGACGAGACGACGACCGGTGTCCCACAGAGCAGGGCCTCGAACGGGACCAGGCCGAATATCTCGTATAACGAGGGATAAACGAGGACGTCGGCGGCACTGTACGCCTCGTTCGGAGGACCGTCTATCATTTCCAGGAACTTGACCTGGTTCGAAAGCCCAAGGTCCTTTGTCAATGACAACGCCTCCTGACGATAACCATCGTCAGGACCTGCCAATACAAGCGTTGTGTCTTTTCTAATGTGGCACAGCTGGGCGTAGGAACGCAGTAGAACATCGATCCCCTTTATCTTATGGAGCCTGCCGAGAAAGAGCACGATCTTGCTGTCCTTATCTATTCCCGCCCTTTCTCTAAAAGATGCTGTGTCCGTCACCCTCTTGTAGAGAGAAGTATCTATACCGTTCGGGATCACCTGCACCCTTTCCCTTGGAACGCCCATGCTTACATATTGGTCCGCTTCCAAGTTCGTGAGCGCGATCACCCGGACGCATTGCTCAGGGCTCGATCTGCCGAATGCGCGGTCGAACACCCTCTTCTGTAGTTGTTTTTGGAAGAACGGTAGAACGGACCCATGGGCCTGGATCAGATATGGTTTCGAGTACCTCTTGGCCTGTCCACATACCAGGGCCTCCAACATGTTCCTGTGGTCATGGACGTGCATGACATCACAATCCCGGATGGCCTCCTTCACATTTCGTGGGAGGTGAAGATTGACCGGTGGAGCGCTGGTGGGAAGATGCCTTTTGTGGTTCTCCAGATAATAGACGGTCATACCATCCATTTCGATCGCGGTGTTGACCGGTAGTTCATGATCACGGCCCTTCAAGCACATGTTGGTGGATACCACCGTCACATCGTGGCCAAGTTCGACCATCGCTTTGGAGATATCATAGGCGATCCTTGTGACCCCGCCCCCTTCCCACATCGGTTTGAAATATGGGCAGACCTGAACTATCCTCATATTAGGGCCTGGCTCCAGGACGCATCGTTCCCCCGCATTTACAAATGGATGTATGGTCGTTCATTGATCGATCGCCCGAAGTGGCTATCATGTATCCGGACCGGACGGTGCCCCGGCCAGGACCCCCGCCGGGAGGGCCCTTCCGTTCCCGCCGATGGAGAACAATAATCGCTCGAACTGGCTCGTGAGTTCTCCATCCGTTACCGCTCACCGCCCTGGCCGCCTCTGCGCCCTTTTTAGGTAGATCGCCGTTCACCATGAGCTGAAGGGCGGAGCTTAACACCTCTTTCTGGTCCTCGATATATACCACCCCCTTTCCGTCACCGAACTCCTTTCTTAGACCCGGGAGGTTGGTGGCTATCACACACTTTCCAGCGGCAAGATATTCGTAGATCTTGATGGGTACTATGTTCATCATGATCTGGTTCTTGTACGCTGGAAGCAAACATATGTCAGATGCTGCTATGTAATCGGGGATCTCCTCATACGGTTTCCATCCGACCATCTGTATCCTTTTGTCGTCACCGTGGGACCTCTTTATCTCCTGCAGCTCGTCCCATAGCTCTCCTTTTCCCACTATCAATATCTTTAATGTCGTCCCTTGAAGAACGGACGATGTCCATGGCGACCTCTCGTAGACCCGAGAAATCATAGAGCCACCCCATGAAAAAGAGCAATGTGTCCTTCTCGCCGATCCCAAGGTCTTTTCTGATCCGTTGCCTGTCGGCGCTGACGAACCGTTCAAGGTCCACGCCCGCCCTTATGACGGTGGTGCGCTTTGGGTCCGCCCCCATCATGATGGAGTAGTCCTTCAGTCCCTCATTGATCGCTATCACCGCGTCCGACCTTTTCATGTTCGATCGCTCGATCGACCTAGCGATAGTCCTCAGCCTTTTCTCGGGAACGAGCTGATGAAGCTCATCGATGATGTAATAGACGAACGGAATGGAGTTCTGCCTCGCTGCTCTTATGGCCATGTTGGCGTTTATGATGCCGAACCCGATGATCACATCGGGTTGGAACTCCTTTAATCTGCCTCTTTATCTCCATCAGATGGGTGAAAAGAAGCGACATGTAGTCCAACCCTTTCATGTTGATCCGAGATGGCCTTACTACAGTGATGGGGCCGTTCTCCCTTACCTTGTGCACATTTCTCGAAGACCCGTCTTTTTGAGATCAACCCCTTGTGGGGAAGTTTTCTCCACCCTATCTCATAATCTATGACCCTGATCTCGTGACCATCCTCTGATAAGCGCTCCATCAGATGATGACTTTGATGCGGCCCTTTCTCCACCCAATCAGATTCTTGAACGACCATTATCCTCAAAGCGACCACGACCTCGTCCCATGGAGAATGTCCCTGGAACGTTCTTTTCTAGGTTCCATGCTTTGAGAACGACCATTATATATCGGTTGCCGTTGATTTTTTAACACGATGACCCTCGGTATCGACCTAGATCCTAAACATGCCAGATCATATCGATATATAGAAAATGTGAGACCCATCAAATGAACAGAGATGATCTAATGATCAGATAGGTTAGCGGGCCCTGTCAAAAAGCGAAGGTTTATTTTCTCCATGATGAAATATCAAGGTTCGGACCATATAAGGGACTGTTCCGATAGCTCATTATAAAAATGCCCCAAGAGCGGGGACCGGGGGTAACTGACCTGGTATGTTCCGCCATCCTTGGTGCGTGGGTTCAATTAGATGGACGAGGAGAAGAGAAAAATGCGAACTGTACGATCAATTGCGATCGTTCCCTGGGGACATGCTCTATAGGAGAGAGATACGGTCCATGTCCCATTATTTTTGCTCAACGGGATCGAACATGACCGAACCCTCAATACCGTACGTCGATCAGAAATGGGCCGTTGAGAGCACAGGGTGATAGCGATACATCGTCATGCTCGAGGGAGATGCATAATTGATCGTCGTTTGGTTCGCCTCCGAGCCATGGTATGGACTATGGCAACGTCATCAACACCTTGTTTCCAGAATGGGGAAGGACGGACATAAGATCGTTTATGTGGACCCTACCAACCTATTGCGTGGTTTCAAAACACCGTTATATTTTCTGAGACCTGTAGAGCGGATCGATCCGAACATCATCATCGTTCGGCCGTTCTTTTTACCTTTCCACTACAAACTTGGTATGATCGAATCATACGATTCGATGATGACGTCCATCCTTATCAGGGTGGCGCTCGGACGGTTCAGGGAGGAGAGACCGGACGTGCTCTGCCTTTCGTCACCTTTCTTTTCGTTCATCAAGGAACGTTTCTCCGATGTGCCCGTCGTTTATGACTGTGTAGATGCCTGTGAGGGTTTTTTGGACAAGGAGCATGTCGCATGCTGGATGCTCGAGAGGGAACAGGAGCTCATTGACAGCGCCGAGGCCGTACTGACGGTTTCGAACGGGCTCCATAACCGATGTGCAGGTAGGAACCCAAGAACGTACCTGATACCCAACGGAGTTTCCTTATGGGCCAACAAGGGCGGGACCCCCTCCGACCTTGAGGGATTGAAAAGGCCGATAATAGGGTTCATAGGCCGCATGGGAAATTGGGTGGATTTCGATCTATTGTTGGATCTGGCAAAAAGTCGTCCGAACTATTCGATAGTGCTTATTGGCCCATTGGACGAAAAGAACGCGCAAACGAAAAAGCTAGAACAGATGGATAATGTCCACTTCCTTGGAACAAAGGTGTACGCGGACCTTGTGAACTATATCGGATCCCTGGACGTATGTACGATACCTTTCAAATTGCAGATACTTACCAAAATGGGAAATCCGATCAAATTATTAGAGTATGCCTCTCAGGGAAAACCGATCGTTTCGACCCCGCTCGATGGAGTGATGGAGTTCTCTGATATCGTGTACACCTCCGATGGTACCAGCAAGGGATTCGTAGATAAGATCGATGAGGCATTGTCGGAGAACGACATCGATCTTCAGGAAGCAAGGAAGAAGAGGGCCAAGCAGTATGACTGGGAGAGCATCACATCAAGGGTCGAAGGCATCCTCTTGGAGGTATCGGACAGAAAATCAAGGAACCTGAAAAGGGTCGTTCCGACCACCGAACAAGTGAACACCCTTTGATATCCACATCATAAAGATCGAGAAAGGGCTATTCGCCCGATAGCACTGCGTGATCGGCCGGCCCTACCACAGCTGCACCGATATGATGGCCGATCGATGTTCATATACCCCCTCACACTAAAAGGAATCACCATATCAGTAGGGACACACTTCATCGAGGAACATCTGACCGCATGTCATATGGCATCCACATGTTCGACCATAACGATCGAGGTCATGAAATGGCCTCATTTGAATGTCCTTAGTTATGAGCATTTTTCTGGGACCTCAGATCGTTGGAGGTCTGGATGGGCAAGAGATGTGTTCGGTGGCTATGCGTCGACCATAGCGATTAGAACCTAGTGCTGATCGAAGCCGATCAGAGTTAGATCGGCATTACGGTATCATGCCAGGAAACCATCCCGTCAATGGGACATCTTAATGAAATGCTCCAAAGCAAGAAACCTCTAGATGAGATCTTGAGCGAAAAAATCCTTTTTGCTATGATGATACGATCTAAGCACAGCAGACCGGCATCCAGCTTGGAACCGGTTCAGATGCCCGGACCCATGACATCATCATATGCTCCAACGGTCAGCTTTGCGCTCTCTTCCCAGGAGAACTTTTCTTTTATGTGGGCCGCCAGATCTGGACGTCTTTCCGACCTATATGCATCCACCAATGCCCTCGTTATGTTCGACACATCATATGGATCCACGTACCAGGCATGATCCTCTAGATACTCTCTTGCCCCACCGTTCTTCGTGACAACGACGTTAGCACCTGCCAGACCACCCTCTAGCCCGACCAGACCAACGGTCTCATGAAAGCTAGGGAGGGCAACCACCTTTGCGGCCTTGTAGGCCGATGAAAGCAGTTCAGATCCATGAGGGACCGAGGGTATGTAATGAACACGATCGGTGCTCAGGGACCTGCACTTCTGCAAATACGCCGGATCGGTCGGTGTTCCTATGATCACAAGATCGGTATCAAGATCCGATCGCACGAACGCCTCTATCAGTCCCACCACGTTCTTTATGGGCTGGATCCTGCCGACGAACAGGACAAAATCGTTCAGTCCATAGGCATCATTGAAGGTCAGTGGGTCCCCGACCTCGAAGCCCGGGTCCACACCGTTCGGGACGATACGGAATGATCTCGGGTCCTTCCTGAAATATCGGGATATCATCCTTGATTCGTCCATCGAGTTCGGTAGCACCAGATCGCTGCTCTCGAGCACCTTTGACGTCCAAATGTACGGGTTCAGACTGTCGAAAGGCCTCATTGTAAATAATCCCTTGAAACCGACCAGCATCTTGCTCGTGATCTTTGTGTACAGAGAACCTTCCATGTCCATGTCCGGATAGAATATCGGGGTGGTGACGACCTTGATCCCATGCTCCTTAGAGTACTGGGCGATCCTGGAGCATTCGAGTGGAAAGTTCGTCGGGGCGAAGAGATGCACGATGTCGAAATCATCAAGGCTGTCCGACCACGGATCAAAGAGATCGATCTTGTGATCTGGACGGGACCGAGCTATCGCCTCCATTGTTCTGAACATTTGTTCCTCTGCGCCCCCCTCCGAGGTTTTGGCCATCAGGTGGGTAATGTAAGCACAACGGGGCATAGGATCTCACATCTTGGAACATGAATATAGATCAAAGAGGATTATAAAGAGTTTCGCCGGATGACCCACCTTTTCGAACTGTGGGATGAACGGTGACATATGTGACATATGTTTGAAGGAAAAAAGTATCCACTGAACAAGATGTTCCGTACCGTCAAGATCCCGCTGGAACGCACCATCGAGCTCTTCGAACGGATGCGGTCAGCCCTCGCGGCCAACGGTCGCTTGGCGTCCCTTCGGGCATGGTCGAACGCTGGGCACATCGGAACGATGGGTACCGGTTCGCATTGGTCAGCAAAGAAAAGAAGGGCAGGGATAGATGAAGGGGAGATCGAGCTCCTCAAGATGCATACCGATCATCCCCGATCCGGTCATGGCATCACCGATAGACGCCGCCGAAGAACCTTTCTTTGATCCCGAGGACCGAATCAAGGCGTTGTCCAACGGGAGAGCTCATAGCTCTTGAAAGGAAGGACGGAAGGCCCCTTCTTACGGTCAGCCAGGTGATCGGCATTTCAACACCACCCAAACGATGCTTGTAATCCCCCGCCCCTGCCTGCCCCAGTTCGATGGACGTATGGCCCTTCTTATTCATTTCGGTCATGAACAGATAGGCGGCGACCATCCCCGGTGACATTTTACTGAACTTGTTGTTCATGCCTATGCGGAACGCTCGCACGACATCGAGATCTTCGAAAGCAAATGTTTGGGCCAGTACTTCGTCGCCTAATTTGAGCTCGTACCCTATGCCAAAACCTTTCGAATAGGATATCTTCAAAATATCTTTCAGGAACGTCACGTTCCTGGGGTCCGAGAAAAGGCTCCCTCCCTTGGTCCCCCAGCGTCCTATATGCTGTTCTACGTGAACGTCGACCGCCGCATCGATCCCCTCGAACGGGATATGTCTGAACTCGAGATCGCCGATGGCCTCCATCTTCCTGATCTGGTCTCGAACGTGGTAACGGGTCTTGCTACCGAAACGGTCCGCTATGTCCCCATCACCGGGGAGCCGACATACGATGGTGCTCGCACCGTGTTCGATGAAAGAACCCCATCGTGAACTGTACCTCGTCGAAGAACAGCTCGTTCCCCCTGGTGTTCTCCATGAAGTTCGTGTTCAGGATCCCCCATTTCTGTTTTCTCATGCACTGAACGATCGCTTCGACGACATCTCTGCGTTCTGGATCATATAACGGGCCAGGGGCGGCATATTCGACCTTACCTCTATCCGTTCCTATGAACGATATGGTTCTGAAGGGAAGTCCAGCAAAGCTCTTCTTGATGAGCGAGAAGGACGCTACCCCTATCAATGCACCTGCATCCTCGACCAGGATGATCGCAGGTCCATGCTCCTCGTATGCCCTCAGCCACGAGCTCACTAGTTCGTAGGAGCTGAAGATGGAACCGCCGTTTTCCGCTCTAAGGTGCTCCCAGGCCTCCTTATGATCGGACAGTTCATCCAATGACGTGATGCATGCGGTTCTCATGACCTCCCTGGCCAAAAATCATTGTAATCGAACCGATAAATACCTAAGTGTTGTCAAGGCGTCCCCTTTGAAGACATCTTCCCTTCATAGAGGAACGGAAAAAGGTGCATACGGGCAGGCCAGATCGACGATGGCCGAGCGGTTCGGTGACACCGGAGGGGACCACATCTACGTTCATCTATCTTGACCTTCTCCATCCTTCAGATCAAGAACGGAACCCAACATCCTTACGGGGGCCGAGCCCCTTATGGTCGATAATAATGAAACAAGTCCTCTTTTGATCTCCCCTCCTAGGAGGGTCGCTCCTTTTCCTCCTAAATAATCTTTGTACCTCTCGTCGCCTTCCCCCAGATTGAAAACTTTGTTCCCTTCGTCCCTGACCTCGTTCATCACTTGGTGCATCAACACGAGCCCTGGGGATCGATTATGGAACGAATTGTTCATCCCGGTCCTATATGCGAACACCGTCCCGTTCTCAAGAAAAACGAACAACTGTGCAGCGATCTGGTCGTCAATGAGGAGCTCGCGCCCGAACCCGTAACCACCGTCCAGAGCCTCGCTGACCGCCTTCTTAAGAAAAATAATGTTGTCCGGATGCTCGAATATACTTCCTCCCTTTGCCCCCCAGCGCTGGATGTGCTGCTGGGCATGCATGTCCACCGCTTCATCCAGGCGATCTGATGAGATCGTCCTGAACGAGACCTTCGTCTCCCGTTCGTTCTTTCTAAGAACACGGTAAAGATCTCTTCTGGTCTCCTTTTCGAAGACCTCGGCAATATCACCGGTCGAGGGGAGCGAGATAACGATCGACCTACTGGACCTCTGTTCTAAACTTTCCCTATCGGATCCGAGGCGTTTCAGGAGCGCTTTGGACCCCTGAGTGTCCTCCATGAAATTGGCACGCAACAGGTTCCAATCCAACGACCTTATGGACCTGATAAGAGCCTCGAGAATATCCTCCCTGCCGGGCCGGATCAAGGGGCTCAGGGTGTTCAAGCATAACATAAGGTCCCCATCCCCGACGAGCGTGACCATTCTAACCGGTACTCCCGACACCCGATGCTGCTTTATCGCCATCGGAACTATGCCAACGACCTCCCCTGATTCCTCAGCGATCATAACTCGGGGTTCAACTATCCCTTCATAAGAGCTCAACCATGCCCTTGACATCCTGTAGGATGTAAAGATAGAGCCCCCGCTCTCCTTACGAAGCGATTCCCAAGGGCCTTCAAAATCCTTGAGCTCGTCCAGGGAGGTCACACATGTACATCTGGGCATTCTTTAAAGATAGGACAGGTCACGTCATAAATAACTTAACGTTGGGAGCGCTCCCTCGGCCCTCACTCCTTTTTTACGAGACTTAACCTGTCGGTCTGCAGCATTATGTCCCTCCCGATCTCGTTGCCTTTCGTCGAGAGGTTGGAGATCGCGGTGCCTTCGGTCGATGCCTCGAAGGTAGCCCGTCCCCCGGAGAACCGGTCCAGAATACCCAGCCTAGAATCGATCCTTTTTATCATGGTATTGTTTGAAGCGCGTGACACCCACGATGCCAATCCTCTTCTGACCTCCAAACCTTGAGTGTATGTTTCCTTTCCCCCCAGACGGTACTTGTAAACATCAGCACCGTCCCCCATATTGACCGATGTATATCCCTTGTCCTTAAGGTCGGTCATAACAAGAAGTTCCAGGAGCATTCCTGGTCGGTAGTGCGCATAATCGTTGTTCATACCCAAGATGTATGCCCAGACCATATCTTGGTTCTCGACGAAACCGAACTGCTGGGCAGCGACCCTGTCGTTGATAAGGAGCTCATATCCCCATCCGAACCCTTCCAAGAAAGCGGAATGGATGGCAGATCCTAGGAACGCTACATTGGCCGGGTCCAAATATATGCTACCCCCCTTGCTGCTCCAGCGCTGGATGTGTTGTTCGGCATATGTCCCTATGGCCTTTTTGACAGTTCTCAACTGTTCGGCGTACGAAGCTCTAGATGTGTCTCCCTCTCGGCCTTTCTCAGGGCCTGACGCACCTTGCGTCTCTCTTCGCTCTTATACGCGTCCTCGATGTTCCCGTCCTTTGGAAGGGAGCAGGTCACGGCTACCGAGCGCCGCTCTGAGGTAACGTCCCATTTGGACCGTGCCACGCTCATGAACCGATCGGTGTTCTGTACGTCGTCCATGAAGTTCATCCTCATGATGTTCCAGTCCACCTTTTTTATGGACCGGACCATTTGATCTAGCACATCTTTCCGCTCCGGTTCGACCAGGAACCTGAGCGGGTTCAATGACATCTTCCGGTCCGCATCCCCGATCATGGATAGTAATTTTACTGGAACTCCCGAGAACCTCTGGCGCTTCAGGGCCATCGGGGCTATTCCAACGACCTCCCCCTCTTCCTCGACCACCAGTACCCTGGGTTCCACGATATCTTTAAAGGCCTCCAACCAGGCCATCGACAGTGTATATGATGAGAATATTGAACCACCGCATCGGTGTCGAAGTTCTTCCCAAGGCCCCTTCAGGTCCAGAAGATCATCTGGATCCGTAATAACCTTTGAACGTCTCACTCCCTACAACTCTCCAGCAAATAATCGATTATAGCCTGATGGATAAATAATTGACCCCTTATCGATGGCAGACCGGGAGGTACCCACACCGACAAGATCATGAAGATCTAGACCGTTCGATCGATCAAGGTCCAGAACGGACCTGCAATAAGCTCGGAACGGCCGATGTCACGCTTTCGACCGCCCGATACGCCCGCGATGGGGGCATATCGTCAATGTTCATCGACCTACAGAATGAACGAGGTCGCATTTGGGCATCGCCGAGCAGAACGAACACTTGATCGGATCGCCTAGAAGGAGCTTGGACCAAAAGATAGAATAAAGGATTGTTTCCAATAGTGGCCTAGATGAGCGATGAGACGGCAGAACCATCCCGGGCAGGGAAGATCCTCGGGCCATGGCGTTATCGTAGGTTCCTGAGATCGATGAACCTGTTATTGAGGACCTGTGATGGGCCAACCGTAGAGCAGCTCGGAGATCCCGCCTCAAAAGTATTGGTGGTCTCACCACACCAGGACGATGAGGTGATAGGATGCGGTGGCACCTTGCGGAAGCTCATCGAGAAGGGGTCCCATATAAAAGTACTATATCTGACGGACGGTGGCTCTGGCAATGGGCCAGAAGCATCCAGTGAGATAAGCGACATCAGGAAGCGGGAGGCAGAGGCCGGTCTAAAGGTGCTCGGGGTCGATGATATGGAGTTCCTTGACTATCCCGATGGTGAGCTTTGGTTCAACAGTTCGTCCATCGAGGGGATATCAAAGGTCCTGAACGATTATCTGCCCGAGGTCATCTTCGTGCCTTTCTATCTAGATAACCATCCAGATCATGCGGCCGCCGCCAGGATGGTCGCCGCATCCTTGAGGAAATATCCCAGAGAGGTCACATGTTACAGTTACGAGGTCTGGACCGCATTATCTCCTAATGTGGTCGTCGATATCACTCAAGAGATGGATATGAAGGTCCGGGCTTTAATGGAGCATAAGAGCCAGATCGCACAATTAGATTATCCTCAAAAGGTCAAGGGTCTGAACTCCTATCGATCCATGAGCGCTGGTCCTAACGCCGAGTTCTGCGAGGCTTTCATCAAACAAACTCGAAAAGAGCTGATCAACATGCTATCAAAGTGATGGTACAGGGGTGAAGGACCTGAGCAGAGTTACCTTGGTAGCCGGGAATACGCTATTTCTCTTTATCGCCCAGGTGGTGATCTCGATCTCCACATTGCTCTTGTCCATAGCCATCGCTCGTAGTCTTGGGGACGTCGGCTTCGGCAATTATTCGTTCGCGACGTCGTTCGTCGCTCTCTTCGCCCTAATGGCGGACTTCGGCTATGATATTGTACTGGTCAGAGAGGCTTCGAACGACGCAAAAAAGGCCGAAGAATATCTCCCGAACATCATGGGTTTCAGATTGGTAGCATCTCTTGGCCTATTTGCTCTCATAATCATCGCAATAAACATAATGGGTTATCCCCAGGATGTCAAGGAGATCGTCTATGTCTTTGGCGCGTTCACTCTCATAGCGGCCCTGTCCACAGCGTACAAGGTCACGTTCCGTGCGTTCGAGGTCATGAAATATGAGGCCATAACGATCATCACGGGCGGCGTGATACGTCTTTTCCTTGGAGTGTACGTTCTTGCGGCCGGCTATAGCCTGCTCGTGCTCGCATACGTGTTCCTTGCATCCGGGATAGTCGAACTGTGCCTGAGCTTGGCCTTCTGCAACTGGAAGTTCGTTCGACCCCGGGTCCACTTCAATGTCCAGTTCATAAGGGAAACGATCTGGGTAGCGCTATCGATCAGCATATTCACCATGATGATGTTCGTCCTCGTAAGGGCGGATACCATTCTCCTTTCGATGATGAAAGGACAGGAGACCGTCGGTTGGTATAACGCAGCATATAATCTGGTCCTTGCACCGTCAGTGCTCCCTTCTCTGTTCCTTTCCGCTCTGTTCCCAAGCGCGCTTAAGGCATCCAACGGGTCAAAGGAATTGTTCTGGACATATTATCAAAAATCGGTTAAATATCTCATTGCGGTCGCGATCCCCCTCTCAATAGGTTTCACGGTCCTAGCGGCCCCACTGATCTCGACGATCTATGGCCCAGAGTTCGCCAATTCGGTACCTGCGCTCCAGATATTGGCCTGGGACAGCTGTCTGGCGTTCGTTTATATGGCCTTAGGCAATGCGTTGGTCGGGATCGGCAAGGAGAAACAGACCGCGATCGTCGCTTTCTTCTGTATAATCATAAATGTTGGGCTTAACTTGGCCCTGATACCAAGCTATGGCCTGATCGCATCGGCCTTCGCTACACTAGCGGCCGAATCCGTCCTTTTCATCGTATATATACTGCTCTTCAGAAGGTCCCTGGGCGCTCTACCGATCCATCACTACGTGCTGAAGCCTATCCTTGCATCGATACCGATGGTCGTAGTGGCCTTGGTATTGAGGGGCGATGTGTTCGTTATTGGCCTTATCGCGGCGGGGGTGTATTTCATCACGTTCTTTTTGATAGGGGGTCTGGACCCATCGGAAGAACAGTTCGTGCGCGACCGCGTCAAGACCTTGGTGTCGAAGAACCGATGACACCGGTCTTCGTGGCATCGGGGTGATCTCTCGCATACTTTTTTCTACTCCCCCTTAGACTCTCTACACTGCTGATGGATCGTAGTAAAAAAATCCTCGTCGCGCTTCTAGCCATCGTCCTCTTGTCGGTGTCGTTCATATCGTTCGAGCTTGTAATGACCGTTCATAGTTCCACGAAGGGGGCCGACTACGCGATATCCGAAAGCGACGGTATCGCGTCCGCAACGAACATATCCTCCGGGAAAGTGCTCGTTTCGTCGACCGACGCAGCGATGGTACTGCAGGAGGTCCAGTGGTCGCTACCTAACGGAGGAACGATTCATGTCGGACCTGGAACGTATTATCTTAACGAAAGTGTCGACCTTGGGTCTGGGATCCAGCTGCTAGGGGACGGTCAGGGAACGATATTTCGTTCATATGCGCAGGAAAGCTTCGTGATGAACGATGTCTCCGATGTCGTCCTCGGGATCTTCTCCCTGATGGGCGATGGTGGAATCGTTATCGAAGGGACGGGAAATGCTTCTTCCCATAACATCCAGGTCAAGAACGTTCGCGCCACGATCGAGAACAGCTCGGAAGGCGCTTTCACGACGATCTCGATCGAGGGCACCGTCCACAACGTAGCGTTCGATGGTTGCGTGGCCCAAGATTGTGCGACATATGGGTTCTTGAACACCGGCGATAGCTATCATGGCTGGCTGGACAAAATAAGTTACGATTCATGCCAGGCCATCGGATGTGGCCTCTCGAACCGAACGAACGACTGGGTCGTCGGGTTCGACCTTGCCGAGAACGTAAATGTGAGCGGTCTCATGGTGGACGATTGCGTGGCATCTGACAATTGGCAGTCCGGATTTCATTTCGAACAGAACGCGACCGTCCTGAACGCCGTACTTCAGGACTGCACTGCCGATAACAATGGACAGGCTCATGGTATGCCACAGGGAGAGGGGTATGGCTGGGGATATCTTATCGAGAACGATCCGGATCATGATATAACCCTGACGGGATGCAAAGCAGCCGACAATTGGAGAGGGGACACGAACCTGGGTCCATTGAGCGCGAACGGAAGCGTAGAGTGAAAAAAGAAATCATCTCTTGACCTGCACGAAGGGTCCTTTGCCGATCGGATGACAGGTTCACCGAGATCGCTTTATCTTTTTCGATCGGATGATGGAGATCTCATTGATCCACCTTCAACGCCCTCTCGTAGCATTCAAGGGTCCTCAAGGCCGCTTCATGCCAGGTGATCGGAGCTTGGACATTTTTTATGTTCTCCGTTCCCTCCCCTGACAGCGCCCTCTCCATCTCCAACGCTAGGGCCGGAACATCATCAGGTTCTACGAGCGATGCCTGACCCCCCGCCGCCTCCGGGATCCCCCCGACCCTGGTGGCCACGACCTTCTTGGAATATGCTAGCGCCTCGACGACGGTCCTTCCATATCCCTCGAGCCGTGACGGACAAACGTATAGATCGCACATAGCATATGCCATGCCGAGGTCAGTGTCATCGACATATCCTAGAAGGTCGACGCGATCGAGAATCCTAGTTCTTCCGAGAGCTTCCTCGCTTCCGTCTGATCTCCCTTTCCTGCTATCACAAGACGTGTCCTAGGCATTCGCTCGATGAGCCTTCGGAACGCTTTGATCAGAACGTCCAACCCTTTTCTCGGATCGTCGACCCTTCCGACAAAGAGAACGATATGGTCATCAGAAAGTCCGAAGCGTGCTCGGCCTTCTGAGCCCGATCCGCGATGAGCAAGGAACTCGTCCTCTATGGATTGATAGACCACACCCATCCTGGTGCCCTCGACCCCATACTCTTGGATCGCCCTGTCCCGCGTATAGTTACTATTCGTGATGATGAAATCTGCAGAACGAACACAACGCTTCTCGATCATCGGGAGCAACCACCCTTCCTCGTGCCCTAGGCCGAACAACCGGCGACCGAGACGAACATTCCCCGTCCTGGCGGCATCCACGACTAGATGATGGACCGTAAGTACATGCGGGAGCTGACCAAATGGCCGTCCTTTGAAAGGATAGGACAGGCCGTTGAAATGAACGATATCGAACCTTTCTCTTGCCATTTCGCTTCGCAAAGCATTCCCCAGTCTCGCCCAATATTGCAGCGCCATGAAAGGTATCTGGCGACTCACGCCGACCCCTTCGACCCTTGGGCCCCTTTCGTCCCCTTCTGATGAAAGACCGTCATATGGCGCGAAAACGACGACCTCGTGTCCGAGCTTGCTAAGCTCTTCGACGAGGCCTTTCGCGTAAAGCCCTGAACCTCCGATCACCGAGGGGGGATATTCTATGCTGACGAACGCTATTCTGATGAATACCCCCTCCGTTCGTCCTAGAACTCCGCGCTCTTATTGATCTCCGCCCAATTGTCCTTGAACCAGGAATGGACGCTCGTCAGACCGTTCTCGAGATCTATTGTGGGCCTGAAACCCAGCACATCTTTCGCTCTGTCTATGGACGAGCACAAGCGCGTTTTCACATCCCAATCCCGTCGGGGGACGAACTCGATGCCCGCCTTGTTCCCGGTTATCTCGTTCACCTTGTTGGCCATGTCCACCACACGGTTCTCCCTTCCCGAACCGAGATTGAACGCCTGACCGATCGCCCTCTCCTTCACACCCATGGCGAGCAGGCCGTTCACGATATCTCCGACGTACGTCCAATCCCTGGTCTCGGATCCGTCGCCGGTGATAGGTAACGGTCGGCCGTTCATCGACCAGAACATGAAGTTCGGTATGACGTTGCGGTATCTTCCGGGAACCTCCCCGGGACCGAACACATTGAAGAAGCGGGCGTTGACTATCGGCATCTCGTACAGGTTATGGAAGTAGTTGGTGTAGAGCTCACCGAGCAACTTGGTCACCTGGTATGGAGTATGCAATGATATCGAGACATCATGCTCCTCGAACGGCATCTTCGAGTCCAGGCCGTAGACGCCGCATCCGGATGATGAATAAACGAACCGGTCCACCCCCACGAGCTGGGCATGCTCCAGAACTTTTAGGGTGCCCATGCCGTTCACCATCAGGTCCTTCTCGGGGTTATCGACCGAGTTCTGGTTAGCAAAATGAGCGGCCAGGTGGAAAACATAGTTAGGTCGTTTCCTGTAGACCCTACGAAGCATCTCGTCATCAAGAATGCTCCCTTTTACGAAGGAAACGTTCTTTCCCCGCGGGACGTTCCACAAATATGCCGATGATGTATCGTCAAGTATTACGACCTCTTTCGCTTCCAGTTCCGAGAGCCTCTTTACCAGATTGCTCCCGACGCACCCGGCTCCACCTGTCACGAGCACGGTCCTTCCTTTGTACTCAGAGAACGTGTCCTCCATCTTCTCACTTCCTATAGAACCATTTCATCCATTCGACCGTCCGCTGGATACCCTCTTCCGGCGTGACCTGGGGATCGTGTCGCAGGTCCTTTTCGGCCTTTGAGCAGTCGATCGTCTTGACCTCGGTGGTGAACGGTTCCGCCTCCTTGTACGTGACAAGAGAATCGTCACGACCTACCTTTTTAAGAATGATGTCCGAGTATTGATCGATCGTTCGTTCCCACTCAGGACGACCGGCCACGTTGTACACCTCACCGGGGATGAAATTATCGGCGATGTTCGCCCAGGTCCGGCACGAGTCCTCGACGAAATCTATGATGCGCTTGTGGCCCCTATATACGGTATAAGGACGATCGTTCAAAGCGCTGTATATGAACTTAGGAATGAACCCACGGTACGGGGTGAAATGCTCCTCCGGTCCGTAACAATTGACCGGCCTGACACGAACGGTCTCGGTACCGAACATCTTCGCCGAGTTCATGCACATCAGTTCGCCCGCCCACTTCGAGATCGCGTAGTCGTTCATCTGGTACGTGTCAACGATGGGGTTCTTCTCCATAACGTCCTCGGTCATCCTACCCTTATAATCGCCATAGACCTCGGCGGAGGAGAAGAAGATCATTCTGAACTTGTATCGTTCCTGCAGACGAAGCATGTTCTTCGTCCCGATAACGTTCGTCTGCCAGAGGTTCTCGTAGTACTCCTCGCCGTTCCATCGGCCGTACTCGGCGGCGAGATGGTAGACGTGATCGAAGCGCTCCTTCTCGAAGATCTTCTCCAACTGTCTCGGGAACCTTACATCGGCACGGGTGTAGTTCCCGCGTTCGTTGTTGAGGAGATCAAGGGCATGCACCTCATGCCCTCTCGATCTCAGTTCGTTGACCAGATTGGTACCTATGAATCCTGCCCCACCGGTCACAAGGATCTTGCTTGTCTCCATGATGTTACCTCCTAGTTCTTCCTATAATCCTAAGTTAATAGCTCACTTTCGAAGATGGTCCGACCCAAACCGCTGACAAAGATGTTCATGCTCGAAGGTTGGAAGCCCCCTCTTTGATCCGGGAACTGACCGGCCTTCACAGCATGACCAACGGGCCAGAACGCATATGTTTTCACTCAATGCTCTCACCCCAAAAGTTTTCATCGTTGTCCTTAGCCTCCGCTTCTTGGGGACGCGATTCGACATGCCGACCCGCTGAGGAGCTATGGACGATATGGGAGATCGAGTTCAATGTGAGCCCAGAGATCATCGCGATCATACCTACAGTAAGGAGAAATCCCGCTAGTATCGATTGGAATACCCATGACCAGCCTAAGATGTAAAGATCAATTATGCTTGCAAGACCTAAGGTCAGTCCAAGAAGGGTGATGATGAGGCCCGGGACACCTATGAACATTAAGGGACGTCTCAAGCTGACCATCGTTATCAAGTAGTTCATCACCCCGAAGCCCATCGAAACAGGGTTCTTCTTGTGCTTGTTGGGTACATCGTAGCTGACCCCGATGGGGACCTCCTTGATGGCAAGCCCAAGCGAGGAAAAATGAACGATCATTCCCGACTCCAAACTGTATCCGTCCGAGCCAAAGTTCAAGCTGCTGGCGGCCCTCATGCTCAGGGCCCTGAAACCAGATTGACTATCGGTGGTCTTTTGCTTGGAACCGATGTTCGTGAAAACGTTAAGGACCTTTTGTCCGAAACGTCTGTACGCTGGTATAGTACAGTTTTTTCCCATGAACCTAGAGCCGATCACCAGATCGGCCTCCCCGGAAAGTACAGGCCCGATCAATGCCTGGATATCATCAGGACTATGCTGGCCATCGGCATCGATCATTACCGCGACCGAGAATCCCTTCCCGATGACCTCTTCGAACCCTCTCTTCACGGCATATGTTTTGCCATGATTTTCGTTGAGCGTTATCACCTTGGCGCCGGCCTTCTTGGCGACGGACGATGTCCTATCGGTGGATCCATCATCCACAACTATCACATCTGGTGTGATATCCTTGATACGCAACACCATAGAACCTATCGTAAGCTCTTCATTGAACGCCGGTATGATCACGGCGACCCTTTGTCGAGTGTTCCTTATCATCATTAATGAGATACACTTAAGCCTCCAACGCGCTACTATTGCAACCTTCCTTTTATATCATTTTTGATGGACAAAAAAGGCGCATGTAAGGGCCACTGACCGATATATTATCGATCCAAGGTCCATAACTGGTCTTCATTCGTTATGCTGGCCTGATAGATCGATCTTCTTATCCGATCATAAGATAAAGAACTAGAACATAACTTGGGCCCGCCCACTACTTGACCGCTACCATCAGGACGATCTGGGCGATGAAAACGAAAAGCAGGATGACTATCGCCACAGTTCAGATATCGGCCGACCGTGATGGTCTCCTTCCCAGCCGATGATATCATCTCTTTTGAGAGTATCACACTGGCAAGTAGCAATGCTATCAATGGTCCACTAACGCTCAGGTCCATATTATCCTTCCTCGGAACGATCCCCTTTGGTCTATCGAACCTTGAACAACGATCTCCATACCGAACACCCACCCCCGATTATTTAACCGATGTGGGCGAGAAGATCCCCTGCCCCATTGAGCGGGAGAAGAGGGCTGGCCGGTACAGATGATGACATGACGAGCGTCGTGGACGATGTCATGATCTCGACCGACCAGTGAATGGATGCATTGGCACCCTTCACGCGAGGCGGCCACGGAACACCACATTCGTTCGCATAGTTTTATCAGCGATCGAGCGATAGGACGAAGGAGATGGCCGCCGATATCGTACCATTCGGAAATGGGGATAATAGAGTTAAACCCAGATTGAAGGTGGTGGGCGTGGGCGGTGCAGGCTGTAACGCGGTCTCGGGATGCGGTTTCGAATCGGTGGGAATGTATAGATCCAGGGACGATGTTCGAAATTTGTCCACCCATCGTCGGCTAATGCTCACGGAGGAGCATTTCAGGTTCGTGAAAAGCACATCTCCAAGGCTCTTGAGCACATTGGACCATGAATGCCCCAAGAACATGAAGGAAATAATCGGGGAGACGGACCTGATCTTTGTTTTCACAGGCCTTGGGGGAGAGACGGGCAGCTTCGTCACCCCGGGCGTAGCACAAATATGTAAGAGACTAAGCCATCTGGTGATCGTTTCTGTGGTACTGCCCTTCTCTATGGAGGGTATAGAGAGGAGGACCTTGTCATCAACGGCCTTAAGCAACGTGGCCGATGCTTCCCATGTGACGATCAGCTACCCCAACGACGGGTTGCTCGAGGTTGCGCCAAATCTGCCCCTGCACAAAGCGCTCAAGATCATGGACGAGATCATGATGATCCCCCTGTTAGAGCTCAGTCAGGTATTGTCCGTGGACGATCTGGTCGGTCTAAGGGTCGATCTGGTCTCCGCAAAACATCTCCGTTTTGGTATGGGGATCGGACATCAACGGGGCGATGTGGTCAGTGCCGTGGAAGATGCTTTCACCTCACCTTGGTTCGACTTCGACCTATCGAAGGTCGGTTTGGCGATCATGGTCCTGTCCATGATGGACCCCGATATGGCATCTATGAGCACGGCGATAAAAGAGGTCAGAGGAAAGGTCCCCAATGCGAAGATCAGGTATGCCTTGCGGACCGACCCCGGTCTAGGTAATAAGGTACGTTTGATGCTCCTATTATCTCATCAATGACCAGAAGGTCGATCCTCCCTCGCAATATCCTCAGGTGCGTTGGCCAGCTTGATCAAGGCTCTAGCCTCCATAAAGTGTAGCTTACCTGGGATTATCAGGGAGTGCAGCGGAGGACCGAGGTCCACCCCGAGATCTCTTCAGGATATCCAGCAAAGAGCGCCTGTGTTTCCGAACCGATCCTTGCTGCTGCGCATATCAACGTGTCGCTCTTGATAAGCCCCCCACCGATGCGTTCCTCCGCGTCCAGCAACCAACGCATCGCCATGGGGGCGGTCATATATCGCCCCTCCTCCTCCTTTATGTCCAAAAGGACCAATGTATGTAGGCCGCGGCCATGGTTGTCCAAGATGTGTTCGTAAGGGCTCGACGGAAGGAAACCAGGTTCGGGGAACGGGATGGTCACGGTCCTGCCGAACTTATATGGTTGGAGACCGAACGAGGTGGGACAGGAAGTGAAGATCGACACCCCATGGACCACATCGGTCTGGACCCCCGCTTCTATCGCCTTGAGCCTAAGGTCCACATGGGTCGTGGCCGCCATCGGGTCTCCGGCGGTCACGAACGAGACCTTCTTTGACATGGCCGCCTTGACCACTATGTCCTTTTCTTCGATGTCGCTCCTTTTCAGGACCGTTATCTTCTTTCCGATATAGCTCTCGAGCTCCTTGGTCGAAGAATCTATCAGTTTTGAAGTATAGAATTCTGCAAATATCTCATCTGAATTGCGCAACGTCATTAGGGCCCGGACGCTCATGTCCTCAGGCTTGCTCATCCCTAAACCAACAAATATCAATTCTCCCATGATGTTTCGTGCGCTCCTTATGTCTTAAGGTACCGAGGGGGGAAGGAGAATCCATCCGTAAAATACTTTTAGACAAAGGATGGCTGAACGTTTCTCTAAGAATAAAAAATATTGACGGATGGATCTTGTTCCCGATCACCTCCCCAGAGGCAAGGTCTTTAAGATATGAGGTGGGGGAGGACGAATTTCGGGAGAGGGGAGTATTCAGAGACCGACTATCGCTCGTTCCTGGACGTTCCTTCAGATGTCCGAGGAATGCTTCCGGTATCTTTCGATGTCATAGGGGATGTCGCTGATCATTAGATTGGACCGGGAACTGACCTCATGGTCCAGCAAGATAGGTGATGCTATGATACGTGCGAACCCTCGATTGCGGACCGTGGCGATGGACAAGGGAGTGAAAGGGGAGCTGAGGATCAGGGACATAGAGGTCGTCTCTGGCGACCCAGTGACCGAAACGGAGCATATTGAATATGGCCTAAGATTGATGGTCGATCCTTCAAAGACCTATTTCAACCCCCGGTTGGCAGGGGAGAGACGCAGGATAGCGTCATTGGTCCGACCCGGAGAGAGGGTCACTGACATGTTCGCGGGCGTTGGACCTTTTTCTTTGATGATATCCAAATATGCCGTTCCATCCGTTATCTTTGCCATCGACCTTAACCACGATGCCATAGAGCTTATGAAGCGTAATATCGAGCTGAACAAGGCGAAGAACATCATACCTCTAGAGGGCGATTCAAGGCGATTGATACGGGAGATACCTTGTTCGGACCGCACGATAATGAACCTTCCCCATTCTGCGATCGAGTTCTTTCCTGATGCGATATCGAGGTTGAACGTAGGAGGGACGATCCATCTATACACCATTTGTGAGCGGAACGATATCGGGGGATTGCTGGACGACCTTGTTGAAAGGTCGGTCCATCATAGATATCAAATAAACATCGATAGATGTGAGGAGCTTAAGACATACTCGCCCACCATGAGCGTGTTCTCAGTTGACGTCCTTCTTGTTAACAGGGTCTAGTGTGATACCCGCTCTGCCCTTGGTAGTGGCCGCTCCTTTTCTCATACGTCAGGAGCGGGGGCGCGTGCATGGTCTCGAAGACGATCTGGACGAACCGTGCACCTATGGGGATCTCCACGACCTGGTTCGAAGTGTTGAACGCCATGAAGGTGAGCGAACCGTGAAATCCAGCATCGACCTTTCCAAGACCGGCGATGATACCTTTTCTGATCCACGATGTCCTTAACCAGAGCTGTGCACAAAACCTGTCGGGTAGCTCCACTCTTTCGCCAGTGCTGACATAGAACATGGTCCTGGGGGGCACCTTGGCCGCTCCCGAGAGCACTTTTAGGTCGCTCTCCGGTATGGAGATCTCAGCTATGGAAAGGTCATATCCGTTCGGTGTGAGCGAGCTTTCATTGAAGTTCGATATCACGATCTCCCCTGAAGATACGCAGGCCAAGATCTCATGGTCCGGCAGAACGCACATGGTCTTGTATCCGGCGACCCCTAGATAATTGTTCCAACCGAGGACGATCGGAAAGGACCCATCTCAAAATGCAATTTTTTGTTAGATCATCTCCAAATATCTCATACGTTCGGAAAGTGTCCATTATGCCTTTCGATATCATTTCAGATTCTCAAAAAAACCATCTTATATACTGAAAAAAGTGATGCGAGTTTCACGGGGGAGAATGTCATCTCCTGAACAGTTCGTACCTCCTAGCGATTCCTCCTATTTCTCCCCCAGCCATTTTTTAAAACCGATATTATCTAACGGAACCCGTGTCGTTCGGTCCGGACCGCCGTTGAACGAGCATTAGATGTGCATCGCGGGGATCAGGATCGTTCGTCCGATGGGGATGTTCCTTTTAGACCATCCATCACCGCCTTCCTGGCAGATGGGTTCGTCAGGTTCCCCATGATCACCTTCCGCGAGGTCTTGTTGACCATCAAGGTCCGTAATAGCTCGGAAAGTCCCCTAACGGACTTCCAGGAGTCCAGGAAGGTACCGTAACCCTCGTTCACTAAAGATTCCAGTTCATTTCTGGAGCAATGGTCGGGGAAATATTCATAGACCCGATGGTTCGTCTTCCAATCCCCTTCCTTGATCAGCCCTTGTGCCATTAGGTCTTGCCACATGGGGGTCCCGAGAAGATAATCTAGAATGTTATATTGTACACCATGAGGGCGAAGGGACTCAGCGAACGCTATTGTGTTCTTCATGTCCTCGACAGACTCAACCGGTGCGCCAATGATATACGACAGTTACCACGAGCATGCCCGCCTTCTTTGCGTTATGCACCGCTTCTGCGGTGTTCTCTGGCCTAAGCTTTTTATTATAATAGTTAAGGATATCGGCGCTTCCGCTCTCCGCGCCAAAATAGATCAACGTCGAAACCTGCCTTCTTCATTTTCTTCATGAGAGGGAGAGAAGCATTGTTCGCCCTGCCCTCACAATAGAACGACATCTTGATCTTTTTCTCATCGATGAGATCACAGATCTGCTCCACTCTAGATGCCTTATGTGTGAAGTTGTCGTCCACGAAGACACATTCTCGATATCCCTGATCATACAGCTGTTCCAGTTCTTTTACGACGCTCTCCGCGCTTCGATACCTCCATCGCCTCATGGAGAAGGCCGCACATGAGCAGTACGAGCATGAGTACGGACAACCTCTTGATGTCGATAGCGTAGTGAACTTTTCGAACGTCAGAGGGATCCTTGGAAATAATATCCATATTTGAAGTCGCCCAGCAGACCTCTGTCCGGAAATGTCAGCGAATCCAGGTCCTCGATCAAGGCCAGAGGATTGTCCACATACCTTCCCTGATAATAATAGCTTATACCTTCCACATCTAGAGGTTCGGTCCCTTCGTCCAGATGATCTAGGAGCTTTACAAAGGCATTTTCGGCCTCACCTTTGATGACGTAATCAACGAACGGATACTCCGTCAGTATCTCTTTGGCAGCGAAGGTCGAATGATATCCGCCCAGGACGATCTTGGCATCAGGAAGGGCTTTCCTGATATCGGTCAGTGCGTCCATTGTCGCGAGGAAGGTGTGGGTAGAGCAATTTATCCCAACCAGATCGGGAGAACCGGATACGACCTCATGAACGAACTCGTCCTTTGTCAAATTCCGACAGAAGGCATCTATTATCTTCACATCGTCCTTACGGCCCTTCTTAATGCTGCCAGCGATATATAATAGACCTAATGGCGGCCACATTTCTGTCGTCGTCCATGGTGGAGTAGATAATATGACCTTCACGGCGATCTGTGGGCCCGGTTAGGTCTGTTTGGTATAATATTATTTTTCCTACTTGCAGATAGATAAAATGGTCTTTGACCGGTCCGTGCCCATTTTTTCTTCCATCCATGGACGGTCTCGATCTTCATCGAGGCCATATCGGTCGGTCCGGCCAAGCATGGGGGCGAGGGACGAGCAGAGGTCGCTATCAGAGGTCCTTCCATCTACGCCGATAATTGAATTGGGGGGTCTCCATCTGCTGATGGGGTCCGTCCCGCAAAGGGGCCGGTCCGTCCGCCTTCTTCGCCCTTACGAACTTGGACCCGTCGCATGTCCTGGAATGCGCCAACTTCATCAGGTAAAGCAACCACAGGAAGTAGGCAAGAATGATTATGAACATGGATGGCCAGAATATGGTGTAAAGGAAAGCGACAGATATACACATGAGCAGGCCCAGGCATACGAACGAGGCGATATATCGACTGATGAACACATGGTTCCCTGGTAGTGTGCCCATGTTGGAGTAATCTATCAGACGTACGGAAAGTCGGAGCTCTGACTGGACCACATACCATGTCATCGCGGTCACCCCCACAGCGACGACATAAGCGATCAGATGGTCCTCTCCGCTGGTCGCTATTATCGCCAAGATGGAGACCAGGTATGAGCCCAAAGAAATCACATATCTCTTTGGGACCTTGTAGAGCTTGAGCGACCTGGGAATTACCAGCTTTCCTAGGGTCCGCGAGAATCAGAGCAGAACCATATCGTACGAAATGGGGAGCGGACCTTGATACACGATCCGCCATCGCGTAGCTCTTCTTCAGGAAGAAGGGGCACAGAGAGCTCATGACGAACGTGACCGCCCCCGCGATCGGGGTAAGCTCCGCACCTTTGGTGACCCCTGCAGCCTGGCTTGCCACACTTGCATACATGACCGACTCCCCGCCCCGGGCAGATAACGATGCTCCTATGGAGGTCGCGGCCCGCCGAGGGAAGCCGACCAGAAATGCGATGATCGACATGATCAGGATCTCATCGATCACGATGAGGACGATCGCCGCGATCAGATCCCGATGACCGCCCCGAACATCGATGGGTCGATCAGCATCCCGAACGATACAAAGAAAATGGCCACGAACGCATCCCTTAACGGGGCGATCCTCTTTTCCATTCGGTCCATCACCTTCGTCTCGGCGAAGGTCATGCCGATGAAAAATGCCCCTATCAATGGTGGGACCCCACACACTTCTGCGAACGCGGCCGATAGCAAGATCACGCCGAGCATGAAAAGAACGAACAGCTCATCGCTCTCCATCTTCTGCAGTTTCGTGACCGTAGTGGGGATCACAGCGACGGCCATTATGATGAAGAAGACAAAGAACATGGCCATTCCGATGGCCATACCGACAAGTGAAGAACTACCGGAGGTCCTTACGATCAATCCTCCAACGACCGTCAGGAAGATCATGGAGATGAACTCTTCCATTATTATCATACCCAGCATGTATTCGGTCTCTGGGTTCCCTAATCGCCCCAGTTCCATCAGTGTCTTCATCGCGACGGCCGAACAGCTCATGGATAATATGGCAGAGAGGAATATCGTATCGACCAGTGGCCATCCCAGGGCAGTGGCAAGAACGATGCCGGTGAACATGTTAACGCCCACGTCGATCAGTGACAGTATCACTGCCGGGCCCTTCACACGCTTTATCTTGTCGAACGAGAACTCCAGGCCTACGAAGAATATCAGAAGGACCAGCCCTATCTGTGAGAACGCGCTGATGATGTCCTGGTCCTGAATGAGCCCATTATATGTGATCCCAAAAAGGCTAAAATGGATGAACGGACCGATGACGATCCCGGCGACGATGTAACCCAAGATCACGCTCTGCTTCCCTTTTGTTGCCAGGGTCGCCCCTACGAACGCGAAGATGAGCAGTACTCCAATGTCCATTAGCAGGCTGTTCTCGTCCATGACCATCGGCCTGGCTATCCTGGCTGGCCGTAGCTCGGCATGTGGTCTAGGAAACGGTCACCCATGAGCGCCCCTCCTTGGTCCGTCCATGGCCCGATCCGACGACCATGCTCGTCGGCGTTATTACCAGTGCATCCCGTGACTCGTATCCTGATATCGCTCATAAATATTTGCTCGTTCCTATACGATGCATCATATCCGGATTCCTTTCCTCAGAACGGGAACATGCTATCGTTCGGTCATGTCCGGATCGGAGGAGCATCTCCATGGTCAGGGCTCGAGCAGAGGTCCTTAAATGGTCATGCAAAGGCTCAGATCCACGAAATAATTGTACGATCTGGGGCGTCCGAGGATGAACCCTCTAGTGTCCATCCCGTCCAGCTAGAATATCTGATCGATGGCCAGTTCTCTCGTAGTGCCAAGATTAATTAGTCGATTCGGATATCACCTGAAGAGATTGATACAGGTGAATAGATGTCGCTGAAACTGGCCGTGCCTAATAAGGGTCGACTTAATGAAAGAGCGATCGAGATCCTCAAACAGGCGGGCCTTGAGATCGAGAGCGTCGGCGAAAGGAAGTTGTACGCCTCAGTGAAGAACAGGGACTTCTCGGTCATGTTCCTAAGGGCCCAGGACATCGTCAGGTTCGTCCAGATGGGTGCAGTGGACATGGGTATCACCGGTTGGGACCTGGTGCTGGAGTCAGAACTTGATGTTAAAAAGATGCTCGATCTTGGCTTTGGAAGATGCCGTCTGTCGGTGGCCGTCCCTGAGAGCATGGGGGTCGACAGACCTGAGGATATCCCCGATGGTTCGATAGTGGCAACATCGTTCCCCAACATGACCCAGAAATATTTTAAGAAACTTCACAAAAAGGTCAAGATCACTGATGTGTCCGGTGCCGCCGAGGTAACTCCCCATCTAGGTGTTGCGGACCTTATAGTGGACCTGGTCTCAAGTGGATCGACCTTGAAGACGAACCACCTGAAGGAAATAGCTGTCGTGGCCGATTCACAGGCCGTTTTGATCGCCTCGAAACGGATGGAAGGCGAGAAGGGAGAACTGATGCTCGAGCTCGCTTCGGCGATACAGAGCGTGATAGAGGCAGAGGAGAAAAAATACCTCATGGCCGATGTCCCGGTAAGCTCCCTAGATGAGGTAAAACGCATCCTTCCGGGGATCGCGGGGCCCACTGTCATGAACATTGTTGGAAGGACCGACGTCGTTGCGATCCATGTGTTGGTCGACAAGTCGCAGATATATGATTCGGTCAATAAATTGAAGAAATTAGGGGCCACCGGGATACTCATAGTCCCGATCGATCGCATAGTCGCGTGAGAGATGTTAACATGGACCAGAACTGGATCAGACGCTCTGTCAGGGACATACCCCTTTACTATAATCCGAAGATAAAGGCCATCCGGATGGATACCTCAACCAACGTGATAGGGCCGAACAGTGCGATGGAGAAGGTGCTCAAGGAATGTGCCGGAATGGACCTTAACCAATATCCCAGCCCCTACTCGGACGCCCTGAGACAGAAGCTGGGGGAGGTGAATGGCCTGGATGCTGATAATTTCGTGGTCGGTAACGGGTCGGACGAGGTCCTGGACATATCGTTCAAAACTTTCGTCGAGCCGGGAGAGACCGTCGTCGCTCCTTACCCCAGCTATGTTCTACACGGGTTCTTCGTCAAGATCAATAGCGGCGATTTTGTCACCGTGGACCTTCAAGAAGGGTTCAGGTTGGATGCGGACGCATTGCTCACCAAGAGGGCAAAGGTCATCATCTTGTGCACCCCGAACAATCCCACGGCGAACGTATTCCGAAAGGAGGATGTTAAAAAGGTCATCGAGGGCCATGATGGCCCGGTGATCGTAGATGAGGCGTATGGGGAGTTCAGCTCATACACCTTCTTGCCACTGGTCGAAGAGTTCGATAACTTGATCGTCACTAGGACAGTTCTCCAAGGCATATGGTATCGCCGGCCTTCGTGTAGGATATGCGGCCGCTAACAAAAAGATGACGGACGCCATGCAGCGTGTCAAGATCCCTTATAGCCTGGATAGGATATCTGAGATGGGGGCGATCGCCGCCCTTTCGAACATCGAATATCTGAACGAGACCGTAAATATGGTCAAAGAACAACGTGCCCACCTATCGAAAGGATTGAAAGCCCTAGGCTTCGAGGTCTTTCCGTCGGACAGCAATTTCATATTGTTCAGAACGGGGAGGCCGTCCCATGAACTGGTCTCCAGACTGGCGGCCAAGGGCATGCTGATCAGGGATTTCGGAAAATTAAGGATGTTGGAGAACTGTGTCCGGACCACCATAGGGACCGAAGAACTGAACCAGCTTCTTCTGAAACTTCTAGAGGAGGTGCTTGAGGAATGGTCTACATAAGACGTAGCGTCAAGTATCCCGAGGAGAACGATTCGTACAGGATAGGACAGCGACCGAAGGTAAGGGTCGCGATCGCCGATTATGGGGTGGGCAATCTTCACTCCATAAGAAAGGCCCTTGAGATAGCTGGAGCGAGGCCTATCGTAGAAACGAACATGAAGACCCTGTTGGACGCGGAGGTCATCGTCTTCCCCGGAGTGGGTGCCTTTGATAGTGCTATGGACAAACTGCTTCCTTTCAAGGACATGATCCTTGACAGATTAGAGGCTGGGACCCCCTGCTTGGGCGTATGCATCGGAGCCCAGATCTTGTTCGAAGGGAGCGAAGAGGGTTCCTCCCCAGGTATCGGCTTCATGAAGGGGCAGGTAGAACGGTTAAAGGCCGAGCGAGTGCCTCACATGGGATGGAACGAGGTCGAGAGCGATGATATGTTCTTCAATGGGATCGAGGACCGATACTTCTATTTCGCCCATTCATACCATGGGTCACCGAAGGAGGATGTGGTCGTTGGCACCACGGACTATTTTGGTCGGTTCCCGTCGGCCTTCAGAAAAAAGAATGTTCTAGGAGTGCAATTCCACCCAGAGAAGAGCAGTCGTTCGGGAGCTATTTTCCTTAACAATTGGATAAAGTTCCTGGAGGAAAAGTTATGAACGTACTTCCTGCAGTTGATATTATGGATGGAAAGGTCGTACAGCTCGTGGGAGGGAAGCCTGGGACCGAAAAGGTGTCCCTGTCCAACCCTCGAGAGGTAGCGCTTTCCTGGCAAGAGAAGGGAGCCCCCGGCATACATGTGGTCGATCTGAACGCGGCCATGGGCAGAGGGGACAACTTCGAATCGATAAAAACGATCCTTTCTAGGGTCAAGGTTCCCATCCAGATCGGGGGAGGGATACGAACGACCGATTCTGTGAACACCTTGCTCAACCTTGGGGCGGCGAGGGTCGTGGTCGGGACACGGGCCATCAGCGATCCAGATTGGTTAAGGGAGATCGTGACCATCCATCGCAATAAGGTCGTCCTTGCCATAGATGTGAAGGGAGGGAAGATCCAATTGAAGGGATGGCGGGAGTCCTCGGAGGTTTCTATCGAGAAGATACTTGAGGGTTCGGCCGAGCTCCCGTTGGCGGGAGTTCTCCATACCAATGTGGATGTCGAAGGCAAAGGGGCGGGCATAGATAAGGACGAGATGAGGTCCTTCGTATCGATGTGCCCTCATCCAGTGATAGCATCGGGAGGAATAACGACCTTCGATGACATTTCGACACTAGAGGACCTTGGGGTAAAGACGGCGATCGTTGGTCTTGCACTATATCAAGATAACATCTCTCCCTTGAAAGTGTGGGGGAGCACGAAATGACGAGGGAAGCAAAGATATCAAGGAGAACGAAAGAGACGAACATCGCTGCATCCATTGTCCTTGAAGGCACAGGTAAGAGCACGGTCAAATGCGATGACCACTTCCTGAGACATATGTTGGAAACTTTCTCCAAATATTCATCCTTCGATCTTCAGTACGAGGGCACCGGGGATGATCAACATCATCTGGTCGAGGATACGGCCATAGTTCTCGGATCGGCATTGAGGCAGGCCCTTGGGGACATACCTACAGAAAGGATGTCCACCACGACTGTTCCGATGGACGATGCGCTCGTCACCGTATCGTTGGACATCATCGACCGCCCTTATGCTGACATCGATTGTCCGGACGCATTATACGCTCATTTTTTTAGGAGCTTTGCAATGTCCGCGGGGATCACGCTGCATGTTGTTATCATAAGAGGATTTGACGATCACCACCTGATAGAAGCATCCTTCAAGGCGCTCGGCTCCTCGCTCAAGCATGCGGTGATAAAAAGGAGCGATGTGCTCAGCACGAAGGACTCGGTCAATGTAAGGAGCGGCTGAGATGCTGACAAAAACGGATCATTCCCTGTTTGGACGTTACGGAGGGAAGGGTCGTCAAAGGGGTCAAGTTCCAGAACTTGGAGGGGGTCGGGTACCCCCCCGACATGGCTCCAGAATATGAAGAACAAGGAGCTGATGAGATCGTCTTTCTGGACATATCTGCTTCGGTCCAGAACCGCAAGACATTGCTGGATGTGGTAGAAACGACCGCCGGTAAGCTTTTCGTTCCCTTAACGGTCGGCGGGGGCATCCGTTCAAGAGAGGATATGAGGGAGGCCTTGAACGCTGGAGCGGACAAGGTATCCATCAATACCGCAGCGGTCCATAATCCCGAGCTGATCACCATATGTGCCAAGGACTTCGGAAGCCAATGCGTCGTCGTGGCCATCGACGCCAAAAAGGAAGGCCGCTCATGGAAGGTGTATACCCACGGTGGAAGGCAGCGGACCGAGTTCGATGTCATTGATTGGGCCTATACCTGCCAGGACCTCGGAGCAGGAGAGATCCTTCTGACGAGCTGGGACATGGACGGCACCGAGAACGGATATGATATCAAGCTTACCCAGGCCGTTTCCGATGTGGTCGATATACCGGTCATCGCCTCCGGTGGTTGTGGAAAATTGGAGCACATATACGATCTTTTCTCCCAGACAAATGCCAGTGCGGCCTTGGCGGCCTCGATATTTCACTACAAGATCTATACGGTCCAGCAGGTCAAAGATTACTTGAGGGACAGAGGGGTAAAGGTACGATGACGGGCCTTAAGTTCAATTCCGAGGGTCTGGTCCCGGTGATCGTTCAGGACGCGGAAACGAACGAGGTCCTCATGCTGGCCTATGCCAACAAAGAGTCGTACGAAAAGATGATAGAGACCGGAAGGACCTATTTCTGGTCAAGGTCCAGACAGAAACTGTGGATGAAAGGGGAGACGTCCGGTCATGTTCAGGACATAGTTTCCATACAAACGGACTGCGATAATGATACGCTGCTCATAAGGGTAAACCAGACCGGCAATGCCTGTCATTTGGATAGACCGTCCTGCTTCGATGAGGTGCTCTATGGAAGCACCGAAAGTACGGCGGCCATCATTCCAGACCTCTTAAGGGTGATCAGGGATAGAAAAGAGAACCCAAAGGAAGGCAGTTACACCAACGTTCTGCTTTCCAACGAGGACAAGGTCCTCAAGAAAGTGGTTGAAGAAGCTGGTGAACTGGCCATCGCAGGCAAAGGAAAGGACCGGCAATCCCAGATATGGGAGTTCTCCGACCTGATATATCACGAGATGGTTCTCTTGGAATATTTGGACATACCTCTCGAGGAGATATACAAGAAGCTCTCGACGAGGCATAAAGGCGGAAAGTGAGGGATAACATGAGGATCGATCTTCATACACATACACTGCTCAGCGATGGGGAACTGCTTCCGATCGAACTAGCCAGAAGAGCTTACGTGATGGGGCATTCGGCGATCGCTTTCACCGATCACGTGTCCCTGTCCAATGTCGAGCGTGTCGTCGACGAGTGTGCTAGGGACGCAGAGCTTGCAAAAGAATGGGGGATCGATGTGATCGTTGGGGTAGAGATAACCCACGTCCCGGCCTCCAAGATAGGTCTTGTGGCAAGAAAGGCAAGAAAGGCCGGAGCTGAGCTTGTGGTGGTTCATGGTGAAACGATCAGCGAACCTGTCGAGAAAGGAACCAACAGAGCATCGTGCAATGACCCCGAGATAAATATCCTTGCCCATCCTGGGTTCATAAGTGTGGAGGATGCTCAAGCTGCCGCGGATAACGGGGTCGTCCTCGAGATAACCACACGCTCTTCCCATTCAATGACGAACGGACATGTGGCAAGGGTGGCGAGACAGGTCGATGCGAAGATGGTCGTCAATTCCGATACCCATTCCCCGTACGACCTCGTGGACGAACAGACGGCCATGATGAGGGCGCTGGGGGCGGGGCTCACCCAGGTCGAGGCCGATCTTGCCGTCCAGCGGATCCCCCAGGACATAATAAGGAGGATCAGAAAGGGATGAAGGTCCTAAAATTCGGCGGCAGCTCCCTTAAGGATGCTGCATCGATGATGCAAGTAGGGGAGATAATCGCTGCCGAAAAGGGAGATAAGGTCATCGTGGTATCGGCGATACAGGGTGTCACCGACCAACTTCTCGCGTTCGTATCCTCCGTCCATAAGGAGCAAGATGTCAATCTTTTCGTCAGGGACCTAAAAGAGAAGCATGTTCACTTTCTAAGTGAGATAGCTAGCACGATGAGCGTAAAGCAGGATGCTGTGCTCAGGATCTCTGAAAAGATGGTAAGGTTGGAACGTCTCCTGTACGGAATAAGCTATCTTGAGGAGCTGACCCCAAGGACGAAGGACCTGGTCCAGAGTTTTGGGGAGCGTCTTTCGGTCATAATCGTATCGGCGATGCTCCAGGACATCGGTGTCAACGCCGTTCCGGTAGAAGCGGATGAGCTTGGCATAATCACAGATGGGACGTTCGGGACGGCAAGCGTCGATATGGAAGGTACAAGGAAGAACATCAATCCCAAGTTGATCGAGATGATGTCCAGAAAAGAGACCCCGGTGATCACCGGTTTCTTTGGGAAGACCAATGAAGGGCACATAACTCTGTTCGGTAGGAACGGGACAGATTATAGCGCCAGTGTCATCGCGAACGCCGTCGATGCCGAAGTACTGGAGATCTGGAAGGATGTGGACGGATTCATGTCCGCGGACCCGAAGGTCGTACCTGGAGCTGTACCGATATCCGTTCTTTCGTACGAGGAGGCGGCAGAGCTTTCCTATTTTGGGGCGCGTGTCCTGCATCCAAGGACCGTGGAGCCCGCGAAGGAGAGAGGGATCACGATCAAGGTGAAGAACGTCTTCCGCCCTGGATTGGAAGGCACGGTCATTCATCCACAAGGGGTCCAGGTGACCAAGACGATCAAGAGCATTTCCAGCATGAAGAACATGGCCGTGATCAAGATCTACGGGGCAGGCCTGGGCTATAAGGCCGGAGTGATGTCAGAGATCTCGGTCCGCCTATCCGATGCTGGTGTCAATATCTATTCCGCTGCGACTGTCCCAGACATGCATCTCTGTTCTGGTGGAAGAGGGAGAACTAAAGAGGGCGGAGAGCGCGCTCAAGGAAGGAAAGAAGGGGGTCATCGATCGAATAGAGACCGGGAGGGGGATCGCGCTGGTCTGCATCGTCGGGGAAGGTCTGGGAATGAGGGAAGGGATAGCGGCCAAGGTGTTCTCAATAGTTGCGGACCTTAACGTGAAATGTTAACATGATATCGGCCGGAGCATCAACGGTCGCCCTACATTTCACCGTGGATCGCAAATACCTGGAAAAGGTCACGATGACGATCCATTCAGAGCTTTTTGGTGGTTGAACGATGAAAAGGACCATTGCATTCCAAGGAATCCAAGGGGCGTACAGCGAGGATGCGACCTATCTGTTCTTCGGGGACGATATAGAGACGGTCCCATGTCCAGACTTTGAAACGGTCTTTAACAAAGTGGACAAAGGTGAGGCCCTCTATGGGGTGGTCCCGGTAGAGAACTCGCTTGAAGGGAGCATAACGCTGGTGAACGATCTACTTCTTGACAACGACCTGACCGTCGTAGGTGAGGTGCTCGTGGCCATCAACCACTGCCTCATCGCCCATCCAAGCGCAGATCTGAAGGACATCAAAAGCGTGTATAGCCACCCACAAGCCTTGGGGCAATGCCGTAGCTTCCTTAACCGGCATTCATGGGAAAAGATACCGGCCTTCGATACCGCTGGAAGCGTAAAGATGATAAAAGAACGTGGAAAGATCGAAGAGGCGGCGATAGCATCTAAGAGAGCGGCGGCGGTCTATGAGATGAAGGTCCTTGCCGAGGGCATCCAGAACAGGCATGACAACTTCACACGCTTTTTCGTGATCCAAAGGACAGCATCTTTGCTTCCTGATGGTGATAAGACCTCCCTCGTGTTCGCGACCAGGAACATACCGGGGGCATTGTATGATGCGCTCGGATCTTTCGCAAAGAGGGGGATCAACATGACCAAAGTGGAATCCCGACCAAGAAAGGAGAGGACCTGGGAATATGTCTTCTTCGTGGACATAGATGGCCATGTCGATGATGATAACGTAGCGGATGCCCTGACGGACCTCGTACGAAAAGCTGCTTTCGTTAAGGTCCTTGGGTCGTACAAGAAAGCAAATGCGCCACCGGCGTGAGATCCAACTCCACGCGCCTTTCAGGTCGTTCCGACATGGTCAGATGGGATCGTTAGAATCAACGGACGACCGCATGCAGGACATTCACATCGTTCAATGATGGTGAAAGGTTCACCGGCCCCGGATTATCTCTCCCAATGTCCTGAACTCACCGGCCCAATAGATCATGGCCTTTTCTCGATCATATCCCTCTGTGGTCTGTGCACATACGATTTCCCCGATGAACCAGGTGTGGTCACCCGTATCGATCGTTTGAACCTTCTTGCACTCCAAGTTCACGAGGCATTCTGATATGATCGGGCTGCTGATCTTCTTTCCCTGGACGGCGGTGAGACCCGTCTCATCGAACTTATCACAATCCTTTCCGGACCTCTCCCCGCAGAAGATGGTCTCCTCCACCAGCTCCTTCCCAGGTATATTGATCGAAAAATCAGGACTTCGATGGAAAAGCTCATGACTGAACCTCGATGGTGATACTCCGATCCCAACGAGAGGAGGACTGAACGAGAACACATGGACCAAAGCGAGCGTTATGATGTTCTTCTCTTCCTTTCCTACGACAGCTAGAACGATAGGGAACGCTGGGAAGGTCCTGATACCGATGACCGGGTTTATCTCACCTTTGCAGCCCATTCTGTTCGACCCAAGATACAAGCCTGCGGTAAAAAGAACTTTGCATATATCCTTCGGTCCCAAAGATGGACAATCTACGGAAAAATATTATAATCGAATGAAAGGATTCCCCGCGCATGTCGCCCCGCATAGGGATCATTGGTGGTACTGGAGTATATGACCCCAAAATGTTCGATGTAAAGAAGAAGGTCTGTCTTTCTACACCTTATGGAGCGCCCTCTGATGCGATCCAGATCGGAGAGATGGACGGGGTAGAGGTGGCCTTCCTTCCGAGACATGGGAGTGGCCACACGCTCCCTCCTCACAAGGTCAACTACCGTGCAAATATATGGGCGTTCAAAGAGCTAGGGGTAGAGCGAGTGATATCCCCTTGCGCCGTTGGCTCTTTGAGAGAGGGGTTCGGACCGGGCGACATGGTCATCGTCGATCAGTTCATAGATCTTACTAAAAAGAGGGACTACACGTTCTATGACGGGGCCAAGACGGTGCATATTTCCATGGCCGATCCTTTCTGCACTGAACTTACATCGATATTTTCCAAACACGCCAGGGAGCTCGGTATCCCATTTCATGAGAAAGGAACCTATCTCTGCATAGAGGGACCGAGATTCTCCACCAGAGCGGAGAGCAAGATGTATCGCCAGTTCGCTGACGTGATAGGGATGACCCTGGTACCGGAATGCCAGCTTGCAAGGGAAATGAACATGTGCTATTCCAGCCTGGCAATGATCACGGATTATGACGTATGGGCAGAAGAACCGGTGGACATCGGGACGGTCCTAAGGGTGATGGCAGAGAACTGTGGACAAGGTCCGTGCCTTGATATCCTCCAGTTTACCGGACATCCCGACGAAAAGGATCTCATGTTCTTGCCCCGACACGCTCAAGAGCGCAGGCGCCTGAACATCAAATAAGGCCCTTTTAGGTACAAGGGAGGCCGGCGATCATACTGGCATTCCCAATGGAACATTTCCCGACCAAGATCGCACTTTCCAAGAACAAAAGGAATGTCTATCCGATAAGGGACCAAGGACCGCAGGGCCATCCTATCCCCAACGGAACATGGTCGGCCATACCCAGAGATCGTCTAAATAGTTCGACACGCATATGGTGAAATAGCAAGGGACACGTAGAACGTTAGGTCGAACGCTGGTACGGAGATCTCTAGGACATGACCTCAGATGTTCGTATCAGAGGCAGTTCGGGACGTCAAGCACGTTCCGATCCCGTGAACAGGTCGAAAATATCATGGTCTTCAGAATGTCGCTGAGGCGGACCATGTTCCGGGACTGGTCAGGACAGGCGGGGCGGCGTATCCCCTTGTTACGATCAAAATAAAGTGTCCACCCCACCTGTCCCCAGAGATCTTCCAATTCAATAGAATATTTTGATTTCCCTTAATACAATCAATTATTCCGATAAAAATAAAATATTATTCTACGGACATAGTAGGTTTCATTCTTGATAATGGCGTGAGAACCTAGTTAAATAATGTTGCAGAAATTGGAGGTCCGTAAAATAACGGGATGGAGAACAAAGATGGATGTTACATTCGATGAGTTTCTAAATCTGGCGAAGAAATACCAAGCGCTCGGTTCCTCGTCACAGCAACTGCTGGACGACATACGGAAAGGCTCGTTCAAGGTCAATGACGGTGTCCGGCTCAGGCAGCTATACGAGTTCGTGCTGGACCTCCAGTATGTCCAGAGCGGTAAGACCGAGGTCTATGATGTCCTAAACTCTGTTAGCGCGATCCTCGCACAGCACAACGATGAGGAAGATGAGAAGATCGTCACAGAGAAGTGGGTTCCGGAAAAGGGCTTCCCAGGCGCGACCCTTTGGCTACAAAGGGAGGACGAGAAATGGGCGATCGCACCCTCCCCGAAAGAGGGCGCATGCATAGGGAAATGTGTCAAGGACATGGGCATAACGAAATGGTTCGAACGCCCACTGCCACTGCTCGTCGACGGGAGCAGATGATCGGGCGAGTCTTTCCTTTTTTTCATCATTTATTTTTTGAACATTAATGCATTATGGCGACCATCGAACATATTATCGATGACCAACATTCTTTTCCTGATCATCTTGGACCCTACATCAAAGATCGGATTTCAGCTCGTGCTCTTGAGGGCTATCGCGCATTGTCCCGTGGACACCCCGCCATCGCCGTTCGGCACCCTATCATGACATACCAGTTCTAGACCTCTCGGCCTTACTAGTTCTTCGGTCATCGATGCGATGGTGCGGTTAACCGACACACCGCCCGTCAGACCGATCCTGTCCAATCCCCTATTATGCGCCTCGTCCACCGCCTTGTCGACCAAGGCCTTCAGTAAAGCGTATGTGAACGAACTTGCACGGTCGTCAGCGGTCCCTGTCATTGAGAGCATATCTCCGTACAGCGGGACGGTCATGATCTCGTCCCCTCTGACCTCCGCCCTTAGGTCCGATGACCTGCTCCCCCTCTCAAGATGCTGCTCCAGCTTCATAGCTGGTTCTCCATCATATGTGCGTTTCCGGCAGATGTCGAACTCACAGGCCAATGCATCGAGGACCCTCCCGAACGATGTCGTCCGGGTGCTTTTCTTCATCGTCTTTCTAAGGACCTCTGCCTCACGCTCATCGAACAGGGACGTTTCCCGTCCCAATAGCTCCGATATCGCAAAGACCAGGCGTCTTGGGTCTTTGACCGCCATCTCTCCGCCCAACAGCGGGATCTCTTGCAGATGAGCTATACGTTCGAAACCATCCAGGTCGGCCCATAGAACCTCCCCGCCCCATGCCTTACCATCAGAACCATAACCCGTTCCGTCCAGGGTCAGCGCCACCATCTCATCCTGTCCTGCATCGACCATAAGGGAGGCCACATGGGCCCAGTGATGTTGAACCTCTACCAATTTTGCCCTGTGACTCATAGGCCAGCTGTTTTCCGAGCTTTCTATTGGTATAGGCGGGATGCAGATCTATTCCCATCGCATCGATGTTCTCCACGCCCAGGAGCCGTTCGAGGTATGAGATCGAACCTTCGAGGAAGTCTATCACCCTGGGCGAATCCCCATCCCCGATGTACTGGGTGACGTAAAGTCGCCCATTGGTCGCCACGGCCCCACAAAGGTTCTCCTGGGCACCCAGACCTATCCCGGTCCCTTTTGATCGAACATCCAAGCTCGAAGGTGTCGTTCCCCTTCCCTTACGCAGATAGAACGTCCTGTTCCCATAGGTACGGACGACCGTATCGTCGCATCGATTGATTATCTCCCGGTCGTGGAGCAGATAATACTCCACCTTAAGCTCCAACGCATCGTTGTCATTTAGCACCATGGGCTCCCCTGGGACATTGGCCGATGTCATGACCAGGGCATCTTCTCCCAGGTGATGGAACAGAAGATGCTGCATCCCACTATATGGCAGAAAGACCCCGATGTTCCCAAGTCCGGGCGATATCATTTCCGTTACCTTGCTCATCCTTTTCTGGATCAGTACCACTGGGTGGCTCGGTGAGGTCAGTAGCCTCTCCTCGAATGAGGTCGGGTCCCCGAACATCCTTATCGCGTCCATATCCCTGACCATGATGGCAAAGGGTTTCTCCTTCCTACGATACCACTCTCGTAGTCTCGGTAAAGTGGAAAGGGTGCAACATATGTGCATCCCACCCCATGATTTTGCCACGCCTATCGCACCATCTGAGAGCCTCTGAGCGAACGTTTGGACGGGTTCGCCACCCATATGACGGCCGTTCCCGTCCAGGAGGTAATAAGAAGGACCACAATCAGGGCATGATATGGTCTGATGGTGGAATCGTCGGTCCGAGGATCTTCATATTCGTTCCTACAATCCGTGTCCATCGGGAAGTCTCTCATCGAGGTCCGATCGCGATCATAAGGCAGATCATCTATCACGGTGAACCTTGCACCACAGTTCGTGCAGTTGGTGAACGGATAGAGATATCGCCGGTCGGTCGGATCGAACATCTCCTTGAGACATTCATCGCATACTGCTGCGTCCGTGGGGATCCCGACCCCTTTCTCCCCCTTCTCACTGGGTATTATCCTGAAAACGCCCTTCTCGATATCATCATCTGTCGAACAAGAGAGCTCTATCGAATCCAACCTTGCAAGAGGAGGAAGCTCTTCTTTCAATCTTTTAACGAAAGAGATCTGCGTCCCTGTCCACTTCGATCACGACATTGGTACCATTGTTCTGTACCCATCCCGAGATTCCCATGGATGTCGCTATTCGATGAACAGTAGGCCTGAAACCTACGCCCTGGACTATACCATGGACCGTTATCTTCATACCATTGTTCAAAACGAAAATGATTATTAATGCTTTTCCGGCGCTGCATCGAAATATCTGGGGAAGGCCTCGGTGATGTTCCGGCCAATGATATAGGGGGTCATAAGGAGATCTGGGTGATCACGGATGGGATCTCGGATGTCCGATCGTCCTTGTGATGGGGGCATGGACCTTTCCGATGGCCGCCCAGAAACGTCAGGGTGATGTTCGGCCTTTCTATGTCCCCAGGGAAGCCACAAATATTCGTAAGATCATGTCTTTCCTGCTAGAGGGAACCTCATGAAGGACGAGACTTCAATCAGGGAGGGGCTGAAATATTCAAAGGACCACGAATGGGTCAAGGTCGAAGGCCAGAACGCGAGGATCGGGATCACGGATCATGCTCAACATGAGCTCACCGAGGTCGTCTTCGTGGAGCTCCCGAAGTTGGGTAGGATAAAAAAAGGGGATGTTCTTGGCCAGGTGGAGAGCGTCAAGACGGTCGGATCGGTCTATGCACCATTGAGCGGGGAGGTCATCGAGGTGAACTCGGACCTCGAGATCAATACCCAACTGGTAAATGAATCGCCCTATGACCAGGGTTGGTTCGCGGTCATCAAGATGGACGACGCCTCTGAAACGGACTCTCTGATGGACGCATCTTCGTATAAAAAGTACTTAGGACCTTGAAAACGCGGGCGTCAAGACCACTATGGGACGACAAATGGCACTTGCGATACCGCGTTGAGCAAGTGACCATCAAGATGCTACGATAAGGGCCGCCGAGCTGTCATGGCATTATCGCGATGACCTATGACACGAACTTGGACCTTCCACTGCCCGGGGGTGCTCGACCAACTGGTTCGAACCTCCTGCAACCCCTAGGCATGGTTCACATGAGTTTCTTGAGACCATTGATAGCCTCTAGAAGTATCTCGTCCTTTTTTGCAAAGCAAAATCTAACAACGTCCTGCCCTCCACCACCGGAGTAAAAGGCAGAGCCGGGGACCGACGCGACACCCGTTCTATGAAGTATGAGCAATGCCCTTTCCTTCGAGGTCGTCCCATGCAAGTGAGAAACGTTCGCCAGGACATAGTATGCGCCATGAGGTGAATATGGTTCCAATCCTATCTCCCCCAGTGCGCCGACCATCAGGTCCCTCTTTTTCTGATAGCTCGTCGAAATGGCTTCATAATATGAGGGTGGAAGTTCCATGATCCCCTTTGCAACACCGACCTGCAATGGCGCTGGGGCGCAAACATAGACCAGGTCGTTGACATAACCGATCATCTGTGCCCATCTTTCATCGCAGACACAATAACCGATCCGCCATCCGGTGATGGAGAAGGTTTTGGAATATCCTGATATGACGATGGTCCGGTCCCTTGCCCTTTCGATGTCCCAGGCACTTGTATGTTTCCTGCCATCGTAAACGAAATACTCATAGATCTCGTCCGAGAACAGGAAAATATCCTCATCGATGCATAGATCGGCGATCTGGGCCATCTCTTCCGATGTGAAGACCTTACCAGAGGGGTTCCCAGGAGTATTGATCACGATCGCCTTCGTCCTTGGGGTGATCCTAGAAGCGATGTCCTCGATGACCATCGGCCAATCAGGTGGCGCCAGCGATACCGGAACCGGTACGACCCCGACCGCGATCAGTGAGTTGACATGATACTGATAGAAAGGTTCCAGGACGATGACCTCGTCCCCCGGATCGAGCAGGGCAAGACATGCCGAATAAAATGCTCCGGTCGCACCTGCGGACACGATGATGTTCTTCTCCGGGTCGATCTTTGCTTTGTTGAACATCAGGAACTTCTTGGCTATGGCCTCGCGTATCGTCAGAAGACCATCATACCTCGTATAGGCGTTTATCCCTTGTCGCATCGCCTCGCAGGCACCATCGATCACGACCTTCGGAAGATCCAGATCGCATACCCCTTGAGCTAGGTTGATCCCCCGACCAGGGTACACTCGATGGTCATGTTCCTGATCTCTGATTGGACGATGAAACGGGAACGCTCACTGATGTTCAAGCTCATTTTTTCCCTTGCGGGGGAACGATCCCTTCTGATTTAGTACCTTCCGAAGGTGCCTTGTTCAGCACACGCTCACTATCAGGCCGGTGACCGAACCTTCACTTCATTGATCTCGTTCAGGACCTTCAGAGCTTCTTTCGCATGCTTCTTTGGATGGATCTGGGATGAGAACACCATCCTGATGACACCTTCTCTGTCGATCAAATATGTCACCCTGCCCGGGGTTCCAAGCGAGTCCCATGCACCGAAGAGGTCCCTTGCCTTGTTCTCCGGATCGCTCAAGATCATGAACGGCAGGCTGTTCTCTTCGATGAACTTTTTATGCGATTCCACCGGGTCCGCACTGACACCGATGACCTCAGCACCGTGGTTCTTGAGATCTTCATGGAGGTCCCTGAACTCATGTGCTTCCATTGTGCATCCTGTAGTGAAGTCCTTCGGATAGAAGTACACTACGAGCGCTTTGGACCCTATCATCTTTCCTACATCCACCATCTTTCCATCCTGATCTAACAGTGCGAACTCTGGCGCTTTATCTCCTACCTTTAGTTGATTTGCCATTTGAAATCCAAGTATACTTGGGAGAATTAAGGATATTAACCATTGCGAGCGGGTGTCCCCTGCGAAAGCTGGGGGATGTAGAGGGGCAAGTGACCAACAAGCTCAAGACCGACCGGACAGTGGTACTTTTGGTCCGCTCACCGAAAGAACGTTCATATGCATGTACGCTCACAAACGATGGTGGGATCTTCCTTGACGAGCGCGCTCTACTTTTCGAGGACCATCACTATCGTTGGACCTGAAGATGCGTTCGACGGTATCCTTCCGATCCTTTTCAGTGAATAAACGATGATCGCTGTTCGCGCTCTCTGTGATGATCTCACACTTCCCAATCTGGTCTGGAAAAAGAAAAGAAGATCTGAAGGGGTTTTATGCTCGATGATCTCGGCCGCTCGATCAGAGATACATGTTCCATATCCCAGAGATAAGGAACAAGAACCCCGCGACCGCATCCGCGATGAGCCCTGCCCCGACCTGTATCATGTTGAGGGTCGTGGTGGACGGGGTGACCGTTAGAAGCATTTGGCCGTTGATCGTAGAGTAGGTCATTCCGATGATGCCGATGAACAGGACGGTCACTAGTCCGATGCCAAGTGCGATCTCACCGGTCTCTTTGGTCTTCAGCCTGTTCCTAGCGACCAGGATCGCAACGATCCCGAAGATGGATAGGAGCATTATCATAAGCGCGATACCCACGTTGGTCCCCGACAAAGAATAGGTCGTGGTTCCGTTCGTCGAGTTCTCCATTATGGTCGCCCAGGGGAGAAATGCGCCAATGATGCCAACGACACCTGCGGTGACCCCTAGCACGGATGCGTAAGAGTAGCCGAACAGGTTGTTCTTCCTATGCACGTTCGATGGTTCGCTCACCATATGTACATTTAGATTGTTCGTTCATCATGTTTCCCGATACTCCTGTTTGATATGTCGCTTGGTTACCTGCAACTGGATAAGAAGGGTTCACCGACGATGGCATGGGCATGGAAGCCTGATACACTGGCCGGGTTCCCCTGTGCAGGATATGATTGGGGATAGTTCGTGATAGGCGGGTTCATTGACGAGTTGTTCGACCGAGCGTCGCTCTCGATATCGGGGTTTGGTGGGGATTGATCTGCCCCGCAGTTGTTACAAAATCTCAGATCAGGAACCTCTCCATCCCACATTTTGCGCAATATGCCATGTTTGCCGATGGCCTCCATTTAAATTTTTTATTTTAAGATTCTGTAATCATTGTGGTTATTTTAATTTATGGTTCAGATTATATTATGATCGATATGATCCCCCATCCAACCGTACCCATCGATCGTTCCAAGATGTTTTCGATGGGGAAAATATATTAGTAATCTTTACATCACAGGTGCAACGAGGAAATGGTTGGGAGGACATTGAACACTCTGGTCATACTTCTGGATGGGGCGGCCGACGAACCAATTCCAGCGTTCGGCGGCAAGACCCCATTGGAGTACCTTGATAAGAAGTTCATTGACAGCATCGCCTCCAACGGTGACCTCGGTTGGACCGAGGGAAAGGATTATACCCATTTGTTCCTGCTCGAGTTCCTGACCGGTCGGAGCGTGAACTTTCCTCGAGGGCTGGTGGAAGCCGTTGGCATGGGGGTCCCGATAGAGAAGGACCAGGTCGCTTATAGGTTCAGCCCGGTAAGGATGGCCGACGGTAAGATAGAATGGCTTTATCGGGTAAGTAAGGAGGAGAAGAAGCGCCTCCAGAACGATATCGTCGCAAATCTTAATTATTCTGGAGCCGATGGAACCTCATCTCTATTTCTTCGAGGACGGCCGAGGGGTGATGACCGTCCGTTCACCAAATGTCATCAACTTCCCATTACCTCCAGCACCATTGTCCGATCGGACCTTGGACCTCGGCGGGTTCGGTCGTTTCATAAATCGTTTGGCACAAGATCTGGAAGGGATGACTATACTTCCATGGGGAGGTGGGTCGGTCGGTCAGTTCGGAGCCCTTGGGCCATTGCCCTCGACGAAGACCATGACCGTAGTATCTAACAACCCTTCCATGCTCGGGGTCGCCGGTATACTTGGGATCCATCGAGAACAGGTGGACAGTCGTTTGGACCGGTTTCGACGAATCCTTCCGTCTATTGAGGCATCGAACGTCTTTCTGCATGTCGAGGAAACGGACGAGATCAGCCATCGCCTTGACCCTCAGGGGAAGATAGATCTATTGAAACAGGTCGATGACGTGCTATCGCAGAACATGGACCACCTTTTGGGGAACAAGGTGGCGTTCGTGATAGATCATGGAACGTCTTCGATCTCTGGACAGCATATCAGGATGAAGGTCCCGTTCGCAGTGTCTGAGGTCATTGAGCCTCTGAACCCCACGATCAGTTCTGCGAGAACTCTGGAAACCATGTCCCGCTCGGTCAACTTCTCGATCATCTTCTTAATCACTGAACACATTCTGCCAAGGGCAGAAACCAGGACAAATATAATATCATTCAAGGATGTTGTTGGATATATAATCCAATTCTTTTCATAAGGTGAAAAAATGTCATTTAAGCTTCCTGAGGATATCATCCCATGTTACGAGGAGGATAAAGCAAAGAAGTTCGTCGAGGACCTTTGGGGATGTGCCCCTACATTCATATGTACGATAGGGAACACCGAAACCGCGAAGATCCCTGGCATCTCCGCTGCGGGTGCTGGTCCTGCCAGTATGGACTACACCCCCGCGGCCGATGTAGAACTGCTCTTTTTTGGGAAATGCAAATGCATTGACAGTGTACCGGTCACCCCGGACGGCGTTCCTACCCCGGGTCTGATCACGATGTCGGCAATGAAGGCCGCCAACATCCCGTTCTTCGTACTGAACGGCGGGGTTAAGGTCCGACCTCATGCCCCCTATTTCGATGTCGAAGGCCAGCCAGGGGAGGATATACGAACAGGAAGGGCCGTAAAGAACGCTGAGCGCTCCTACGACAGAGCGGTATTGGCAGGGAAGAACCTCGCCAAGCTTTCTGACTATCTCGTCGTGGGTGAATCGATATCTGGGGGGACGACAACGGCCATGGCCGTCCTGACCGCCATGGGGGTCGATGCGGCCGGAAAGCTCCTGAACGACCAGGTCGGAGAGAGGGGCTCGCTTAGGCAGAAGATAGTGGAAGAGGGCATTCGAGCCTCTGGTCTGAGCCGTGAGACGTTTAAGCGCGACCCTATGGCGGCCGTAGAGGCCGTAGGTTATCTAATTGATCGCGGCAGCGGCCGGTCTCATAGCAGGAGCTGCCGATTCGGTGCCCGTAATAATGGCTGGCGGTATTCAGATGGCCGCCGTGCTTTCCGTCGTCAACGGGATGGACCCATCGGTCGTGGACAACCTAGCAATAGGGACAACAAAATGGGTCTACAAGGACCAGACCTCTGACATAAAGCTCCTGGTTTCGAACATCGCAAAGGTCCCGGTCATAGCGGCGAACCTCAACTTCATTAATTCTAGGTACGAGGGTCTTAGAGCCTATGAGGCAGGGGTCGTCAAAGAAGGGGTGGGGGCCGGCGGTTCCACGATAGCTGCGATCATGAAGACACAGGGTAAGGTCAACTGCATGAGCTTGATGGAAGAGATCGAGAAGAACTACGCTCGCTTGGTCTCACGCCGCTGAGCGATATCCTTCAACATGGATTCGGCCCTTCTGAGGTCACCCAGCGTATTAACGTTGATGGCGAACTCGGGAAGGTCGACCACCGTATAACCCTCCACCAAGCTCTCCTTTGGTGAGCATCTCGACCCTTGTCCACGACGCTGACCCCACAAAGGACGACCTCCCTCCCATCGATCCATGTACTATATGTCGGATTTATTCCCAGGGATAGGACCGTATCCTTCGGCACAGTGACAGAAAAGGACCCGACCTTTGCGCGATAGAACCTTTCTATTACCATATCTATCCCCTCCGATGTCAGCAGGGGCATGTCCGAAGGACATACGAGAACATGATCGCTGGTAGGTGACCGCATCGATGTCTTTAGATCATCTACATAACTGTCCCCTGAGGTCATGACCACATTGACCCCTTCCTTTTCGAGGAAGCTCTTCGTCATCGGCGTGTTCTGACTTACCGTCACGAATATCTTATCGATGGCCGAAGAGGAGCGAAGAGCGCCCAGCACCCTTTCGATAAGAGGTGTTCCAAGAACATCGATGAGCGGCTTCTCCCCTGCAACGTCCTTTATCCTCGTCCCCTTTCCTCCCGCCGTGACGATGGCATCGATCATAACCAATGTACCACCGCCAAAATGGCGAGCAGGACCACCACCTTGGATATCTCATTGGTCGCCCCCAGAACGTCCCCGTTGACGCAGCCGAAGTTCCGTTGTGCGACCTTTGACATGACCCATCCTACGATGACGCTCGCGATCAGTGCCGCCGACACGATGGCCACCTTGTCCCCCATGGACAGCCAGGCCGGCATGAACAGTAAAGCGGGTATGGCCAGTAAAAGCAAGGAGAGCACCGTCGATGCGATTACATCCCCTTCGTTCGAGTTCTTGACGAACGAACTTCCCATGCCTTCTCTCTCCTTACCGAAGGCCGCGACGGTGAGCAGACCGTTCTTTGCCAGGACCTCTGCGGCGAACGGGGCGAAGAACGCCAACCATGAAAGCGAGCTCAAGGAGGATATCAGGAGGATGCTGAAAAGGATCCCATAGCTCACACCTCCCGCACCGACCCTCGTGTCCTTCATCGCATTGACCTTTTTTTCGATCGTCCCGGTCGCGACCATACCATCTCCGAGATCGATCAGTCCATCGAAATGAAGGAACCTGTTGAGCATATGTACGATAAGGACGACGATGATCGCGGATACCAGGCCATCGTAGATCTGGGTGAGAAGGTAGAACGATGTTCCTGCGACAAGACCATAGAAAGCCCCGATCAATGGTATGGTCCAAAAATGCGTGGAAAGGTCCTCGACATCATCACCAGCGACGTTCATCGGAACTACGGTGAAGAGCGAGAACATCGTTTTGATCTGTTTTACTATATCGATGCTCATTCCCCCTTGGTCCTTTCTTCCGTGATATTGCCGACCAACCCGCCAATAAGACCACAAAGGATATCGTCCAGGAACGGCCCGCTCGAAGCGATCGCCCCTGGACGCTTACCCATGTATCTAACATACTCTACCATGCCATGGGTCCCGGCCATATATTCGGCCAAGGCCGATCCGATCAATCGGTCAGCGACCAGTTCGGTCCTATCCCCACGGTCCGAGAGGATATCACATCTATGGGCCTCCTCGGACCTGCCGATCTCCTCAACGCTCAATGCGGCCATGACCAGGGCATTGACATTGATGTCCCTTCTCAGTCGGGCCAATTGCTCTTCGAACGATCTTTCGAGCGTTTTTCGATCGAACCTACCGCTCGTGGTATCGAGGAGCATGGCCGTATCGGCCAGCTCTTTCCCGCCGATGCCCATCTCGTCCAGTCTGGTCATGAAATCCCAGCTGCGACCGTTGCTCGACCATTTCCTTATGGACCCTGCGACGGCTGTCCGGACGGACCTGGCGATCGCGATTCCCACTTCTGTGGCCGTACCCGCGTACTTGGCCCCCGGTCCTTCGGGGACCGCGATAACCACGGCATCGCTCGTCGTTCCAGTTCCTCCAATGCCCACATCCTTGAGGGCAGCGGACTTTGCTTCGGTGATTGTCATCACCGCATTGACCATGCCACAATCCTGAAGGGGTGAGCTTACGACCGAGATTATGTTTATGGTACCGAGCCCTATGTGCGGTCAAGCCTTCTTTTATCTCAAGAGGCAGTCTATCACCGGCGGTAAGCGCATTGGTCACCCCAGCCGTGACGACGGCAACGGCCTCGACGGAGTTGACCCTTACCCTGCTAATGGTGATGACCTTTTTGACATCTGCTCCGGTCATGAACCCGATACTATCTGGGCTCAGTCCAAAGTCCTTACGGACCATGTCCAGGTCGCCTTCGGGGTCATCACCATCATAAGAGAGGGGGACCTCAAATATGAAAAAAGTGTCCGCGGTGGTAAGACCACCGCATTTGATGGTCGAAGCTAGAGCATGGAACCGTCCAGGTAATCGAACGATCGCCACAGGTCTATCCTTGTAGTCCAACACCTCGACCTTGACGACCAGATCATTCATGCACGCACCTCAGAGCAGCCCGACCAAAAGGTTCTCCAGGAAAAGCTGGACATATATGCCGATCAACACAAATAAAGGGATCAGTACCAGGAAGAACCAGAGAAAGGCCGTGGTCTTCATGACCTTTATCGTATCCAGAATGCATTGTGGGTCCTTAGGGAGGTCCCCATCCCCTAGTGAGTAATAACCGATCTTCTCGAACTTTACCCCTATTCCCCCAGCGATGGTGGACATGGACCACCCCTTATTGGGGCTGGAGGTCTGAACATGGTCCCTTTTCGCCACCTTCCAAGCTCCCCTCCAGTCCTTTCCCAATAATGCAAGTGCTAGAAGGATGAACGGGACCGACAGTCTAGCCACGACCCAATGGGTGCAATCGTCCAGTCGTGCCGAGAACCAACCGACGTTCCGGTGCTTGTCGGTCAGATATCCGACCATGGCGTCCTCCGTGTTAGAGACCCTCAGAAATACCGCGCCTGGTACCCCCGCCAGTCCAAAATAGAACATCGGGGAGAGAACACTATCGACCAGGTTTTCCGCGACCGTCTCCACTGCGCATGAGATCACATGTTCCTGGTCAAGCTTTGAAACATCCCTGCTGACCACCATCGAGGCCTTCTTTCTAGCGGCCTCGAGGTCCCCTCTTTTCAGGTCCTCGACCATTGGAGCGGTGTGCTTTTCCAGGGCCCTGATCGCGAACATGGTCTTGAACACGATGGCACAGGCGATCACCCATATGATCGCGCCCAGCCACGACCTGATCAGCCCAAGTATCAAGGTCAGACCGATCACGAACACCAGGATCGGGACCAGCCCCAGAAATATCCCCAATACCTTCTCCCTTCTGGGGTGGCCACGCTCGATGTGACGGTCCAAAGACCCGATCAATGCTCCCATCCAGACCACGGGATGGAGCATGTTGGGCGGTTCCCCCAAGTAAAGGTCGATGGCCAATGCGATCAATGGTATCGCCAGGGCATAGACCAGGATGTAGTCCAAAGGATCACTTCACTGTTCTGATCTCTTCGATCGAATCGTGGAACGCCTTGAGGAAGATATCGTTCCTTTCTGCGGTCTTTACACAGAACCTGGTGAAGCCCTGGCAGGGTGCTCCGAACGAGGAACAATCCCTTACGAGGACCCCATGGTGGAGCATCCTTTCCCTGAACTCTTTGGACGATATTCCGAGCTCTCCTATCCCGGTAAAGAAGAAGTACGAATCTGGCATAAGGACCTTGAAGTCGACCATCCGAGACAGCTCATCATACATCCTTGTTCTCTCGGTCTCCAGTATCTTGACCGCTTTTTTAACATGGGAATATTCTTCGTTCATAAGGGTCGTGGCGACGACCTGTTCTATCGTCCCAAGGTTCCATGAAAGACGTGCTGTCTCTAAGTATCCGATAAGCTCCTTGCTCCCGAGGCCATATCCGACCCGCATTCCGGGCATAGCGAACGATTTTGTGAAAGATTTGATGATAAAGAGATTGTCATGGGACGGGACCTCGGCGGTCAATGTGGTCCCATCATAGCACTCCGAGAGCTCCAAGAGGGTCTCGTCCAAGAATACTAATGCCCCTTTCTTTTGGCAATCCTCTATGAGCTCCAACACCCTTTTTCTCGGGACCATCTTGCTCGTAGGGTTGTTCGGATTGCAGAGGTAGACCGCCTTCGTCCTCTCGTTGACCATTTCGGATAAGGCGTCGATGTCGATGCGGAAATCTGCCTCCTCGCTCAAAGGAAGCTCATCGATCCTAGCGCCCATCAATCTGCATCCGAACCCATATTCGCTGAAAGTTGGCCGGGCCATCACGACCCTATCGCCCCGTTCCATGAACGTCTCAGGAAAAAGACGTATCAGTTCTGCGGAACCGGCTCCGACGATAATGTTCCCTGGGTCCAATGAATGATGGTCGGCGATCGCCCTCTTGAGGCCTTCGGCCGTGTCATCGGGATAATTGACCAGGAGGCCCATGGCCTTCATCACGTGGTCCCTCAGAGCAGGGGGCGGTCCGAGCGGATTGACGTTCGAGCTATAATCCTCGATCTTATCGAACTGCCAGACATCCCCACCGTGACGAGGTCTGGTCATTTCGATCACCTCGCGCCGGACCTTGTTCTCTAACCTCATTTACGATGACCCCCGAACCACCCGACCGAAGAGCGCATCGCTCCGGAACCGGTATCGACCATTTCTACCAAGGATGATCCGTCCATTGCTAGTTCGACCAATAGGTTGGATGATACATCCAACTACTAGTGAATGATAAACTGAATATATATCTCTTTCCGGAAAAGGAAATGATAGGTCGATAGTGGAAAAGGTTTCACGATATCTTGTGGCACCAGCCGAAGGTATCTTCCCTTTCCCCATATTGGACCGCTGTTATCTCGTCGTAAAGACGCTGAGATACCTTTCCTATTTTTCCCTCGTTTATGACCGCTGTCCTACCATTGTGGAATATTTCCCCTATCGGAGAGATGACGGCCGCCGTTCCGGTCCCGAAGACCTCGGTCATGCTCCCATCTTCGATGGAGTCCATGACCTCATCTATCGCGATGCGCCTTTCTGCGACCTTGATACCCCAATGCCGTGCCAACCTTATCACGCTGTCACGTGTGACCCCTGCCAATATGGTGCCCTCCAAAGGAGGGGTGATCAGTTCATCGTTCTTGATGAAGGCTATGTTCATGGTCCCGACCTCATCGATGTACTTTTCTTCGATGGCATCGAGCCAGATGACCTGGGCAAATCCCTTTTTCTTCGCCTCGTATGCAGGTAGAAGGCTCGCCGCATAGTTTGCAGCGGTCTTTGCCTCTCCAAGGCCCCCTCTGACGGCCCTGACGTATTTTCCAGAGGTCATGAGCCTGACGGGGTTCAATCCTTCCTTGAAGTAAGAACCGACCGGGGATGTTATGATAAAGAAAGAGTACATGTCGGAGACCCTCACTCCGATATAGCTCTCTGTGGCGAACGTGAACGGACGAATATAGAGCGAAGTGCCTTTGGCCGATGGTACCCATGAACCGTCCGTCCTGACAAGCTCATCTATGGCCTGGATGAACGTATCGGTGGCGACTTCAGGAATGCACAGACGAGAACATGAGTGCTTGAACCTCTCAGCGTGCATCTCAGGTCTGAACGAGACGATGCTCCCGTTCTTCTGTTTGAAGACCTTAAGCCCTTCGAACACCGTTTGACCATAGTGCAAGGTCGACAAGGAAGGCAATACCTCTATCTTACCGAATGGAAGGATCCTGGGGTCCGTCCAACTGCCCTTCGAATAATCCATCTGGAACATATGATCGGAGAACTGTTCCCCGAACCCGAGATGACCGAAGTCAACCTCGCTCAGCCTGCTCTTTTTGACCTTGACGGTTCGTATGCTCAATTCAATCGCCTTTCTTACCGTGAGGTGACCTTAATGCCGACCATATATTTGTCAGCTACCCCGCTTTCATGGAAGATCGACGTCGATCGATCTGTCCCTGCTCCAAGGACCGGGGTGATCGTGACCACCGGTCGCATAATGGTCGTTCCAGCTCCTCGATGGTCGTTCATCCTTCCAAATCTCATAATGGATGAACAAAAAGGGTTTTTTATGCTCATGATGTTCACTGTGGGATCTCAATGTCAAATGGAAAAAGGTCGGAGAACGTTCCGATCCGCACAAAGAAGGTCCAGATCTCAATTGGACCAATAGGTGTATCATCTGCAAGAACAAGGTCAGATGTCGCAACGAACATGTGGAGAGGGGCTCTAAAAAATGTATCAATCTTTTAAGATTAGAGAGAAAAACAGAATGACCCGGTTCGGTCGGTGGCAGGGACCTTTTTCGAACTGCCACCTTTCATTCCATCGATCGGTCACAATTAGGTCCGTGTGCCTGGCAAGATCGTGAGAACAATTTCACCTAATGGGCAGAGCATTCTTCATCGACCACCTAACGCCTCGGGAGAGGACTTCCTGACGTCACACGGGCGTGGATCTAGGTCGTTCCGACGTCTTTGTTTCCAGGCGGCGTGCAAGTTTTTGTGTTTGGACATGGTGATGGAAGATACAGAGCATACTCCCATCCACCACGAAGGCGATGGAATACCACCGCTCGTATAGGTCAAGGCAGCTCTATGCGACTTATCTTTTCAGGATCGCATTTCATCCTAACAAGATCTGGAAGGTCGCCCATCATGGCCAATCTGTCCCCGACGACCACCATCGCCCCCTCGATGTCCTCTATCGAGCACACACGTCCTCCAATGCGGACCTCATCATGGCCTCGTCGTCCGATCGGACGAGATTACCTAACCTTGTCGCACAAGCGTCCGCCAATGCCACATTGCCGGAGACCACGGTCGCCGCATCGGTCATACCGAAGGATATGGAGGGTCCGATCGTTGAGGACGACGTACATATCCCATAGACCTCATTTCTTGGAGAACATATCAGACCAAGGTCCTTCAACCCATCACCAGCGTAGATGGCGATATTGACAGGCTCGGAAATGGATAGGGCTATATCCCCACCATTGTCGACCACCGCCTGCTTGCAACCTTCACGCCTCATGGCATATACCGCCTCCTCCGCTATCGCCCCGGCGACCGTGGCCATCGGCCCGACCCCGGCCTTGCCCGAGGTCGAACACATCCTTTTGATCAGCGGAGGAGCACTGCTCGGCGGATCATATGGTTCCAAAGTGATCTCGAAGAGCGGATCGTTCCTGATGAACCTGTGTATCTCATCCCTCGAGGCGAATATGGACATCTCGGCCGCACGAAGACCGTCCATACGGTCACATATGATGTTTACCGCGGTCTCCCCGACCTCGAAATGTTTCCGTATCATACCTTGGATCTCATCGCCATGGGAGGACATGAGGAAACGCACAGTCCGCAGGCGATGCATTTGTCGAGGTGAAAGATCACTTTCCAGGTCTCATGGTCCATCTCGATGGCCTCTGCCGGACATATCGAAACACATGTTCCACAATTGGTGCATCGGGATTCGTCCTTTTCGACCAGCTCGTTGAGCTCCTCGACCTCGACCCCTTTCGATTCTAGGTACCTGACCCCCTGAGCTATCTGCGAAGGGGTCCCCTCCATCTCAATCAGCAGCCTGCCACCTTTCTCGTCCACGTTGGCCTTCAGGATATTGAACTTCAGCTCGTATTCCTTGACCAAGGAGTAGGTGATAGGTTCACTGACGATGTTGGTCCTGAACGAGAGATTGAACTTCTTTTTGACCATTATAGCACCTCTTCCTTTGAGCAGACCTCTAGCGGCCTTTGTGAGCGTTCGCTCGGCATTGGTGCGACCGGCTGGGTCAGGAGGAATTCTTCCTTGAGCACCATCTGCTTGAGCCTCTCGGTGATCATCCTGGCCTTGTAGTAACTGGACAACGAAGAGGTCTTGATACTCTCTTTCCCATGAGCTCGATGGCCCCGCTGCGCAATTGGGCATATGAGAACTCGCCCAGTGGTTTCCTGTTCCTGGACTGGACCGAATAGTCGAACAGGGGAGTGAACAACTGTTCGTCCTTCAAGGCCGCACTTCTCATCATATCCTCGTCCAAGATGGGTATGGGCACCCCTATTCCGACGCCCAGCGTCACACCATATCCATGGAAGTTCAGTGCCCTGATGTACTCTGTCGACATTCCTCTCAGGTCCCCGGTGACCGCGAGCGATCTTGCGGCCCCGACCGGGACCCCGTTCTTCGTCTGCACGGTCGTTTTATATTGGGTACCTTCCCAGGATACATATCCCACTCCGCCCCCGAGGAATATCCTTGTTCCTATTCCGATCGTCCTCAACTTCGGGTCCTTTAGAAGAGGGGATAACTGTCCCGCGTTCGAGTAGGTCGCGTTCCCGAAGTTAGGAAGTAGATTTCCCATATATGTGAACAATGGCCTGCTCGACGAATTGGTCGCAACGGCATAGTTCTGGTATGCGTTCCTGGGATTGTAGAGATAGGCCTGATTGATCGTTTTTAATGAAATGTAGGTGCTGATCTCCTTTCTGGGATAACAATCGGTACCGTATGCGGTGGCCCTCAATTTGATCGGGTCCCCGTTTATGAGGGCCTCGATAACATGGGCGCCACCATACTCCATTCCGTCCCCCTCCCGAAGCTCGGTCGCCCCGATGTACGCATCGACAGCTGCTAGGCCAGTATACGCAGGGACATCGTTCAACCACACCTTTTGCATTTTGATAGGCGGTTCTGAATGTCCGAAATTAAGGAAGGCCCCCGAGGAGCACATCGCTCCAAAGGTACCTGTTGTCACGACATCTACCTCTTTGGTCGCCTTTTCGACACCTTTTGAATCCACCAGTGCTATCGCTTCCTCAGCGGTAAGAACGACAGCATCACCCTTCTTGATCTTTTCATTTATCTCATCGAAAGTGCGTGGCAATGGCTCACCCGATCAATTTCTTAGCATATGCCAGTTCAGCGTTCAGGACGGACCCCCCCGCCCCTCCTCTGATGGTGTTATGGGAAAGGACGAACATCTTGATAAGATCGTCCTTTTGTCTTACCCTACCGACCACGGACGCCATGCCTTTGGCCCTCGCAGGTTCCCCAGCGTTCACGTCCATCGTTGGCTGAGGCCGATCGACCTCTTTTCTGACGATCACCGGTCTGACCGGAGCTGTCGGGAGCCCCATCTTTTGCGGCTCCGCCCTGAACGTTTCGAGCGCTTTGATGATCTCCGCCACATCGGTCCCTTTCCGAACGCTCATCACCAGCGATTCCAGATGACCGTCAACCACCGGCACCCTAGCACAGTTGGCCACCACTCTAACTTTGGAATCGATGAATTTCTTCCCCTCGATCTTTCCCAGGATCTTGGCCAGTTCGGATTCCATCTTTTCCTCTTCGCTCTTGATGTATGGGATCACATTGCCCATTATGTCAAGGGATGGGACACCCGGATAGCCCGCTCCAGAGACCGCCTGATATGTTGATACGCATACAAGGTCGAGTCCGAACGCTGAGTCGAGCGCTTTCAATGGCAACGCTATCCCTGTCGTGGAACAATTGGCGTTGGTCACGATGTAGCCACCGTTCTTGAACGTCGATTGCTCCCTGATCATCTCCAGATGCTCGGAGTTCGCCTCAGGTATGAGAAGAGGTACATCGTTGTCCATTCGATGGGGGGCAGCGTTCGAGTAGAGTCCCACTCCTGCCTTGGCCAGATCTGTCTCCAGGGTACCTGCGATGTCGGTCGGAAGTCCGGAGAACGCAATATCGCCATGTGGCAGATATGCTCTTTATATCGATCTGCTCCAGCTTTCTTTCGAGAGAATCTTGCTGGAATTCGTCGATCTTTGACCTTTAGGACCTCAGCAAGCCTTTTTCCCTCGGACCTTTCCGATGCGTAAAGTCCTTCCATTTCGAAATAAGGGTGGTCCTCTAGTAACTGAACGAAGCGTTGTCCGATCATACCAGTGGCCCCCAGAACCGCGACCTTTACCTTGGCCATTCACTTGCCTCCAAAGTACTCCTTACCTTTGTTCATCAGGACGGCGAACTCGCTCATCTCATCCCTCTCGGCGGTGCTCTTTACCTCTGTTACCGCCTGGAGGAGGTACTCCAATGCCTCCCCGTTATAAGGATTCATGTGTTGTATTTCGTAATAGAGCCTGGGGTTTTCGGAGGCAACTGTTCCGGCTGTTCTCGACCTGTCTTCTGAAGGTCGTCGATGCGCTCTTGTTGAGGACATCGAAGTTCTTCCCGCTCCGCCCGAGCGCATCGAAGAACGCTATATTGATCGCATCGGCTTAGACCGAGAACATATGCCATCACATGATCGTGCTCCTCGACGCCCATCTCCATGATGTTCGCTCCGTCCATCAGGACCTTTACCTGATCGACCGCATCCTGGTTCCCACAGTTGCACACCACGACGTTCCGGTCTATTATGGACCCTGCCTCGGGCCCGAACATCGGATGGACCGAGCAGATCGATTATCCCATTGAGAGCGGCCTCCTCCAGAATAGAGATTATCGGCGTTTTGATAGAGGCGATATCGAACATCAATGCTTTCGGTGATCTCTTGATAAGGTCCGAAAGGACATCCTTCGTAACGGAGATAGGCGTCGAAATGATGATTATCTCAGCATCGGCGACCCCTTTGTCCAGGTCCTTTTCGACCGGGAACATGAGGTTCTCGCCGAAATCATAAATCCGGATCTTATGCCCTCTTGAGGCAAGGAAACGACAGAGCCATTGCCCCATCTTACCGTTCCCGCCTATGACGAGGATACCTCTTGGAGTAAGATGGCCTAGGTATCCTGGCCTGGGCCTCTATGGATTCTCTGATCAGTATAGATGCGATCTGTCGGGCCGAATCGGACGACATTCCAAACTCTTTGGCCCTTTCACTATACCTGTCCTTGACCTTCTCCTCGACCGTTGGCGCCCGAAGCGGGAGAGAGTCCCCAGCCTTCTTCTGCCCCATCTCTACCGCGGCCGCGGTACGGTTCGCCATCAGGCGAAGGATCTCGTAATCGATCTTCTCGATGCGCTTTCTGATGTCGTCTATGCTCTCACGCAATGAAACCACCTCGTATACAGAGGTCCGCAATTGCCAGCGCTGTTGCCGCCTCGACCACGACCACGGCCCTCGGGACTATGCACGGATCATGCCTCCCCTCGACCTTTATCGTGGTGTCCTCCATTCGGGTCATGTCCACACTTTTCTGCAGAATGCCGATGGACGCCGTCGGTTTGAAAGCTACCTTGAGGTCCAACGGCATTCCGTTCGAAAGACCCCCTAGTACCCCCCCGGCATTGTTGGTCACGGTCTCTATATTGCCATCTTTGACATGGAACGAATCGTTATGCTCCGAGCCTCTCATCTCCGCCGCGCGGAAGCCTGAGCCGAACTCTATCCCCTTGACCCCAGGGATGGAGAATATCATTTTGGCGACCTCTCCTTCGATCGAATCGAAGAAGGGTTCGCCTATCCCGATCGGCAGGCCAAGGCATAGGCATCGGACCACCCCTCCAACACTGTCCCCGTTCTCCTTCGCGTCAAGTATCTCGTTGACCATTTCAAGGGCGAGCGCCGCATCCGCCGCCCTCACAGGGTTCTCCTTCGTTGCCCTCTTTATCTCCTTGAAACTATGATCTTCCGCATCCACTATCTTACCTAATCGCTGGGTATATGCCGCGATCTGGACATTTATCCCGATCAACATTTCCTTGGCTATCGCCCCTGCCGCCACGACGGGCGCCGTCATCCGGCCTGAGAACTGTCCGCCACCACGGATATCATGCGATCCTCCGTACTTGCACAGGGCAGGCATATCTGCATGACCAGGCCTTGGCACCGTTCTGAACTTTTCATACTTCGAGCTATCGGTGTCCCTGTTCTCTATGAACAGAACAAGAGGTGCACCTGTGGTAACATTGCCCAGTACACCTGCCAAAAGCTCGACATGGTCCTCCTCACGTCTCGCGGTCCCTATCGCCCCGGATGGCATCCTCATCTCAAGCTCTCGCTGGAACAGGTCCTCATGGACCTCTATACCCGGAGGAACACCGTCCAATACGCATCCCACTCCCGCGCCATGGCTCGCGCCGAATATCGTAAGACGGAGCGAGGTACCGATCGTGTTCAGTTCACCACCTCCGCCGATGCTCCCAGCGACACCATGTCCTGGCGGAAATTTGGATATGATATTTCATAGCAATTAGCATCGGTTATCGTCGTCGTTCCCTCGGACACGAGGGCAGCAACGGCAGCGGCCATGAGTATGCGATGGTCCCCAAATGATTCGATGGTCTTGCCCTTCAATCTGCAGGGACCTTGAACGATCAGACCATCCTCCTTTTCCTCGACCTCTGCCCCCATCGCCCTTAGGAACATCGATGTGGTCTTGATCCGGTCGCTCTCCTTGAACCTGAGATGTTCTGCGTTAAAGAGGCGTGATCCCCCCTTCGCCTGGGTCGCAAGGACCGCAACGATGGGAAAAATGTCCGGGGAATCGCCCATGTCGACCTCGGCCCCATGGAGATCGCTCTTTGAAGATTCCAACGCCCCTCCGTTCCATCGGACCTCGGCCCCGAATGCCTTCATGATATCGATGATCTTTCTATCGCCCTGCTTATCGTTCTGGTCGAGGCCATCGATCGAGACCCGCCCCGCCAGAGCACCTGCGACCAGAGGAAAGGCGGCGGACGAGTAATCTCCAGGGATCTTGTAGTCCCGGGGTTGATACCTTTGACCCCCGAGAACATGATAGCCGTTCTTCGTCCCATCACATCTGACCCCGAAACGGGCCATCATATCGATGGTGATATCGACGTAGGGTTTCGACTTCATGGGACTTGTTATGACCAGCTCTGTGTCGATCTCTTTGATCGCGGACGATATTAACAAGGATGATATGAACTGGGAACTGATGTCCCCTTTTATATGGGCCCATCTTCCTCTGTTCGGTCCTTTGATCGTGATGGGGGGATTACCATCGCCGCGTGCTGAGGTGCATTGCACACCCATCTCCGTCAGGGCGTTCATCATCGGCTTCATTGGTCTTTGCTGAAGGGAGGTGTCCCCTGTCAGGGTGATGGCATAAGGCAATAGGGATGCGATCCCGGTCAGCAATCTAAGTGTTGTCCCAGAGTTCTGGCAATCGATCTCGGAGTCAGGGGCCTTCAGTTTTCCACCGCGCATGTGGCAGATATCCCCATCGAGACGAACGATCGCCCCAAGTTTTTCTACCCCCTTTAATGTCGCCAGAGTATCGCCACTGATCAAGGACTGTCCGGACCGTAGAATCCCCATGGGCCAGAGCGGCCAGTACGAACGCTCGATGAGTGTAGCTCTTTGAAGGCGAAGCGTCCAATCTTCCCTCGATGCTCGATGGTCTGACCTGAAATCTCATTTTTCAATCCTCTCCGTTATATACGTCAACGATGATAAATTCGAACCCTTGCATGGATGAAAGGAGATCATCTAGATGGTCCTTGTGGACGAGGACGGCGGTCGATGGACCGGTCCCGGAGAGACCAGCACCTAATGCGCCGTTCTCCATGGCACGCACGGCAACGGTCTGATCGACCCCCAATGCGGCACTGCAACACAGACCGTTCAGGGTCATAGCCTCGAAATATTTTCCGTCCAAGGCCAACTGGAACGCCAGGTCGGATAGGCCACTGAAACCTCTCAGCCTTTTCACTGGTACGGCCGTCTTGCGAATATTGAAGTCCGGGACATGGACCAGGACCTTGATATCATCTGGCATGCTGTCCCGAGCGATGAGAACATCAGAACGATTGTCCGTCAGACAGATGCCGCCGAAATAGCAGGCGCACGCATCGTCGAAAGCACCGGTGATCGATACCTTGGCCTCCTTCGCTGCGGCGGTCCCGATCCTGATGGCATCAAGGTCGTCCATCTCCCCCTCTTTTCCTATCGCCTTCAGGGTGGCCTTGATGACCGCATTTGCAGCGGCACTGCTGCTCTTCAGTCCCTTCGAGACAGGTATCTGTGATCTTGTGACGACCTTTGCCCCGTACTTCTGTCCGAGGTCGAACCGTTCGAGCACAGCGGCCACGCATTTCTTTACCAGGGCCGGGTCCTCCCCGGGAAAACCTTCGATGTGAACTTCTATTTCAGCATCTGGAAGCAGCTCGACGGTTGCCCTGGTCTCCAAAGCTATGCCGAAGGAAACACCTCTTCCATTGGAGATCGCATTGACTATGGTCGCAGCGCCGTGACTGATTCCCTCCGTTCTCATCCGTTCCCTACCATCAGGGCCTTGGCCATTGTCCCGTACGATGGCCGCTTACCGGTCCAGATCTCGAAAGAATCAATAGCTTGATAGATTAACATTTCGATTCCTGACATCGTGGTCGCCCCACGAGCGGCGGCCTCTTCGAGGAACCGTGTACGGGCAGGATTATAGATCATGTCCATCACGAACATCCCAGGCCCGAACAGCGAGGGGGATAAGGGCATATCATCGGGAAAACCGCTCATACCCGATGGCGTACAATTAATGATGACCTCCGGTCCCGCCGATGATATCTGGTCAAGATCGATGGCCTTCCCACCGAAAAGTTCGGCCAGCTCCTGAGCTTTGGTCATCGTTCTGTTGGTCACAAAGAGCGTCGCTCCCATTTGAGAGAGCAGATAACAGCTAGCTCGTGCCGCCCCTCCTGCCCCTATCACCAGAGCGTTCTTTCCCTCTATGACGACCGAGGCATTCTCTAGAGCCTGCCTAAGACCAGATACGTCGGTGTTCTTTCCTATCAACGTCCCATCTTTATTGAGGACAGTGTTCACCGCCCCGACCTTCCCCGCCACTTCATCCACCTCATCTACCAGGCCGATGATGGCGCTCTTATGCGGGATGGTAACGTTCAAACCTTTGATGTCGAGCATCGCCATGAGCTCCAGCAGGTCCCCCAGCTCGTCCTCCGCGGCCGGGAACAGGAGATAGCGCCCCGCTATCCCCAGCTCGGTGAACGCGGCGTTGTGCATCGCCGGCGACAATGAATGGGACAACGGGGATCCTGTCAGACCCGTCACGACCGCATCATCGCCCAGCCTCTTCATCGAAGCTATATCGACCTGGCCCGGGGCCGCTTCCTTACCCTTCTCAAGGGACGCATAGGTGAACTCACATCCGATTTTTTGTGATCTGACCGGGATATCTCTCCAAGCTCCCCCATCCCTATGAGCACGAACCGATCTCCTGTTGATGAGTACAATCTTCCAGCTTGGACCAGTTGGAACACATCCTTGATCGATCTTATCATGAACGCGGCCTTGGTCAAGTTCGCGATCGAGGCGTTCGATACCAGCAGCTCAAGGATCGAGGCCGTCGATGGTGTTTTTTCAAGATCGTGATAGGATCCGATGACGACGGCGTTCCGGAACAGCTGATCTCTTTTATCAAGAAGAGAAGACCCCGATTCCAGGTCCAAATATTGGAACCCGCTCCTCATCGCCTTTCTGAGGAACCTTTCCTTCTCTTCTTCGGTACCCTCATAGAGGCCCCCCTGCCCTTTTGGCCTTAGAGTGGCTATCATCGGAACAGATACGTCCTTGAACGCCGCAAGGTCAGAAGGCAGCCGATCGAGATGATCGAACCTGACCTCCAGCATATCCGCCCCAAGTTCTATTGCCCTATGGCACGACCCAAGTGCTTCTTCGAGGGTGTGTTCGTTTATGGATACGCATGCTCTCATCAGATTCTCCATTATCGTCTCATTGATCGCATGCCCAAAATGTCTTCCGCCCTCTTCCAATCTTACCAGGACCTTTTGCCCGGGTTTCAGGTCAGATATCGATATCGGTCCCTCAGGGGTGACCAGTCTTATCGTTTCGGCGTTCTGAAGGATCGTCGAGTATTTTTTCCCCTGGACCTCGACCTCCACCAGCAATAGCGGTCTTCTTTCTATCTTGGACCTGCCTACCACAACACTTCGGCAATTTCCCTCATTGTCGATCGCCAGGACCTCATCTCCACCTTTGATCTCGGCCAGATACTTTGTCTTGCCGCTCGGTGTTAAGATGTAGGCATGTACTGCTCCTGCGTTCACACGGAACGGTCTTGAGGCGACGTACTCGCTGTCCATGCTCTCCGAGTTAACAAGAAAGAGGCATGATGATTGTGAACCGATCAACATACCCTCGCCGATCCTCATCAGAGAGCAGGTATCAACGCAGACCCTGTCCCCTATCGTCAAGGGGACTATCTTTGTGACCGTCACCGGGGTCAGCGTCGATCTTTCCCTGCACCCTTCGATGTCTCTGATAGGAAACCTTTGATGGCCATGGCGTCCTTAGGCTCGATGACTATTCCATCGGCCCCGACCTCCATCGTCTCGCTGAAGAGCTTGAGCTCCTCCGGAGTGCTTGCGGCGGCCATCAGCTTGGTATGCGAGCCTTGGAACTCCGCTATGAGGTTCTCGAGCGGGATCACCTTCCAGTCCTTGGCGGAGATTATGAGATTATCGATCTTGTCCCGGTAGTTCGAGGCCTTTTTCAGGTCACCAGGATTTGTGATCTTGAGGATGGTCCCTATCATCTTGTTATCGAGGAAGAGGTCGCTCCCTTTTATCAAGATGGCATCGAACCTTCCCAATCTTCTTAGACCAGAATCTTCGTCCCTCATTATTATCTGGGTGAACCCGGCCTCCAGTGCCGAGGACACTATCTTCTTTCTATCCTCGTATGCCTCAGGAACGTCCGATCTTCACCCAAACGAGCTTTGGTGTCGACATAGGATCACTCTAGGAGCTTCAGGGCGTCCTCCACGTCTGCATCCTGCAGCACGATCTCACTGATCGCCCTTGTGATCCCTGTAACATTTCGGTGTTGGAATATGTTGCGGCCGATCGAAACACCCTTGCCCCCTGCTTCGATGGAGTCCTTAACCATCTGCAGCAGCGCTACGTCCGAGTCCATCTTGGGACCGCCGGCGATGACCACCGGAACGATCGCTCCTCTCACCACTTCCCTGAACGAGTCGATATCGCCAGTATAGGACGTCTTGACTATGTCGGCCCCTAGCTCCATCGCTGCCCTCGCACACTGCTTGATAAGATCAACATCATATCCGTCCTTGATGTCCTTGCCACGAGGGTATATCATGACCATCAATGGGATGCCCCATTCGTTGCATTTTCTTGAAGCGGTCCCAACATCCCTGAGCATCTCTTGTTCTGTGTTGGCACCAAGGTTTATGTGAATTGATACCGAATCGGCACCCATCTTGATCGCTTCCTCCACCGTCGTCACGATGACCTTCGCGTTAGGATCGGTGCCTAGACTTGTGCTTGCAGAGAGATGGACGATAAGACCGATATCATGACCGAACGATCGGTGACCATAGGGAACGACCCCCTTGTGCAGGACAACGGCGGTCGCACCGCCTGATGCTATCTTATCTATCGTGGATTTCATGTCCACCAGCCCATGTATCGGGCCCATGGAGATGCCGTGGTCCAAAGGTACTATGACGGCCCTCCCAGAGTTCCTATCTATTATTCGCTCCATTCGGATGCTCTTTCCATCCATTAGATCACCTTGCTTGCGAGACATTGTCTAGCATGTATATTACTCTTTTCTCATGACATCACTTTATTTTTTTGGCCAGATGTTAATTGATCTTGAAATTTTCCAATGTTATGGGCGATGCGAACGGAACGTATTGTACCAAAATAACCTGTACATAGCATAATAGTATTATAATACACCATATAGAACAATAGTGGCGTTTTTATATCCGCCATCGAACGATAGATCTGTCCTATGATGTTCATTTTCCGCCACCCATGCGGGAAAAATTATATTGACGCCAGATCATCACCTGAACATGTGGGAATCACTGTCGAAGTACTTCGGCAGATATCCATCTCAGGGAAGGGTAGCGAAACTGCTCCTGATGAACGGAATGAAGGTAAAGGACGACCGTGTTTATAGTGGGGAGGTCGAAATATCCGATGTGGCGCTGGCCAGAGCGGCCGGTGTCGACAGACGTATCGTTAGGTCGGCGGTCGAGACGATCCGGGAGAACAAGGAGCTCAGGGACGTATTTAGTAGATTGGAACCGACCACTAAATTGAAAGAGGTCGCTCCGATAATGGGTTGGAGCTGTATAGAGATCATCCCTACGGATGCGAGCGCCCCCGGGATATTGGCCGAGGTCGCAAGTGTCCTCTCAGGTGCTGGAATAAGTATAAGACAGGCGATGGTGGACGACCCTGAACTATGGGATGAACCCCGGCTCTATGTCATCACCGAGAACATTGTCCCGGTGGAGCTGATACCGAAGATAAAGGCCTGCCGCGGTGTAAAGAGCATATTGATCCAGTCGATCGAGGGTTCATCCGCCGGACAACCATCACGGACGAACGGACCTGGCTATGTGTTCCCGGGGTCCCCGGGCCACATTTCTTATGATAGCTGGCAAGGTCATGAACGTCAAGCGTTCCAACTCTGGACCGCCTCATCGCTTCGACCGTGGCCCTTGCGGCCTGGACGGTCGTTAAGAAGGGTATTTCCAGCTCCACGGCCAATCTTCTCATCATATATCCGTCCCTTCTTGCCCCTGAACTTTCGGTCGGGGTGTTAATGATCAGATTGATCTCACCGCTCCTCATCAGGCCAAGCGCGTCCGGGTCCATCTTTTGACCTATGGTATATGCGGTCGTGGTCGTCAGGCCATGCTCCCTAAGATAAGTGGATGTTCCCTTCGTAGCATAAAGCTTGAACCCCATCTCCCGCAGCAACATCGCCGTACCCAGGATCTCAGGTTTATCTTCATTGTTGACCGTAAGGTACACCCCACCTTTGGTGGGCAGCTTCAATCCTGCCGAGATATACGCCTTGTAACACGCCGCGTCAAATGTCTCGCTAATGCCCATGACCTCTCCGGTGCTTCGCATTTCAGGTCCGAGTATGGAATCGACACCAGGTAATTTCAGGAACGGGAACACCGATGCCTTGACCGCCACGTTCTTGCATTCGGCAAGACCAACGTATCCCAGGTCCCTGAGCCTCTTGCCCAGCATTACCTGGGTGGCCACCTTTGCCAGAGGTATGCCGATCGCTTTGGAGACGAAGGGGACCGTCCTTGATGCCCTAGGATTCGCCTCTATCATGTACACATCATTGGCCTTGACCGCTAATTGGAGGTTCATAAGTCCCTTGATATGAAGTGCGCTCGCGGTCTTGCTGGAGATCTCCACTATCTTTGAGATCACATCTTTGGACAATGTTTGGGCCGGAAGGGACATTGTGGCATCGCCCGAGTGCACCCCGGCCTCCTCGATGTGCTCCATGATCCCGCCGATAAAAACGTCCTCGCCATCGGACACGATATCGACATCGATCTCGATGGCATGTGAAAGGTACTTATCGACCAGTATCGGGTGGGCCTTCGATACCTTTACCGCCGTTTCTACATATATCTTAAGATCCTCTTCGCTGTAAATTATCTCCATCGCCCTTCCGCCGATGACATACGATGGACGGAGGATAACTGGATATCCGATCTCTTCGGCGATCTTTTTTACCTCTTCATACGAATGCCCGGTCCCTGACATAGGTTGAAGGATCTTGAGATCGTTCATCAGCGCTGAGAACAGCTTGCGGTCCTCCGCGACGTCCATATCCACTGGTGACGTTCCGAGGACCTTGGTCTTTTTCCCTTCCAATGCCTTCATGAGCGGCATTGCCAGATTCACGGCGGTTTGCCCTCCGAACTGCAATATCACTCCGTCCGCTCTCTCGTTCTCTATTATGTTCAGAACATCTTCCAGCGTTAGCGGCTCGAAGTAAAGACGGTCAGAGATGTCGAAATCTGTGCTCACCGTCTCCGGATTGTTATTTATGATTATCGCCTCGACGCCTTCCTCCCTTAGGGCCAGGACCCCATGGACGCAGGCGTAATCGAACTCGATCCCCTGACCGATCCTGATCGGTCCCCCTCCGATGATCACCACCTTTTTCCTTTGAGAGGGACAGGCCTCGTTCTCCCTTTCATAAGTGGAATAGAAGTAAGGGGTTTCTGCCTTGAACTCCGCAGCACATGTATCGACCATCTTATAGGTCGGTAGGATGCATTGCCCGATCCTCAAGTGCGCGGACCTCTTCCTGGGTCCTCCCTGTCAAGGTCGCGATCTCATCATCGGAGAACCCCATCCTTTTGGCCTTTCTCATCGTCGATGGAGCAAGGCCCTTGTCGTTCCTTAAGGCCGTTTCCATGTCAAGGATGTTCTTTACCTTTTTTACAAAGAACTCATCCCACTTCGTGATATCGGCTATGTCATGGATGCTTCTTCCCCTACGGATCGCCTCTGCGATAGCGAACAATCTCTTATCTGTCGCACATCTCAGTTCTTTGGATAGGGCCTCTTCGGTCCAATCGTCAGGAACGAGATAATCGCGGTCGATCTCAAGGGACCTGACGGCCTTCAGCAGACCTTCCTCGATGGTCCTACCGATGGCCATCACCTCACCGGTGCTCTTCATCTGGGTACCCAGGGTGCGGTCCACGGTCCGGAACTTGTCGAAAGGCCATCGCGGTATCTTCATGACTATATAATCCAGCGCAGGTTCGAACGCCGCATACGTTTTTCCGGTGATGCGGTTCGGGGACCTCATCGAGCGTATATCCGACGGCGATCTTGGCCGCCACCCTTGCTATCGGATATCCGGTCGCTTTGGAAGCGAGGGCCGACGACCTAGATACCCTTGGGTTAACCTCGATCACCCGATACTCCTTCGTGATGGGGTCAAAGGCGAACTGAATGTTACAGCCCCCTTCTATTCCCAGAGCACGTATCGTCTTGATGGTAGCGTTCCTCAGGCGCTGATGGTCCTCATCGCTCAACGTCATGGTCGGGGCGATGACAATGCTTTCCCCAGTATGGATGCCCATCGCGTCAAGGTTCTCCATATTGCATATTATGATACAGTTATCGTGAGAATCGCGCATCACTTCGTACTCGAACTCCTTCCATCCGAGCACGCTCTCTTCTATCAATACCTGGTGGATCCTGGAATATATCAATCCGCGTCCCGTGATCGTCTCCAGCTCTTCTTCGTTGTTGGCGATGCCTCCCCCGGTACCGCCCAAGGTATATGCGGGACGAACAAGGACGGGATACTTTCCAAGCTCCCTTGCGGCCTGTTTCGCTTCATCTATCGAATGGACGGTCTTGCTCTTGGGGATCGGCTCTCCTATCTGGATCATCATCTCCCTGAACAGTTCACGGTCCTCGGAGAGCGCGATAGCTCTAGGTTGCGTACCCAGTAGCTTTATTCCAAGCTGGTCCAATGTCCCGTTCTCTGCCAGTTCTGAACAAATATTAAGGGCGGTCTGACCCCCCATGCCAGAAAGTATTCCGTCCACCTTCTCCTTCTTTGCTATCCTTGCGACCGTCTCCGCGTTCAATGGCTCGACGTAAACTATGTCCGCCATCTCTATATCGGTCTGAATGGTCGCAGGGTTGGAGTTCACCAGTACGGTCGTATATCCTTCCTCTCGAAGGGAGCGGCACGCTTGCGAACCTGAGAAATCGAACTCGGCGGCCTGGCCTATGACTATCGGTCCAGACCCGATGACCATTATCTTTTTCAGGTCCGTTCGCTTCATCCGTCCCCCTCCAACATCGTGACGAATTGATCAAATAGGAAGGTCGTGTCCTTAGGTCCGGCCGATGCTTCAGGATGGTACTGTACGGAGAATATGGGCAGTTCTGTATGTTTCATGCCGTCCACGGTCCCATCATTGACATTGATATGATCTGCCACAAGTCCCGTCCCTTCGATCGATGATGCATCGACCGCATACCCGTGGTTCTGTGATGTGATGAAGACCCGTCCATCATGCTTAACTGGCTGGTTCACCCCACGATGACCGAACTTCATCTTGTAGGTCCTGCCCCCGAAGGCTAAGGACAACAATTGATTTCCAAGACATATTCCCATTATTGGATATTCGTCCTTTGCCTTGCGGATCATGTTGACCGTGGTCGACATGATCTCTGGATGTGCCGGGTCCCCCGGTCCATTGGATAGGAATATCCCATCGATACCCTCCTCCTCGAAGAACGAGACAGGGGTGTCATAGGGAACCTGGACGACACTGAACCTTTTTCTTAGCTCACGAACGATGTTGGCCTTAACGCCGCAATCGACCAGCGCGATCTTCTTCACACCCGGCCTTTCGTATCGGATGACCTTCTTTGTCGATGACATCCGCCACCAGGTTCGTTTCGGACGGATAGGGCATCCTGATGACCTGTTCCAGGACGCTCTGTGGGTCATCACCGTAATATATGGCCCCTTTTAGCGTCCCGCGTTCCCTGATCGCGATGATGATCGATCTGGTGTCCAGTTCGGTCATGCCCGGAACCCCTCCCTTTCTTCAGGAAGGAATCAAGGGTGTTCGCACCATACATCTCGCTAGGTTCCTTACACGCCTCTCTCATGATATAGCCGCTGACCTGAACGGCCGGTGATTCGGAGAATTTCTCATTGATCCCGTAATTTCCGATCAAAGGATGGGACATTATCAGTATCTGGCCTTTATAGGACGGGTCCGTCAGGCTTTCCTGATAACCGGCCATTCCAGTGTTGAACACGACCTCACCGAAGACGGTCTTCTCAAAACCAAAGCCAGTGCCCTCAATTATCGTCCCATTTTCGAGTACGAGGAAACACTGTGCCATCAGAAGTTTGCAGTATAGAAGTGTGATACTTAACCTTTCGGATTACAAAGGACATGGCCCATTGGTTTTTGTCTATAATTGTACAAATCATCTTGCAGCGGACGACCTCGTCGGGCGTTGTGTCCCTTGGCGATCCCATATTAGCTATGGTCTCCGCAATTATGAAAAGATAAAATATCCGACCCCTTATACTCAGGAGGATTGATCCAATGGTCGACGTGAAGGTCATCGAGAAGGCAAAGGAGCATTTCGGAAAGATCCTTGTCGAGCAATTAGAAAGAGTAGAGAGAATGAGATCGGCAGAGGATTGGACCGATTATGGAAAGCTCGATACCATCAAGATAGGTGTCTGTGGAGGAGATGGCATCGGTCCGTATATCTCAGAGCAGGCGCAGAGGGTTTTAGAGTTCCTTCTCGCCGATGAGGTAAGGAAGGGAAAGGTTCAGATCAATATCATAGAGGGACTGACGATCGAGAACCGGGTCAAGGTCATGAAGGCCATACCCGACGATGTACTGGCAGAGATCAAAAAGTGTGATGTGATCCTTAAGGGACCAACGACCACCCCTAAGAAAGGGGACCCGTGGCCGAACATCGAGAGCGCGAACGTTGCCATGAGACGGGAACTGGACCTTTTCGCGAACGTAAGACCGGTAAAGGTGCCCGAGCTAGGCATCGACTGGATGTTCTTTAGGGAGAACACCGAGGGAAGCTACGTCCTGGGAAGCAGAGGTGTTAATGTCACTGAAGATCTGGCCATCGATTTCTGTGTGGCGACGAGCCAGGGGTCCGACCGCTTGATCCGCTTGGCCTTTGAGCATGCAAAAAAGAACGGCATCGATAAGGTCACCATAGTGACAAAAGCGAACGTGATCAAGGCCACGGACGGTAAGTTCCTGTCCTTAGCATCAAAGATCGCCGAAGAGTATCCAGGGATCAAGTGGGACGATTGGTTCATTGATATAATGACGGCCAAGTTGATAGACCCGTACAGGAGAAAGGATTTCAAGGTCATCGCTCTACCGAACCTATACGGTGACATTCTAACGGATGAAGCGGCCCAGATCCAGGGAGGGGTCGGGACCGCTGGCAGTGCGAACATCGGAAAAAGATATGCCATGTTCGAAGCGATCCATGGGTCCGCGCCGAGGATGGTCGAAGAGGGTAGGGCAAAATATGCGGACCCCTCCAGCATGATCAAGGCCTCGGCCATGCTGCTTAACCATATCGGCTACTTGGATAAGGCCAAGAGGCTCGAGATGGCCTTGGACCTATGTTGCCAGTTCGAGAAGAGCATTTCTATGACGGGTCGCTCGAACGGAGCGACCGGGGAGGAGTTCGCGGATTATGTGATGAAGGTCGTTCAGGACCGTGACCTGGAGAAAAGGTGGCGGTCATGCCAGCCCAAGCCGGCCTGAACTACCCCCCTTGCGGACCGGTACCCCAGCTCGTACCTGGCAAAGACCTTAACATCATGGGAGGTCCCACCTCCCCCAAACAACATCACTTTGTTATCGATCTGTTCGAGTTGGACATCAGCCACTTCTGCACACCAATGCTCGTTAACGACGATCGTCCTAGGACATGTGTCACATACTTTCACTGCGCTGACCAGAGGGACCGACATGAGAAGGGCTGATAAGGAGATCACCGACAGGAACGAGATCGAGGACATCCTGAAAGGACAAAAGGTCCTCAGACTTGGCCTATGTGACGGGGAGATGCCATACGTCGTCCCTCTGAGCTTCGGTTATGACGGGGAGAGCATTTTCATCCACTCTGCAAAGGAAGGACGCAAGATAGACATGATACGAAAGAACCCCCGGGTATGTTTCGAGATCGATTGCGACTACGTCCCGACGAGCGCAGAGGATGCGTGCAGAAAGCCTACGAAATATAGGAGCCTGATAGGGACCGGGCTGGCGGAACTGCTCGATGACAAGAACGAGAAGATCGTCGGTCTGAATGCACTAATGGTCCAACATTATGGCAGGTCCGATGGTGCATACGATCAAACCAAATTAGATAAGCTTCTTATGATAAGGATTAAGATCCTCTCGATATCCTGCAAACGTTCTGGATATTGAGCCCTCTTTCGTAATGCTTATTATCCTTCGTCCATACAAATAACAAAAAAAGCTCAGACCCGGACCAGCTGGGGGGTAGGCCCGGGTCGTTCGGTTCATCATGATTCATTTCTCGGACAAATGCGGGATATAATGTCCGTCGGACGGATCCTCTGGTCCTTTGGCCTCGGCCTCTTGTTTGCATGCCTTTTTCATCTCGTAAGGGTCCACCCTGCTGCCCGTTGTCATGAACACCACCCTATCGGCGATATTACATGAGTGGTCCGCAATCCTCTCCAGATATCTGGCCACCAGGATGTAATGGGTCCCGGGGGTAATGTTCCTGGGATCCTCGATCATATATGTTAGAGACTCCCGGAAGATCGTGTCCCAGAGGCTGTCCACCTCATCATCCCGTACGAAAAGGCAGCGTGCCTTCTTATCGTCCCGGGTGACGAAACTATCTATGGCATCGTCGACCATCGCTATGGACAACTGCGACATCAATGGAATGGATATGACCTTCTTGTATTGGCGATCTGGAACGTAATGATCGGCGAGCTCGGCGATGTCCCGCCCATAACGGCCTATCCTGTTGATGTCGGTAATGATCTTGAGGCATGTCGAGACCGTTCTAAGATCGACGGCGACCGGTTGATGCAGCGCGATGACATCAAGGCAATGCTTTTCGATCTGCAGGTCCAACTTGTAGATCTCCTTGTCCATGGCGGAGACCTCTGTTTGAAGCTCGATGTCCCCATTAAGGAAGGCCTGCACCCCTTTCTTGATCGCTTCCTTGGCCATCTCGGCCATCTGGATGACCTCATCGTTTAAGGTCTTCATCTCTTGAGCGAAAACTGTCCTTGATGGCATTTAACCCATTCTCCCGGTGATGTATTGCTCTGTTAGTTCCTTTTGCGGTTTCTCGAACAACTGCGTCGTGTCGCCAAATTCTATGAGCTCTCCAAGATAGAAATATGCGGTCCTCTGTGCGACCCTTGCGGCCTGCTGCATGTTGTGTGTCACTATTACCACGGTGTAGTCGGCCTTAAGGTCCTCCAACAGGTCCTCTATCTTTGCCGTGGCTATGGGGTCCAAAGCAGAACAGGGCTCGTCCAAAAGAAGAACCTCTGGCTTTATGGCGAGGGCCCTCGCGATGCATAACCTCTGCTGTTGCCCTCCAGACAGGTCATAGGCCGATTTGCTCAAACGGTCCTTGACCTCTTCCCATAATGCCGCTCTTTTTAGGCTGTTCATCACGACCTCGTCAAGGTCCGTTTTTTTCTTTGTTCCATGAATTCGTGGTGCATAGGCGATGTTCTCGTAGATCGATTTCGGGAAAGGGTTCGGCTTCTGGAAGACCATCCCTATCTTCTTCCTGACCTGGGTAACGTCAACACCCTTTCCATAGATGTCCTCTCCATCCACCAAGATCCCCCCTGTGACCTTTGCGCTTGGGATCAAGGTCGTTCATGCGGTTGATGCATCTTATGAACGTGCTCTTACCGCATCCCGAGGGGCCAATTATGGCGGTGATCTCGTTATCGCTGATCTTGATATTGACATCCTTCAACGCATGATTTTTATCGAAATGAACATTTAAATTTTGAACATCGATCTTTATCATTTATTACCACCTATACTTCTTCCTATACATGTTCCTCAGATAAATTGCCACCAAATTCATGCCGACTATGAGAATTATCAGTACGAGCGCTGCAGCGTACGCCATAGATATCGCGGCCGAAGGGTCGGGGCTCGTCGTCATAAGATATATGAATGCTGGTAAGGCCTGGAACTGGTCGAACACCGAGGTCGGTATCGAAGCGTTGATGGCAACACCTGTCAACAATAGGGGGGCCGTCTCTCCCCCCGCCCTTGAGAGCGAAAGGATCGTTCCAGTAAGAATACCAGATGCCGAATATGGAATGATGTGGTTCTGGATCGTCTGCCATTTTGTAGCACCGAGCGCGATCGATGCCTCGTAGATCGAAGGTGGGACCGCCTCTACCGCCTCACGAGTCGCCACCATTATTATAGGCAGTACTAGAAAACTTAACGTGATCCCGGCCGATAGAAGACTTAGGCCGAAATTAAGATAATACACGAACAATGCGACCCCTAGCAGACCCCAAACGATCGATGGCACGCCCGCCAGATTGTTGACCACTACCCACCAATATCTAGCGATCTTACTCTTACCGAGGTATTCTACCAGGAATATCGATCCAAGTACACCCACAGGGATGGAGATCAGCAAGACTATGGCCATAAGGTATATTGTACCAACGATGGGACTACGGATCCCACCTTCGACGAGCGCACCTTGGCCGTTAGCTATAGGATCCTGCGTGAATAGATCGACACTAAAATGACCCAGACCGTTCACTATGACGTACCCGAGTATGACAACTAGCGCGAGCACGACCAGGACGGCACATAGACGAAATATACTGAAGAACAGTAATTCTTTGGTCTTCCGGTTCATTGGTACCTCTCCCTATAGCGTTCTAGTAATATGTCCGCGATGATGTTGACAGCAAATGTTATTGCGAACAGGAACAACCCAACGGCGAACAGAGAGTTGTACGACTGAGACCCAACGACCGCCTCGGGGACGTCCAGGGCCAGAGCGGCCGTCATGGTCTGCACTGATTTGAGTATATCAAACGTGAAATTAGTAGCATTTCCTGTCGCCATGATAACGGCCATGGTCTCCCCAACCGCACGACCGACGGCCAGAACTATTCCTGCGACTATTCCAGGAAGGGCCGAGGGAATGACGACGCCTTTGATCGTCTCCCACCTGGTCGTCCCCAATGCATATGACGCCTCTCTCAGACTCCCGGGGACGGAGTTCATGGCCTCCTCGGCCACGGAGACCAGCAGAGGGGTGATCATTACCGAGAGTATGAGCGCCCCGTTCAGTGCATTTAGCGTATCTACTGGTTGGAATATTTGGTATATCCACTCAGATAACACCAAAGCCGCAAAAAGGCCATAGATGACCGACGGTATACTAGCAAGAAGCTCTATGACTGGCTTCAGAAACTTTTTGACCCTTCTATCTGCGATCTCGGCAACATATATAGTGCATCCTATGCCGATCGGAATGGCGATCAATGCCCCTACGACCGTTACCAGGAGCGTTCCCACCAATAATGGCAGGACACCGAATAATCCATGTTCATTAAAAGGGGCCCAGATAGTTCCTGTAAAGAAAGATATGACATCGGTCGTCTGAAAGAAGGAGAACGCATTATTGAACAAGATCGCAAACACGAGCAGAAGCACTATGACAGAGATCAGTGCGCATACGAGAACGCCACCTACTATACTTGACTCATAGATAGCTCTGAAGCGATTGCTCTTATTCTTCTTTCTGACCTTTGCTGCCATCGGACCACCATTTTCCCGAGGATCTATTCAGGAACCCCAACACAAATAAAATATTTAAAAAAAGGTTTGATCCCGCTCAGGTCGGTGGCTTATTTGGCCGTCGCCAGCAATGCCTGCATCTGCGACATGTCCGATGGGTCCAACTGGTAGAAGCCAGTGTTGGTGACTACCTGCTGGCCCTGGGAGCTCAGCACAAAGCTTATCCACTTGTACTGGGCACTGCCGTTCGTCGGTACACCGTTCGTGTACAGGTACAGATACCGCGATAGGGGATATCCGGTCTTGTTCAAAAGCTGGTCATAGACCGCGGTCTTGTTCAGCGGAGAATATGCTGGGGCGGTTGCGTTCTTCTGAACGTTCAGAATCCCCACACCACTTCCTGCTTGCTCTGCATATCCAATTCCTACGTACCCGATCGCCCCTTTCGTGCTCTCTACTATTGGAACGATCGCAGCGTTTGATGACTCTTGCTGCATGCTAGAAGCATAGTTGCCATTCCCGAGCACGAGGTTCTCGAATGAGGTATATGTTCCAGATCCGGCCTCCCTTCCAACAAGAACTATTTGCTGATTCGGCCCATTAAGTCCAGGGACCTGGTTCCAGTTGGTGTAGTTCCCTTCATATATGGCCGCTAGATCAGCAACGGTGATGTTCTTCACCGGGACATCCGGGTTAACGATCATTGCTATCCCGTCCACTGCGACGGTCCACTGGGTCACGTTAAGGCCGTTCGCCTTGGCAGTGGCCACTTCTGTAGAGTTTATCGTACGGGAAGCTTGAGCTATGTTGACCTTCCCGGCTACGAACGCGTCTATCCCAGGTCCAGAACCTGGTGTGCTGATCGTTACTTGTATTCCGGTCTCGTTCTTGAACTCTTGGGCCCACGATGCCGACATCTCGGCCATCGTTGTCGACCCGCTCTCTGTAATGGTAGTGGTAGCTGAATTGCCGCCGCTTGATAAAACGATGGCGGCGAGGGCCGCAATAATCACGACCGCAACCACTCCTAACACTGCTATGGTCTTCTTTTGCATTTTATTTCCTCTCCCGGCATGGTCTCGAGCGCCCCCCTCCGCATCGCGCCTTTAGGAGACCTCCTTCACATACGGCGAAACCTACCGTCCGTGCTCTAACCTAGCCTTGAGATTCTTATTATTAGGTATATTTATGTAGGTTATCCATGGAGAATATAGTTATAAATGTACATGTATTTTCTTACATACAACGTATGTACAATATATACAAAACATATTTGTTTGTATAAGAATGTTCTAGAAAGCAATGGAAACGAGAAAGGTACAAAAAACAGGTACATCTACGATGACCGTTTCTCTACCTAAAGGCTGGGTAGCTCTGAACAATATCAAGGCCGGGGACCAAGTGAACGTAGAGGTCCTATCAGATGGATCCCTCACGATAGACCCGAAGACCAATAGAAAAAGGGAACAATCAAGATGTGTGGTAAATGTAGAAAGGAGCGAATCGGCCGAACATCTCACCCGAAAGTTGATCGGGGCATACTTAGCTGGTTACAATGTCATAGAAGTAAGGTCCAAGGAACGAATGGGACTTGAATCGAAACACGCGGTCAAGGATTTCGCCCGACTTGTCATTGGACCGGAAGTGATCGAGGAGACGAGCAATTCCGTGATCATGCACGATCTGTCGGACCCGATCGAGCTCCCGCAGAAAAAGTGTGTCCGCAGGATGCACCTGATAGATGAGTCCATGCATCGTGATGCTTTGATGGCCTATGAATCGGGGGATGTCGACCTTGCTCATGATGTAATAGACCGAGATCAGGATGTGGACAGGCTTTATTGGATGACCGTTAAACAATATAATCTGATCCAAAAGGACCGGGGACTGGCAGAGAAGATAGGTGTCGATGTGTACGATTCCATGTCCTACATGCTCGTGGCCAGGATGCTTGAGCGTATCGGCGATCATGCAGAAAAGATAGCAAGACATGTCAATGGGCCCAGAACAGAAGAGCATACCGATACCCCGATCGCCGAGATCAAAAGGATCAGTAATGATACGATGGAGATACTTAGCAGTTCGATCGAGGCGTTCTTCCTTAAGGACCTTTCATCCGCGAACATCTATATCGACAGGGCAGAGATACTCGTCCAGGACGCCGAGAGACTTATGCCAAAGCTCCAAAGCCATGCTGGACGTAACGCGATAACAAAGACCTCGATATTGGACTCGGTCATCCGTACGATAATGTATTCGATGGACATAGCCGAGATAGCGATCAACGATGCGATGAGGTTCGAGCAAACGCCTAAAAAGTAGTAAAAATAGAATGGGGATCGTTCACTCTGAAGTGAACTCTCCATGCTTTTTGAAATGCTCGGCGAGGCCACCATCGCTCAATATCTGCATCATTATGGGTGGCAGGGGTTGTGCACGTATGGTCATGTTCTTGGTCATGTTCCGGACGACGCCCCTCTCCACATCGACCTCCAGGAGATCTCCCTCAGCGATGTTCGTCGTATCGCACTCAACGACCGCTAGACCTACATTGATACAGTTCCGATAGAATATTCTTGCAAAGGACTTGGCGATCACTGCGTTTATTCCGGCCGCTTTCAGTACCAGAGGGGCTTGCTCCCTTGATGACCCTGCACCAAGGTTCTCTCCGGCCACAACGAAATCTCCCTTTTTGATCTCCTCATAGAAACCCGGCCTTATATCTTCCATGACGTGCTTTGCAAGTTCGTTCATGTCCAGCGTCTTGAACTTGTACTTGCCCGAGATAACATAATCAGTGTTAAGGTTGTCACCGAAGGTATGGGCCTTCCCTTCCATCACGTTCATTTCAGCACCTCCCTTGGGTCCGCGATATGGCCAAGCATAGCAGAGTAGGCCGCGGTCGCAGGGCTCGATAGATATATCTCCGCCTTGGTGTTGCCCATTCTCCCCTTGAAGTTCCTGTTCGCGGTCGATAGTACGATCTCGCCATCCGACGGGACACCATTGCACGTTCCTACGCATGGACCGCATGATGGGGCAATGAGCGTTCCTCCAGCTTTCACGAGCGCCTCGATAACGCCCTCTTTCATAGCATCTAGCAACACCTGCTTCGATGCCGGCGCGATTATTAGACGTAACCCGCGAGCGATCTGTTTTCCTCTTAGAATATCGGCAGCTATCCTTAGGTCCTCGAGCCGACCGTTAGTGCATGTACCGATGTACACCTGGTCTAGCTCGACCCCTGCCACCTCGTCCACTCTGACCACATTGTCAACCTCATGAGGTTTGGCTATCTGGGGTGATAGGTCCGAGAGGTCCTCTCTTATCACTTTTTCATAGACCGCGCTCAATGAAGGTTCGACCCCCTTGAACATGCGATCAGAACGCTGTTTCAAATAATCTCGTACCTTCGAGTCGCAGGCCATCAGACCTACCTTCGCACCGACCTCTACCACCATGTTGGATATTGTCATCCTGGCATCGACCGAAAGATCGTCGATTATGCTGCCATATATCTCCAAGGCCTTGTAGGTCGCTCCCCTGGAAGTTAGTGTCTTTGCCATATGGAGTATGATATCCTTCGAGTATGTTCCAGCTGGCAACTTCCCATCATAGACGAACTTGATCGTTGTAGGCACCTTGAACCAGATCTTCCCGCTGACGAGCGCCGCCGCCAGATCGGTAGAGCCGACCCCGGTCGCGAAGCAGTTCAATGCACCATACGTGCAAGTATGAGAGTCCCCTCCGATAACGACCGAGCCCGGAAGAACGTGCCCCCTCTCGGGAAGCAACTGATGGCAAACACCCTCCCCGACATCATATATGATCGAACCTTGCTGCTCGGCGAACGTCCTCATCTCCTTATGGATGTTGGACACGCTCTCCATTGGAGATGGGGAGTTATGATCGATCACGATCGCATAATTCTTCGGGTTCTTGATCGCCTTGGCCTCCATCTGTTTAAAGGCCTTGATCGTAAGCCCGGTCGTTCCATCCTGGGACATCATGAAGTCCACTGGGACGACGGCTATGTCGCCCGCCCTTACCTGACGTCCTGCGTGCGCTGATAAAATGTTCTCTGAGATAGTTCCCATCGATCGTCACCTCTGCTGTGGTAGTGTATGGCTTATGCCGTCCTTGTAATCCTGATAGATGTACACGAGCTCGTTCTCCGACAGGCTCCTTTTTAGACTGACGGAGGTGGCTCTGACGATCTCAAGAAGAGCTGTGGCGGTAGGATCATCGATCTCGATCCCTTTCGCCTGTAATATCTGCTTGATCGTGGACCTACCAGAATGTTTCCCGATGATTATCTTTCTGGTCATGCCGACCTCCTCTGGGGAGTAGGGCTCATAATTTGATAGGAACTTCAGAACCCCGTCGGTGTGAATTCCTGCCTCATGAGCGAAGCAGTTCGAGCCAACGATGGGTTTCCAGTCCGGAATGGAACGACCGGCCGCACGTGCGACATACTCAGCGACCTCACGGAACCTTTGGGTCTCGATGCCCGGGTTCATGTTCAATAGATGTTTGGCCGCCATCACGACCTCTTCCAACGGGCTGTTCCCCGTCCTTTCGCCGATGCCCATGACGGTTGTGCTTAGGAATGTCGCTCCCGCCTGGACACCGGCGATAGCATTCGCCGTAGCCATGCCGAAATCGTTGTGAGTGTGCATTTCTACCGGTATGTGGACCCGGTCTATCAGGTCCTTGATGGCGGTGTAAGTGCTTGCAGGGTCCATGATGCCAAGGGTATCACAATATCTTACTCTGTCCGCACCGGCATCCTTTGCGGTCTGAGCGAACTTGACCAAGAACTCTTTGTCGGCCCTTGAGGCGTCCTCAGCATTGACAGATATGTAAACACCGTGGGACTTGGCGTACTCCACGGATTCTACGATCTTGTCCAGGACCCATTCGCGTGTCTTCATCAGTTTATGATCTATATGAATATCGGAAGAGGACATGGAGATGGCGACCGAATCTACATCGCAGTCGATGCTGTGAGCTATATCTTCCACCGATGCCCGGTTCCAACCGAGGATGGAGGCGTTCAACCCAAGTTGCGCGATCCTCTTGATCGCTACTTTTTCGTCCCCTCCCATCGCAGGGATACCTGCTTCGATCTGCTGGACACCGATCTCATCGAGCAGCTTGGCGATGCGGACCTTCTCGAGGTTCGCGAACACGATCCCTGCTGCCTGCTCCCCGTCCCTTAGAGTAGTGTCACAGATCAAGAGCCGGTGTTCGCCAAGCTTTGCAAGAACCTTTTGTTTATCCTTCATCTTCCTCTCACTTTCCTGTCTATTATCGTCCCCATGATCAGTTCATGAAATTCGATCCGCGTAGGCGCACGGAATATCACCGCTTTTCATGAATAAGCGGATGGAATCGCGGAGTGCTATATATCGAAATCGCGTCCAGGCCGACAGCAAATATGTGCTATTGTCCCTACGCGTACATTTCTTCCACCCAGCGCGCCATTATTCGACCGATCGACACCTGTGTGTCGGAGCGAAACTTCACCTAATTACAGGTGCTGTACTAAATCCTTTCGCACTTTCAGAGGAAAAATGTTCGGTCCAATGCTGTTCGTAGATGAATTTTGGAATAAGCTAATTACGATTCGAATTATTATCTCCGAATTTCGTGATCCTGATCGATATACGCCCTAGGGACTAGGGTCCATCGGGAAGGATATTCCCAAATTAAATAATAACAAAATTAATATTGGTCCTGCTTCCACAATAGTAAAATTCGTGAGGACCAGGGGGAACACGCTTTACGCATGTTTAGTTATCGCTGGAGTCACAGGGCTCCTGCTCGCATCGATCTCCGGACCTACCCCATTTTTTGGGCTGGAGAGGGGAGGGGTCGGAGAACGAACAGGGCTCGGTGCGGGAACCTCCCTGGTCCTCCTATCAGATAATGTTAGTTCACCCACGGTCCCGATCACAACATTGATACTGCCTCCAACATCTTCAAACGGATGGTACACAGGGCCTGTAGATGTCTCCATGTCAGTGTATGATCCGGGGACCGCGGGAACGACCACATATTATCAGTTGGACACTGGAGCGTTGACGGTCTATACGGGGAACTTTACGATATCCTCGGATGGGGTCCACACACTGAACTATTATTCCATCGACTCGGCGAACAATACGGAACCCACGAAACGTGGCCACCATCAAGATCGATTCGAAACCGCCGACAACGAGCATTTCCATTACCGGTACGTTCGATCAGGGGACCTTGAGCTATTCTTCGCCGGTGCAGATGATACTGTCCGCCAATGATACGGTTTCAGGAGTGGCCGCCATCTATTATCGTCTGGACACTGGGAACATCACTACGTTCAGCTCTCCGTTCTCGATCTTTCCGATGGGGACCACATCGTTCTTTTCTACTCGAAAGATGTGGCGGGGAACGTTGAACCCGTCCAAGAACAGACGATCGCCATACAGTTGGTCGGTCCACCGACCGTCATCGATGCCTCTGGTGTGTTCGGAACAAATGGATGGTACACGAGCAATGTCACAGTGTCCCTGAACAGATCGTCCGTCTCGAACGGTTCCCAATACCAGGTCAATGGTGGCGATTGGACGACATATGCAGGACCGTTCGACCTGTCGATGGATGGGACATACGATATCGCCGCGAGAACGATCGATCAGTACGGGGTATGGGGAATGGCCGCCTCTGCGATCATCAAGATCGATCAAAATCGTCCAGATCTGATATTATATGCCAAGAACGGGACATCCTACCCATCTGGCCCGATAACGATATCATGGGGAGGGAGCGGGGGAGCTAGCGGTATAGACCATTATGAGATCGTTTTGGACAACGGTTTCCCGGTCAACGTTAGCTTTTCACAAACCACTGTCTCATATCCTAACTCCCTGTCCCTGGGCACCCATACATTATCGGTGATCGCAGTGAGCGGGGCCGGACTTTCGACCGTAGAGAGCGTAACTTTCTCGGTTAGGAACGAGACGGCCGCGACGGCGGTTGCCCAATCCACGATGAACATCCCTTTCAATCTTATAGGGATCGCATTTTTCTTTATCGTCCTCTTCATCACGATAATAGGCTATTGGAGGGACTACAAGAAAAAGTGACCACGCCAGGGGTCCATTTTTTATTGAGATGGGGATCTTGAAGCGAAGGAGAGCTGCTATCCTACCGATCGAATCAAGTTTCTTTCCGGCCTCATGGCGTTCACTGATGACAAGGACCCTACCGCGGGAGTTCTCCACCATGCTCATCAGTGGCTCCACAGTTCTGCTCCCGAACAAGAGTGTCGAGCACCAATAGCGTATCGACCGCTCCCATCCTTATGGCCTTTTCAACGTCAGCGGGTCCGTAAGCGACCATTCCGTCCTTCGCGATCTCCGTGAGCACATCCTCGACCGTCTTTGTTTCTTGGGCGACCCTGGAATCCTGAACGACCTCAGAGCCGAGACCGCTCTTCATCAGTTCGTGTATTCCTGTCATCCCAGCTTGTCCAGTATGATAGATGAACGCGTTCTTGAATATGTCCGGTTCCTTTTCCTTCCCTTGAGAGATCAAGGATTCTTTGGCGAACCCTGGACCTAGGATCACTAAAGGAACCCCCGGTTCCGCGATTCTGCTTTATCTTGGTGATTATCTCCCCAAAAAAATCCCCGCCGTCCTTCTGGTCGTACATCTTGCCTGAGGAACCTGCAGTGATATGAGCGATCTCCTGAACCCCGAACTGTCTGGTCACGGCTATGATCGCTTCATCGTTCTCCAGTGAGACGAACAATAACCTGGGCTTCTTGGCATCATCGACAGCTCTTTTGATCCGTTCCAGTTGAGAGTCTTTCCAGTCCTGCTTACGGATAGTTAGTGAATCGCCTTCTCCAATGTTCAAAGTATGATGGGCCCCGAGGTCCTGTGGGCCTTCGATTATCACGCCCAATATCCTTAATCTCGAGTCCGATTCAGAGAACTCGACCTTTTCTACCTTGATGCCCAGTACCATCCGCTTTTTTTCAGCCCTTTCTGCCCTGATCTTATCGGTCTTGGCCTCATCTCTTCTGAAGGTCAGGGAGATTATCATGTCACCTACATTGATGATATTGTACAAGTGCCATAGATCGTCCAGGTTATCGACCATCAGTTTGATCTCACCTGCCTTCCTATCTTGATGCAGCACCCTCATGATCATCGACCGTCGTTCATGATGTTATGTGAAAGGATTCCAGGATATCCGTTCCGCTTCCAAGAGCGATTGTGATAGATATCTCTTTTTTGTTGTTCTGCGGAACTATGTCTGAAAACCCAGTTCTTACACGCGTGATGTGGACATGTAAATAAGGGTATAAATCGCCGATCAATTATCTCCCGATATGAAAAACCTTCATCCGACCCGAACGGACCTCGGCGATGGTCATCTAGACATGTGTCGGGACGAAGATCGAAGACAGATCGTTCGCTATGCCTTTCGATTCTCGGGGACCGCACCATGAAAATGAACCCCTTCTTTCAACTAGATAAAGGAATTTTTGAAAGAAAGGTTTTTCATCATGTCACCCGATTCCCTGACAATATGGATAAGGTGACGAGAATAGGGGTATCGCTCGAACCTGAGCTTTTGAACAGCTTCGACAATTATATTTCAAGAAAAGGATATCCGACACATTTCTGAGGCGATAAGAGAGATCATCAACGAGGTCCTGGCCAAAGAAATGATAGATGAGAGCTCCGCTCATGCGGTGGGGACGATCGTTCTTTTGTACAAACATAATAAGAGCTGTGTCAACCAGAGCCTGATGGACGTCCAGCATCTTCATCATGAGGTCATTTCTTCTTCAGTACACATTCATCTGGACTTCGAGAAATGCCTTGAGATGATAATCGTTCATGGTTCTGTCCAAGATATAAAGAAGTTAAGAGGTGACCTGAACGGGATAAAAGGAATGATCTCACGTGGAACTTGTCCTCATTTCAGGAGAACCTGCCAAGCACGAGCATTTTCATCATTGATCTTTCATGTTCTATCCGATGGGACCGTAACATAAGTTGATAGAAATGCGATCATGTCCACGCCCCCTTCGACAATATAAATAATTTTATAACAGTGTCAAAAGGACATGTCTACATATTATCCTTATATCGTCGATGTCCTCAATATTGAATGGTAGAAAAGCTATTTGAGAAAGGACATGCAAATGGACATAACAAGTTCACATGGACCTCATCATCACGGCAGCCGTTTATGCATTGTTCGGTGACGTGCTGGCAACCTTCCTGGCGGCCACGGTGGCGATCCTGATACGTCACAGGGTGAGCGGTGTCGCGATCGGAGCTGGATTGGGGGCATCAGCCGGATTCATACTCGGGGTGGCCTTTTTCGATCTCATCCCTCAGGCCCAATTGCGTTCCCATGACGACCTGATCATCGCATTGGGCATCGCGATCGGATTATCCCTGATGGTCATTATCGACAGATGGCTAGAGAAGTATGGGATGGGGGAGAAAGAGGAGGGAGATGAAAAGAAGGACCGCCAGGATCTTCGATCACGAAAGCAGAACAAGAAAGGCAACGGTGATATCGATTGGAATGGCGATCCACAACGTTCCAGAAGCGTTACCCATAGGTGCTGCCCTCGTCATATCACCAGGTCTTTCGCTTTTGATAGTTCTGCTCATGACCATAGAAACGTTCGCCGAGAGCGGGTCGATCACTGGAGAGCTGATAGCAGGGGACGCAAGTAAGGCAAGAATATTTGGGACCACGATGTGGCCGAGCATATTCTCGATGATCGGAGCACCGATCGGCGTTATCCTTGCATCCATCTCTCCGACCTTCTTTTCGCTGACGTTGGGCATTGCGGCCGGACTGATGTTGTTCATCATCGGTGAGATCTGGACCGACAGCCGTATGGACTCGGGGTCGTATGGTCCAGCTTCGGTCTGCTCCTTGGGGTGGTCCTTGCACTCCTGACGTCGATCCCCGGAGGGCCATGACCCCATGATCGCTCTCGTTGAGGTCATCGCCTTGGTCTTAGCGGTTGATCAAGGTCGTCCCAGGTATCTTGGTCCGAGGGCGACATGATCGCCCTCGGTCCCTCTGGTCCGAAAGATGGTGCTAGGAACTGCTTGGACCGCTTATGCCTTTATTGGAGGTAGCTTCTCCTTGGACAGCTCTCCCTTCATGAACGCCAAGAGGTCCATGTTCACCATGTCCTTATGCGTGGACGTAAGGCCATGTGGAGCTCCCGGATATATCTGTTAAGATTGATTCCTACGATCATGTCGTTCAATAGCCGGATGATACTTTGTAGGGCACGGTCTGGTCGTCGTCCCCATGGATCAATAATGTTGGGACATCGATCTTCATAAGGTCCTCTGTGAAATCGGTCTCGGAGAAAGCCTTAGCGCAATCATATACTGCGTTGAGACCGGCCTCCACACCAAGAAGCCAGAACTTGTTTCGTAGACCCATCGACACTTTTGAGCCGGGCCTGTTGGCACCGTAGAACGGAGCCGATAGGTCCATAAAGAACTGTGAACGGTCCGCCATGATCCCTGCACGGATGGCATCGTACGATTCCTTCGTTGGTGCATCAGGGTTGTTGTTCGATCTTATGTAGATGTGGGGGGACGGCGCCGATAAGAACCATCTTGGCGATGCGGTCGGTTCCGTACTTCCCAACATAACGGACTATTTCTCCCCCGCCCATCGAGTGCGCGACCAGGACCACATCTTTCAGATCGAGCTCATCGATCAATGAAGCAAGGTCGTCCGCAAAGGTGTCCATGTCATATCCGGCCCATGGCCTGCCCGACCTTCCATGTCCGCGTCGGTCATGTGCTATGCATCGATAACCTCGGCCTGCGAAGAACATCATCTGGTCCTCCCATGCGTCCGAGCTAGAGGCAGACCATGACTGAACACCATAGGTTGTCCGTTTCCCAGTCCTTATAATATATCTTTGTCCCGTCCTTCGTTGATATCATTGCCATAGTATGCTCCTTCCTGATCTTTCGTCTCTGAGAACATGGATAATAAAACCTCCGTTGAGGGCATCCGCGAACAAAAGCGTAATGGGATGCAGATAGGTACCTGGCGGTCGTCAGGACCCTGCTTTTAAGATAATACAAGTTACCTCGCCCGCCCTGAACAGAACTAGCGACCCCTGTTCGGCTCGCAGGTTCTAGCAATGGTCCTGTTAGTTACGCCCAAGAATGTTGTTGCTCAGATAGGGGAATGCTGATGGTACGCTGTCATCCCATGATAGATAAAGTGTCATCATAAGACGAAATGTATCACTGATATGATCATGTACCTATCAGGAACCTCGGATACCATCGACCGCTATCGATAGCGTACAGTTAGTCCCTAGATATTTCCAGTTTAGTGTTTGGACAATGGGCAAGGAGATGTAGGGAGGTCCATAGGGCAATATTTAGCCTGATTCAATGAAATGCAGGTTCGAAAAAGTATATTTTCAGTTTCATCACTTTTGGTATCGTCATCGCCCATTGAACATCTTGCTTTTTGGGAGGGAACATCGGACATCATTCAAATGACCATCACCCACTGCATATCGCAGTACCCAGTGCAACGTTTCTTAAGGCCCCGGTCCCGCAGTAATGATCGGTGGACGAATTCCCGTTCCGTATCCAAGACCCTTTTCATGGCGATGCCGTCCATCAGAGTGAAGACCCCGTTGCGCGGTGAATAGTGATATTGGCCAAGGGAAAGATCTGCGCGGACACCTATAACGGGGTCTCAACAGGGTCTTTACATGCAAAGTGGTCGCTTGAACCACGGAAAAGATCATACATCAAAAACGCTGGATAGAGAACATCCCAAAAATAACACCCGAAAATATATGCAACCTTGGATTGAAACCTCTTGAAAGACCCCTTCCTATTAGAACCAATGAGCCAAGAAAAATCCAAACCTTTTCCACATTTTTTTCTTTCTACTATGTGGAGTGACCAAATTGGCTGATCGAACACACCGTTCTGCAACCGGTTGTAACCGATAGGGTAACCTCTACGATGAAGGAGAAGATACTCAGGGTCCTTAAGGTGGCCGAACACGCCTTTTCAGCCCAAGATCATTGCTCTTAGGGCCGGCATCAACCATAATACAGCGAAGGGGGAGCTGAGGCGACTGGTCCATGCGAACGAGGTACTGAAGGATAAGGCAGGATACTTCTTGCCTCGAAACGAGTTCGAATACCATCTGGAAAAAAGATCTGCACTATAACGGTCAGAGAGCGAGCCTACCTATGGTTCATCAACAACATTCATCTGATATTTAAGATCGAGAACATTAAGAATATACTTAGTAATCCCGAACTACAAGATATCAAGGCCCTTATAAAGTACTCTAACGAAGATGGGGGGCCAGATACTTCTAATGAAGAAAATCTTTTAATAGATGGTTACCACCCTATAGCCTCCCCTTCTCTAGCCGATATGATCGAACGTGCTTTACGATCCGAAGGACAACACCTCGATCTGTCAGCTCTGGAAGGTGTCGATGTCTGAGGGCAGTTCGATAAAGAATATCAAGGGCGGGTTTCAGGAAACGATCATCTTTGAGACCTGGAAGCTAATAGTTCAGTTCTTCGAGACCACTGGAACGATCAAGGTCATCTTCTCAAATTCCCAGCATCCGTTCGATGCTATCGGACTAAGGAACGCTCTACATGCTACTGATGCTGTGTTCGCAGTCAAAACCGGAATTCACTTCTTTGACATCGCTGCGTTCTTCTACATCGAAAAGATACATGTTGGCAGCGACATTCTAAAAGAGCGTGAGTTCAGTGGGGTCTCAAGGTTCAACTGCACCATCAACCAGTTCGATAATTTCATCTTCCGCATCTACGAGAAAGTCCTTGGGGGGCAGCTCTACGTTCGTGTTGAGGAGTGCCACGAAGGAGGTACCTTCAAGAACGATCAGATAAACTCCCTGCTGTCATTAGTTGAGAGGCAAGTTACCCCAACGCACAATGACCTGATGATTTATGAGCTCAATGATCGGGTCGGGACCGTTGAAAAGGATGTTACATGCCTCTACGGAAATTGTTCAAAATTGAAACGTCAGTTCGCCCAGATCGTAGATAGCGATTCTTTTTCGTCAAGTTCACAGAATGGTAATCCATTCAAAACGCATTCGATCAAGAAGAAGGAAGGTCAGGAGGTAAATACGTGATGAAGGCCGCTTTATACGCCAGGGTCTCGACCAAGGACGGCGAGCAGGATCCCGATGTCCAGTTCCTGCAGTTGCGACGCTACGCCGATTACAAGGGCTACAAGGTCGTAGGAGAGTACAAAGACGAGTGTTCCGGGAAACGACCGGTGCGACCTGGATTGCTACGTCTGCAGAAGGACGCCGAGGCCCACCGTTTCGATGTCATCGTCGTCGTCCGGATCGACCGCATCATGCGCTCGCTGTCCCATTTCCTTAACCTGGTCGAATCGTTGGAACGGCAGGGCGTAACCTTAGAATCGTCTAGCGACGGTCTGGATTACTCGACCCCAAACGGTCGCTTAATCCGCAACATCCTCGCTTCGGTGGCAGAGTTCGAGGGGCAGCTCATCGTAGAGAGGACGAAGGAGGGGCTTGCTAAGGCGGCCGAAGACGGTCGGTTCCCAGGGCGGCCCAGGGTGGAGATCGACCTCAATATGTTCCTCGAAGTTATGAAGCAACCTGGTATGACCAAGGCCAAGGCATGCAAGATGCTAGGGTACAACCAAGGAACGGTAAATAATAGATTGAAAGCAACTGAATCGAAGTTGCATTAGAATATTTAAACCGATGTCACTACTATAAAAATAATAGTAAATGATCTTCTTTCGGTGCTCTTCCCATAACCTTTATCCATTGGGATAAGATCCTGTAAATGATATAATGGGCCGTGACTGGGAAGATACTTTTCGAAGATGGAAAGAACCGCTGGGCGCAACTGAACAGACAAAATGCGAAAATGCTGAAAGAATGATTCGATCGGCCATTAAAGAGAACGAAGCGCTCAAGAATCGGACAATAGAGGTCTTTACCCAGGGTTCCTATCAGAACAATACAAACGTCCAATTAGAAAGTGACGTTGACATATGTGTTCTTTGCAGCGATACGGCATTTTATGACCTGACTTCAGCAAATGGCATAACAAAATCCGATGTTGGGATTTCTGATGCAACATATCATTATTCTCAATATAAAAGTGAAGTCGAGCAGGCAATTATTGATAAATTCGGAATTGAACCAGTTTCAAGGGGCGATAAGGCCATTCGTGTTCGTGCGAACTCTTATCGGGTTGACGCTGATGTCGTTGCTTGTTTTGAACATTGGCGCTACCTCCCTAGAAGGCCAGATGGAACAATCCCCCACGAAATAGGGACAGGTTTTCTAACAGATAAGGAACAACGAAAGTATGAAAACTGGCCTAAACAAAATTATAAGAATGGAACCGCAAAGAACAGGGCCACGGGTGATCGGTTCAAATACATGGTCAGAGTTCTAAAAAATTTGAAGATTGAAATGGATGATAGAGGGATAAGGGAAGCAGGCAATATCACCTCCTTCCCAATCGAATGCCTCCTCTGGAACGTACCGAATGACCATTATGGTCATGATCAGTATACTGATGATGTCCTCGCCATTCTTAATTACCTTTACATAATGACATCTTCAGATCCAACATGCTCTGAATGGAGAGAGGTCAACGAGCTAAAATACTTATTTCGCTCCAGTCAGCCGTGGACACGAGATGGAGTGAACAAGTTCGTGTCATCTGCTTGGTCATATATCGGGTTAAAGTGATAACAGTGATGTCTAAAAACCAAATCACCACGATTGTATGGGCGGCGGCACTCTTATGGGCCCTCCTAGCGATAATAAACGGAGTTGCCTTTTCTCAAACCCTGTTCAGTCTAGTTTCTACGGTAATTGGAATTTTGGTCATCGGGGTCGCAATATTCGATAGGTGGTTGTGGAAGCTATCTTTTCTTCATCCATTAGCAATATCTGCTCCCGTTCTTGAAGGGACATGGAAAGGTGAACTGAAGTCAAATTACATCGATCAAAAGACAGGAAATGTCGTCCCTGCCATTGAAGCATACCTATTCGTGAAGCAGACCTATTCAACGATCACGCTGCGACTGATGACGAAAGAATCAAGTTCAGAATCCATCTCTACGATTTTAATGCAAAGGGGCGATGATGGCCCGTTCTCTTTAGCCGGGATATATTGTAACACCCCATCGCCCGAGGTGAGTGAAAGAAGTCCAATGCATAAAGGTTCGGTGTCCTTTGACGTTATAGATGAAAACGCACCCCTGCTAGATGGAGAATATTGGACGAATAGATTGACCAAGGGATCCATCAGGTTTGACCAACGGATAAAAAAAGGAATCAGGGATTACCGGACCGCCGTGGATGCGTTTGTCAAGTTATCTGAGAAAAGAGGATAGACGAGGGGATTCTGTCCGATAACCGACATGAGAAGCTACAAAAAAGGGTAAGGCCAAAAATAACCGTTTAGTTATATATTGTCTATGAAATTGAGCATCTGCAACAAACGACCGTTTTTTATAGAATCATCGAGCCGATTTTGGGGCTCCAATCCTCAAAGGAGTTCCTTAAAATAAGATACATGCTGTTTCGTTTCATGCTCTCATTATCTCTTCTACCTCGGCGAGCTTCTCGGCCACCATCTTCCCTTTTTCAGTTAGACAATACTTTCTTATCCGGTGAGGTCTCTCGATTGTTCGAATCTCCACCAGACCAGCTTCTTTCAGGCTGATGGCGACGCTCTTCAAACGATCGAAACCTCCTGGAAGTTCGTCACTAAAGGCGACAGTGGTTATCTCTTTTCTTTTGTAGATCAGGTAGAGCAGGGAAACGGCCCCAGCTTGGGCCAGAACATCCAAGCTCGAATCTCGGTTTTCCAAATCAGATCACAGATCTGAAACCCCCTAGCTTTTGATATATTTGACATTTTTTGGTTTGAATTTCAAATTAGAAACCATTATAGTTCAGCAATCCTTTTTCGTTCTCAAGTTTCAGAGTTGAAACCGATGATCATCGAGCGATCATGAAGGAGGAAGACCAATGGATGCAAGAGCGAAACTGGAAACGACCCTTGCTAGCTATGAAAAAATGTCCGGATGGAAACCGTTGTCCTATGTGTTCATCGTGCTCGGGTTCCTTGTCGCGATAGGAGGGGCGTTCCTACCACAGTTGCTGATCTGGGTATCGCGATACTTGTTTGCGGATTTATATTGTGGGCCATTCTGATCTATGAGGATACAACATTACCCACTCTCAAGAGGCAGCTCAACGAGCTGGAAGCGGGGATCGCACGATCGAGTACGAACCAGACCACAGTAGCGACCCAACCTTCGGCAGGTCGTACGGATCGAGGAACCAAGTACTGTAAACATTGTGGCCGATCGATCGCTGCCGATTCCGTTTATTGTGAGAAGTGCGGGGGAAGCGTAGGATCTAGTCGCTGATCGGATATTTCATCACTTTTCTCTCTTTTTTTATTCCTATCGATCCTGACCTTCATGACCGGTATTAGCGATTTAAAAGATCATTGGACCCATTCCGTTATTGTTATATGATCATATCTCTCATCATTCTGATCGACCCATTGGTCCGACCTACAGCGGGGTGTGATTTACCTATGGGTCATGGACGGATCGTCCGTGATGTCAGGGTCCTAGATTAGGTTCGCCCTAGATATTATTCCAAGCACCTTCTCCCTGTTCCGGACGAGCACGACCGGTTGCAGTGAGGTCATCAGCTCGGTCAGCGCCCTGTAACTTGTGGAAGGCGGTACCATGGCGGGAGGCGGTCCCATGACCTCCCCTACCAATGAGATCATCGATCTCTTCTCTGTGATCGATCAGGTCCTTCTCGGTGATCGAACCCGACGAGGGTGGACGGGGTCATCTTGCCATGCTCGAAGACCGGCAGCTGTGAGATGCCCTTCTCGAACATGAGGGCCCTCGCCCTCTTGGCCGGTTCGTCCTCTCCTATCCATATTATCTGCGTCGTCATGTACCTGGTGCAACGGTCGTCGACCCCCTTGTCCAGTGCTTCCATCACCAGCTTTACGGTCGAGTACCTGGGGTTCACCTTGCCGATCTCGATCTTCGCAAGGTGCGACTGCGTGATGCCCGCACGCTCGGCCAGCTCTCTCTGGCTCCAGCCCAGCTGCTCCCTGAACTTTTTTATGTCGTCGAGCTCCATGATGACCACGAGGAATTAATATTAGCACAATATGACATTCAATTATATATCAACCTCTCCTGCTCATATCATTGAACGTTCGGAGGTGAACGACCTTGACGGACCGTCGTAGGAGCTCCGAGGACAGAGTCAAAAAGACCTAGCTGCAAAGGGTAGGGTTCCATCTGGTCAAGAGGCCCAAGGACCTTCCAGGACGCTCATTGAGGATTATGAAATTGGATAGAATCGAGATAACGGACCATTGGAGCAAGGGGAAGGGACGTTCAGTGGAACTGTCGGTGGAGGAGGAGGTACCGCTGACCCTGGTAGGGGAGAATCGAGAACTGCAAAGGCGTCACACTGTTGGGGGCGGTCCATCACTGCCTCTTCGGGGGTGAGATGGACGACCTTTTCTACGAACCTGGAGAAGAAGCACCGACCGGACCGGACTTCGAGGTAGTAACTACAGGAACATGTCCTGGGGTCGAAACTTATGAGCAACGTGACGAGGGAACGGTGGAACTGCCACTCAAGCTCACCTTCACGTTCGATGGTCGGACGCTCACTTTCGAGCGATCACACACGATGGTAATGCCATACATATCCTCGATACCTCAGAGGTCCGAGGAGGGGTTATGGGCCATCAGGATCCGTCGGGCATGGAGACGACGTCCTATATCGGGTATGACGGGATGGACGAGGTCCCGGCCCACTTCAGGGAAAAGGTCCTCGGTCCGTTCCCAGAGCTGTCCTTCGCCTTCGCCCCCGCCTGGGTACCACCACCTGCCTGGACGATCGACAGTGCTGAGCTCGATCCACCACGATGCGGAGGGGACGGATGATCTGAGAAAAGAGGTCCTCGCGAGGGCCAGAACGGTCCTGACGGACCTCGGTGAGAACGAGGACACCTTTCTCTCCTTCCTCGAAGCTCAGGGCGGAAAGGACATCGATCATCTCGATCGGTCTTGACCCGAAGGAGCTGAACAGGTCTTCGGTCGCCTTGGCGGTCGCCCTGATCGACCTCGAGACCTCTAGCACCGGTGTTCGTCAGCACTTCGTCGATGCGTCTTGTGAACGACCTGTTCAGGGACGGACGCTCGAGGTCGGTCACGGACGATCGTCTCCTCAAGAGCCTGCGGAGAGCGGTCCCGAAGTCGCAGTACGATCGTCTTCGGACCGCCGAAGGACATCTGGGACCTGGAGCGCTGTTCGAAGGGGATAAGGAACAGCATCAGGACGGTCTATATGGGTCCCACTGTCCCCGAGGCGCTGCTCCGTTCCGGAAGGGGGTCATCGGTAGAACGGTCCGACGAGGAGGGGATGACCGAGAACCGCCTGGCGAGCTGGAAGGCCTCCAAGATACTGTCGGGCCTGCTCAAGGAGAACGGAGCGACCGAGGAACAGATAGCGACGGTCCTGGACGGACTTCAGGGGATGAACGCCTCTCTGCTCTCGTACGACGATATCAGGAGGGCAGTCGGACGTGTAAGGTGGCCGTTCCCGGTCCGCGACATGGGGACGGCGATGGCTTCCGCATACAGGCGAAGCCAGCTCTATGAAGAATATGCGGAACGGTTGAACTCGGTCGTCGAGGCCGCCGAAATATACTGGTTCGTCAGGCGGCCGACAGGGGGAAGGAGGCGTCGATGCATGAAGAAGAGGTGAGAGGCCGTTCCGCCAGGTCCTTCGGAAGTAGATATCGCCAGGACGCCTGCGGAGGGAACGTCAGAACCTTTTTGCCTGCCAACGCATGAAGCAGGATCATCTTTCCTGTTGAAGCATCCAGTGGGGCGATTTTGACCTTCAAAAACAGATTTTTCTCTCCATGTCCCTCGCTTCGGACACCTTTTAGCGGCTTTGAATCAAAGATCGAGCTTCGAGCAAGCTCGAAAGGAGGTGCAGAGCAAGCGGAATGAGCGCCGGAAAAAGGCAAAGATCTGCTTCTCATAGTAGTGGCCCCCTGTATTATTGCTTGAGGTGAGGTGGCTGGCGACCTAGCTGGAGCTAGCTCAGGCCAACTATTACTTTTATGGGATATTCTCTATCATATGCTCAACATTCGAATTCTAACAGGTGTTTAATCAAACGCATCTCTGGTATAAAATCAATATTCTCACCCACATGAAGTATAACAGATGACACCCAAGTTGCCGACCACTTGGTCGACCCTTCAGGGACAGACATTTCAATCCACACACCCGCGTGGGGTGTGACGATGTCGTACGTCCCGTTCACGCCAGGGTATAAGCTATTTCAATCCACACACCCGCGTGGGGTGTGACCTCCCGCGGATGACAGCTTCCCCTTCCTGGTCCTCGAGATTTCAATCCACACACCCGCGTGGGGTGTGACCCAGGTCCGTGGCCCCGGTGCACGCTACCATGCCGGATTTCAATCCACACACCCGCGTGGGGTGTGACTCATCTCACTGAGTTGCCCACGAACTGTCGGATATGAATTTCAATCCACACACCCGCGTGGGGTGTGACCCAGGTCCGTGGCCCCGGTGCACGCTACCATGCCGGATTTCAATCCACACACCCGCGTGGGGTGTGACTCATCTCACTGAGTTGCCCACGAACGTCGGATATGAATTTCAATCCACACACCCGCGTGGGGTGTGACTATCTAGAGACGTTCGGGAATATCTGGGTGACCTTTATTTCAATCCACACACCCGCGTGGGGTGTGACGGTCGTCCCGATGTAGACCGAGGTCGGTTCATAGGTATTTCAATCCACACACCCGCGTGGGGTGTGACACGCGCCAGAACATATTCGTTGTAGTGTCGGTGTGATTTCAATCCACACACCCGCGTGGGGTGTGACGCAGGGACGATGGAGGCATGAGAGACATGGCAAATATTTCAATCCACACACCCGCGTGGGGTGTGACTTGCCAGGAATTGCTATCCGTGAACAAGGATGTCGCATTTCAATCCACACACCCGCGTGGGGTGTGACACACCGTACATGTACACGTCGAACTATGGGATTAAGTATTTCAATCCACACACCCGCGTGGGGTGTGACGGTCATCTCCGTGAGGTCCTTCCTTTCCCAGGGGTATTTCAATCCACACACCCGCGTGGGGTGTGACCTCAAAAAACCCAGATATAATAATCAATGCGACGGATTTCAATCCACACACCCGCGTGGGGTGTGACATTGAGCTAAAATCAAAATGTGTTAGATTAAAAATCGTATTTCAATCCACACACCCGCGTGGGGTGTGACGCCTCCCGGTCCAGTTACATTGTCGCATGATTCTCCATTTCAATCCACACACCCGCGTGGGGTGTGACTCGCCAGCCTCGTGGCGTCCGTCAGGCTAGTGATATTTCAATCCACACACCCGCGTGGGGTGTGACGGTCTAAAGCTGCTGAGCGAGGCCTTCGGTCCGCGAATTTCAATCCACACACCCGCGTGGGGTGTGACATCTCATCGAAGAACATCAGAAGCCCCCGAAGCCCAATTTCAATCCACACACCCGCGTGGGGTGTGACTAACCGTCCTCGGGGCGGTGGCCGAGTTCGAGAGGATTTCAATCCACACACCCGCGTGGGGTGTGACTTAGAAACGGCCAATGACTATGCCCAGGCCTATTACATTTCAATCCACACACCCGCGTGGGGTGTGACAGTTGGAGGACTGATAGAGATCGTTACATTGTTCCATATTTCAATCCACACACCCGCGTGGGGTGTGACTTGTCAAGGTCGATAGGAATCGGGTCACGTCGCTAAAGATTTCAATCCACACACCCGCGTGGGGTGTGACACATGGTGCGAAGGACCGGAGCGGCGGCGAAGGACGATATTTCAATCCACACACCCGCGTGGGGTGTGACGGGACGGTCCCTGGCTGTTCCAACGGGTTCAGAGATTTCAATCCACACACCCGCGTGGGGTGTGACCCCACGATACCGGAGACAACCGCCGATACTGAATCATTTCAATCCACACACCCGCGTGGGGTGTGACGGCATGGACGGCAAGCTTCTAAGGACCAGGGACTTCATTTCAATCCACACACCCGCGTGGGGTGTGACTCCAACTCCTGCGACCTCCTGATCTATGATCATACTGATTTCAATCCACACACCCGCGTGGGGTGTGACATCGATGACCAGATCGAAACCCTTCGACTTTTGGTATTTCAATCCACACACCCGCGTGGGGTGTGACTCGGTCGATCGTTCTGTTGGGGTGGTAACGGTGCCATTTCAATCCACACACCCGCGTGGGGTGTGACTCCAGGAAGATGAAAGGGATATGGAAGCAGAAGCGAGGATTTCAATCCACACACCCGCGTGGGGTGTGACCTGGCCACCTGTGCAGTAGCATATATGGGCCTTTATTTCAATCCACACACCCGCGTGGGGTGTGACTACAACTTCCTGAGGCCACATACTACGCTAAGGGATTTCAATCCACACACCCGCGTGGGGTGTGACAATCCGATGTATGTTCTTAGCCAGTCCAATGTCATATTTCAATCCACACACCCGCGTGGGGTGTGACCACAAGAGGGTCCGCGGTCGATGACCGTGGTGGGCTGTTATTTCAATCCACACACCCGCGTGGGGTGTGACAGCCTCGCCCCGAGCTCCCGGCGCTCCTGTTCCAGATTTCAATCCACACACCCGCGTGGGGTGTGACGGTCGAGGGCATCCGCTACGGTAAAAGCCTGGAATTTCAATCCACACACCCGCGTGGGGTGTGACGCGACAACCCCAACTTCTTCGCCGGCCTGGTGATATTTCAATCCACACACCCGCGTGGGGTGTGACCAGCTATCCTTGTCAAGCGGGAAACCGCGGAAAGCATTTCAATCCACACACCCGCGTGGGGTGTGACTGGTGGAATTGGGGGCACATCCCTATCAGAATCAAGAGCAGATTTCAATCCACACACCCGCGTGGGGTGTGACCTCGATGATCGTCGCCGGAGGATCAACGCCCGCTCCAATTTCAATCCACACACCCGCGTGGGGTGTGACACGGGTTCTCGATCGAGCGCGTGACCCCGGCAGGATTTCAATCCACACACCCGCGTGGGGTGTGACCCCTTTGCCATGTTCATTACGGCCCACGCGCGGCATTTCAATCCACACACCCGCGTGGGGTGTGACAGTACGGCCCATACGGACCGGAGACCCGACCCTAGATTTCAATCCACACACCCGCGTGGGGTGTGACAGCCTCGCCCCGAGCTCCCGGCGCTCCTGTTCCAGATTTCAATCCACACACCCGCGTGGGGTGTGACGGTCGAGGGCATCCGCTACGGTAAAAGCCTTGGAATTTCAATCCACACACCCGCGTGGGGTGTGACGGCCCTGGTGGGCATCTTCATGGGGGTGCTGGATTATTTCAATCCACACACCCGCGTGGGGTGTGACTAGCAGATGTCGGCGTAGGCGCAGGCGTCCTCCAGCATTTCAATCCACACACCCGCGTGGGGTGTGACAGGCCTCCGCTCAGGGTTTCACCTATGCGGTATCGAACGTATTTCAATCCACACACCCGCGTGGGGTGTGACACGCTTATAATGTGCTCAGCCAGTCCAGCGTTATATTTCAATCCACACACCCGCGTGGGGTGTGACCTCGAAACAGCTTATACAGACTGGCCGACCGTGAAATTTCAATCCACACACCCGCGTGGGGTGTGACTCTAATCCTGATATACTAGTTCATAGAAAAATAGCTTGTTTCTTTAATATTTATCCTTATTGGGCAGTATGGCACGAAATAATGCACAAATGTGCTAAGAAAAAGACCGAGAAGCTCCCGGCGATCTCATGTGAGCTTTAGGTTCGCACTAGAAGATCAACACTGCCTTCCGGATCGTACAGTTTCCTTGGCACCGAAGTGCTCGACCCTTCCCTTCCAATTGCTCCCTAGGTAGTAGAACCGCAAGCTGTCGACCTCGCCGTCGATCATCGACATGAGGTCGTTCTTGAGCTTCACGAACTGCGCCGGGTCCACGACGCACTCGAAGACCGAATGCTGGACCCGTTGCCCATGGTCCTTGCATTTCTTCGCCACCTGTCTCAGGCGCCGTCTTCCCTCGGGGGTTTCTGTATTTGACATCATACGTTCTTAGGACCATCATAAGCTCCCCTACATGCTGAAGAAAGGTGGGTACCCATCGATGTCCCCTCGCAGATATCTCGATAGCAGCATGGCCTGCACAGTAAGGAACGAGGCCGAGCTCGATCTTTTCCTTAAGGTACGGATGTACGATCTCCTCCTGTTTCCTCTTCTGCCACGCCCCCAAAACCGTCTTGCGAGTGCCTTCGTTCATCAGGACCCCAATTCCGTTCGTCGTGAACCCCGCGCCATCGATCATGTTGAGATTGACGAGCGATAACGCTATCCTGTCCACCAAGAACGGCCTCAGCTCCTCCATGATATCGAGCGCCAAAGATGCCCTTCCCGGCCTGTCCGCGTGCAAAAAGCCGACATAGGGGTCCAATCCGACCATCTCGAGCGCCGATTGAACGTCATTGGCGAGGACAGTATACAGGAAAGATAGGAGCGCGTTCATTTTGTCCAGGGGAGGGCGCCTGGTGCGCTCCAGCATGAAAAAGTCCTGTTTTTGTTTGAGGATGAGCGCATCGAAGGAAGCGAAATAGATCTTGGCCACCTGCCCCTCGACGCCCCTCAGGGAGTCACTGGAATCGCACCCATCCATGACCGCTATCTTCTCGTTGATCTGCTCGATCGCTTCCCTGAAATGAGCATCGACCACATCTGCGATGATCGCTCAACCCTCGCCTGAGGACGTTCCTGCAGTTCACGAACTTCGCTTTCAATATGCATTTGGCGATATCGTTGGATCTGGCCGCATCGTCGGCCACCCTGTATTGGGTGCGTCGCCAGGGCACGTTGCCCTTTACACCGCCGCTGACACGGGCCAAGAACCGGCCGTTGTTATCGATGAACGAAACGGCGACATCGTTGTCGACGCATAGGCGCATGACGGCAGGGGTCATGGGCATGTAGCCGCAACAAACTATGCTCTCAAGGTTGTGGACAGGTATGCGGAACGGCTCTTTTCCCTCGGCGGACAGGACGATGTTCGTCCCTTCCTTGTTGATGTACGAGTCCGTCGTTACGTACAAGGTGTTCAGGAGCTTTCTCACGAGATCATCTCGCTGCGGTCTCTTTTTGAACGTATTCCTTGACCGAGACCCATTTCCTACCAAGGGATGGCATGCATTTATCGAACAACGAACATGCTTCGCAGCTTTTATTACCACTTGGAGGCGGCGTGATGCCTTTTTCAAAAAGCGCATGCATCTCTTCCGCCGTTCTTCGGGTCGTCTCTCTGAGCCCCTCGCTCATCTCGATTTCGTATCTCCTTCTTGTCTGGTGGTAGTAAAGATATGCCCGATCGATCTTAGTTCCGAGCATTTCCTCCAGGCATATGCATTGAGCGCAGACCTGAACCTTATCCCTGTCATCTGGCTTAGGCCTTCCTACCTTGTACTCCACCGGATGGACCTCGGTCGTTCCATCGTGCTCAAGAACGTCCACCTGGTCGCACCAGTTCCGTAAAATCCGAGTCGTCTGGACACCACCTTCACGCTCCGCAATGTCCTTACTCCGTTGCGGACCTCGGTGAAATCTGGGTCATCGACAGTTCTCGTGCACGACCCGCCCTTCGGCCGTTCGTCGATTCTCCTGCCAGCTCTGCTCGACATGAATGAGCGCCCACTGTCGTTTGCAGAAAAAAGAAGTGCTGTATCCCGGAAAGGGACAGCAGCTCATCGTCGGAATAAAGGTTCGAGCTCATAGCTTCTCTATCAGTTTTCACGGACGATGGAACGCCGGGCGCGTCGATGGTCACATCGTAGTCCGAGAAGCTTCTTGCCGGGCCTTCGGACTTTTTCCGTACTTTGACCGCGTCGAAGAGTGTGTGGGCCTGGCAGTTGCCCAATGGGGTGCTGTGCTCGAAGACGATGAGCTTGCGGGTGGCCATCTTTCCCCTGGCCGCGGACCGGTCGTGCTCGAACATGTTCATGAGGGCCTCCAGAACAGGTCGAGGTCTTCCTGAGAGAAGCGGGTCGTCTTCATCGCTAGGTTCGCGGAGACGTATCCCTCCATCCGGTACAACCCATAGGGAACGATCGATTTTCTGCCCATCTCACGGTCCTTGTCAGCTCCTTCCTTCGTGACCGTGACCCGAGTGATCGTCACTTCCTGCTGGAATATGGGGTCGATGCTCCTGCCAAAGGCAAGCTGGATTGGCCCGCGGACCTGTCCGCAATTGACCTCGGTGCTCATCACCGCCCCGAACGCCCTGATGTCGTAGAAGTTCGAGCACATGAAATCCATCAGCTTGTCCGCGTCCGCTCTGCTCTTCGGAAGCTTCTTGGGTTCTGGCTTCAATTCATTGGCCTCGTACGCCTTCTTATGTTGCGTGTTCAGGGCCGTTCCTTCCTTTCATGAGATATCGTACCCTTTTTGTCCACCTTTTACCAGTTCGATATAGTTCCTGATCTTTCGTTTGATGCAGACATCCGTGACAATGCCGCACCCTGTTTCGAAATCGATGCGCGGCAGATTTCCGGCATCGGGGTCTCCGTTTGGATTTCCGTTCTCCACATCGAACAGAACGACGAACTCGTACCTTTTGTTTATAACGTCCGACATTCACTGCACCTCTCTTTTTGTATAGAACCACTTTTCCTGGTGATAGTAACCGATCATGAACAATCCTTGCTCTTCGAGGCCTTGATGGGTCGGAAAGACCGCTATCCTCGAAAGAAGGTCCGCTATGGTGCTCTCGTAATAGATGTTCTGGCCAGGACCCAATTTTGCGATATGAGATCTGGATAGTTTGAGCAGCACCGGGAAGATCACCGCGGGGGTTGCCGCGGCGCTTGAGAAATAACGGTCCTTTATCGTTGACTCCAATCTGCCGTCCGCCGAATCCTTTTGAGCCTTCTCCAAGGCTGCGAACAATCGTCCGAGCACATATGCCGGTTCATTATTTTCTGTATCCAATCCCACTGTGAGACCTCCATACTTTGAGTTTACGCGAACCAAGTGGCCCTTGATGGCCCCCGCGCGCACACCGTTCACCTTTCCATCCGCTCTGATTCGATTGACTAGTGCATAGAAAAGCTCACAAGGAAGCGGCCTATCGTTCAGGACGATGTCAGCATCAGTCCTGGTAACAATGGTGAGGGCTTCGCTTTCTCTGCGGTATTCGGCACGGTCTCGTTTACGATCCTCTGCAACAGTCATCCTATCCGCACCGATGATCTTGATGTCCCTGAAAAATTTTGCATTGTGTTGAATGAAATCGCCAAAACTGTCGACGAACCAACATCTTACAGATAACCTTGCGTTACTGGGCGAGAGACCGAGAACGAACAAACGCACCTCCTCGTTCAGCGACTCGTCCAACAAATTTACCTCGGATCCGTCCCGTACCTTGTCCAGGACATCCTTGATCTTTCTTGATCCACCTTGGTCGCTTATTATCTCTGGTGGATCTGATCATCCTCGATGGCAAAGCAGAAGAGCTCACTGCAGATGTCCTCCTCGATATCCTCTCCGATCGGCCCAAAACACGAACGTGTCCTCCCCTATCGACACATGATGCTTTGGATCGGATAGCAAATGGTTCAGCACGGTGGTGTATTTGAACATCGATTCTTTGCCGATTGGCGCATTCAAGCCTGATCCTTTTCCGTACGACTCGAACGACCTGGCATTCATACTGACCAAAGATGCACCGGCGGGTTGTGCGCCGGAAACCCCTTTTATCTTGGAATGCACCTCTGCGATAGAAGTCAGCTCGTTCGTCACGAGACAGTGCATATTGGTCTGGGAGCCTCCGTTCTCCAACTCCACATAGTGCTCCATCCACAACCTCTTGATCTCAGGGTCATCGTGGGCGAAACCTGGAGCTCCATCCAACGAAAAGACACAGAACGAAGAGCTGGTATCGTCGAACAGGCCTGAAAAACGCGGGTCGTCGTTGTCCTTCTCCGGGTCCCATTTCATAAAGAACGCCAATATGGCTCTGGCACATTCACCGGAACCTCTTGATAAGATATCATTATGCAGATCTCTGCTGAGCTGAAAATGTGGTGTCCTCGCATCGTTCGGTCCCGCTCTGAGGCCGAGAAGATACGATGGCTTATCGCATAAAAAGTAAGGACGGGCTCCCGATGTTCTTACCGGATGGAAAGGTATCTCCATCTCCCTCGGTCTCGGTCTTTTTTCGTCGTCCGACCGAAGGTCCACGATTCAAAAGGTCCCCATCGCTCGAGATGTTGAGCGAAAAGGATACTTTCTCTTTCGAGTGACCCCACTTCGCCAGGTTAGGATCGCCCTCTTCCTCTAGAACGTCATAATATTCACATAGGGCTTCAATCATCAATTCGATCATGTCCGGCCAGTAGGTCTGGAACATCTATCACTCCATCGCGCATGATCGGTCTGAAGAAGATCGGTTCCATGTTCTTCCTGAAATCCACGTCCCATAGCATGTATCCCAGGTCCTTCTCTCCTCGTATGCCGCTTGGCTCGTCCTCCTCCAACAGTTCAAAATCCGCGGAGAACTCGCGACAACCTAGATAGGGCCGGTAAAAACACTGTCCTCCTTTCGCTCGTCTTATGAACATATTGTAATGCTTTTCGGCCGTATCCTCATTACTGGCCTTGTCCGTGATCTCAAAATGCGCATCTATGATGTAACATACGTCCTTAAGTACCAAAGACCTCCGTTGTACGATGTGATCGGCCGTTCCAATACCGATATCGTGTTCTTGGCCGGACATCGCCCTCCTGACTTCAACGTCGCTTATTTTTGGGTCGAGCTCGTTCCTCAAAATGCTCTCGAACTTGATCGGCCTCATGACATGGATAGTGTCCACGACCCAGCGGATCGCAGGTTTCCAGTGGATCGCCTCCAGTATCGCTCTCGCCGCCGAAGGGGTGATAACGTCGTAACTTACCCGTTCCACCTTCATCTCAGGTCTGGTGAAACAGGCGCGCGGTCCCCAGACCTTTAACTTAACTCCGTACCCATCAAACGGGAATGCACCATGAAATTATAATATATTTCCTATTCAGAGAATCCGGCCCTCGTTATCTCAAGCGTTTGATCCGCTAAGTTGTATCGAAATATATGAACGGCGTCTAAAAGATCAAAGTGGCCATATCTCCGACAGTTCATCTCGACCCCATAATCTTCGGAATACTTTGTTCGGTCCATCAATATGTTGATATCGTTCTCAGCATCCAATTGGTCTATGGCACCGATTCTGCTCAGTTCTTTAAGAACTTTATCGGATATTGGGACCGTATATTGTTGTAGCTTTCTTAACAGACCGCTCCTTTGTTCGGCCCATCTTAATCGCTCTATCAGGTCCTCCGATTCATCGCATGAGATTATCATAGATCCCTCGATGTCCGAAATAAATCTGAACCGGTCCGAAATGGATCTAAAATTGAATCGCATCTCTCTCCATCCCCTTTCATAATCAGGAAGGATGGCGTCCACACCTTCCAGATCCAATAGGCAATAACCGCTCATTCCATCGGTACCATAGAGCTTCGAATAGTAGACGTCCATAGCTCGATTGCTAAGAGGGTACTCATTTTCTTTTAGTGAACGAAGGGCTGTGGTCGTGGCGTCGATCGTCCTGCTTATCGACGATGGGAGCTTATATCTGTCCTTTGGTTCAAATGTTGAAAAATCCCCCTTCGTCAATTTTCCCTCACGATTGCAACGTCCAGCGGCCTGGGCGATGGAGTCAAGCCCCGCCATGGACCGATACACGACCGGAAAATCGATGTCCACCCCGGCCTCGATCAGTTGGGTAGAGACAACTCTGCACTCTTGTTCGTTCGCAAGGGCCTGTTTTATCTTCATTATCACCCTCCGCCTATGGGCCGGGTACATGTTCGCACTAAGGTGGAACGTGTTATCGCTATGTTCCAGCATGTTGTAGAGGTCCAACGCATGCCTTCGTGTGTTCACGATGCACATCGCTCGGTCATGAAGCTGCATCTTCTCTGCAAGGTCTTTGTTCGATAGCTCTCCCAGGTTCGTGAAGTTCACTCTCTTCATCGAGCCATATATTCCTTCGTAACCATCGACGAGCTCGATGGGTTTGATCTCCGGGTACAATAAAAAATCGATCGCAGGTTGTGTGGCGGTACAGAACACGACCGATGATCCATAGTTCTTTACCAGCTCGCATAACGCTGCCATACAAGGTGCGAGACAGTTCCGGCGGGATGACCTGCGCTTCGTCGAGTATGATCACGCTATTTGCCATGTTGTGGACCTTTCTGGACCTCGATGCCCCGTTCGAGAACAGGGACTCGAAGAACTGCACGTTCGTGGTCACGATCAATGGCACATCCCAATTTTCGGACGAAAGTCTGGATTTCGAAATGCCTTCCTCATCTCTGTCGTCAAAATCAAAATTGCAGTGGTGCTCCAGCACGTTGGATCTCCGAATATTTCCCTAAACACCTGGGCGTTCTGTTCGATTATCGAAGTATATGGAATCGCGTAGATTATTCGATCGAGCGAGTTCGCAACGGCGTGATTGAGGGCGAACGCCATCGAGGACAGCGTTTTTCCACAACCCGTCGGGACCGTCAGCTTGAACATGCCTGGTCGAAGACCCGATCTTGCGATGCATGATTCGAGTATGCGCTTCCTGGTCGTGTTCATGGGGGACCCTTTTTCAGATGAGAGATCTCCAAATTTTTGGCGCATATGCCGATCGAACAATCTCAGCATCTCAGGGATCGCCAGACATGAACTATTTCTAACACATGCCTTTTGCTCATCACAAAATCGTTCGGTATCCAAGCGATCGGCGTGACAAGGCATGAAAAAAGCATCTTTATATAAAATGCTGCACAAAATCCCCTAAGGTTTTTGGTGCGTATCTTTCCTGGAATGAACCCATCGAGATCTGGTATAACGATCTCGGATCTGTAATCCGAAAAATCTGGGATGGACCCCGCGTCCATTCTTGAACAAAGACCGCTTTCTTCACTTCCATAGTCAGAAGGCCACCGTGGTGACCTGTTATAACTTAGGAGAGAATCGTGCCAATCCCTTTTTTGTCGTCTTTGTACGATTCTCTTGCCACGATAGCCCCTGCGCTGGAATGATTGACAGGGCGGCATTTTGGATCGAGAAGTCGATGCTGGAACTCTTTTGAATATTTCCCCACATCATGTAAGAGACCGGCAGCATATGATATGTTTATTGAATCGCCAGATGATTCACTATCGATAGCTTTCTCGAACATGCATGCTAATTGGGCGGTCCGCTCAAGATGATCATACAATGGTTGCCAATCCTGGCAATTAGCGCCTTTCGTATGCGCATAAACGGGCATCATGAACGAATCGAGCGTTAGATATATTAATGCGTTGAAAAATACGACTCGGGCATTTGCCGAAACGTAGTTAACATAAAAATGGCTGACTATAATTTAGGGGTTATTCGACATAGCACTTTGAAGGATGCCTTCAGTTATCAGGTTATTGACTCATTCATAATAGCTTTCCGACCGTTCAGCCCTTTCCTTGGGTAAATCCTTTGAATTTTTATTCATAACCATGTTCTAAATCAGACACCCCTTTCTAAACGAAATCAAGTACATTCTTTGAAAGTCGGATTGTTGACCAGATTATTACAACAGGTGTTTATTATCTAAAATTGAAAAATATAAATGGTAGCTCAGTGACATGGAATTAATTCACGCAAAAGACGCCCAACACTCGTTGCGGAATTTTAGGGGTCGGAGGAAAGTTCGCTCCCTCTGGTTCCGACACAACCTTCAGCTTCCTGTTCCGGTTCTGTCGCAAAGCTCGTTTAACGATTTTTGAACTACGATTCATGAATCATAAGTGTGGTCAGACCTGTTGCAGATCGTCCAGAGGGCAAAGATGGCGTTGTCACAGTTGAGAAATGGGGATATTTTAGATGTCCGCTGACAAACTTGTTTAAACACAGGCATCATCGAGCCCAAGGGGATGTGCGGCCCATCCCGGCGATATGATAGCCGGGCGGTCATCTCTCAATGGTCTTTGCACAAAGCGATACACCGGCAGAACGATCGCCCCCTCTTCGGCAACGTTGCCTTTTTGGGCAACGCGTTCATCTCGTCCTGCTCAACGCCTTCGGGTCCCTGTCGGGCGTGATGAAAACAAGCTCTTCCGTCCTTGATCTCCAGGTAATTGATGCTCTGCAGGAAGACGATGTCCTCCTCCATATCCTGGGCCTTTCGTCGTATCCCTGTGATGGACCTCGAGACGCTCGTAACCGGGATGTCGAGCGTTCTTCCGATGTCCTTCACGCTCTTCCCCTCCCTGAGAAATCTGAGTACTTTCCCTCTCCCGTTCGGTCAGTATTCCCATCGAACTCGACGTCTCGATTATCACATGGTCATGAGATTAGGTTTATCAGCGCAATTATCATACATAACTCATATAGGTTATTTTTTTATACATGCGCCCGATGTTCGAACATAGGCGGGCCTTATGCAGCAGGACGGCGGAACGAGCTCTGATCGGATAGCTTGTCAAGGGTGCGGGAAGGACAATCCCGCAAGCTCGAGATATTGCATCTATTGTGGGAACGAACTGCGATCGGACCGGGGAAAGGCGGCCGATTCCGCGAAGACACCTCGGGACAGCGTGTCCGATACCAAGAGGAGGATCAAGACATTATCGATTATAGTTATCTTGGCCATCGTTGGCCTCGTCCTCTTGGCGGGCACATTGGGAGGAGGGATCGGGAAGGGCACGACATTCCAGAACGCCGCGACGGTCTCTTTCACGATCAGCAATGCGTCCTCCTCGACAATCGGGGTCGACATCTATTGGAACGGCAACCAGATAGGCTCGACCACGCTGGGCCCGGGTCAGGTATATCAGAACTCCGTCTCCGTCAGCTTTTCGGGGAGCTCGGCGACCGGTACGATATCAGCCTCCGGGGGAGGGAACTCCGATAGTCAATCCTACATCGTGTACCCAGGTCAGACATCTTCGGTCTCCCTTACGCTGTAAACCGCCTATGAGATTATATCGCTGGTCTGATGAGGGTCGCTCCCTATACTCGGGTCCTGCCATAATTTATTTCGAAATCATAGGAAGGGACCTAGACCTCTACCATCTTGTACGGTGCCATTCGAATTTCTGTTGTAACGGCCCGACAACGGTCGACGGCTTTGCCCCAGAGGCCAGCGATTAGGCGGACCGGCGTTCATGGGATGGTATCCGATAACGAAGGGGCGGATCAGGGGGAATAATCGGGAGCGATCCGATGATCGGGCGATATCGGATGGAATCCGATGTCGGGCGGCATCCGATGGAAACATCGGGTGGTATCCTATCCGGTAAAACTACGTAGTTTTACCGGAGCAAGATAATCCCCGATTATCTGCCGTTTGGTGACCTTTTTCCTCTTTGCCTAGTATCGTTGCAACGGGTGTTCTAACAGGCCTTTTTTAGGGCAATCTTTCCCCCAATTTTTGTCATTAACGATAATGATATTATCATTTGAAATATAGCCAGTCTTTTTATGGATTGTGACAACAAGTGTTTCGATGATTTCATCATTCAATAACAAATTCAGTGAAACCCGATGAAGCCAGCATCTTTCTAATCACATTGCAACGGGTGTTTCAGCTAGGTTATTATTATTCTTAATAATGTATAAATATGACAACTTCGTTCGGTAGCATAACGAATCGAAGAAACAAAAAGGACCTTGGAGGATATGCAAGAGGGAAATTTACCGGCAACCGAGGGCCTCAGGGCACGCTCGGAGAAGATTTCGGACGAGAATCGGCGAAGACCTGTGTCTAGAACGATTACGATCGGTCTAGCACAAAAAATATTTGGGAAGTGTAGATGCTCAAATATCCCTCGATGCAGCGGCCGTGCTCGCCTTATATCTGGATAATGTCGCTAGGGACCTTGCCGGTAAGGTCGGCGATCTCATTGATGAGGAGAACAGGGGTCGGCAGAGTCCAGGGCCTGAAGCCTAGACTAGGATCGAGGCAGAGGACGTTAGAAGAGTGATCGAACGATGACCGTAGAAGATTTATCTGTATCATTCCAATCACCTGATGTGAGCCTGCTCGCTAAGTACGAGGCTTGGCTCAACGGGGAGGAGGTAAGGGAAAAAGGTCGCAGAAACTATCTACGGGTTGCAATGGGAGTTATCGGACAGATACCTGATGCCGACCGATTATCGGTCGAAGAGCTAAGAGCAAGGATTGCCTCTCTAAAGCTGGATGAGGTCCACGCCATCAAAGATAAGGTGTGCTGGACCAAACGGTCTGGTGGGAAGGTGAAGCAGAACACCGCATCGACGAACTGCTCCTGCCTCAACTCTTTCCTCGAGTTCGTCGGCTGCCCGAACAAGGTAAAGGTACCCCATAGGGTGGAGACCGCTATAGTGACCCTTTCACACGAAGAGTGCGAAAGGTTGGTCCTTGCCGCTGGCCAGAATCGAATACCGGAGCTGGCCGCTAGGAACAAAGCGATAGTTGCTTTCGTGCTTGAAGGGGCATTGCGCAGGGGCAGTTTCAACGTGCTGATGGAGGACCTGAACCTCGAGGAGGGCTGGGTCATCCTTAGGAGGACCAAGAACGGCGATGATTACAGGGTTGAACTGGCAAGTTCGGCGGTTGAGGCCATAAATGCATACCTTCTGAGTTCGGGCACCAGGAAAGGACGCCGAAGCGGACCGACACCTCTTCATCTCGACGCGCGGGTCCGCCCTGTGCGACTATGAAGTGTACGACATAGTCAAGGCGGCTGCTGCTAGGGCGGGGATAGAAAAAAAGGTCTGGCCCCACCTGCTGAGGCATACCAAGATAACCGACCTGATCCAACAGGGGGTGCACCTATGCAAAGCCCAAAGGCATGCCGGACACAAGAACCCGAACACGACCGGCCGCTATGTTCACATCCTCGCCCAAGAACAACATCAAGCCATCTTGGGTGCCCAACTTCTTCCAACCAAAGAGGTCCGGGATGGCCTTAAAGTGAGAATCATCGATGAGAGCACAGACCCTAAGGTACGGTTGACGCTGCTCTTGGCCGATGGGAAAGATCGATGCGGACACATATAACAAGGCATTATCGGCCTTGGAAAGGAGGGCGTTCGCATGAACCACGAAAAAAATATTTCCAAAAAACACTGGACGTTCGACATCCCAAAAATAACACCCGAAAATATATGTAGTCTGGGATGAAATCAATAGCAAACGGTGGCTTTGTTAATAGGTTGTAGCGGTTGGTCTTATGATGAGTGGGTAGGCCGTTTCTATCCTGTGGACCTTGCGAAAAGGAAGGAAGAATGGCTTAGATATTACGCCCAATACTTCCCTACTGTAGAGATAAATTCCACTTTCTATCGGCCTCCTAACGAGTTCATGGTGAACGGCTGGATAAAGAAAGGTCAATCACTGAAGGGCTTCGAATATTCGGTGAAAATGCCTCAACAGGTGACACATGAAACTCTAGCCCAGGGGAAGAGCGAGCTCGCCCGAATACATGCAAGATCGTTCGAAGACCTTTGCGTACGTCCTCTCAGTGAGGAAAATCTGCTTGGAAGCGTGATAGTCCAGTTATCGCCGTCGTATAAGATGACCGATACCTCCATCTCTGACCTGAGGGCCCTTCTAGCATCATTATCGACCGATAAGTATCGCTATGCCATAGAGTTCAGGGACACGAGCTGGCTAAATGGGAAGAAGGATGCGCTGGACGATGCGGTCTCCGAGATGATGTGGGAAAAGAACGTGGCTAACGTTATGGTGGACGGGCCCAATTTCCCATCGATCGATGCTCCGACGGCGGACCACGCCTACATACGACTCCACGGAAGAACGGCCGACCTCCATTCAGAGGAAAGGATCACGGAGGAGAGCTCTCTTGCCCGGCATGATTACCTCTATGCGGAAGAGGAGCTGGAAGAATGGAGGGACAGGATCGAACAGATGTCCACGAAGATGCGATCCATAAGGGCTTACTTCAATAATAGCGGCAAGGCCAAGGGGATAAAGAACGCACTTCAACTGATGGACATGCTGAACGTTCCTCACAAGGAGAGGGATGTAAAGGTCCAGGACCAGATGACGCTGGGAAGGTTCCAAACAAGGAGATAGTTTATAGACGGTTGACCCAATATCTACCGGGGTATCCTTCTGGGCAGGGAGAGCATCAGTTGGTTGTTCGAATCGTCCTCTATCGCTGTCGTAGGGGCCGCCAGGGAAGAGGGGAAGGTAGGGCATGTCATACTAAAGAACCTCCTGGGGTCCAGATATTCTGGTAAGATCTTTCCTGTAAACCCTAAGGCCTCTGAGATACTGGGGTTAAAATGTTATCCTTCGATAGGTTCCATCGAGGGGGATGTGGAGCTGGTGGTCATCGTGGTCCCGAACGTTCTCGTGCCTCAGATGCTGGAGGAGGCTGGACGTAAAGGAGTGAAAGGTGCTATCGTCATTTCCGCTGGGTTCAAGGAAACGGGTGGTGATGGCTCCCTGCTCGAGGAGAGGCTAAGGGAGATCGCTCAAAGATACGATATCCGTGTCCTAGGTCCTAACTGTCTTGGGATCATAAACACCCAGAACAATATGAACGCCACAGTTCACCAACGCCTATCCAAAGGAGGGGGCGGTGGCCATCACCTCCCAGTCCGGTGCGATCTGTTCGGTCGTCCTGGATTGGGCCTGGCAGACCAAGATAGGATTCTCCAAGTTCGTCTCGGTCGGGAACAAGATGGATGTGGACGAGGCGGACCTGCTCGCATATCTGCGAGATGATGATCACACACGGGTCATAGGGATGTACATAGAAGGGGCGGACCATGGGATCGCTCTTATGAGGGAAGCCTCTGAGACCAGCTATCGGAAACCGATCATCGCGCTCAAGGCGGGACGAACGAGCTCGGGTGCGAGGGCCGCATCATCCCACACCGGTGCACTATCTGGAAGCGACAAAGTGTACGATGCGGCGATGGAGCAGTCGGGTATGATCCGTGTAAGGACGATCGATGAGCTCTTCGATCTGCTCCAGGTCTTCAATAATATGCCATTGCCCAAGGGTGATGGTCTTGCGATAATCACTAACGCTGGGGGGTTGGGGGTGCTCGCGGCCGATGCGGTATCGGATCATGGGATGACGCTTTCATCCTTCAAGAAGGAGACCGTCACAAGGTTAAGGGAGAGGCTTCCTCCCGAGGCGAACTTCTACAATCCTGTCGACGTGATAGGGGATGCGGACGCCGCCCGCTATGAGTTCGCAATAAGAACGGTTATGGAGGACGAGAACGTCTCCGCCGTTCTGGCCATGGTGGCACCTACCGACATTCTGGATATCTCATCGGTGGCCCGGGCCATCGCGTCCCTGGCATCGAACGCCCGGATCCCGATCGTGACCGCTTTCGTGGGAGGGCATGATGTAGCGGAAGGTTCCAGGATACTCCTGGAGTCCGGTGTACCGAACTATGGGTCACCGGACCGTGCCGTGGGTGCACTCGGTTCGATGGTCCGCTATCGGGAGATGCGAGATTCCCGGACGAATGGGGATGTCATTTCCATCAAAGGGGACATGGCCAGGGCAAGGACGGTCCTAGATAAGGTCAAGGCCGAAGGACGAACCCTTCTGGACGAGACCGAAGGAAAAGAGATATTGAGGGCCTACGGGGTCTATGTGCCCCCAGAAGGGGACGTGCGTACAGCGGATGAGGCAATATCCCTGGCCCGGTCCATCGGTCACCCTGTTGTGATGAAGATCTCGTCCCCTGATATCGCTCATAAGACAGATGTCGGGGGTATCGCGGTCGACCTGAGATCTGACGAGGATGTCAGGAAGGCGTACGAACAGATGATCGCGCGGGTCAGAACAAGGATGCCTTCCGCCCATATCGATGGCGTTACCATAGAGAAGATGGTCTTTGGAAGGGAGGTGATCGTGGGGATGGTCCGTGACCCACAGTTCGGTCCTGTCATCACATTTGGCCTTGGAGGGATATTCGTGGAGATCATGAAGGACGTGACCCAGAAGATCGCCCCTCTGACGGACCACGATGTAGGGACGATGATACGTTCCATCAAGGCCTACCCGATACTGACAGGGGCGAGGGGACGAAGGCCGGCGGACATATCCGCCCTCAAGAACATTATCTTCAGCGTCGCCCAGATCGCGATCGATCTTCCAGAGATATCTGAGTTCGAGATCAACCCGGTCATACTAGGGGACGAGGGTCAAGGGGCGAGCGCCGTCGATGCTCTGGCAACGATCAGGAGGGAAAAATGATGAAACCAATATTCCTTGGTTCGGTGGTCGAAAGGTCAGGTAAGAGCATGATCACGCTTGGGGTCGCCAAGAACTACACAGGACAGATAGGTTATTTCAAGCCGTTCAAGGAGGTCTTGCTTTGCAGGGGCGATAAGGTCATAGACCAGGACTCTGAACTGATGAGATCGGCCCTGAACTTGGACAGCACCGAAGAGGAGCTTTGCCCTTTCAATTATGACCTCAGGAGCAAGATAGCCCTGAAGGATGTCCTAACGGCGTATTCAAGGGTCAAAGGTTCTGCCGATCTGATGTTGATCGAAGGAACGAGAGATATAACGACCGGTTGCATGCAGGGCGTTTCAGGCATGGCAATGGCCGAGGCCATCGGGGCAGATGTCATCCTGATCACCAACGATCAACCTCAGGCGTTGGACCGGTTATGCATGCTCAGGCGGCTGTTGACGCAATATGGCCTCGATCTCAAAGGCGTCATTCTGAACATGGTGAAGGACCTGGAGGTCGCCACCTTCCTGAAAGATAGGAACTATGATGTTCTTGGGACGCTTCCCTCGATACCCCAACTTAGATATCTGAGCGTGAAGGAGATCGCTGACCTATTGAACGCCGACGTTCTGGTAGATGGGCCGCGCCTGGAAGAGAAGGTCGAGCATGTCGTCGTCGGGGCGATGACCACGGAAAGTGCCGTAGGACAGATGAGACGTGTCCCGAGAAAGGCGCTTGTGACCGGCGGGGACCGGTCCGATATACAGCTGGCCGCCCTGATGACCGATACCACTTGCCTGGTCCTCACGGGAGGGCTTCTCCCTGAGAGAAGTGTCGTTCTGAGGGCGCAGGAGCAGAAGGTACCTGTATTGATGACGAGATACAATACCCTGGAGACGGCCGAAATGATCGACCATTCTTTGGCCCGGATAGACCCGAAGGACAAGATGAAGATCGACCTGATCACAGAAGTAGTGAAGAGGAACCTGGACCTTGAGAGGATCTGGTCCTGAACGGCATCTCCTTTTCATATATACTAGCAGGGAAATGCTCATCTTGTAGGATGCGGATCTGGGTTCAAAATCGGATCGATCGACATAGGAGGAAGTCAGATGGCGACAGCAAATGTAAATACCGTTCCCACCAAGGCGGACCGAACAAAGGTGGTGTTCCCGAGGAAACATCTGGTCCCCGGAGAGAGGATAGCTCTGGGAAGGGAGGCCGTCCACGCTTGTCTATTTCGTACGTCCGTTGATCATCCTTTTAGTGGCCGGGGCCGTTACCGGGCTGCTCTTAGGGATGGGAGCACTGGGCAAGGATCAGATCGGATTTATCCTTCCTCTGATGATCGTAGTGCTCTGCCTGTTCCTTCTGGCCACCCATCATCGCTGGGGGTCCTGAAGGAGGTCTCGGACTGCTCGTATTGGCATTATTGCTCGTATCCGATTATACTGGTTTTGGAAAGATACCCGTCTATCTGGCGTTTTTGCCCCTGTTGGTCGCCTTTATCGCTTTCGTAATCCACTTCATAGAATGGCGGAACACGGTGTTCGCGATGAGCGACCGCAGAATAATGACCCAGTACGGTGTCTTCGACATTCGCTTCGCGGATACCCACATCGATAGGGTACAGAACGTTACGATCGTCCAGAGCCTTCCCCAGAGAATAATGGGCTATGGGAACATAATGTTCGCAACGGCAGGGGAGATGGGTGGGTTGAAGAGCGACGACCCGTCCGACAGGATGAGAGCAGGTGGTGCGATGATCTGGGAGGATATTCCTCACCCATTCATCGTACGGAAAAAGGCCGAGGAGATAATCTATCGCGGGCCGATAACCTATCCACCTACGTTGACCGGACCGATAAATCAACCGTCGGCCCCGGGGGACACACAGGCGAAGCTCATCGAACTCTCCCAGATGAAGGACAAGGGACTGATCAGACGAGACCGAATATGAAGCGAAGAGGAAAGAGATACTTGAAAGGCTTTGAGCGCGCGTGTCAGATAGTGATCGTGCTGGTCCCGTCCTCTAGCTCTTTAATGTTGATCACATAGCTCATGTAGTCCTTTGTATCGTCTATGTGAGTGATGAGAATGATCTGATGGAACTGTTTCTCCAATTGGTTCAATGTGGACATGATGTTCCGTTTCCGGACCTGGTCCTGTGATCCGAAGATCTCATCCAGTATCAGGAAGTTGATATCGTTACCCGAACGGTCGGCGATCACCCTTGAGATCGCCAGACGAAGGCACAGGTTCGCCAGGTCGCTCTCACCGCCCGAGAACCTCCCAACGGGGAACTTCTCTCCCCCGTCATATATCTGGATCTCATAATCCTCGTCAAGCTCTATACCACCATATTTTGAATCGGTCATGTCGACGAACAATTGTGATGATATTTCAGATAGCGTAGGGACGATCAGTTCCATCACGTCCTGTCTAAAGTCCCTCATCAGCTTCCCCAGAACGGAGAGCTCCTCGAGCTTTTTCGTATTGACCAGGTTCCCCTTCTCGAGCTCCGTGACCTCAGAGAACGACCTTTCCCGGTCCGAGAGCCTTTCGAAAAGAAGGTCCAGTGATGCGGCCTTTCTTGTCACTTCGTTGATGGCGTTCTCCCTGTTCCTGAACGCTTGTTCATAAAGGGCCTGTGCCTTCTTGAGGTCCCCATCCTCGTACCCCATGGAGGCCATCTCTTTCTCCAACCTTTTGACCTCTGTCTCCAGGGCGATAACGCTGGACGAAAGTTCCGCTATCCTGGACTCAAGGACAGGCAAACGTTCGGACTCGACCTTTAGAACCCTCGCCCTGTCAGCCAATGGCCTAAGATGAGCGATCCTGGACCGGAGCTCCGAGTATTGCTTTTCATCGAAAACGATGGCCTGGCTGGCGCTCAGCTTCTCCTCCGCCACCGACATTTCCTGCTGAAGGGACCTTTGACATTTCAGATAAGGAATCGATCATTGATCGAAGTCTTTCCGCTTGATAGCTCTCCTCTGTCAGCTTTTTCTTTCTCTCCTCGAGAGCGACCTTTCTCTTTGAAACATGGTCGACCTCTTCCTTCAGGACCTTTGCTTCGTCCTCAAGCACCGCAGCGCTTTTGATCGATCTCTTCCAGCTCGCATCCCAGCTTGTCCCTGAGATGCTGATGATGATCGCCCAGGACCCTTTCGCATGTTGGACAGGTGCTCTCGGGTCCAAGACTCGGCAATCTCATCGCTTTTCTTTTTGAGCACATCGATCTTCTTTGCTCGTCCTCTTTATCTCGGACACTAAGAAGGTCGACCTCTCCCTGCTCGTGCTCATGGAACCGTCCACATCTTCTAAGGACCTTAGCACGGTCCTCAGACCATCTGCCGACCGCTTCAGCGGTGACATCTGTTCGTTCTTCGAGATCGAGTCGGAGGAGATCGCGTCCAGTTCCTTGCTCATCCGTTGAACATCGGCCCTTACGGCCTTTGTTCTTTCATAAGTGCGGAGGTCCTCTTCCATCTTGTCCCTTTTCCTCAGGAGCTCTTCATGCTCAGCGGAACTTTTTTCAAGCTCGGGCATTGAGGTCAACCTCTCCTTCAAGACCCGCGCTTCCATAGAGAGATCGCTGACGGACCGCCCGAGCGATCCAACCTCGGCCTTTTTCTTTACCATCTGTTCTTTCCGACCTCGATGCTCCTCATCCTTCAGGGCGGACCATTCCTTTTGCCCCTTCGCACGGGTCAGTTCTTCCTCCATCTTCGCAGCTCGAAGGTTCAGATCGTCCAGCTCTTTCTTGGACCTCTCCATGTCCTTGTTCAGGACATTTATTTCCTCGGACAGGACCTCTCTTTTGCTCCGACGGTCGGAGGTCAGTAACTGTTCATTAACGAACTGGACGGCCTTTTTCACTTCGAGGGCGTCCTTATCTATGTCCTTCACGACGTCATCAAGGACATCCACGTCCAGCATTCGCAGGACGAGCTTCTTCCTCTCGGCCGCGCTTAGCGTGGATAGCGCGTTGAGGTCCTTCTGTCGCGCGAAAACGGAGATGAAGAACGCCTTGTGGTCCATCCCAAGACGTTCCTCGATCGTTGAGGTGACCCCCTTTTCGGACGATGCCACCAGGAGGCCGTTGACCTTCAGCTCCGCCTCCACCTTCAGGTCCTTTCCTCTCATGGACCTTCTTAATTGATATTCTTCACCGGCCAGTTCGAAGACCATCTCGACCGAGCAATCATCGTTCGGACCTGCACCGACAGTTCTTCACTCCCTCCTTTCCATCTCGAACGATCTCCCCTTTGTTCCCATACAAGGCCCACGATATCGCTTCTATCAGAGTGCTCTTGCCAGCCCCGTTCGGCCCTATGATGCCTATGACCCCATCGGGGAACTCGATACGACAATCACGGAACTTACGATAGTTCTGAAGTTCAAGATATCTTAATCTGATACTTCCATCCCCCTTCTGAGATAATCCAGCCCTTTGTTCCTGAGGGCATCCTTATCAACACCTTCGATGGGGTATCGTTTCACATATGAGACGAACTCCTGCTCCAAGGAGCTCAAGGAAGCATTTCCAGTTTGGATCGATACATTGTCCCGGCAAATATCGAACTTCAGGCTCGAAATGCACGGTAGAAGAGGTCAGTTCCCTCAAATGACGGAAATCGATCGTTTCGTACACCTGTCGTGGGACGTTCTTTATCACGATCCATGACAGATCTTTCCATCAAGGTCCCGTGAAAGTAGGTCCTCTATCCTTCCCATAAGAGAGGTCGGGTCCATTCCGGACGCGTCCACTGGACCTAAATCCAACATTTCCCTGGTAGGGAGCTCTTTGAACGTTCGGACACCCGTTTCAAGGTCAACGAGCATATACCCCTTTTTTTGATGGGCTTCCGAGAAGGAGAACCGTTCTATCGACCCTGAATAAAAAGCGTTCTTCGCTACCTGGTAACTGTCGTGATAATGGCCTAAGGCGATATAGTCCAGGTCCTCCTTCAGGAACGATGTCTCCACCAGTTGTTCATTGAACTCGTTCATCTTGAAAACGTTGAACCCGACCACGCCCGCATGAAGCATGGCCACATTGAACCTTACCTTAGGGTCCACCTCGATGAGGGCCAATTGTCCCTTGAACGACGGGTCGTCCGAATGTGGGACCGCGTGTACGGCCATGTCCCCGATGTCGACACGTTCGTACGTGCCCTTATAGACCGGATGGACGCCCTTTAGGTGCTCGAACAGACGGAACACACTGCCCGTCTCTCTCAGCCTTGGAGTAGAGTGGTTACCAGCGATCATCACCACTGGGATGCCGGCATCCGATATCCGGAGGAGCTGTTCCAAGGCAAAGGAGAGAGCTCGATTGGTCGGTCTCACCGTGTCAAAAAGATCTCCAGCATGCAGGACAGCATCTGGACGGACCTTCAGGACCTCATCGACGAACGCCTCGAACGTCCTCTAAACGTCGACCTCCCTTTGGTTCAATCCCTTGTAGGCACCCTCATCCTCGCATACCTTCCGGTAGGCTGCAAAACCAATATGTGTATCGGCAACATGGATGATCTTCAAGGGTCCGATCCCCACAGGGCAGGTATGTCCGGCCTTCATGGCCAATGCACCTTCCATCTTAATATGTTTTGACCGGGTTCCCGTAGATTGATGTGGCCCTATCACCCTTTTTGGACCTACCGTTATCCTCTTTGTCCTCGATGACGACCATCCCCTTTCCCAACTCCCCACATACCTTATCGTGGATGGACCGGAAAACGTTCCATGACCAGTAAATGAGGACTGCGCCAACGAACGCCGCGATCGCGAAGGGAATGATGAAGTGTATCATTTCCAATACCGGTCCCAGGAGCCCATGAACCAGATCACCATGACCAGCAATATCGCGGTCGAGATCATTCCAGCGAACATCTTGTGGACCCACCCCCTCAGGTTTGGACCGCCACCAGGACCGACGGCCCCTTCCGATAGTATTGCAGGGACCCTTTCGACCCTCTTGACCATTCTCAAGATGGCAGGGACGATAAGATCTTCGACCGACGATGTCAGAGCAGTTAACCTTATGACCCCGGGTTCAAACCATCACCTACCGGAGCGAATGCCAGGATCTCCGACATCATTTCGACCGTTCTATATCCCATAGTACGACATGTTAGAAGAAACGGGGGTCGGTCCTAGGGGCCGTTCTTCGGACCTCAGGGTTCATCGCTTCCTTCGCCACAAGGTCTTCATATAGGAATATCTTGACCGGAACGGCGAAAGGGGTGAACGGTGATGCGATCAGAGCCTCACCGGGCATCAACATCTGAATTTCGTTATCGAGCTGGGACACATCCTGCTTCGCAGAGTTCCTCAGTATCTCCCGGTCCTTTTTATCGGCCAACCCCAAGATGAACAGTGTGTTGAACTGGCTGATGATCTCGCTATCTATCAACTTTGGTTGCTGTGATACTGCGCACAACCCGACCCTGAACTTTCTCCCCTCACGGGCGATCTGGGCGAAGATCGAACCCTTGGCCTCGGTGAGGACCCTCTGCGCTTCTTCCATCGCTATCAAGCATGGGGGTAGCTTCTCGAACTTGGTCTTGTCCGAATACAGCGATTTGTTCTTCTCGAAAATGGCCCTAGATAGCACGGTCGAAATGAGCAGTTCCTCAGTTTCGAACATGTTCGATGTATCGATGAGCACCACTTTTCCATTATGCAGGCAATCGATGACATGGTCGGTTATCGACAATTTGGTGTCCTTTGTCACAAGGTCAAATCTGAAAAGGTTCTCCAACCGTCTCTTGATGACATTGATCGTCCCTTCATGGAATTTTTCTCCAAGGTCCTTGTGAACGGTACTTACCTGCTTGTCGTTCAGATCGATCGGCCATGAATCACCATATTTGAACTGTGCCGCCTGCATGCATTCTCTCTGGGGCTCGGAGAACTCGTAAAGGTTCTCAAGGTCGGCGATCTGGATCCTCGCTCGCCGCTACGTGTAGCGTGTTATATGGCCCGTCCAATTTCCGGGAACTGAACACTACCAATGAATCGGATGGAGAAGCATGCTTTAGCCCCTTCTTCCCTGATTCCCCACCGTCATAGTATTCACCATGTGGATCCAATATCAGGAAACCATATTTCTTAAGCTTCATACAGGAAAGTGCAAGATCCTTCATCAGGTTGCTCTTTCCCATGCCAGTGGTGGCAAATATTCCTATATGATGGGGGATCGCGCTCCCAGATATGCCCACCGGAAAATCAAGGACCTTGTCCCCGGAGCGTAGGTTACCGACCTGGATATCTCCCAATGATCGTTTTAGGAACTCATAATCGTCCGTGGAAGTTCTTCTGACCTTGGAGAAGTGATTTGGGATGGATTTGGTCTTTTTGAACGAATCTCGATCAATGAAACCAAGAGGAGAACAGACGCCTATACAGAAAAGGTCAGAACGAACGTTCTCTATGTCGAACTCGTTTTGCTTCGAGTCCATGTTCATTATGACCCCCGCCTCCCTGGTCATCCAATCGTCCTTGTCCGCGTCGGCGCCATGCTCGATGTCCATCACCCTGATGAGATAGCGTTCCTCCGTCGAACCGTTCTCCACCAAGAGGAGCTCCCCGACCTGAAGCGGCTCTCCGAACGGTGTCCTGAACCTTGTCTCCATTACGCTGTTGCCAACCACCCTTCCGATGTACAATCGACTCCCTCCAATGGAATTTTCGAACGTTACTTGACCGATGCGACCTGAACGGGTCCTGAAGCATCCGGCTGCTTGAGCGGAACTTCTTACTTCGATCGACCTTGCATCGTTGGCATGCAACCATGCATCTCGAGATCGACCCACCGAGCACTATTGACGATCGTTCGGACAGTACTTCCGAGACCATCTTTCGGCAATCACGGAGGAAAGAGATGGTCCCGATCGTCCATATGATGCTAAGGTCGATCGTGAACTCTTCGATATAATGTTTTAGGCCTTGCGTGAGAGATGGGGGACCTTCGAATGCTGGGAACTAGGACAGAATGGGGGAGCGTTGCACGAAGATAGGACCGGAACGACCGGGGCTTGAACCTGTTGACGACCGACCTCGGCCCGCCCGATCTAATGTTCGATAGGCCGACGAGAAGAGGCAAGAGGCCTCTCCGAAAGACGCGGTGGTTCATGGCGGTGTCCGATCACGAACTAGCAGTTCTGACCTGATACTGTCATATTTCATGGGCATTACTATTGGGGGCGTTGGTCCATCGTCGTTCACCACCCTCCCGCTCGTCCTTGCAGTGGAGATATACCCGAGGATCGATCGGGTCAATTATGATATAAATATTATTTATCATCATTTATATCGATTTTGATCCCCACGCTCGAATACTTTAGGGATCGGCCTAGTAAACATATAAATAATTACGAACTTTTAATATCTGGCCATCATATTTATCTTCGTATTTACATTCTATTTTTTTATTATCAGCACTCAGAATGACAGGTATTTATTATATTCTGCATATGCAACACCGCGGGGGTGCACGACGGGCTATCGAGTGAATAAAATATCGAAATAATAAAAATGTCAAGTATCGAACGAGTTGAACTACGCACTGAGCTAGTTGAACTAGACCAAGAAGGTGAAAAGCAAAACTATGAGTTGATTAAATGAAAAAAATAAAATTGACAAGTAAGGGATTGATTTGCATTGTGGGAGCAATTGCCGCTGTGGCAATACTTTTGTTCTCTGCGACCTCGCTCGCTATATCTCCTCAAGATGCATTTGTTGCAAATTATGGTTATCATCACAGGAGCACTTCTTCCTCGATCACTTTGAAGCTAGCTTCTTCAAGCATTCAGACGGGCAACTCGATGCAGGCGTCCGGTGCTCTTATGGGCAAAACCGGGATAGCCGATGTCGTTGTTGACCTTAAGGTCACACTACCGAATGGGGCAACGGTCAATCCAATGCAGGGGGCGACGGTAACGACCAACAGCGCTGGTACGTTCTCGATGAGCTATGTGCCCTCCGCTGTTGGCAACTACACTTTCGCTGCTTCGTTCCCGGGGAACAGTGCATACACGGCTTCCTCGACCACTTCCAAGTTCACAGTGGTCGCGGTCCCTGCCCCACCGTCCCCACCTACGACACCCCCCACGAACACGACCACACCATCCCCACCGACAACACCACCGGTGAACACGACCGTACCTTTCTCGACGACCCCCTCGAGCTATAACTACAAGGTCGTGAGGACCTCGTCCTCGTACGAGGTCATGACCTCGGCCGGCTCGGTCGTCTACACCGCATCGACCGCCGATGCGGCGATCAACTGGGCGATGAGCTCGTTGGGAGGAAGCACCGGCATCGTGTACCTGCCGACCGGGACGTACGCGATAGCGAACAACGTCCAGGTCGCCAGCAACTCCGAGCTGGTCGGTGACGGTCCGAACTCGACGATCATCACCGCGTCCTCGCCGTACATGATCGAGCTTCAGGACGATTCGAACGCTGCGGTCATCGGCATGCAGCTCACGAGCAACGTGGCGATAGGTGCTTGGGCGTACGTCGACACGACGCAGACGAACGTCCGGTTCGAGTACATCACGGCGGTCGACACGAGCTCGTCGTTCAACTCCGCCTTCATAACGATCAACCTCGCCGGATCGGTGTTCAACGGTGTCACGTACTATCACTGCATAGCGATGGACGCCGACACTTACGGGTTCATCGTGAACGGTGTCGGTAACACGCAGAACACGCTCACCGAGAACATCGTGTTCAACTACTGTCAGGCGATAGGTTGCGGCGTGAACGGACGGGACAACGACTGGGTCGTCGGTTTCGACCTCTGCGAGGGCACGAACGTGCAGAACATGTTGGTCGAGAACTGTGTCGCCTCCGAGAACTACCAGAACGGGTTCCACTTCGAGTCGATGGACTCGGAGCTGAACTGTAAGCTGGTCGACTGCGTGGCACAGAACAACGGTCAGGCGGACGGCGCGCCGAGCGGGACCGGCTACGGGTACGGCTACATGATCTGGAGCAGCGGTACGCAGACGATAACGCTCTCCGGCTGCACCGCGTCCGGCAACTATCGTGGCGATACGAACCTCGGCACGATGGCGGCCGTTCAGGGCTGATCGCGGACCAGAGACGATAAAACCTCTTCAGGGCCCGACAGGCCCTATCTTTTTGTTCTCGATCACGACCATTGTTCTTATCCAAGGTCCCAGAGCTATCGGTGGATGCCCAAGTTGATCAGCTATCATCTGAGCGAAAGGACATGCCACCGGTCGATCGAGGAAGGAGGGCACCTCGAACCTTCGCCCCAAGGCCCTTTTCATGGACAAATCTTTAATATTCGGGACGGGTTGTTTTGGACGCCTTTGGAGAGCAGGGAGGAACTGTGAATCCCTTTTTAGCCCAAGGGCGTACAGTGTGTCGTTAATATGGGTCTCTGCATGAACAACGATGTGACATCGCGTGATGAATGGAGAACAACCCCGACGCACGACAACAACCCCCCAGCCTGGGTCAGTGTGGGGAGAATAGGCATCAGCCGTCCGTGAACCAATCTGTTAAGGCTGGGGGACAATTCACCATCTCGATGTTCGCTCGACCACCGAGCGATGCTCTTTTTTGGAGAAGTATTATCTCTTTTGCGTTCAGAACGTTGCCATAGGGTCGAGGGAGAAGATGGTCCAAGAGAACAAGAAACTTGAGCAGACATATCGCGAAGATGATCTGGTCGATGCTCCGGAGGAAATGCCAAGACCGGACGAAGCTCTGGTGGAGGTCGTGCAAGGCGGCCTATGGAAAGGACGAAGTGTACTTGACCTGGATTGTGGCATCGGGATCGATGCCGCATATCTCGCCCAGAACGGTTTTGAGGTCACCGCAATGGGAGGCTCGAAAGACGAGATAGAAGGTGCCAGGGAGCTAGTGGGGCCTTTCGAAAAGAAGGTACGATTGATCGAGATACATGGCATCGAGCTACCCCTCGAGAACGAAAGTTTCGACCATGCTTTCGACATAGGTCGTTTCAAAGGACTGGACAGATATGAGATGGTAAGATATCTTAGCGAGGTCCACAGGGTCCTGAAGAGGACAGGGACCTTCCTTCTTTTAGTACCAAGCTACTCGAACGGACCCGGGGACAGCAACCTTACCAGACAGGAGATCGATGACATCCTTGGACCATTGTTCGATATATTGACAGTGGACGACTCGGATCGATTGGAGGGAGAAAAAGGCGTGGTGTTCTACTACATAGTGAACATGACCAGAAGATAGGGACCCGGCCATCGTATCACCCCAACCTTTCTCAATGGTCATGCTGGACGATCTGTCATCGTTCTTTCCCTTGGCCGATGAAAGGAACGTTCGGACCGTTCACCGACCGCGACATCCTAGCCTGGACCGTTCATGGCCGGTCGCCCAACCCATGATATCTTTAGGGGGCCACCATTTTCTGTATGGGTCATAGCGGTCTTCATGAGGGGTTTTACCCATAAGTTTCTTGCTCCCTCTTAGGAGAATATCCCCGTTCGAAGATGTTGAGCATGGCGATCATGAAAGGAGGGGTGCACTTTTGCTCTCCCCCGATCTCATTTATTAATATGAAGAATATAATTCCGCCCTTGCATGATCGAACGATCGATCGGCCGTTCGGCAATGTCGCGGGGTGAAGTGATCTTGTCCGAAACGTTCGATCTCTGCCGAAAGAGGAGGTTAGGTCTTGGAGGAGGAGCCGATAGATGGATCATTAGAAGGGACATCCGTTTCATTTCATACACCTGGTAGCTTGATCTCAGCGTTCAATTCTTCCCTGAAGGTCCCCCTTGAGCAGGGCACGATCAATTTGCGAGGAAAATATGTTCAACAGCCTAGCAGAGATTACGCAGGGTTCTTCTATGACAGGATGGTGGACGAGACCAGTGATGATTTTGTTACCCTAAGGGTACCTCGGACCGTCCGCAGCTCGATGATACGGGACACGATATGTACCGTTAATGGATTTCTTGAAAGAAGGGTCAAGGGGAACAAAGGGGCCATCGAATGCCACTTCAGGGTGATCAGGCTATTGGTACAAGAGGAGGCAAGAACAGATCCTGATATTGAGATCAGGCAGAGAGTACTGGAAACGTTCATGCAGCGCTCATGGCCAAATCCAGAGCAACAATTGAAAGGTTTATTGGCCGCGGGCGAAAGGCCTCGATTGGCATTGCTATATGGAGAGGTCGGTATCGTCCACCAGGACGTGATGTCCTCATTGGGTACGGCCAATATGTTCTATGATATCAACGAGCATAGGGAGATCTTCTCGGACCCGATGAGGGTATCGGAGAGACTGAAGGTCTTGGATTCCCAGGGTTATGATCAATTGGTCGTTGTTAGGGGTGGGGGTTCCGGCCTGGAGGTCTTCGACGATATTGGACTTGCCACGACCGCAGCATGCCTCACCACACCATTGTTGGTCGCTTTGGGGCACGAGGTCGATCACCCCTTCATAGAGAGGGTGTCATGCCGCTCTTTCCCCACCCCGACCGCCTTTGGAGAATGGCTGAAGAAGATGGCCGATGATGTTCACGAGGACCTCGCACATTCCAAGGCCGCCTTGATAATCGACATTGGGAAACAGTTCAACGAAAGGATAAAAGACCTTGAGGAGCAGGTCATCGAAAAGAACAAGCTCATCGAGGAACAGCTAGGTACGATCTCGGGTCTTCAGAAGCAAATGGACGATATTCTCAAAGGATTTGAGAACACCAGGGCCGAGAGCGACAAAAGGTCATCAGAGGTCATGGATGAACTACGACGCCAATTATCAGAGACAAGGGTGGAGAGCGATGGGCGGACAAAGGACATTCTTGTCCTCAGGGATGGATCGAGGAGATGGTACATGAGTTCGAAAGGAACGGAAAGGATAAAGAGAGACAGTACACCGAGGCCCTGGACAGGACGAGGACACAGTTAGAGAGTGGTCAAAGGACCATCGAACAACAGGCTGGTACCATCCGATCCCTACAATCACAGATGGATGGGCTAATATGGTCGGGGGACGGGTCACAAGCGACCATAAAGGGTGGGCGCTCAGGTAAGGTTTCAGAGGGCGAACAGGTCAACGATGGGGACGGATCGAGACCGACCATGTCATATGAACATGGACCATGGTCCGTCCGATGGACCGTTATCGCAGTGGTGCTCGGGACCGTCCTAGGGGCACTTGCCGTCGTCCTGCTGATCAGATAGACCCAGAGGTTCCGAGGAGGGGACGGACCCCCCTTTTCATAACGGCGGACACGTCCATGTGAACCATTTCGGTCGGGGCCAGCTTCCAACGTCTCCGACGATTCTCCATGAGCATTGCACGAGGGTCGAAGGTCGACGATGATGCATCTAAGAACGAGAGACCTCTTGGATCAGCAAGGTGACCTTCCCCCGGCCAATCTTTTCAGGCATTGCTCCGATTCCCTCCATTTGGGATGAAGTTTCTCCCTCCTACGGAAATCTGCATCGTGATATCTTCCTCCAGGCCTGAGCCCGTCCTCTAAATGGAGCATCTCGTGGTAGAGAACATAATCATGCACATGTTGTGGAACATTAGGCCTATCGAGGATAGAACTTATCGCCACCACCTTCATCAGGACACTGCAATAACCCACACGCATACGGTTCCCTTTGATGGTCCAACTGATCACCGCATCACAAGGTCCATCTACGAGACCAATGTCAGTTAATCTCTGATATGCCTCTGAAAGGTCATAGGTGCTTCCAACTCGGCTTCTTGAGATGTTCCTGCTCCGGTCCAGATAGATGGGCTGATTTTTCCTCAGGAACTCCTGGGACAGTAACCATGATCTGACCCTGTCAGTGTAGAGCTCGCCAGATCTCTTATTGGCGATCCTCGAGAACAGCGACGTGGTGAAATCTTCGATGACAGCTCGATCGGCCCCCTCGAGATAATCTGAGACCTGGAACTTTGCGTCCGCCCCCGACCTTCTCCACGTCGTCTTGAACTCCTTATAAGGTGAGAACTCCGCCTCGACGTTCCTATAACCAAATGAGCGCCCGATCGTGGAGAACATCGCGCCAAGCTCTTCTTCCCGGTCCAATTCAACACCTTGGTTTGGGAAGGAGAATATAGCCGTCCGAGTCTTCCCCGACCGCCTCGGTGCGTTTTCCATCATATTTCCAATGCTGGTAAACCGTGGCCACGCTCAATAATGAATCGATCATGTCCGTGAGACCTTTCATGCTCTCCTTTCCACACGCACGGATCTCCCCTGACGATCTCCTCCCCTAATCTAAGTGACGGTTCCGTTCTCTCTAGGATGCGAACGACCTCGAGCATCGCTTCCTTTCTTGGCTCGGTGGGACCCTTCTTATAACTGGGGACCTTTCCTCTGCACATGGTGAACAGAGTGGCGCGTGGATATACCTCATATAGACGGTCATGAGCCCCTTGGTCAGAGCACCCGAACCCCTGGGACCTCAATATCTTCTGGATCTGCTCACCCCGACAACCTCCGTAATGAGCTTGATAGAAGATCCGGTTCGTTGGAAATATTTTGATCCCTCTATCAAGGACCTGGCGTTCACATTTTCTGAGAGAGGTACCTTCCGGCACGACCAGTGATGCATCTATCCCTACCCAAACCTCGCCCCTGGATCGGACGAAGCGAAGTATCTCGTCATCATACGTGAGCAAGGTCAATTCCCTGAGCCTTCCGGTCTCGTCCACCAGACATGCCCCGGTGCCCTTGTCCCTTGGAGGGGTCATCCTCCAACTGAGGTCTATGCCCGCAAAGTACAACGAACGACCGTAAGCGTTCAGAGATAAATCGATTGCTCTTGCGGGTATCTCATTTGATAACCACTTACCGATCTTCAAATATGCTACGGGCGTCACTAGAATGAATGGGTCCTAGCAATGATGGGAAAGATCATATCATCACAAGGGGCAACTGTGGACGGCATCATTTCGGCCGCGGTGTTTTTGAACCGGTTCCCTGAAGGAAAGGTCACCTTCGTGGCATCACCCGCCACTGCTGCCAGAGAGCTTTCGTGCGATAGGTCGTCCGATCGGGTATACATCGTGGACATGTCCGTCACCGAGGCACTGGCGGGATCATATCATGACCGCAGGAAAGATCAGATCGTCAGGTTCATCGACCATCATCAGGCATCATCATATTTGGCTGGGATCTCGGACATAATGATCGATGAGGGTCGTAGCGCAGCGGGTTCTCTACATCTCGAGCTCGGGTCCGAGCCGAGCATGGATGGCATAGTTGCGTTAGCAGACCTTGCGGAGATGTCCAATACTGATGTGCTTCAACGCACCATCGATCGGCACGGTCGCAGATCGATCGAGGACGAGGTGAACGTTCTCGATATGTCGTGGAGGGCCGACGTTAACGATGACCCCTTCCGGCTCAGAGCTGCAAAACATCTTTCCAAAGCGGTCATGCCCTCGAAAGTGCCGGAGGTATTGGCCCGATACGAACACGTACTAGAACTAGGGATCTGGCCAAGAGCGCTCGACAGGGTCAGGAGATCGATCGAGAAGAGAGGGCCGTTAGGGAATCTATAAGATGGAGAGAAGAACGTCCCTCAACGGTTTCGGCTCAAAGGCGGTCAGTGAGGTCGCGAGAGAGCTTGGATGTGACTATGCGATAATCATTAACGACGGGGCTGATAGCCTCTCGGTATCACTGAGGTCCCTGGGCAGTGATGCCATTAACCTCGGGCAGTTCGCTGAGACGTTCACCAAAGCGAACGGGCATGATGGCGGAGGACACCCTAACAGCGCTGGTGCAAGGGTCCCAAGGTCCGCAGGGAACAAATTGATCTCGGAACTTGAACTGGCCCTTAACTGATGAGAGCTCCTTACGGTCCTCCAGATCTGATATCATACCGATCTATCCGGCCAGGATCCCCTGAGATATCGGCGTTGATGAGGTCTAGATATCCATGATCGAGAACGGTCGAAAGCGCTCTTGTTCTCTGATCGGTAGGTCTTTATCTATTTCACGGTCAGCCATTTATTTTCCCCATCGACCGAAAGCTTCTTTCTCATGAGATAGTTGTTCCCCTGTTTGGATATCATTCTAAAGCCCATGTGGCGATAGAACTCGAGACCCGCCCTGTTCGTCACTTGGACCCAGAGCTCGATGATGTCCAACCCCTGGTCCTTTGTTGTTTTTTCGATCTGGGTCATCATTTCTCTTCCAAGACCGAGACCTTGATATCCGCGCTTTACCTGGATGGAATTAACGAACAGACATGTGTCCTTGACATTGACCGAGTAATAGGCCAGGATCTCGCCGTCCTGCTCCAATACTTCCGTGATCGCCAGCGGATCGAACAGTATGTGCAACAGGTCCTCGTCCCTCCATTCGACGCCCCAGGACTGTAAAAATAATATGCGCCATGTTGTCCCGGCTCATATTGAGGATCTGGGGCAGGTCCCTTCTCAACATGGGCCTCGATACGGTCCGAGGGATCATCACGACATCTGGCATTCACCGACGACAAGATAAACCCTTCGAACAGGCCTAAAGTATGGACCACAACGTTCGGCAAAGGAATTATATAAATCGTTCGCGTCTCATGATACCAGGTGAAAGTTCATGGTCAACATAAGCCAAGAGGCCCATAAGTTCATCACCGATCTGTTAGAGAAGAACAACAAGAAAGGCTGGGGCATCCGGATATATCTGGCCGGAATGGGTTGCTCTGGTCCCCAGTTCGGAATGGCGTTCCAGGAGAAGAAAAAGGAAGGGGACGTCGAACAGGCAGTGGATGGATTTAATTTCTACTACGATGACGAGACGAACGGGATGCTCGAAGGGTCGACCGTAGATTTCATAGAGACACCGAGCGGTTCTGGCCTCATCGTGAACAACCCAAATCTCAAGTCAGCTTGTGGTTCTGGTTGCGCCGGTTGTCATTGAACGACCCGGTCCATACGGCTGGGAACACCGTCGACCGAAGTAAACCTCAACCTAACCCCTTATTTATTTTCTGATCGATCCCGGTTATCTCCTGATATGCCGACGTGCTCTGTCCACCGCCCGATGCCCGAACTAGATAAGACCGGACCTAACGAAAGGGCGTGGAAAATTGATTAACGATATCTTAGAAGCTTGGTCCGAGGTTTAGAAATGGAAATGCAATGCCCGAAGGGGGACTATGTCGCCAAGGGCGACAACGAGGAAGAGGTAAAGGCGGACATGGAAAGACATGCAAAGGAGGCCCATGGGAGCAGTTTGCAAGACATGGGTAGCCAGGTCATGTCAAAGGTAACTGGAATGATAAAAAGATAAGACGGCCAGGAAACCTTTTCCCAAATTTTGTTCATATCGCTCGAAGTTCATGGCCCCAAGCCTTGTCCTCTGAACCTATGATATGATGATCCATACATCGCGCCAACATGGGTCGACCCCAAAACAGGCTCCACGATCCCCAGGGTCATCCATCGATCGATCGGTCCACCCACCATAAGACTCATTAACTGCCCTGTTTTATCCACACTCGTGTTCTTGGAACATCCTCTCATTCGACCGAACATCATACAAGAAAGGGACTATCAACAGGCCCTTGCGGACGCATGTTTGAGATCATCAACCCTTGTTGTTTTACCAACGGGGATGGGAAAGACCGTCGTCGCCCTCATCGTGATCGCGAAGGTGTTGAAAGCGAAGAAGGGAAAGGTCCTGTTCCTTGCACCGACCAAACCACTGGTCGAGCAGCATGCCAAGTTCTTGAGAGAGAGCTTGGTAGGAAAAAAAGTGGCGGTACTTACGGGAGAGATCGAACCCGAAGAGAGAGAGGTCGAATGGTTACAGAACGATGTGATCGCCTCCACCCCACAGGTTGTGGCCAATGACATTCGATCGGAAAGGATCACCCTCAGGGACGTGAAGCTGATAATCTTCGACGAGGCCCACAGAGGGGTCGGTAACTACGCCTATGTCCCGATCGCAGAGGATTTCAGAGGGACCAATGGATTGGTAATGGGAATGACGGCCTCTCCTGGGGCCAGCATGGCCAAGATCAAAGAGGTATGCGGTAATCTGGGCATTGAGAACATCGAGGTAAGGTCCGAATCGGACCCTGATGTCTCGAAGTACCTTCATGATATCCAGATGGATTGGGTAGAGGTCGAGGTACCCGTTCAGATGAGGCAGGTCACAGATGTCCTCCGTTCGCTACAGCACAAGTATGTCAAGGAACTGATATCGATGGGAGTGATGACCTCGGCCCGACCAGCTACTGTAAAATATCTTCTGGAGGTAAGGCAGGCCATCGAGAACAGGTTAAGATCCGGGGAAAAAAGCAATACGCTCTATCGTGCGCTAAGTGTCCAGGCCATGGTCATTAAGGTCGGTCATGCTCTAGAACTGGGTGAGACCCAGGGATTAACGGCCCTTACTAGCTACCTCGAGAAATTAAAGGAGGAAGCGGCATCGGATGACGGAATCCAAGGCCTCCAGAACGATCGTTGGATCACCAGAGTTCAAGAACATTATTGAGACGGTCTCTTCGATGCGGATGGAGCACCCCAAGATATCCAGGGTGATGAACATCGTGAGCAATCAGGTGACCACAAAGCCTGGATCGAAGATACTGGTGTTCACTCAATATAGAGATACTTGCGAAATGGTCGCGAACAACATAGCCAAGATCGAAGGGGCAAGGGTCGCCAAATTGGTCGGTCATGCAGGACGCATAGGGGAAAAGGGCCTGAAACAAAAGGACCAGGTCGATGTGCTGGAAAGGTTCAGAGGGGGGGATGTCAATGTCGTCGTCGCCACATCGGTCGGGGAAGAGGGGCTCGATGTTGCCAATACGGACCTTGTCATATTCTATGAGCCTGTTCCGTCCGAGATACGCAGCATTCAAAGAAGGGGAAGGACGGGAAGGAGCCGTCCGGGTAGGGTCGTGGTCCTCATAACCGCGGGGACCAGGGACGAAGCTTCCTTCTATTCAAGCCAGAAGAAAGAGAGGGAGATGAAGAAACGGCTTTACTCCTTGAAAACGGAATGGGCCAAAGAGAACGAACTGGATAAGGCCGCTGGAAAAGTAAAACGCAAGGGACAGAGCGATCTGAACGATTTTTCCGTTCATGGGGCCAACGCTCGATCTGGGTGAACCGCCCCGCCCCTGTGATCGAGGTCTCTTGATTCATCCAAATTGAATGAGCATCATCCAAAGATGCTCGATGCGGTAGGCCGTCCACGATCCTCGGGATCGGGCGTTCCGACCGTACCTACGACCTTGTTCGTCACCAATGTCGTTCTGCGCTCGTTCACCTAAGTTAATAACATAATACACCATCCCATTAAGTATGAACTATGAAGAACTGGTGAAGGTCTATGAGGCGGTAGGATCGACATCAAGCCGCTTGGAGATGACCGACATCCTGGCATCGCTTCTCCGTTCATCAGATTGCAAGGACATCAGAAAGATCATTTACATGACGCAAGGCCAGCTTTGGCCCGAGTTCCACCCTGAAAAACTTGGATTGGCCGACAAGCTGTATCTTCGAACGCTCGTGGTGGCGACGGGTGCCAACGAGGCGATGGTCAGGGAACTGTGGTCGAGGGAGGGGGACCCCGGGGAGGTGAGCGAGAAGATCTGCACTTCGAAACGACAGACAAAGCTCTTCTCTCAAGAACTGACACTGGACCGGGTCTACGATACTTTGACCAAGATAGCCAAAGCAGAGGGTAGTGGTTCCCAGGATACAAAGATGCGACTATTGGCAGATATCCTGCACGACGCCAAGCCAAAAGAGGCCAAGTATATAGCACGCATCGTCACCGGTAGGATGAGGCTGGGCGTAGCATCCCAGACAGTGATAGATTCGCTATCGATAGCTTTCGCGTCCAAGGCCGACAAGCCATTGGTCGAGAGGGCCTACAATATAACATCGGACCTGGGGCTCGTAGGAGAGGTTCTGTGCACCAAAGGGCTGAAGGGCCTCGAGGAGATGCACGTAACGGTCGGCAATCCGATCAGGGCGATGCTCGCAGAAAGGCTAAGGTCCCCAGAAGAGATACTGGAACGTCTTGGGGGAAAGGCCACCTTTGAATACAAATATGATGGGCTGAGGGTCCAGGCACATATCGATGAAGGCGGGGTCAGACTGTTCTCCAGGAGACTGGAGGACCTAACGGACCAATTCCCGGATATAGCCGAGGAACTAAAAGGGGCCTTCGAGCACAAGAGCGTCATCGTTGAGGGGGAATGCGTACCCATCGACATCAACACTGGTGAAATGTTACCGTTCCAGCAAGTATCTCACCGTAGGGGAAGAAAACATGGTCTGACGAGCGCTATCGAGGACTATCCCGTTCGGGTGCACCTGTTCGATTGCCTTTATCTTGACGGGGAGGACCTTACCTTGAGACCCCTCGGCGAGAGGCGGGAGACCCTTGCGAGATGTTTCCGCTTGTCCGATAACGTCCGACTGTCCGAAATGAAGATATTGGACAACGAGAAGGATGTCGAGACCTTCTTCCAAGAGGCCATTAGGGACGGCTGTGAAGGACTGATGGCGAAATCGTTGGGGCCTGGATCGATCTATCGAGCTGGGTCAAGAGGTTTCCTCTGGATCAAGTACAAGAAGGAGTACCGCTCCGAGATGAACGACACCGTCGATCTGGTCATCGTAGGTGCTTTCCATGGCAGAGGGAGGAGGGGCGGGGTATACGGTGCCCTTCTGATGGCGACATATAACTCCGAGACCGATAGGTTCGAGACCGTCTGCAAGCTGGGGAGCGGTTTTGATGATGCAACTTTGGCGTCCCTCCCCGGAAGATTCGGATCGATTTCGCTCGCCTGGGAAACATCCGAAGGTCGATTCGAAGATGGAAGCTGATGTCTGGTTCGAACCCGCCCTGGTGCTCGAGGTCCTTGGGGCGGAGATATCGATCAGCCCGATCCATACATGCGCCTTCGGACTTGTAAGAGAGGGAGCGGGGCTCGCCATTCGGTTCCCAAGGTTCACGGGCAATTTCCGAGATGACAAGAAGCCCAGGGACTCGACGACCAGTAAGGAGATGCTCGATATGTACGATCGCCAACTGAAGAGGGTCGAATCGTGAGGCCACTTCCAACACCATCTGCCATCGACATATGGTCACATTACTGGAGGAGGGGATCGATGCAGGCCCCTATAAAAGAAAAGTTTTATAGCCGGGGCAGTTATTGAGCGCCAATATGGAACTTCAGCTGCTCGAGAAGGACAAGGACACTATCAAGATCCAGGTCAAGGATGCGGATATGACCCTGATCTCACCGCTGATCAGCGAGCTGTTAACGAACAAGGATGTCGCCGAGGTAAAGTATGTCACAGGACATCCAGAATTGGATATCCCCACCCTGATGGTGAGGGTCACGAGCGGAAAACCTCAGAACGCTGTGAAGACCGCGGCAAAGAGCATATCTAACCAGTACAAGGACCTAAGGACCAAACTGGAAAAGAGCAAGTGATCATGGAGCACCTGGAGTGCAGCTCGAAAGAGCTCAGCATAGGTCTTGAGGTGTTCTTTACCAGGACCAAGGGGATCGGGGGAAAGCTGAAGCGGTCCCCTGAAGATTTTCTGGTCGAAGAAATATCTGCCTTCCCTGAAAAGGTCGAAGGCGGCAAGTTCACCGTAGCAAAGGTAACGGCCGAGAACTGGGAGATGAACAGATTGGTCCGCCAACTGTCCAGATCCTTGGGGATAAGCCGTTCTAAGATAGGTTTTGCAGGTACGAAGGACAAGAGAGCGGTGACCACCCAGTTGATGTCGTTCGAAGTTCCGCTTGAGCAGGTGACCTCACTTTCGCTCCATCAGGTCACGATAACCGATGCATATCGGGCCAAGAAGGGCATCGACCTTGGGGAACTGATAGGCAATGCGTTCAACATCCGTGTAAGCTCGTGCCTGCTAGATGATATTGAGCTGAAAAATGGGATAGATGACACGAAAAGATCCCTTGATGACCTAGGTGGCTTTCCCAACTTCTTTGGTGTCCAGCGTTTCGGAGCGCTCAGGCCCGTTACTCACATCGTCGGTAAACATATCGTGATGGAAGATCTCGAAGGAGCGGTCATGAAGTACTGCGGGAATCCCGTCCAGGAAGAAGCAGAGGACTCGCAGGAGGCCAGGAAACGGTTGGACGAAGATAGGGATTTCATCTCCGCGATCGAACATTTTCCAAAGAAACTGATGTTCGAGAGGACCATGGTGGGATATTTGGCCCGAAACCCCGAAGATTATGCAGGAGCTATCAGAACATTACCTTTGAACCTGCAGATGATGTTCGTTCATGCCTACCAATCTTACATTTTCAATCGGATCCTCAGTGAACGGATAAGAAGAGGACTTCCATTGGACCGTCCCATCGTGGGAGATGTGATACTTCCGCTCAATAACATCGGGTTGCCTGACCACGATCACGGTGTACCTGTTACCGAAAAGAACATCGATCTCGTAGAAAAACAGGTAAGGGCCGGGAAGGCGTTCGTGAGCGGTGTACTTTTTGGCTCCACATCTCAATTCTCCATAGGTGAGATGGGGAGATCGAGCACCGGATCATAGAGGACGAGGAGGGGCTAGAAGGCAGGGACTTTCTGATACCCCAACTACCCCAGTGCTCCTCAAAAGGTAGCAGACGCGAACTGCTCGGAAAGGTCTGGGACCTAAGTAACGATATCGAAGGCGATACTGCCACCTTCAACTTCTCCCTCAACAAAGGATGTTATGCCACATCGCTCCTTAGAGAGTATATGAAAAAGGATGCGCTCCTGGACTATTGACCGATCGTCCAGGAACGATATATTGTATCAACGAGAAAGTGTTTGGGGTTTTGCTTAGAGACGGCTCATGTCCCGGCTCTCGCCCCCCTGCTCCACATCAGGCGCATCCAACAGTTCCTTGAGCTTCTGTTTCTTCCCGTCAACGGGGGCGTTAGCAGGTTCAGGGGCATCTTCTTGAGAGACCTCCTCTGAAAGTTCCTCCGTCTGGGGTTCCGCCTCCACCGCTACGTCCTCATCATGGGACGGCCGAGCAGATCTCGTTTTAGGTGTCATGTACTTTTCAGTGTCCCTGATCGCCCTTTCGACCATAGCGTCATGCTCCGGCTCGATGACCCTCTTCTCGCTTCCGTACTTCTCCGCATCCGCTTCCTTTAACCTCTTCATGGCCCAACGCTGCTGGATCGCCTTTTTCTGCTCCTCGGTCTCGATGACATCCTTATCGTCGACCGGGGCCGGTATCTTCGTCTCATCCACGAACTTTAGGGGCATGTTGCATCTAGGGCACGCGTCCAGATTTGACGCGCATTCCGCGCAGAACAAAGTACTGCATCCCGGGCAGATGCAGCAGGCCGGTTCCCCATGGAACAGGCATTTTCTTCCATGCTTCTCATGTTTGCTCGGATCGTAAAGAACCTGTTTCGCGTTCGGGTCCGAAACTCTCCTTACCGGCTGTGGTGCCGCTTCTTCCGCGTGGTGTCCGAACAATCTTCTCTTATGATCTTTTGTCCCATCCATCATTTCATCATCCTCGCTGTGTACTTTTTCATCGTTCGATCGTTCTTTTCTAGCATCGCTCTTGATCTGGGAAACTCCCTGATCTTGCGCCTTAAGTTCGTTCTGTGGTCCTTGTACGGGCCGGGGCTCGGACCGATCCTTCTCATGTCCAGACCCATGGGGTCTGACCTCTTGGATCGGCACGGGGGTGCTGGACATGTTAAGGGTGGCCACCAATCTTCTCGCAGTATATGGCCCGACCCTTAGATGCTCCATCACACCGATCGTTGAATGAGCATCTTGGGGGAGGTTCGTCGCTGACCTGAGCAACTTTTCCATCCCTTTGTCCAGCGATTCGTTCCCGAACTCGATGGCATTGACCTTCTCGATGTATGCGATCAATTTCTTCGCTCTCACGACATCCCTTTCGGACATGTTCATATAGACATCCGCAAGATGAAGCCCCTGCCTTCCATACCTTGGGTTACCAAGCGTCGCAAGCAGTACGTCCCTGGAAACCTCTTCATAGGCCTTGAACTGCTCATCGCTCAATGATGATAGGTCGACCAGTTCCTTGGACTGTAGGAAAGATGTGACCTCGTCCAGCATCGAGAACGGCAGACCGCATTCCTTGAACGCCTCCTCTCTAGTGACCTTTCTGTTCTGACGGTACTCGAACTCCAGGACCTTACCTGCATAGATCGATTTGTCCCGTTCCTTCAATCTGCCCTCGACCGAGGCGTTGCCTTCCTTGGCCGATGCGAGCTCCGGGTCCAGTTCCAATGCCTTCTCGAAGGCGCGTTTCGATTGGTCCACCTTATCCATTTTGAGCAAGATCCGCCCTTTGCCGCTCCAGGCGAACTTGTCCGTTCGATCGTTGGCTAGAACGGTATCATAGCACCTTAGGGCCTCTTCATCCCTTCCCAATTTCTCCAATATCGCTGCCCTGTTCAGCCAGGCCCTATTATTGGAATGATCGATGGACAGGGATCTCTCCAAGCTCTTTTCAGCTTCGGCCAGTTTGTTCAACTTCGCTTGAACGACCCCTAAGCGCATCCAGGTATTGGCATCAGAACCGTCGATCTCGACCGCCCGCACATATGAATCGAGGGCGTCCTCTTTCTTATCCAACTGTTCCTCTGCTTTGGCCTTTAACTTGAACATGCTGGCCGTTCTCTCCCCAAGATCGATGGCCTTTACATACGCCGTTATCGCCCCTTCCCTCTGCCCCGATCTCATTAGGACATTGCCTTTGAACTTCCATGCCAATGGTTCGTTCGGGCTCATCTCCAGGGTGAGATCGAACGCTTTGAGGGCCTCATCGAACCTCCCCATGGCCGCAAGGGCCCTGCCCATGTCCAATTGATAAGTGGGAACGTTCTGCGCCAAGCGGGTGCACTCTTCGAACGCCTGCAAAGCGGTCTCCGCGTCCCGAGCGAGCAATGCCGCCTTGCCCTTGTTGCTCAAGGTCATATGGTCCGTTGGATCGAGCTTCCACGCGGAATCGAACGCGTTCACGGCCTCCTCGTTACGATCGAGCCCCATCAATGAAAGCCCTTTCTTGTTCCATACCGCTCGATCATTGCCATCTATCTTCAGTGCATGCTCATATTCGACAAGTGCTTCTTCGACCCTTCCTTGTGCGACAAGTGCGTCCGCGCGGTCCACATGGGCCATCTTGTTCCGCGGGTTTATCGATAGCAAAATGTCGCATGCCTCGATTATCGTTACAAGGTCCCCTTTCGCCACAAGCGCTTTCTTCTTGTTCTCTAGCGCTTCTTCGTCCCTTGGGTTGACCTCCAGATACTTGTTGTACGCCTTGAGCGCGTCATCCACCTTACCGATCGCCTGGTAGGCCAGTGCTCTATCCAGAGATGCGGCCTTGTTCTTTGGGTCCAGCTTTAGGATGCTGTCGCAGACCTTGATGACCTCATCGTGCTTTTCCAGGGCCTTCAGACAGATCTTCTTTGCCTCCAACATCTCGATGTCCTTATGACCTAAGGACAACGCCCTATCAAGTGACCTGATGGCCTCGGCATACATTCCGATCTTGGTCAACGAAAGGCCCCTCTGGACATGAGCGGTTCGATTATCCTCATCGATCGATATCACGCGTTCAAAGCACTGCACGGCCTCACCATGACGATCCAGGTTCGATAGTGCCATACCTTTACTGTTCCACAGAGGGAGATCATCGGGGTCCAACTGTATGGCGTGATCATATGATGCGACCGCTTCCTCGAAACGCCGATCGCTTGCCAGAGCTAATCCTCGAGACCACCATGTGCTCTTATCGTTCTGGTCCAAGGAGATCGCTCTCGCAAGAGCCTCTGCGGACTCGGAAAATCGGCCCATCGAAAATAATGTGTCCCCCTTTATCTTCCAGAAGCTGGGGTCATCAGGGAAGAGCTGGGTACCGGCCATCGCCTTCTCCAAGGCAGGTTCTAGCTTCTTTAGCGAGAACAAAAGACCCGCGATGTTCCGCAGAGCATCCTGATTGCTCGGCTCCAGATCAAGTATCTGACCGTATGTCTGGACCGATTCTTGTTTATGGTCTAGACGGTCAAGTGCCACTGCCATATCTACCAGGGCGCTCACGTTCTTCGGGTCGATCTGAACGATCTTATGGCATGTTTCCAGAACGTCCTTGTCCCGACCCATCGTCCTATAAACGTCCTTGATCCCGATCAACGCCCTTTCTTTATCTGGCAGGGACCTCTGGACCTTCTCGAACGTCTTGATCGCTTCTTTGTACCTCATAGCCTTCGCGTATGCCAGCCCGAGATCGTACAACGATTCAGGATCATGAGGGTTGGTCGAAAGGATCTGCTCACAGTCCTTTACCGTTTCGTCCCCCATTCCCAATGCCCATGCGGCATCCCTTTTCCGTGATAGAAGTTCTTGTTCCTTTGGATACTTTTGAAGAGAAACATCTATCTCTTCGAAAGCCTCCTTGGTACGACCCAATTTGATAAGTGCGTTGATCTTGGCCTTATGGATAGATAGGTCTTCCTTGCTCGAAAGCAGCTTCGTTGCATAATCGACAAGTTCCTCGTCCTTTCCTTCCTTCGATAGGACCCTGTACATCCCTTCAAGTGCCAGCAGGTTATCCGGATCCAGTTGCAATGCCTTTTCGTAGACCTTTTGTGCCTCATCAAAGCGGCTCAACCTCTCCAATGGGCCACCTACCCCTATCCATGTTTCTTTTCAATCGACGTCTGCCCGGAGCGCCTCTTTGTAAAATTCCACCGATTGGTCCAGGTCACCTTTCTCCTCGAGCATCTGGGCCTTCCCCAAGTTCGCCCCGAACCCTTTCGGATCGACCATTAACGCAGCGTCATATAATGATAGGGCCTCATCTTGCCGCCTTGCCCCCTTAAGAATGCTGGCCTTGACCAAGATCACATCCAGGTCCTTTGGGTCAAGGGCGAGGACCTGATCTAGGGCCTTGATGACCTCTTCGTTCTTTCCGTTCCTCAAGAGGACCTCCGCCTTCTTCTTGGACCATGTGAGCTTGTCATCGTTCATGGCTAGCAGATCATATACATCAAGGTCAGATGGATCTATCTCATTCACCTTCTTGAACTCCTGAACGGCCCCTTGTCCGTTACCAGAAGCGAGCAGTACGTTACCCTTCTCCAGGTGAAGGCCCTTGTCTGACGGCTTAAGTTCCAATGCATTATCCAGTGTCGAGACGGCCTCTTGGAAGGATCCTTTTTGGCCAAAGCATCGGCCCTGGCCAACATAGCGACGAGAGATCCGGGTTCAAGTTTGAGCGACCTGTCTGCCGCTTTGACCGCCCTATCGTGCTCCTTCGCTTTTGAAAGAACTCTTGAGAGATTGACCAGAGCATCCGCGAAATCCCCAGCATGCGGACTTTTCTGAAGCCCATCGGTAAGGAGGATCTGTTCGGCCTTTGATAGTGCGTCGGACGCTTCCTTGGCCCTCCCATTGGCCAGGTGCAGATCTGCATTCTCTATCAACTTTTGAGCTCGATAGAGCCCTCTAAGCTCCTTATCGCGAAGCGACTCTAAAAATCCCATCCCATCACCTTGATTTGGTATGGATTACCTCTTGAACATAAAAAGTCTTTTATTAGATAGTTGGAAATGATCTAGGGACGATATCTAGAGGCCAGTGTTGGAAATATATATCGATGGCATTGTTCGGGACCATCGTCCGACATAAGGTGGAAAATCTATATATAGTAAACATTATAATGCGGATAATCGTCTGACGCAAGTCGGACGGAATATCTTCGGATGGGATGCAAACGACAAAACAAGACAAAGGATCGAAACGGACAACGGATTTCGAACCCGAGGTCGAGTCTTGGATGAAAACCCATAGTGTAGGCGATCTAAATGACCTTGCCTCAGAACTAGAGAACAAGGGAGTTGATGTCGCCGACATGAAAGAGGTCATCGAGGCTTGTATCGAGATCGAAAATGGTCGGCTGCCAAGGATGGGAGACAGCTGAGCTGATCCAGGAACGTCAGGTCTTAGTCTTAGGAGAGGGGCAAAGGATGGGTTGCCCCTCTCTCCCCCTTTTCCGATAATCGCCGAATGACCAAAAATTTTTGGAACCAGGTCTAACATGGGTGCTAGGTGAGACTAGAACAGTTCAACGTACCTGCTTCCCCTCTCACCGAAAGACGCTTATATTTGTGACCATTCTTCCCCTCTCGTGATCCTCGGAAAGGATCGCGGATGGTGTGGTCGGAACGACCGGAACCATCCTTGTGGGCGACCGACCTATACATGCAGCCGCGTATGCAATGGAAGTTAGCCGAACGAAGAAAGAAGCTCCGCATGCAAAGGTGAGGAAGTTCACAGAGCAGATCGAGACGAGAAGTGGCAAGCAGGCGTGATCTAGTTGGTTAGGATTTTAGCCTTCCATGTCCTCTCGAGGACGGGGCTAGCTAACTGCCCGGGTTCGAATCCCGGCGCCTGCACTCCTAATCAAATTTTACAGACTCACATCCAGCGGCGTAAGTTCGAAACGGATCGATAAACTAGATTGGCGGAGGGGGCCGGGCAAGCCCCCTCTTCGCCTAGGGATGACTGATCATTGTCAATGCTACTTGTCACACCATAAAGGTGGTATACGTCCTCCCAGCTGCAATCATCATCGTTCGTCCTCATCTTTCTCACTATATCTGAAAATGGGGACGGATTATAAAGGCAAAATGGGGGGAGCTGAGCGAAAGTGAAAGTGAAATTATTATGGCTGGATTGATATTAAAAATATAGAAAGTGAGAAATAGCTCAACGTTTCCTTTTATGTCTCACCCTCACGGCCTCTCCCCGCTTGACCGAGCTCATCTCCTCCGCGGACATCATCGCGACCCCTACCCCCTCAAGGTTCCCATCTCTTAAGATGAGTACCTCATCCCCCTCCCTTATGGACGGGTCCGCCCTTTCGACACCGACGGCGAACAGGTTCCCAGTAAGATCGAAGTTTCCCATCTCTACGATGTTCACCCGTTCCTTCATGAGCACCTCCCCACCTTCCATGGTGAGCGATATCATCCCTCGCTCAGGGGTTAACATTCCTCGTTGGGTGTTCCCGTTCATTATCTTCAGGTATGGGTAGTGACCTACTATCGAGCAGCCTTCCAACAAGGGACCGCCCCCATTTCCGAACTGGAATATCGCGGCGGACCTCATCGCCTCCCGGCGATCGATGGCCCTAGGGACCTTTTCCATAGAAGCACAGGCCTTTTCCAGTTCCCGTTTAAGATCAGATAATGATGTGCCGTTCGTCGTTCCTCCCATCGCCGTCTCGACGCAGTCGACCACGGGTTTGACGAACTCGCTCTCCACACCGAGATGGCATATGACCTTTTCGAAACCACCAGCAGCTATCTTTTTGACCATCTCTTGCACCATCGCGACCTCTTCCCTGTCCCAGTTCCCGGTGACCGGGATGTCATACTGAGCAGCTGGATAGAAAAGCTCGATCTCGCGAGGGACCGTTCCCAAAGGAGAAGTGATTATGAGCTCCTGAACGACCGCACTGTTGGGCACCGAGTCCAACACCTCGGCGAACATTCGATGGCTTCTTGAGGTCGAGTAAGGTTTTTTTGCTGAGCATGGTATGAGGAGCAGGACCTTCTTATGGTCGGGGACCCTGTAGCGCTCCAGTATCCTTCTGCGATATCGCCAAACATCTGGTCGGAACAAGGCCTGTTTGGAATTACAATAGAACGAGGGACCGACGACCTGAGTATAACTTTCTTGATGATCATAGTGTTCTAGGTCAAATATCCTGAGCGCGGCGACGGCCCATGGTGTGGCATTCACCCTGGTCTCCACAAGCTCCCTGAGTCGGCCGATCTTTATCATGTGTCTTACGAGCTGCAGTTCCTTCCACGCCGTCTCCAGGTTGCACCTTACGACGCCCTCTTGCCCGTTACCCGTAAGCCATTTCGCATCGCTCGAGGACAAGGACCCTTCTTGTAGGAGGACCTTGCCGCGGGATGACTGCAAGAGGATCAGCGAGGAATCTACGAGATCCACGCCCATGTAGATGAGGAGGGCTAGATTACTGGGGTCCATCAACCCCGGGGCGTATATCAGCTTTCCATAGCCGATCTCTTTCCTGAGCCCAGCGATGCTGTCCGCGAACCTTCTGGCGTCCCTCCTCATTTCGAACGCATTTTCCAGGATGAAGAGTCTACCGAGTCCCTTACTTCCTTCGGGACCTTGTCACCGACCCGAACGATGGCATATCCATCCTCAGCCCTTGGTTCCGTTTCAGGCCCTTTCTGCTGGGATAGAGGTTTTAATAGCTCCCTGTGGATCTTTACAAGAGGTTCAGAGGTTCTTGCCGCCCTTATCTGCAGTCCCTCTCCTCTGCTAATTATCAGTTCGGCATAAGATGGTGCCGGAAAAAGGGATGAATCATGGAACAATATCGTAGGGAGGGTGGGTTTGGATCTTCCGATCGACCATTTTGCCGTCCTGGCGACCCCGGCCCGGTCCGTCACCTCGATCATAAAAAGCTGATAATGGTCGGTGTATAAAAAGAGTAATGGAAGAGATCTATCAGAAGGTCGTGACCAAAGTGTGTTTATCTAGCTCTCCTCTCAGTTCATCCCAGGATACAAGCTTGATCCCTTCCAAGATCGGGATGTTATCGACCCTGTTCGAAAGGTCCTCCTGAGAACAATAGATCTCTACTCCAAGATCGAGCGCCTCTTGTAAAGCCTCAAGGTTCGAAGGCATCCCGATCTTCTCTGGATGTTGGGATGCTACGGCGTTCAACGTACCGTCACCGACCAAAAAGATAGATACCTTTGGCACGAGACCAGAAGCTATGCATGCTAGCGCGAGCCTCGGACCGGCGAATCCTTCTTCAGCACCATAAGGTGGCTTTGTGATCAATACCGCAATGCTCTCTGCCATCGTCTCACCTCGATAATGTCACCAACCGGTCCGTCTCTGCAACATACCCTGCAAAGTCGTTGGTCAGACTGCCTATCTTCGTTCCTTGGATCTCCTCTCCTCTTTTAACTCCCCTTGCAGCGCAACATGTGGTACAGACGGCTATCACGACCCCCTCCTTCACAAGCGATTCGGAGATGTTCCCGACGTTCGGGAATCGCTTTGGGTCTTGTCCGGTCTTTACCATCGTGATCCCCTCTCCATATCCAAAGATCCGTACAGCATATCCCTTATCGACCGCGGCCTTCGCTAATTTGACGGCCACGTTCGTATCCATGTTCATCATGGTACCGGAACGTATCTGAATCGTCAATGTGGCCATTTCTCTCACCTAGATAGTTATCGTTTGCTCGTATTCTTTCATGATGATATCCACTGCTCGTGGATAGTCGATGACCTCGCACCTGTTCCTAGGAAGGGCCTCAAACCCACGTGCTTCCAGGTCTTCCTTCATGATATATATCGTGTCAGCAACATCGAGAAGTTGTTCTAATCTTCCTTTGATGACCGCGAACAAGGTAGCGTCCTCGAAGAGCAATGCTCCCACCCTATCATCCCCTCCCAATGCCGCGATCAGGTCCAGCTCATGATATTCGCTCGGGGATTTCAGGAGGATGAACAATTTAGAGACCATTCGATCACCCGATGAAGAACTGCATGTCCGAATCAGCGGCCATGTCCAGGAAACCCGCCGCTCCGATGATGGTCACACCTTCTGTCAGGTCCTCCTTCTGTATTTTCATCAGACCCATCGTGGTGCTGCATGCGTACAGATGGACGCCCAGTTCCTGAGCCAGCTTTCTTGACTCCTGATAAAGGGGTATCTGGCTCTTGGTCATTCTCTTCTCGAACACACCTGTGAACAACCTGTACATCCCGCCCAGCTTGGGGCGTGACCGCTTCTTCAGCAGGTTAAGGCCGAAGAACGTGAAGAAGATGTGAACATCCATCCCCATGCTAGCGGCGGTATTTGCCATCATAACGGCCATCATGGCCTTATCGAACGTACCTTCAGAAACAACGATAGCTACCTTCTTTTGGTCATCAGACATATTTACACCTCGTTCTTATTTCCTAGACCTTTCGAAGACCGATGAACGCTTTGGCAGATGATCATCATATCCAGGACGTTCAGGTATCCAGACCTCACTGGTGGCCGGGTCGATCCCTTTGGTGTGGTCACCTATGATCGAAGAGAGGCGAACGACATGTTCGTCGCACATGGAGCATAAGGGCCGATCGTTCTATTGTCCCTGACCTAGCCTTTGTTGTCCGAGCAGGATGAAATGATCATCCCTGTTCACGGTCCTCGAGCGAGGTCAGTTCATTTCAACCTCTTGACCCGAAATGTGAACACACCGTTGTCCTCCTTAAGGTCCAACAGTTCGTTCCCTGTTCTTCTGCACCATGCAGGAACATCTTCCTTTGAGCCCAGATCATCAGCGACCATCTCGACGACATCCCCTACCTTCATCGTCTTGATCTTTTTCGTCAGCTGAACGATCGGCATTGGACATAGTTGCCCTTTACAATCAAGAGTCTCTACCATTTTATGACCTCACAAGTTCAACGATCTTAGAACTACACAAAATTAACACCGATGAGATAAATCTACTTTTCGAAATATCGTTCGTGGTAGTTGCTCTGAAAGAGCTAAGGGCACCCTAGCACTGAAAGGGTCATGCCCAAAAATAGCTCACGAGGCCTTTCGCGGAAAGGGTGGATGCCCCTACGCATAGATACATGCTGGCCATGGGATCCGTGGAAGGGTGTACGCGAGGGTGGGGGAGTCACGGATATTACTTATAGCCCTTGTGAATATTCTGGAGCGAACGCCATGAGCTTCAAGGGCATGGATGTCGTTTCTATCAGGGACCTGTCCCGTGAACAGATCGAGCAGGTCCTCGAACTCTCTCAGAAGATGGTCCCTTACGCTAGAGGAGATAAGATCACCAAGGCTTTGGACGGAGGATCCTAGCAAATCTTTTCTTTGAACCATCGACAAGGACCCGGCTCTCTTTCGAGAGCGCCGTTGTGCGCCTAGGTGGTAAGTTCATCGAGATCGCTCAGCCCCAAAGTTCATCGGTCGTAAAAGGAGAGACACTGGCGGATACCATAAGGATGGTGGAAGGGTATTCGGACGCCATCGTTCTGAGACATCCGCACGAGGGGGCGGCCCGTCTTGCGGCGAAATACTCGACCAAACCTGTCATCAATGCTGGTGACGGTGCGGGACAGCATCCCACACAGACAGTTGCTGGACCTATTCACGATAAAACAACAATCTGGAAGCATCGCGGGGAGAAAGGTCGTCCTCGTGGGAGATCTGAAATATGGACGGACCGCCCATTCCCTGGCAGAGGCCCTTTCAAAGTTCGGCGCAGAGCTCACTTTCGTGGCACCTCCGACGCTACAGATGCCTAAAGAGACGGTAAAAGAGCTGGAGACGGATGGGACCAAGCCAAAATTGAGCACAAAGCTCGAAGAGGTCATTTCCACGGCGGACGTTCTATATGTGACGCGGATCCAGACGGGAGCGGTTCCCCGACCCGGCCGAGTATCAGAAGGTCGCCGGTATGTACCGTATCGACAACATTCTACTGCGAGAGGCCAAAAAGGACCTGGTCATCATGCACCCACTGCCAAGGGTCGATGAGATAGCTCCTGAGGTGGACTATACCGAGAACGCTAAATATTTCCAACAAGCGTTCAATGGTGTCCCTGTCAGAATGGCGCTGTTACTATTGGTGATGGGAGGGGAGCTATAATTGAAGGACTTCAGAGTAACTCCGATCAGGAACGGGACGGTCATAGATCACATCGAATGTGGAATGGCCCTTAAGGTCCTGACGGATCATCGGCGTCAGCGGAGGGAACGTTCAATCGACCGTCAGCGTTCTGATGCATGTGCCCTCGAAAGAATCGAACTGGAAGGATGTGGTGAAGGTCGAGGACCGGGAACTTGACCCGAAGGAGGTCGACAAAATATCCCTGATCGCCCCAAAGGCCACCATAAACATAATCAGAGATTTCAATGTCGCGGAGAAGTATCAGGTCAAACTACCTGAGACGATGCGTGGAATAATCAAATGCGGTAATCCAAATTGCATCACAAACATGTGTGAACCGGTCGAACCGGAGTTCTCGGTCGAGTCAAAACATCCGATAGTGTTACGATGTATCTATTGTGACCGGATCCAAGAGGATTTCTCTGATCGTCTGGTCCAATAAAAGATCATCTTAACCAGACGAGCTCTTCCTTCGTTTTTGTAACGATGCGACCCATGCTTTCAAGGATCTTCTTGTCCTCTACCTCTCGGTCAACGGTCGCTACGATCAATAGACTCGAACTCAGCTCTGTTATGAACAATTTGGTGTTCCTGAAAACGGCAAGAACGTACTCGATCTTGTCCTTGAAAATATCGTTCTTCGTTGCCTCGGCCGCAGAGTACATGATCGCTGCCATCGCCGAGAACGTCTCAGCCCTTGCAGATGACGCTGCCTTTCCTGCGATCATCAACCCGGTCTTGGAGACTATGGAGATGCTCTGAACGTTCTTTCCCTGAGGAAACTCCCCAAATATTATCTCCTCCAATATATTTTCTACCGATTTAGCATCCTGCACTGCTCTGCCTCCAATATGGCTAGGTGTTAGGCCCCCCTAGACGGAGAGTAGATAAGTGGGAACTTAGTTATATCCTTTCCCACCCAAATAACGACTGGACAAATCGTCATGGGATCGAAAGTATCCATACCTTTGATGAGTTCGAAGATAGGGTCGATGAAGATATCGGACCGATACGTTCAAGGTCGATCATCGACCGGACGAGAATATATACGATAAGGCCGATCTTGTGGCAAGTGACCATCACTGAACGGCTTGGTGAAATCATTGAAGATGATCCTATTAACAGGAATGCCTGGTTCTGGAAAGGATGAGTTCGTCAATGTGGCAAGGTCCTTTGGTTATGGCGTGGTGACGATGGGCGACGTGGTCCGCCAAGAGGCCATGTGTCAAGGCAAGATCAATAACGATCGAGGTATCGGAGAATTTGCTAGCTCGGAGCGTCAGGTCCATGGGGCCGGTATATGGGCCGAGAGATGCTTGCCGTTGCTCGGAAAGGGTCATATGATCATAGATGGTTCAAGAAGTCTGGCCGAGCTGGAGATGTTCCGTGAAAGTCTAGGTGAGGACATCAAGGTCGTGGCGATCCATACCTCAAGAGGGAACAGGTTCCTCAGGTTACAAAAGAGAGGACGTGCCGATGCTCCTCAGAACTGGGAGGAGTTCGTGGAAAGGGACAAACGGGAGATCGGATGGGGGATCGGCTCTTTGATCGCTTTGGCTGACGTAATGATCGTGAACGAAGGGACCTTAGAGAACTTTCGTTCAGATGTGGACAAGCTTCTGAAGGGGACCGATCGATGATGTACAAGATCGTCCGGCTCTGCAAGGAGGACGCCATGTCGATAGTTCCGCAGAACCCTGGAGCTTTCGACCTTAAGCAGGTGAGCATCAGATTAAGGTCCTACGGGTACGATGTCGTGGACCAGGATGTGATGGTAATTGCAAGAAAAGATGGCGTGGAGGTCACGATGTACAGGAGCGGGAGGCTCCTGGTCCATCCGGCCGGAACAAAGGACGAAGCTGCCAAGATCGCCGATGGGTTCTACGATATCGTCGAGGAGACCTCTGGTTGAGATCTCATGATGTTGGTGGGAATGGCAGAGGATATCGTCTCCTCGACCGGTCCCATGTCCAATCCCAGCATCTTCTGGTTCCCGTCCCTGAAGATGACCTTCAGATGGACCTTATCACCCTCTATGCTCACGAGCAAAGATTGCAGGTTGGAGATGAACAAGGACCCCCTTGTCCCCTTATAATCGGTCTTCTTTAGAAGGCGGTTGCTCTCCATGTCCTTTATGAGCCGATAGCATCTTCCCAACGGTAGACGGCACTCCTCAGCGATCTCCCGTACTGACCTGGGAGCGGAATTGGTCGTGGTGAGGATCCGCCTGCTCTCGCTATCGCATGCCATATGCGCTATATCGAAGTTCATTGCATCCCATCCTGAAAGTGCACGTGGGAGTGAATATAAAGTCCTTTTTTTCCTATTCTCCAAGATGATTCTGATCGAGACCTACGCTCGGTCCAGGTGTTCAATATCTCACTTCATATCTTGACGTCAGAAAATAAATCGCCATTCGGACGAGCATTGGGCCGACGGCCATATGCGTAAGGTCGTGTCCGACAGATCGCCATCGGGACCTCGTCCCTGGGTGGACCTCGACCAATATCATATTGTAATGATCTATATACCAGCAGGAGCGATCGGTTCCCAGTTCACCAAGGGCCCTCCTGGTCCGCGATCTTTCCGATCCGGGTCCGAAGATGGCCATCATGCCCATTTCAAGTGTGAGCAGGAGCTCCCCCTCAACAGGGGATGTATAAGGATAGGGATTCCATGTCGATAGATGAACCTTAAGAACATGTGGAACAACGCTCTTTATGAGAGGCCCAGATCTCTGTTCACCCCTCGCGATACTACCCAAGGATGTTGGCATTATGCCTGTGACCCTGCACACTTTGCCGGGACGGTCCCTATCGACAAATGGGACATCACGTTCCGGCCGATAGAGCGTGGAGGACCAAGCAAGATTATATCATTGCGTATCGATCAACCATGGATGAACGGTTCGGAGAGCCTACTGATTGTTCTAGTCCTTTGCACAACGCTCTCGTTATTAACATTAAGGTTCGGACTATTGACCCGAAGCGGGGCGGTCGCATCCTTTGTCGTTGGGATGATCATAGGCGGACTGGGCTCTATCGCATGGCTGCTCACCCTGATAGTGTTCACGTTCATGGGATTCCTGGTCACGAAGTTCAAGTTCAAAGCGAAGGAGATCCAGGGGGTTCAGGAGGGGAAGAAAGGGGAACGGACCCATAAGAACATTATCGCGAACGGGCTAGTTCCGGTCCTAGTTGTGGTCATCTCGTTCTTGACAGGGGAGCAGAACAGCATGCTCGCGGGCGTGGCATTCCTTTCCGCGATAAGTGTCGCGGCCGCGGATACCACCGCGTCGGAGCTAGGTGTTCTCTCGCCAAGGACCTATCTTATCACCACCTTGGAAAGAGTTCCACCCGGAACGGATGGTGGATCTCAGCATATGGAACATTATGGTGCATCATCGCCTCCGTTTTCGCTACAACGGTCGGCTGGTTCATCATGTTCCCGAACGATCTTTTAAACCCGATAGTACTTGTCCCGATGACCATGGGCGTGTTCGGGTGCATGGTGGACAGTTTGATAGGTGCCACATTGGAAAGGGGTGGGCATGTCACCAAATTGGGGAACAACATCCTTTCCATGCTAGCTGGGACCGTTCTCGGTCTAGGTCTTATATTGCTCATCTGAAAAAGGAACGGTTCTTTGAGATCATGAAAACGCCGAAATCATTTTATATAACTAGTACTTTCAAGGGGATGGTGTGACGGCCATAGCGGCGGGGATACACCCGGTCCCATTCGAACCCGGAAGTTAAGCCCGCCAGCGCTCTATGCGGTACTGCGGTGCGCGAGCCCGCGGGAACCATGGACCGCTGTCAGCCACTTTTTCATTTTTAATTGAACGAGCTGATGTGCTAAAGCTTTATGAGCAATACATCGTTCCTTGTCGTGATCGGTGCTCTCGATGGACGCTACGACAGAGGTCATCATCGCGTTCGGTATAATATCGGTCTTTGCCCTGGTCGGGTACCTTGAGATCAAGTTCATGCGATCTAAAAGGGAGGGAAGATTGGAAGCGGCCATATTGAAGGATGACGCACACAATGCCTTGATCACCGCTACCGCGTTCTCGAAGGCCCTCCAGGGTCAAAAAAGGAACACCTCTGAAGCGGATAATCTCATCTTTCAGGCGGAGAGCGCTTATGAGAGGGGCGAATATCGATCGTGCATCGAACTGTCCGATAGGGCCAAGAACGTTCTGAAGAACTCCAGGACGGAGGACATTTTCTTCGATCTTTCCAAGGAAAACGGGGGTGTCAGGGAAGAAAGCGTTCCAGCCCTTCAGGCCGCCAAGAAACTTCCGGCCAATTATTTGGAGGCGAAGTTCATCATCGGATCGGTCAAGGACAGGGTGGAACAGCTCAAAGGGGAAGTGTCCGAGGACATCATCCATGATCTGAACGCTTCAGAGGAGGCGTTCGACAAAGAAGATTATACAGGGTCCCTTAAATTTGCCATGAAGGCAAAAAGATCACTTGAACCGAAAGCAAAGAACGAGATCCCTGCAGCACCTGAGATCAAGGACAAGAATAAAGTCTCCATCCCGGCGACCGAGAGCGGTCCTGGGTCAAGGGCATGTTCTGATTGTGGGGCTCAAGTGAACGAGGACGATGAGTTCTGTTTCTCATGCGGAGCGAAGGTCGACGAAAAAAAATGCCCTAAATGTTCGGCGATCATCACCCAAGGGGACAAGTTCTGCAGGAAATGCGGTACGAATATGCCCCCGACATCACAGGAAACTGCAAAGTGATGGTGTTGAACGAACCTGCCCACAAGAGCATGCCCCTAGTTCCATATAGCAAAATTACGCAGCTTATGTCGATGCACATCGATGTCAGCCGTATTCATACGGTACCTCACCCGGCATTAGAACTTTCTCAGCGGATCCTTCAACTGGGCACCTCTAGCTCGCACGATGTTAAATTTTTATATGGACCAGCGCATGATGCAATCGTTCTGAATGATGCTGATAAAATTGGGAGGCAGCGTGATAACGGACAAGACCCGTTATAAAGCGTTCAGGCCGGACATCATGACCAGATTGGCACGTGAGATCCAAGCCTCCGGGACCAGGACCATGATCGTACATGGGGCAGGACTCTTTCGGCCATATGATCGCTGCAGAACATCGCCTCCAACATGGTTTCGAGAACGCGTCGCAGGTCCCAGGTGTAGCAAAGGTCATGGAGGATGTAAGGGAGCTTGACCTCAACATCTTACATATCCTTAATGAGAACGGTCTACCAAGCGTGTCCCTACCACCAAGTGCAGTGGCCATGATGGAGAACGGAAAACTGGTCGAGCTCAACGATCAGATCTTTAAAAGATACCTTGAGATCGGGCTCGTTCCTGTGACGTTCGGGGACGTTGCCCCTGACAGGAAAAGGTCGTTCGGTATCTGTTCAGGGGACCAGGTCATGGAGGCTTTGGCATCCTATTTCAGACCCGAGCGCATCGTGTTCTGTACCGACGTCGACGGTGTGTTCACCTCCGACCCTAGCTGTGATCCGAACGCGAGCCTGCTCGACGTGGTGGACCGCAGCACCCTCGACGCGCTCCCAAGAACGCAACGCTGTACCGATGTGACCGGAAGCATTTATGGAAAGTTGGAATGCATGCTTAGAATGGCAGGATTTACAAGAGATGCAATGGTCATCAATGGTGCATCGCCGGGCCGCCTCTTGTCCGCCTTGAAAGGTAATGATGTTATAGGGTCGAAGGTTGTTGGTGGTCCCAGATGAGCGAGATCGAGAGAAGAAAGTCGGACCACATCGAGGTATCTCTGGAGGAGGAGGTGTTCCCTCCCCATGATTACTGGGATGATGTAAAACTTATCCATGATTCCCTACCAGAGATCGATCTCGACAGGGTGGATACATCGGTCCAGGTGTTCGGAAGGTCGCTCTCCTTCCCTCTGATAGTGACGGCCATCACAGGTGGCTGTTCAAAAGCTTACGAGATAAACAGGAACTTGGCAGAGGCGTGCGCAGAGGTAGGTATCGGTCTTGGGGTTGGAAGCCAGCGAGCTGCCCTGGAAAGCGGAGAGAGAAAAAGTTACGAGGTGATAAAGGATTTCGATGTTCCCCTCGTCATAGGGAACATCGGTGCCCCTCAGCTGATACCCCAGAGAGGAAAGCGCCCGTTCGAGGAACGTCTTGTCGATGAGGCGATGGAAATGATCGATGCGGACATTCTGGCGGTCCACCTGAACTTCCTACAAGAGGTCGTCCAACCTGAGGGAGATACCAATGCGGCCGGCTGTCTGGACTCTATTAGGGATCTTGCAAAGGACCATCCCGTCCTCGATCAAAGAGACGGGAGCGGGCATATCGAGGAACGTTGCCATGAGGTTAAAGGGGTCAGGGGTGCGTGGGCTGGACATATCTGGCATGGGAGGCACCAGCTTCTCCCTGGTCGAGTCCTTCAGGGCACAGAGAAAAGGGGATGATAGGTACGCAAGGATCGGAAGGACCTTCGGTTCTTGGGGCATCCCTTCCCCAGTATCAGTAATATGGGCCGACGTTGGACTTCCGATCATAGCGAGCGGTGGGATCGATGATGGCCTTCAGGTAGCGAAGAGCATCGTGCTAGGAGCAAGCTGCGCTGGTACGGCACGCTCCGTCCTAAAAGAGGCGACGGTGTCAGCGGCAGCTGTGACGGAAAAGCTCAGGACCGTGAAGGACGAGTTTACCGCCGCGATGTTCCTGACCGGTTCTGCATCGGTGAAGGAGCTCGGTGGGAAGGATCATTTGATCATCGGGGAGACGAGGGACTGGCTCTCCTCAGGCATAGGGAAGTGTTGAGATGGACGTCCTAAAGAGATCTCGAGAAGGGCGAAAGAGGCGGATAAGCAGGTGATGTCATATCTGGACGATGGGGATGTCCAGAAATTGATGATCGCAGTGAGACACTACCCTAGTGCTGGAGGAAAGAGACTGAGACCGGTACTGGCACGTTCGGTCGCGGAGGCAGTGTCGGGAAATGGTGAAAAGGCCATACCGTTCGGTGCTTGTCTGGAGATCGTCCACAACTTCACCTTAGTGCACGATGATGTCATGGACAACGATTCGATGCGTCGAGGAAGACCAGCGGTCCATGTGCTTTTTGATGTCCCCACCGCGATCATCGCTGGGGATGCCTTGTTCGCCCGTGCGTTCGAGGTCCTATCTGAGACCGATGTCCCCCCCAAGGAGATGAAACGCCTCCTCAAATTAACGGCCAATACCGTCTGGCAGATCGCTGAGGGTCAACAGGAGGACATGGACTTCGAGCATGCTCCCATAACCAGCATCTCGATCGATGACTACCTGCGGATGATCGAGAAGAAAACGGCCGTCCTGTTCGAGTGTGCCGCAGAGGGCGGTGCCCTGATCGCGGGAGGGACGGAAGAGCAGGTCCAGGACATGAAAGAGTATGCAAGGATGCTAGGCCTGGGATTCCAGATATGGGACGATGTTCTGGCCCTTACATCTAACGAGGCCATACTCGGCAAACCTGTCGGGAACGACATCCGCAACGGAAAGAGGACATTGATCGTGCTCTATGCTCTGTCCATTCTCAAAGAAGGGGACAAAAGGCGGGAGACGATGCTCAAGGCCCTTGGGAACGAAAAGGCCTCTCAGAAAGACATCACTGATGCGATCGATGCCCTCCAGGATTGCGGGGCGATAGATCACGCTAAAAGGACCGCCAAAGAGTACGCCAAGTTGGGGATCAAAAGATTGGATTGTGTCCAGGATAGTTTCGAGAAGGAGTTCCTAAAGGGCATCATGGAGTTCGCCGTGAACAGGGAATCGTGATCTCCACTGCACTAGAGGATGAGATCTCATCATAATGCGTCCACCAATGCATTCTAGGATGTGGGGGGCGTCCACGTGTATAAGTTCCGGCCGTTCCGACCACTTGGTCCCTTTTGGCGTCCGCACCGATCGCTAGCTCTCATCCCCTCCCAGCTTTTTAGAGGGACCTCTTATCAGAATGGTCAACAGCGTATCCCATCAGAGGTCAATTTGAAACCCGCGCTCGCTCCTTCGGCCATATGGCGGTGCTTCATAAGCACGGCCCTTCTGTTCCCTGGACCTGAGGCCTTATCTATGCGCACGATCACCTTGGCATTATGATGGAGCGCGTGCCCACCGAGCGCTTCGTACGTCCCGGTATCCACGTCGGTGTAGACCTGCGATGTTATCAAGACCGGGATGCTCTTTTCCCTCGCCACGTTGTTTAGCTTGGTGGATTGCCCGGCCAATGACTTTCTCTCTCCCCTCTCCTCTTCTCTACTGGTTAGGCGATAATGCATGCTGATCGAATCAACGATTATCGCCCCAACGTCCACTTTTCCCTCTGCCAGTTTTATCGCCTTGTCGACGATCCGTTCCTGTTCGTCGAACGATCCGACCGAGGAGAAAAGGATGTTCTTGGCGACCTCATCAAAATCATCACCCGTTATCTGCAACAGGCGTTGTATCGAGACCCCCTCGGTATCGATGTACACCACCTTCATTCCCTTTCGGGCGACATCTCGAGCTATCATCAGGCATAGGGTGGTCTTACCCGTCCCCGCCTCACCATAGAACAAAGTGACGCATCCAGGACTCTACTCCTCCGTCCAGTATTTCGTCCAGGGCAGCGCATCCGAACGGCCATTTGTCCATATCTTTTTGAAAAGCGGAGGGAGGTGATAATTGTTCCGCTCAGCCCTCGGTCATTCGGTCCCTTCCGAAACCAGGCAAACGGGACGATAGCCTCGTATGGTCAACGAGGCGACGAGCAATAGGACTATCATTATCGGAAGTGCGGAATCGTACGAACCCGTTACAGAGGCCACCAGACCGAACATTATGGGTCCAAGAGCGGCGATCCCCGTTGCAAGCCCATTGATTATTCCCGTTGCGGAACAGCACAGGCGGGTCGAACAGGACCCTTGAAGCAATGTAAATGTATTGGGGCCCATCAAAGGAAGGAAGAAGAAGGTGAGCGTCATCGCGACCACGACCTCCAGCTTGCCGTTGACGACGAGGACCACTAGGAGCATCAAAGCGCCCATCGCGCTGAAGATAGCGGTCACCTGGGACGTTCTGCCTGTTCGGTCGCTCAGCCATGAACCAACATAAAGGCCCATCAGATATCCCAGATAGGGAATGGATGCCCCCCATATCAGCTCCTCCTTGCTAAACCCTCTGGCCAATAGCAGGAAGGTCGGCAACCATAAGGACATTCCCCACCAAACAAAGCTTGAGCATGTCAAGGCAAGGGTCAGTCTTGATAGACCTTTCACCTTCAGCGAAGCTTTGAGGTTGTCCCGGGTATACCTGAGGTTCTCCCGGAGCGTTTTCTGTTCGCAATTAGGAAGGGGTACCGGGGAATCCTTTAACCTCATGAATATAGGGACCAAAAGCACGAGACCGATAAGCCCCACCACCCCGAACATGAAGTTCCATGATGTGGCCATGATCAACGGGAGAAGGAGAAGGGGAGACAGTATGTTGGAGACAGGAATGGAACTATGATACAAAGCGTTCATCCGCGAGCGTTCCTTGGGCGGGAACCAGGCCTGAGTGATCTTGCTGGCGGATGGGAAGAGGACCCCCTGGGAAGATCCTATCAAGAACTGCAGGAGGACCAGGGCGAGATAATAGACCCCAACGAACCCCACAAGAAAGGTCAGGAACGACCAACATGTCACGGCCACGAGAAGGCCCTTTCGCGGACCGTAACAATCGACCAAAGGGCTCAGAAATATGTTGGAGATCCCGATAACCGACCAGGAATATTCCCAGTAGGACACCTCCGTATGACCCGGTCTCTTGGGCCGTCCATACGAAATCCAGGGAAATATAGGGGAGCGCCACCGATATGCATACCCGGGCCAGATATCCCATGAGAACCGTAAAGAACAATATGGTCACGATGACCCAAGGCCTCATCTCCCCACGCTTTTTCCCCTTGGAACTGGGCATCCGACGAATAATCAGTGAGGCCAACACATATCCAATTTTGCTTATGGTTCAATATCGTCCCACTACATCGGAAGGGAGGGGTCTGAAGCAAAGTGGATGATATCAGGTCCAACAATATCGTATCTAGAGCCGCCTGAAACCGGGATTGAAAAGGTTTTTTAGATATATGCTGTTCTCGCGATGTGGAAGTTATTCGAAGAGGGGCCGAAGCAGAGATCCGTTCCGGTACCTGGATGGGAAGGGACGTTGTCGATCAAAGGCCGAGTTCCAAAAGGCTACAGGCATCCGGAACTGGACCGGGCCCTGAGATCGTCCCGGACAAGGAACGAGGCCCGTCTTCTCCATGAAGCGAGGGAGCATGGAGTTCCCACACCCATAGTTTATGATATCGACCTCAAGAACGCCGAAATGACGATGGAGCTCATCAAGGGAACGAGGGTCAAGGACGAACTAGATACTGCGACGACCGAAAAGATCATCTGGCTATGTCAGGAGATCGGCAGCACTATCGCCAAACTTCACAGTAATGGTATCGTCCATGGTGATCTGACCACCTCAAATATGATCAATAGTGGCGGAAAGGTCTGGTTCATAGATTTCTCTCTTGGGGGAAGATGTGCCGGCATAGAAGAGATGGGTGTCGATATGCATTTGTTGAAAGAAGCCTTCCAGTCGGCCCATTCCGAGAAGCTGTCGTACTTCGACCGGATCTTGGATTCATATAAGAAAGGGTTCGGGAGGGGAGAAGAAGTATTGAAAAAGATGAAGGAGATCGAGGGAAGAGGGAGATATACTTGAAGCTCACCGTTGTCACCTCCAACCAGGGTAAACTAAAAGAGTTCAGGTCGGTGCTCGAGCCAATGAATATACAGGTCCTCCATTCCCTGGAAGATTGCAACGAGATACAGGCCGACACATTGAAGGAAGTGGTCCTTGATTGCATCGACCAACTTAAAAAGAAAGGATTGAGGGACTTCGTCATAGATGACTCTGGACTTTTCATATCATCTTTGCGAGGCTTTCCAGGTGTCTATTCCTCTTATGCCCTGAGGACCATAGGCCTTAACGGTGTATTGAGATTGCTCGAGGGCCAAGAGGACCGTTCCGCCTTCTTCCAATCGTGCATCGGGTGCAGTATTGAAGGCCTCGATGACATCATCGTAGCAGGGAGATGTGATGGTCGCATCGTATTCTCCCCGAGAGGGACCGAGGGTTTTGGTTTTGACCCGATATTCGTCCCCAACGGATATGTTCTGACCTTCTCCGAAATGTCCATAGAGGAGAAGAATCGTATATCGCATCGCGGCCTAGCTCTTCGTGCATTCGTATCGGAACTTATGGACCGGAAAGGGGATTGAAGATGCAACTTACGGACAGGGATATTCTAGTGACCGGGTGCGCTGGCTTTATCGCGAGTCATCTGGTAGAGAGATTGCTTGCAAAGGGCAACAGGGTCATCGGAGTGGACAATCTTTCCGCTGGGAAACGAGAGTTCATGTCCAAAATGATCGTAGACCGTGATTTCAAGTTCATCGAAGGGGACCTTCAGAGCATGGACCTCTCTTCCGCGATGTTAGGCTGCGATGTCCTTTGCCACTTTGCCGCAAATCCCGATGTCAGACTGGGGGCAAAGAACACCAAGATACACTATGACCAGAACATAGCTGTGACGTATCGATTGTTGGAGGCATCCAAGGACAATGGAATAACCGACATCATGTTCCCTTCAACATCGACCATATATGGGGAAACGAGCGAGATCCCGACCCATGAGGACTACGGACCTTTGATCCCGATCTCCATCTATGGGGCGTCGAAACTAGCATGCGAGGCGCTCATCTCATCTTATTGCCATACCTTCGATCAAAATGCGGTGATATATCGTTTCGCCAACGTGGTCGGTACAAGGAGCACCCACAATGTGCTCCATGATTTTATCAGAAAACTTCGGGAGGACGGGTCCCATCTTGAGATATTGGGGGCCGAGCCCGGAACGATGAAATCCTATGTACATGTCAGCGACTGCGTGGAGGGAATGATCGCAGGGGCAGAGGCCTCCAGGGAAGATGTCGAGATATACAATATAGGGTCAAAGAACTGGATGACCGTAAAGGAGATCGCTGACATAGTTATCGAGGAGATGAAACTGAAGGACGTTCGCTATGACTGGACCGGTGGGGTTAAGGGCGGTAGAGGATGGGTGGGGGACGTGAAACTGATGCTCCTTTCGATCGATAAATTGGAATCTAGGGGATGGACACCGAAGCTCAACAGTCATGACGCGATCAGAAGAGCGGTCAGGGACATCCTCTCATAGTAGATACGGGAAAGTCAGATGACATTCGTATCTAGGCCCGAACGATGTGATGAACGTTAAACCATCGATGATCCGATCGTTCGCGGACCATGCCCGCCGCTGGGAAAAGAAGGTAAAGTATCTATCGGAACGACAAGATCTGTTCATCCAAAGGCCTTGGCATATCGCGGCGTTCTGAAGGAAAGGAAAACATCTTGAAGGGCAAGATTTATTCATAAGATCGTCTTTCTCCGGGAACAAGGGGCTGTGGGGTAGATTGGTCCATCCTTCGAGCTTTGGGAGCTTGAGACCCCGATTCAAATTCGGGCAGCCCCACCACTAGCTATATCCAGTATCCTTTTTTAAATTCTAATGGAATTCGGTCGGAGAAACCCCTTTCCGGAGTGGGTTGATGTGACATATACGGTGTGCGTTCTTGGGCCTTTGAAGGGCCGCGCGATCTCGTGTCCGAGCGTATTACTCTCGGTCGTGCGCAGATCTTTGTGCCCCATTTGCTTCGAAACATCGGAAAGGGAGATCGGGTCACTGTCGATGTTCATATGGGCGAACGTGGTCTGAAATCCTGGTTGGCAAACCTTGCCCCTGATGCGTTCTCCAACTTGGTTCTCATTGGACCTGTCCAGTCCGGAGAGCGATGACTTTCAGATGTTGGTCGGTCCGATCGACAGGCATGGATGTATCTGCGGGAACTGTTCTGGGAAGGATGAAGAGGAATTATCAGGCATCGAATCATGCCAGCTCGCCCTGTCCTCGCCAATGGACCATGATCTCCAGATCCTTCAGTCCTTGAGGTGCTCTAGCGCAGTGATCGGTCGTCTCTAGATGCCGATCCCTGAACGCTCGCACCTCGGGGGACCGCCCATCGATGGATCTTTGATCATTATAAAGGATATTATATGAAATCATCCGAAGAAAATTCTTTTCATTTACATCCAAGGACGGCCTCGAACATGTGTCGAAAACTTGGTGGGATGATAGGGATATCGTCCCTCCAGCAAAGTAAGTCGATATTATCACCGGTTGATGGTTGGCATTTGGGACCTTGTTTTCGACTCTAGAAAAGCATGGTGGTCAAGAGGGGACGAATGCGATCTCTATGATGCTTTCATCTCGAGTGAGGAATAGCCATGCTAGAGGTCCCCGTGACAGCTTTGGCAAGGGGATCCAAACTGATATCGACAACAGATGCTCGAAGCCCACCCATCGGTATCGTCATGACGAACCTAGCGCCATGTCCCGGCTCGCCTTTCTCTTCTATCAGGATACCCGTTATGGCCAAGATCTCGCGGGACAGGAAAAGGCCGAGGCCATGGTTCTTACCGAAACCTCTCATGAAAAGCTCATCCTTCATTTCCTCCGGTATGCCTACACCATCATCCTCACAGATCATGACGAAGCTACCATCGCGTCCCTCCGTCGAGAAATGGATGGTTGAGATGGTCTCACCATGATTAACTGCGTTCTCTATGAGATTATAGAAGACCTTCTTGATCAGCGGATCGGCGTAGATCTCGCTACCTACAGGTATATCGTTCACTATCTGGACCTGGTTCATAAGGACCTCCTTGTTGGCGTCCGCGATCAGAGAACCGATGTCCTGCCAGATGGGAGCATGGACACCGATGTCCTCATAGGACTTGGTGAACTGGACCATGGCCGAGATCTGGGCCGTTGAGACAAGGGCCTTCTTCAGATAACCTTCGAACGATGGATCGGACCTTTTCTTCTCCAACAAGGTCAAGTAACCGGTCAAAGCCGTCAGCTGATTGTTGAGATCATGCCTGGTGATACTGGTGAGCAGATTGAGCTTTGTGTTCGAGATCTTAAGGGCGTTGATGGTACGCTTCTTCTCGGTGATGTCACGGACAACGGCTATCGTGACCTTCCTGCCTTGTATGTCCGCGATGTGTGCGTTTATCTCGACCGGAACGATGATACCGTCCTTACGACGATGTTCGGTCTCGAACTTTGCAGATCCTTTGTTCCTCATGTCCTCAAGGACCTGCTCGATGGGAGGATCATGATATGCGGTAGCGATATCTAGCGGGTTCATTTGGAGCATCTCTTCACGCGAATAACCTAGCATTAAGCAAGTGACCTCGTTCACATCGACGAACCGTCCCAGAGCTCCGTTCTCGTTGGTCTCATGCACCTGGATGGCATCGTTGGCGTGGTCGAAGATCTCGCGGAACCTCTCCTCGCTCTCCTGCATCGCCTTTTCCATCCGCTTACGATCTGTGACATCATGGACGATCGAATACAAGAACGATCGATCATGCTCGTTTATAGGGCTGGAGTACACTTCGACGTCTCTCATCTCGCCGTTGGCAAGTCGATGCCTGAACTCGAACCTTCTCTTTTGTCCCAGGACCGATCTTCCCATCTCCTTCTTTACATCCTCAGGATTGAGCGTATTGATCTGGGAGATCTTCATGCTCAATAGCTCGTTCCTTTCGTAACCATAATACTCGTTGGCAGCACGGTTAGCATCGATGATGTCCCCCGTTTCGGGGTCGATCAGAAGCAGGACGGCGGAATTGTCATGGAACAAGCTTCGATAGCGGGCCTCGCTCTCCTTAAGGGCCTCCTCCTCTCTCGATCTCTCCAAGATGTCACGCGCGGTGCTCATCAAGGTGGTCCAACCATCGATGACCGAGGGATTGGAGGTCATCTCTATTGGGAACACCGTACCGTCCTTGCGTTTGTGATAACCCAACGGAACGGACCTCCAGACACCGTGTATCGCCTGATATGTCTTTTCCGGCTCGGCCGAGATATCGTAGGCCGTGAGGTCGGCGAACTCCTCTCCGCCCTCTCCGCCATATCCAAACATAGCGACCGCGGCGGGATCGTCTTTGAGGAACAGCCCTGCCAGCTGGTCGATTACCCATGTGGGGTCACCGTTATCTTCGAACAACGCCTTGAACCTCGCCTCGTTCGTCCTAAGTGCCGCCTCGACCCTCTTGTTCTCATCCCTGGCCCTCAGGCTCATGATGCCGAACGCAAGGTCCCCGGCCATATCCTCCAACAGGTCCAGCTCGTCTGCCGTGAACCCGTTGATCTGGTCGGAGTACAGCATGAACAATCCAAATGCGGACCCTCCATTCATTAGAGGGATCGTGATGCAAGAACGGTAACCGTTCCTCAAGGCCGATTCGCGCCAAGGGCTCATCCTGACATCTTCGGCAAAGTCCTGGATAAAAACGGTGCTCCCGGTCTTTATGGCCGTTCCAGTGGGACCACGGCCTCTTTCATCATCGGCCCAGGTGGCCTTGATGTTCTTCACATATCCCTCATCAGATCCGCTCCATGCGACCGGTCGAACTGTCTTGGCCTCATCGTGCTCGATCATTCCGATCCACGCTAATTTATAGCCGGCCACCTCACAAACGATCCGACACACCTCGTTAAGAAGCTCCTGTTCGGAACTGGCCCTTATCATCGCTTTGTTGCATTCTTTGATGGCGAAAAGTTCTCGATTCGACCGACGTAATCTTACGTCGAGCTCTTTTCTCTCGGTGATGTCCTGATTGACCCCAAAGGTTCGTATGACCTTCCCCTGTTCATCCCTGAGCACGCAGCAGCGGACAACGATATGACGAACTTCACCGTTCTTTCGTAGAATTCGATGCTCCATCTGGAAGCGATCATCGACGAGATCTGCGGAATGGATTCTAGATATGGCTTTTTTCACCTCTTCGACGTCATCGGGGTGTACGAAACGACCGACATAGGTCTCAGGTGGTAGCACATAGCCGCCCTCTTGTCGTGCATCGGTACCGTACAGCTCATAAAAGCGATCGTTGAGAATGAACTGGTTGGAATAAATGTCCATTTCCCACTCCACCAGATCTGCCAGGTCCATCCCCATGGTCTGCAGAAGCTTGCTCGCTCTCAGCGCTTCCTCGATCTTTTTTTGTTCGGTGATGTCATCATAGGTGCCCAGGACGCCGATGATCTTGCCATCGAGATCGCGTAAAGGGACCTTACTGGTTCGCAACCATCGCACGTTACCGTCCAGTCGTATTAGCTTCTCTTCGAAAGCTATCTTCGGCATGCCGCTGTCCATGACCTCACGATCATCCGTTCGATATCTTTCGGCCGAATCACGGTCGACGATGTCATGGTCATTTTTTCCGACCAGATCCCTGGGTTCGAATAACCCCACTGCGACGGCAGCGTTCTTGTTACAGCCGATGTAGTTAAGATCCTGTCCTTCCAGATGACCCGTTGCGGGATGCTATCAAGGACCCGCTGAAGCATCTGTTGCGAACTGGTCAATGCGTTCTCCGCATGTTTGGCCTTGGTGACGTCCTGTATGATCCCCACCACCTTGAGCGGTCGCCCATTAACGTCCCGAGCAAGCTCGGCCACGGAACGGACCATCCTGTGGGGACCGCCATCCGCGGGAACGATCTCATATTCAAGGTCGTACGTACTATTGTTCTCGATGAGCTCCAGGAGGGCACGGTCGACCCTCCCCCGTTCCGGGATGCGTTCTTCCACCTGCTCTAGGTAGATGATCCCATCGTTCGGCATTTGTATGCCGAACAAACGGAAAGCCCCCTCAGATGCCCATATATGGCCGCCTTCATTGTCCAGGCGGAACTCCCAGCAACCCGTGAGGCCGATCGTTTGTGCTCTCCTCAACCGTTCCTCGTTCTCCTTAAGCGCTTGCTCTGCACGGCTTCTCCTTACCGCTTCCTTCACCTTGTGCTCGAGCTCCTTGAACTGAGAAGTGGGGTCACCGCCCTTTTGAAGATAGAAATCAGCACCAGAGTTCAAGGCCTCGATGACCACCTCCTCGCGACCGCGACCGGTGAACAATATGAACGGGACGTTATTGCCCTCCGCACGCAAGGTCTTGAGAAAGGATATACCATCCATGACAGGCATCTGATAATCGGAGATTATGGCGTCGTACTGAGCGTCCTTTATAACGGTCAGAGCCTCTTTTGCAGAAAGGGCGGTCTCGACCCTGAGATCTGAGGACATCTCAAGAAAGAGCTTGCCAAGTTCCAGCAGGCTAGTTTCATCATCGACATAGAGTATATTGATCATTCTGACCACGGCCAGTGATAGGTATTTCGTAATTACATTAGTAGGTATGGATCTAGGTCTCACTAACGACACGATCGATATACAGAATGAGGTAAAAGGTTTGGTGCTGTCCTGACCCGGATCTCAGACAGGTGTTGGAGCGACGTTCTGATCACCGACCTGCTCCATTTCTTCTGTGCTCATGATCTTGTTAAGGTTCAAGAGCATCACAAGATGGTCAGATTGCTTGCACATGCCAGTTAGGATATCGTCCCTCATCCCAATGGTCAAGGTGGCAGGTGGAGGCGAGATGCTCTGCCTTGGGACCCTTATCACATCTTCCACGGTATCAACGACCATTCCTATCTGGGTATCGCCGATCTCTGCGATGATGATCCGGGACGCAGATGTTAGACCTCCTCCGTTCTCAATGCTTATGCCTAGCCGTTTCTTGAGATCGATGACCGTCGTTATTTGACCTCTGAGGTTCAACACACCCTCGATGTACGATGGCATTCTCGGTACCCTGGTTATGTCCTGCACCTTCCCTATCTCCCTCACCTGAGCTACCTTAACTCCGAACATCTCCTTCCCGAGCTTGAAGGAGACGATCTGTTCCTCGTCTCCGGTCAGCTCGATCTTTTCTCTCTTCTTTCTTACCATTGGACCCACCTCACTCGGAAACCGTCTGAATGCCCCTCTTTTCCAACGCTTCTTTCACCTTGACAGGGAGCTTTCCCCTCTCGCCCGGTTTGGACCCATTTTGTTTTGTTTTGTTCTGCGAGGGGGTGGGTTTCTTTGGCTCGGTATTTTTGGATCCGGAACCGGCCATGAGCACGACCTCGGGCTTCTCGCGGACCTCACCGTTCGTTATCTTGAATGTCGAAGAGACCTTCTTCAAATCGATGGCCATCTCCGACAGCGCCTGCGCCCTAGCGGTCATGTCCTCCATGCTAGCAGTAAGTTCTTCGGTCGATGATGCCGACTCTTCCGAAGCGGAGGCCGTCTCCTCAGATATCGCAGAGATGCCATCCACCGCCTTTGCGGCCCTCATCGTCCCATCCTTCTGTCTGGACATGAGGTTCGATATTTCAGCCACCTCTCCCGCTGTGATGCTGGCGACCGCAGCGATCTCTTGGAAAGCTTTTCCCGTTTGTTCGACGGTCAGCATACCTTCTGCCGTTTCCTTGGTACCACGTTGCATCGAATCGACCGCTTTGGAGGTCTCCTGCTGCACCTCCTTGATCATCTTGGAGATGCGTTCCGCCGCCTCCCTAGAGTCCTCAGCAAGGTTCTTGACCTCCTCGGCCACGACCGCGAACCCTCTCCCTTGTTCTCCCGCCCTAGCTGCTTCGATCGCGGCGTTCAAGGCGAGCAAATTGGTCTGATCCGAGATGTTGGTAATGACATCGACGATCTGACCTATCTCTTCGGACCGCTTTCCCAGGTTATCGATAACAACGGCCGACTCGGAGACCACCTTCGATATCTCCTGCATCTTCTTGACGGTATTGTCCACCGCGACCTTGCCAACATCGGCGCTCTGCTTCGCCTTCCTTGCCGCGTCGGTAGCGGAGTTGGAGCGGTTGACGACGGTCTCGACCGAGGTGGCTATCTCGCTCATAACGCCTGCCGTCTCCTCCACCTGAGCTGATTGGTCCTGCGCACCCTTGGATATCTGTTGAATGGCCGCCGAGACCTGCTCGGTCGAGGCGTTCATCTCCTCAGCTGAGGATGCCAGCTCCTGCGAGGTCGAAGATACGGTGTCAATGGACTCGTTCACCTTGGACAACAGTTCACATAGGCTTTCGCCGATCCTATCAAGGGAGTTGGAGAACCTTGTAAAGTCACCCTGTGTCTCGATCTCGACCCGTGCCGTCAGGTCCCCGTTAGCATAAGAGTCGGCAATGCGCATAGCCTCATTTATCGGAACGATCACTGCGTCCAAAGTGTCATTGACGCCCTGGACGATCCTCCTGAAGTCACCCTGGTGCTTCGAGGCATCGGCCCGGGTCGCTAATTTTCCTTCAACGGCCGCGCTGCTCAGCATGTTCGCGTCAACGATCAGCGCCTTAAGGTTGGCACGGACCTGTTCGATCGTATCATTTATGAACACCTTCTTTCCTGGGAATCTCTCCAGTGGTGCTTCGAAGTTTCCTCGCCCGAACTCTGCGATACACGCCATGGCCTTCTTCTTAACGGCAATATGGCCGCCTACCATCTCATTTACCCCATGTGCCATGGTCAGATAAGCACCCTGGAACTTTTCCTCAGGGATCCGAACATCGATGTCGCCCTTGTTGTGCTCGTCGGACATCCGGTTCATTTCTACGATGAAGGCCTTTACGTTGTTCCTAAGATTCTCGAGATTATCGTTGATGAACGCCTTCTTTCCTGGGAATCTCTCCAGAGGGGCATCATAATTGCCTTTGGCGAACTCGGCGACGCACGCCATGGCCTTCTTCTTAACGGCAATGTGGCCAGCGACCATCGTGTTGACACCATGCGCCATCGTTTTGTAAGCACCCTGGAACCTGTCGGCGGGCATCATCACATCGATATCGCCTGCGTCATGCTCCTTGCTCATGTGGTTCATCTCGTTTATGAGACCGCTGAGGCTATCTATGCACTGGTTCAGGTTGTTCTTGATGGTGTTGAAATCACCATTGTAGTTGTCAGTTATCTTTACCGGTATCGTCCCTTTCGAGATATCGTCAACATATTTCGCGGAGACGTTCAATGGACCGATGACCGCGTCCAATGTATCGTTCACGCCCTGGACTATCTTGCGGTAATCCCCCTGGTGCTTCGAGAACGTCGGCCCTTGTAGAAAGTTTACCTTCCACAGCGGCCTTTGAAAGCATGTTGGCGTCAGCCACAAGTGCCAGCACAGTTGGAACGCATGTCGTTCCAGCTCTTCGTCATAACGATCTGTTTGCCCGGAAGAACGCGCATCTCTTTGCTGAGGTCTCCCTGGGCGTACTGGTCCATGAGCCCAATGCCCTCGACGACAGGATTGATGACCGCGGCCATCGCATCGTTCACTCCCCGCGCCAAAGATGCGTATGCTCCCTGATGCGTCTCCGGTTTGCACCGCACTTCGAAGTCACCCGCGCTCTGGGCTCTCGTCATGGAACCGATGTCGTTCTGGAGATTATTGATCTCATCGATGCACTGGTTCAGGTTGTTCTTGATGGCATTAAAGTCCCCGTTGTAGTTGTCGGTGATCTTTGACGGGATGTTGCCTTTGGAGATATCGTCAACATACTTCGCCGCTAAGTTTAAAGGTCCGATCACTGCATCCAGTGTATCGTCGACGCCCTGGACTATCTTGCGATAGTCGCCTTTATGTTTCGAGGCGTCAGCTCGAGCAGCTAACCTTCCCTCAACGGCGGCCTTGCTCAGCATTTCGCTATCGACCACCAGACCCTTGATGGCATCTCTCGCTTCGACAAGGGACATATCGATCGCTGCGTATTGATCATGTACCTCCTGGGTGTACTTGTCGGCCTCCATCAAGGCTGGTTGGAAACTGAGGTCCCCATTTGCCAGTGAGTTCAAGTTCGCTTTATGCTGAGATACCCATTCTTTACGATACGCAAGGTCACGGGCCTGAGGCGTCACATCTTGGACTATCTCGATATGTCCGATCCTATTGCCACTTGCGTCTTTGATGTAGGCCACATCGACCTGGAAGTTCATGTTCTGCTGCTCAAAGAACGTCTGCGGCCTGTTGGCCTTTAGGCACTCTATTCCACAGTTCTTGGTCTTGCAGATGTTGGCGTTCCAGTTCGAGCAAGGTTTGCCAAGAACATCCTGTCGCTTGACATGGAGCATATCCTCCACCGGCTTATTGATGAACGTCCAGTTCATGTTCGAATCGGTCACCGACAAAGGCCAGGGTAGTGCGTCCAATATCTGCTCATAGAGATAGAGACGTTCCTCGGCCTTCTTATCCGCTCCGGAAGGTCTAAAAAATATCACTCCGCCGGTTGATTTCCCGCCCTCATCAAAGACGGGCTTTGCCGTGACGGTAAATGTCAGGTTCGAACCGTTGGCATCGATGAAGACCAGAGTGTCTTCCTGAGGGACCCGACCTCCCTTTAATGCTTCTATCATGATATCCCCCGGTTTCCCCAGGACACCGTTCGTTACGTCCCTGAGCCTCATTCCTGGTGCTTCCTCGATGGGTATTCCAAATGATTTGCTCGCGGGTTCGTTAAATGCCACTAATTTCCCCGCATTATCGATCAACAAAACCGGGATCGGCATGTGGACAAGCATTCCTTCGACATTTTCTTTGTTCGGACCCTTTTCTGATCTTTCGTTCTGCGGTTTTCCGTCCATGCTGTCATCTCTTTATCGATCAATTCTCTTCTTTAGAAAGGTATGGTCGGATGGACGATCAGGCTATATATCAAGGGAACAACCGGCTATCACAATTGGTTTTTAATCAGATGTGTTTTATATATAATAAAAAACCGAAGATCGACCCGATCGGTGTCATCGATCTTGCCCTTCAGACACCAAAGATCGGTCTATTTTCGAGTTCATCTTCCCCGAACAGATCAGTTCGAGGATCCATCTTCATTGACATGTGGCCGAGCTATCATGACCAAGAACAAGGCGGCGCAGAACGGTTCCATCTTGGGTTCGGGTCGTAATTGCAATGTTCATCATCGCGGGGAGATCTTCCTGACCTCCATCGAGCCCCGGCATTGGCACCTTCCTTGTCCGTTAGGCCAACAGGGGCCCTATACGAACTCGTACTTGTCGATCGAGCACAGAACTTCGCACCCTACACCCTTACCAAGGGCTCCCGTTCCCAAATCCCTCTCGAACATCATTTTTCTTCGATGGAGATCCAATGTCATCGTCCTTGTATGTGTGCGCATTTATCCCTGTTCGTTCTCATGGCGATCGATCTTGTCCTTATCTGGAGCTATGAGACCATACCATCGAAGGGCATCTAGAACGTCCGAGAGATGCTTAGGCGAGCCTTCGACGGTCGCTTCCTCTCATTGGGAGGGATTCTCCCTTTTGTTCGATCGGTTTAGATCATGATCCTTCGGTAAGATAGGGTGGAAAGTGTTCCTCTAATGGTTCGAGGCCATTTTCATTTTGATCCATTTTCGTTTTTTGATGTCTGGATCATGAAGCATCTCGCGGTCCGGATCCCTCGTAAAAATAAGAAATGGAAAGGGGTTTTGGGTCGTCCTGCAAATTTGCTCTTCTAATCCTCAGATCAGCCGGATCCTTCTCGATGATGCTCATCAGAGCCCTTCAGGGGCATCTTCGACCTCGAAACATCTAGAAGGGTCCGACCATCCACCAGTTGGTCATTTTTTACGACCATTACCGGGCACTTCGATTCCCTGGAGACCTTCTCTGCCACACTTCCCAGGATAAGATGGGGTATTCCGTGTAGACCTCTGGTGCCCATTATTATCATATCGTAATTACCGGACTGCTCGTTGATCACGGTAGCAGGGTCTCCCGTCCTGACCTCGGTCTTCATGGTCACGCCCATCTTCTTCGCTAATTTGGTCGCTTCGCCCATCACGACATCTGATGATATCATCATCGAGGAGGTCTGATGGTGCAGGTGCTAGATCTTCTAATGTCGATGTGACCTTTCTGGTATCTATAACGTTCAAAGCCGTGACCTCTGAGTTCGAACGTATGGCGATATCTAGTGCATGCTCGATCGCTGACCGGCTGTATTTGCTTCCGTCGGTGGGGATCAATATTTTCTTGTTCGAGCTCGTCGATATTATCTCCTCGGGTTGCATCCCATGGTACTCATCCGCGCTCTTCAGCGGTAAGCTCTTGATGAACAACTGGCCCCGGTCGCGCAAAAGACGATCATCGCCGCTAGCAGGAACATGTAGGTCATGCTGTTGCTCAACGAGAGCCGGATCGCATCGATGATGGCCATCGGTATCTGCGCCGCAGCGGTGGAATTGAGCAGCAAACCGCTTAGCGTGTTGACATCGGTCGCCGGTAGCACAGCGGCGGCCCCGGCTGGCAGGTTCTTTCCCAGTTCTACCACCATCTGTCTGTTGATGACCGAACCGAGCAAAGTGACCCCTATCGCCGCTCCGAGGCTTCGGAACAGGGTCAGGGACGATGTCACAACGCCCATGTCGTTCTTGGACGTGACAGTTCTGTGCGGCGACAAGGTAATTGGAGATGACCATGCCCAATCCTAGACCGACCACGAACGAGAATATCGTTGCTTCGATCTGGGTACTGCCCATATTAAGCGTGGATAATAGATATAACCCCAAAGCCGACACTGGCGGCCCGGCCACCAACCAGACCTTATACCCGGTGCGCTTGAGCAGGAACCCGCTGACTATCACAGTGAGCATCAGACCGAGCATCAGAGGGATGAGGGTCTCGCCACTGTTCGTCGGGCTCATGCCGATGACGGCCTGCAGAAACATCGGCAAGAACGATATTACTCCGAACAGGCCCACTCCCACTATCATCAGGCCTACACCGCTAAGTGTGAAGATGGGCTCCTTGAACAGGTGAAGGGGTAAGATAGGGTCTTCTGCCCTCTGCTCGAAAATGATGAACGCCACAAGCGATATCACCGATAGAACGCTAAGAGCTATGATCTCCAGCGCTTCCCCATGAATAGCTCGTTCCCCCCCATGTAAGGATCAGAAGGAAGGCCGTAAGCGAAGTTGTCAGAGTGGCCATGCCAGGAAAGTCGATACGTTTTGGCACTGCGTTCTTGAGCTTGGGGAACTTCATAGCGGTGAACGCCAAAGCCAGTATGCCGATCGGCAAGTTCACATAGAACACCCAGCGCCAGCTCATGTTCTCGACGATGAAAGCGCCTAGGAGGGGGCCGATGACGCTCGCCACTGCGAATATGGCGCCCATCATTCCTTGGACCTTCCCACGCTCGCTTGGAGCATACAGGTCCGCCACCGTCGCCATGGCGACCGGCATGAGCGCTCCGCTTCCAAGACCCTGAACGAACCGACAGGCTATCAGCATCTCCATCGAATTGGACATACCGGCAACGATCGAACCTCCGAGGAACAGACCGATACCGGCCAAGAAGACCGGCCTTCGGCCAAATCGGTCAGACATCTTTCCGGCGATGGGTATCGTCGTAGCCTCGGCAAGGATGTAGGCGGTGAACAGCCATGAGAACAGGCTCATCCCGCCCAGATCTCCAACAATCTTTGGCAAGCTTGTCCCTACCACCGTCTGGTCAAGGCTAGCGATGAGCATGCCCAGTGCCAAACCGATCATTATGAATGTCCTGGTCCGGCTCTTCTTGTAATCGCCCAAGTCAGTATCGCTCACTGCCACTGTATCGATGGAGCTCTTCTTTCCGAACATTCTCTAACACCGCCTCATTTCGTTCCCTACCTTCGGACGATCCCTGCCCTCGGTCCCGGAGAGCGGGTTCACCAAGACCCCATCAAGGGTCCCCGGTCTCGCTCCCAGTAACCGTTCAGAGATCTCTTGCACGGCAGCCGTCATACATGATATCTCCCCGGGACAGACCTCGAGAGGCATGCTTTTTCTAAGTCCACGCATCATCGTGACCCATGCGACGGTCGTCTCGGTCGGATAATTTATATTGAATATCCCTTCCTCGATGCCCTGCCTCACGATGCGCTCTACAGCGGGGACCAAGAACTCACCCGCCCGTTCTTCCATCAAGTGGTGGAACGCCTGGTTCCTCTCATTATGGAACAATGCGATAACCATCTTGGAACGGTCGTTTATGTCCACGTTCGATTGTATAAGCTCTCTGAGCCGTTCTAGGGCCGTTAGGTCCTTCCTTTCCATGGCCAATGTGATCGAGGACCTTACCTCTTCGAGAAGGCGTTCGGCGATGGCCGTCAGAAGATCGTCCTTGGAAGTGAAATAGTGATAGAACAGGCCCTTCGCCACGTCCATACGTAAAACTATGTCATCGATCGAGGTGTTCTCGAAACCTTTCTCAAGGAAAAGTTCCTCCGCGACCGCTATGAACTCGTTCTTTCTTTCAAATGGATTCTTATTATTTCTCGGCATCTTATCACCGACTGTCGGTCAGTCACTTTGAATCCACTATATATTAATGATTGCCTGACCATCTCGAAAAAGGATATTACCGCCCTCAGCCGGAGAAGCTTGACAAAGATCTATGTACGTCCAAGAACAAAAGGGTGAAGATCCTCCAAAAAATGGGCGCTCAGGCCCTTCAGCGTTCTTTTCGTCGAGCGACCGAAGGTCCCTCTGACCTCAGGAGTTGTATCTTTTGTAGAGCCGATCCGCCAGCAGCTGGAATATGATGATGAAGACCAGCAACATCACCACATCGATGATGGGATCAAAGTGGGTCGTTCCGGTATATCCTGCGTGGATAAGATCGAACCCATAGGTCAACGGGGAGAGGTATGGACACGAACTGCGCAGCGCTCGGGATCGATGCCAAAGAGATGAAGACGCCTGAGATGAACACCAATGGTAAACGGACCAACGTTTGAGCATCGACATTATGTCCCCGGGGCTCTCGGTGGGATAGGATGCAAAGAGCGTTCCCATGGACGCGATGCAGAAGGACGTCAGGACCAGACCGAGGAACAAGGGAAGGACATCTACCAGTGGAGTTCCGAATATTATTATCCCCGCTATCAATGGGACGAGCGCGATCCCCAGACTATATAGAAAACCACTAATGCTCTCCCCGAACACCATGGCGTTCAGCGATATAGGTGCGGAGAGCAATCGGTCAAAGGTCTTTGTCCTCCGTTCGATCGGGATGGACACCGGTTCGATCGATGATGCCGAGAAAAGGATGGTGATAGCTATAAGGCCCGGTATCAGAACGGTCGGACCGGACGTGTTCCCGACCGAGAAAGCGAGGAACATGAAAAGGGGGAACAACATTCCAGAAACGATGATGTTCGGCTTGATGTAATAGATCTTCATGTCCTTTTTTGCGATGGCCCATGCGGCCCTGAGCTCGAACATGACCTGTCCGTACCGCTTCTGCTCAGTCAATGGACTTTACCCCCTTTGTCCGGACATCGAGCCCGGTCAGCTTGATGAAGACGTCCTCCAAGCTTGGTCCGTACGTGTTCAGACAGACTATCGGATTGTTTTGGGCCTTGGCCTGTTCCATCAAAGATGATATCACGGCCGGTGGGTCCTCGGTGATGATCCGGAACTTGTCACCTTCCTTGCGGACCTCACTGACCTGCTGCATTCCCTTAAGGACGTCCAAAAGGTCTGGCGAGGCATGATCGAAAGAGACCTCCACGGATTGAACGCTCTGGATCGTTCCTTTTAGCTTTTCGGGCGAATCTATGGCCGCGATGTGCCCCTTGTTGATTATCGCCACCCTGTCACATGTCAGGTTGGCCTCTTCTATATTATGGGTGGTCAAGAAGACCGTCACCCCTTTGGCGCTGAGATCTGTGATGACGTCCCTGATGATGATGTTGCTCTGAACATCGAGGCCTGATGTTGGTTCGTCCAAGAAAAGAAGACGAGGGTCGTTTATCAGACCCATCGAAATGGTCAATCTTCGTTTCATACCCTTGGAGAAACCACGTGCCTTGTCGTCCTTTCTTCCAAGCAGGCCGAACAGGTCCAACAGTTCCTTTCCTCGGCGCTCCCTGGTGCTCTTTGGTATCCCATAGAGCTCTGCGGAGAACATTAGGTTCCTCCAAGCCGTTAGGTCATCATAGATGTTCGATGTTTCGGGGACGATCCCCATCAACTTCCTGGCGGCTATGGTCTCCTTCACGATGTCGTGTCCGAATATCTTTGCCGACCCCCCAGTGGGGGAAGATATACCGGTCAGGATGCGTATCGTCGTCGTCTTTCCCGCACCATTTGGTCCCAGGAAGCCGAAGGTCTCACCTTCATCGACCGAGAAAGTCACTCCTGACAATGCCTGGAAAGTATCGAAGCTCTTCGATAGGTCATTGACCTCGATCGCCAACATCGGACGTTCCTCCGCGGCCTCAAAAGGGAGACCTGGTCCGGCTTAAGATATGAGCTCCCTTATACTTTGCCATGTTCCTTGGCCTGAAGAACAATCAGGGTCCGAAACCACGGAACGATCAGGCACTAAGGACCGGTCGATATAGCATATTTTGTACTTGATGGTATGATATACCCGAGATAAGAAATGAGCGATCTGTTGAAGCTTATCCAGGAAAGGAGATCGAGTCAGAGTACCTTTCGAATCCCGGAACATCCCGTCACCAGAGGGGACCTGATGAAGATCTTGGAGGGGGCAAGATGGGCCCCGACCCCGCACAACATGCAGAACTTCGAAGTTCTGGTCGTCGACGACAAAGAGGTCCTGGAAAGATTGGGTCAGATCGAATCCAGGGTGTCCGAGACGTTCCTGAAGGAGAACTATGAACAGCTTTCGTTCTCCGAAGAGGATCTCCTGCGGAAAAAGGTCGGGGTCCTCGGCACGATGTTCCCGCCCTCGTTCAGGGACCCGAAGAGGTTCAAGGAGACGGCCCAGGAATGCGCTCCGATGCACCTCGGCCAAGTTATCGCCGGAAGCCCCGTGCTACTTATCGTGATGTACGATGGTCGGAGGAGGGCACCAGATTCTGAAGGGGATGTCCTAGGCCTCGTGAGCCTTGGCTGCGTGATGGAGAACATGTTATTGGTCGCCTCCTCCCTCGGGATAAGCGTTAGGGTATTGAGCGATTTTGGCGATCCTGGAGTGGATCTTCAAGCAAAGCGTATCCTGGAGATCCCCGAACATATGAACCTGGTATACGGGCTCAGGCTAGGTTATCCAGGATCGGAACACGAAGATGGCCCAAGGGTACGAAGGGATATCGATGATCTAGTGCATCATAATAGATATCCGAACAATGGTCTCGGGTCCACTGAGAAAAAGGGGTGATGAGAACGAGGACGGACGGGAACACGATATTGATAACAGGTGGATCGACAGGGATAGGTCTGGCACTGGCCGATGCATTTCTGGACCAGGGGAACGAGGTGATCGTTTGCTCGAGGTCGGAGGAGAACCTGCGAAAGGCAAGAGAACGATTCCCAACGCTGCACACGATAAGGGCCGATGTGTCAAAAGAGAGCGACAGGTCGCTTCTTCATGACTGGACCATCTCCAACTTTCCTGAGACGAACGTGCTGATCAATAATGCGGGCATTCAGAGGATGATCGACCTAAAAAAGGGTCGGGATGATCTGCAGATCTATCTTCGCTCAGAGGTAGGAGATGAGATCGATATTAATTTCAAGGCATATGTCCACATGTCCGCTCATTTCATTCCAGATCTGCTGAAAAAGGAGCAGGCCGCGATCGATTAACGTAAGTTCAGGTCTGGGTTTCATACCGATGGCCGCGATGCCGGTCTATTGTGCGACGAAAGCGGCCATACATTCTTTCACAATATCTTTGAGACATCAATTGAAGGAAGGACCGATCAGGGTCTTTGAGCTCATCCCACCGGTGGTCGATACGGACCTTGATAAGGGTGGCAGGGAAAGAAGAGGACAGGCCGATAGAGGAATACCTCCAGAAGAGGTCGCAAAGGCAATGCTGGACGGGATGGAACATGACCAGTGGGAGGTCGCGGTCGGAATGGCACAGAGATTGAAGGCCGGATCCCAGGAGAACTTCGATCAGGTCTTCTCAGGGATGAACAGATGACCGTTCTTTGTGTAGGGAGCTCCATCCCAATATCGCTCGAAATGTCGTTGTGTGGAAAAATGTGAGCACATGCGGACCACCCCGCCCTGGCGTCAGTTCATCTGGATGAGAGGGCGATTCCAGTTCATCCAATGACGCATGCTCGTTCCCCTTTTCCGACATATCGCTCGTCTTTCTCATGCCAATAACCTAAGTACCCGACGCTCCAAGGTCCCCTTTACATGGCATTTTTTTGTCACCGAACAGCTCTGGAATCACAGAACTGAAAAGGACTTCGAGGCACTTTTCGCCCCATTTGTTCAACTAGTTTTTCCGCTCGCAAGAGTTAATTACCCTCTTCAGGATGCAGCCATAGGTGGGACCGATGGAAAACGGGTCATTAGCGCCGGAGACCGAACACTATCTGATGCTGAGCGACGTGAGCGACAAAGTAGTCTTCGCACTTAAGCTGGTCGAAGATGAGAAGAGCAAGAGACATCTGCGAGGAGAGACCGAGTTCCTTGGAGAGGTCGAGGGCCAGCTGAAGGAAGCGGAGAACATCCTGAGCATCAGAACTGAAAAGGCTGGGAAAACCGACGAAATGTCCGAAGTGCGGCCGTTCAGGTCTGATAGAGGGGCTCGACGGCTATAATTGCCAGACATGCCATTGGGAGCATGAGTACTAGAGTAGGCGAAATGCACAGATCTCCGACCGTCAAAACCCTTTCCGCACAACCTGTACCTTCGCACGGCCTATTTCATCTCCCCCAAAGGTTGGGTCATTTTTGATCTCAAACATCGGGATAATAAATTGAATATAGACACGGGTCCATAGATCTGAACCTGATCGATGGTTGGGAGGTTATAGTGGATGGGGGATCGTGGTTACGGTGTTCTTTGGGCCATACTATGTGTGACATTGATGATCATGGTGGCCGTGTCCAGTGGGGCGATGGCTCGGTCCCCGTTCCCAATATCGGTAGGATGGGGAGCCCAGAACCATCGCTCTCGATCGTTACCGGCACCGAGCTGAACGATGTGAACAACATATCAACGCCTGCGGTGGACCTTTCAAGCTATGACCAGTATGGCAGTACAACCTCCGAGAGCGGCAATGGAACAACGGAGGGGCTTCTATCACAGTTCATTTGGCTTAGCTACAATGATGGGTCCGGAGCAAAGGCAGGGGTCGAGATACGATATTTGTTCTACCAGGGCGGTCTGGGTACGTCATCAACCGGACCGTCCTGTCCTGGAACAGATTGGACCATGTCGAACTGGTCGTTCATGGTCTGTCCTCGGAGAACGGTACTTCGTTGGTCATGAACGATGACCTCCAAGGTATGAACATTATCGGTGGGGATGTTCTGCATATCACGCAGCTCCATGACAATGTCACGAACTCGAACTATACCTCCCTGAACGACGTTGTGGGCTCCATCAGCTTTTGGGGTGATGCGATCGGCATTGGCCAGGTCGTTTTGGGTGTCCAGAACTACTCTTATCAGGGACGCGAGCTTCAAGGGAGCGTGGCCAGCTTCAACATCACTATCGGTTCCATCATCTCCAGCGCGCCGCTCAACAGTTCAACTCCAGGAACCAATCGAACTTCCGTACCGACCGTACTCACATTTCAGGTGTTCCACAACGCTACCAGCACAGAGTGCGAATATGGCGCATATATCGATTGGAGCGTTGCCAAGGAGTTCCCTGTGGCCCTTGATAGCGCTGGAACGCCCTCTTTGACGTATGGACAGAGCTTCAGCTTGGTCGCCCAAGACGATATGTCGTTCTATTTCTCGGATGACCCTAACGGAACGATGGAGCAGGTCAGGTCGTTCTCGACAGATCGGTCATACGACACCGCCATTTATCTGGTGAGGGGTAAAGAGATGTGCCAGGAGATGCTTAGCACACAATATGTGATAGATGGAGGGCCGTCCTCGCATAATACCACGAGGGTGTATGTCGCTAACTCCATTCAGGGTCCAACGGGGAACACCTCATCGATATACGTCATGTTCAGTGGGTTCAGGTATGGTGAGAACTCAAGCATCGATCTCTGGATCAAACGGTGCTCTTTCCAAGCCTTGCATCGACACCAGGGTCGAACGATGGGAGACCTTTATTGATCGCAGGTCTGTTGATCGCCGGTGCCGTTATCGTTATCTCTTTCGCGATAGTGATGCGGCGCAGACGGGCATGAACTGTACACATCGGCGCCGTGCCCAAATATGATCGGTAAAGAACGCTAATGACCCTGTAGGGTCTCGCGAGCAAGGAGACGTCCTCATCAAGCGGCAGGAAGGAGAACGACGAACCTGACACCTCTGGTATGGTCACCCTTGAACCTGTCCTCAACCCAGACCTTTCCATCATGGTCCTCGACGAGCCTTTTTACCAGGAAGAGCCCCAGCCCATGCCCTACACCCTTTGTCAAGCCGCGGGATGGACGGGAGAACAGTTTGACCTTTACATCATCGGTTATTCCTGGCCCATTGTCATCGACGCTCACCTTGACATAGTTCCTGCCGTTCTGTGCCCCTTTTCTCACGCTCATCTTTATCATGAGGGGCCCAGTGGAATGGTTTATCGAGTTGCTTACGATGTTCGCGAACACATCCCTCAGCAGGCTCGACCCCTTGACCATGCAATCTTCTGTGCTGTCGACGAAGATCTTTATCTCACGTCCTGGTGGGTCCTCGTACTCTCCCTTTATCTCGTTCAGGAAATAGCAAACGTCGATTGGTCCGATCTTGACCCTGCCTTCTTGGATGCTCTTAAGGTCCCTTATGTTGGCGATGACCTCAGAACTGTTCCTAAGCTCCTGCAATGGCCTTATGATCAGCTTTTTATCCTTTTCATCGAGCTTGAGCCTCGACTCGGCCAGCTGAAGATAGCCCATTACAACTGTATTATAATTTATGATATCGTGCGTCAGCAGGTCCAGGTAAAGTTCTGCACGGGATTTTGAATCATCAAGCTCCCGTTCGGCCTCTTTCATATCACTAACGTCCCACCAGACGTTGATGGCCGCAACGATATGACCATCATTATCGCGGATCGGTGCGGCGCTATCGATTATGGTCAGTTCCTTACCATCGGCGGTATGCATCAAAAGTTCGAAGTTCTTGGTCTCTTCCCCGAAATGGGCAGCACGGTACAAAGGCATCATGTCCGGTTCAGGGGTGGTCCCGTCCGGTAAGGTGAGCCCCCAGGCCTTCTGATGTTTCCCTGCGGGGACCCCTATCAATTTTTCATAAGGTCGTCCGGTGGTCCTCAGGGTATAGCTGCTGACGATCTTGATGGGAAAGTCAGGTGGTCCACCGGTTATGGTTATGCTCTCAGGTACGAACTCCATGATCGCGCTCAGGGTCCGATGGCTTTCTTCCCTTGCTTGAATGGCCTGGTGAAGGTCCTCCTCGATCCGTTTTCTCTCGATAGCGTAAAGGATCGAATGACTTAGGGCCCTGGAAGTGAGCTCGTCCTTGAAAAGATAGTCCTGGGCACCTTCATTGATGGCCCTCATGGCAGGCTCATCATCGGTCCCACCAGTGAGAACGATTATGGGTATCTTGGGAAATCTATTATGAAGTAATAAAAAGGTCTCTATTCCGTAACTGTCCGGTAGGTTGAGGTCCAGCAATACGACGTCGAACCTCTCCTCATCCAGGAGACGGAATGCCACAGATAAGGTATTAGCGCCCCTTAGCTCGTATCGTCCTAGCTTCGCCTCCTCGAGCATCTCTGACACAAGACGTTGGTCCCCTGGGGAATCTTCCACCCCAAGTACACGGATCAGGGTTGACGAACTGCCAACGTACTTTATTCTAGTGGCCATTTAATTTCACATTTCACAGGATCCTAGATCCGATAAGGTTTACTATCGGAAGTGGTTGTAGGATGAAAGTCCATCAAGGGGGAAATGACCTTTTCGGAGAGAGGCCGATCTGGTCGTCCCATGGATTTATATCTTAGCAGGTCTAATTCATTTGGAACTGACCGTACGTCACAATGCTATTCTCGCCGAGCCTAGGAACCGTCCGCTCGTCGATCGGTCGCTTTCATCCCTTCCTTGTTCAAAAGCCTAGTCCGAGATCATCATGTTGTTAGTAGGGTGTCTACTGACCGACGAACAGAAGAAGATCTGAGGGCACATTGTCCATGAACGCCGTGAACGTACCCTGCTTTGCACCGAGGAGCCTTTCGATCAGATATTGCATGACCTGTATCATATGGATCACATCATCCACATTCCTGACAACCGGGCAGTTGATACAAAAGCTCACGGGTGAGGGAGTGTATGGCGATCGCGGTATCCCTAGGATACATGGTCTCGAAGATTCCTTCCTCGACCCCTTGGACGATTATGCGTTCGACGGCGGGGACCATCAGGTCCATCGCCCTTCGTTCCAAAGAGTAATGCAACGCCTGGTTCCTCTCGTTCTTGAAGAAGGCGACCAATGATCTTGCTCGAGACCCGATCTCGACATTGACCGCTATCAGCTCCCTATAACGCTCCATTGCACCCGACCCGTTCCTTTCCATCACCGCTGTTATTGACGAGCCTATCTCATCGATCAACCGGTTCAAAATTATCTCCAACAGCTTATCCTTGGAGTCGAAATAGTAGTAAAAAAGGCCCTTGGCGACGTTCATCTTTGTGACGATATCGTCGACCGTGGTGTTCTCGTACCCTCTTTCGTTGAAGAGCCCCTCGGCCGCTGCGATGAACTCGTTCCTTCTCTCTGCGGTTCTCATGTTGTTCTTGACCATCTCAGCACCGCTTGACCCGGTTCTCATCGTCCTCGGTCGGAAGATCCGGTCCCATATGTGATGGACCTTCGATGCAGGAACGATAAGATCGTAAAGGAAGAGGTTTAGGTCGAGCCCTCCTTCTTGCCCTGTCCGTCCTTCCGACCCTCGCGTTGTAACCTTCCGGGGGCCCACCAGGCATATTTACCCATGAGGGCCATCGCTGCAGGAACAACATATGTTCGCATGAACATCGCATCGATCAGTATGGCAACGGCAAGAGCGAAGCCGAACTCCTGGAGCATGGTATCGCTGGACAGCATCATTGACCCGAAGGCCCCCGCCATTATCAGTGCCAGGGCGGAGATTATCCCTCCGGTCCAATCGACAGCGTCAACCACGGCCTCCTTCGTCCCCTTTCCCTTGTGAACCTCCTCCCTGATCCTGGTCAGGATGAATACAGTTATAGTCCATCCCTATGCCCATCAGCATGATGAACAGTATCAGGGGGATGATGAACAATATCGGCTTCCCTAACCAGCTTCCAAATATAAGGGTCGTCAGAGCGAACGACCAGGATATGCTCATCGCTATGGAGAGCACAGCGAACGCCGGCAACAATAGAGAACCCAGCACGATCATCAGGACCGCGAAGATCCAGAACCACGATGGTCTCGATGTTGGAGAATTGCTGGGCCATGTCCAAGCTAAGATCGTACATGGAGGCCGTCATTCCACCTACAAGGATGGTCGAGGACTTCAGCTCGGGTTGCATGGACTTGACGCTCGCGATCTCCTGCCTAAGCACCGGAATATGATTTACCGTGCTCTCCTTTTCGGGCTGGTCCTTGAATATCACGACCATGATCAGGCTCTTCTTATCTGCCCCTATGTCCGAGAGCATCTGTTTCTGGATCGGGACCGATAAGGATGTGAAGTCGCGATAATCCACAAGCGCTCCGAACGGCCTTGTGATGCTCGTCACCTGCTGGACCGCCGGATCCGCAGCTATCTTTGCCGTTACGTTGTCCACTGCGTCCAGATATTCATAGTTCAGGGTCGTCCCATTGTAGATGGAAGTGTTCCCGGTTATGACTATCTGGGTAGGATATATCGCCCCGGCACCAAGAACATCCGTCATCGCGTTCATTCCTTGGATGCTCTCTGAGTTTCCCATGCTGCCTATGAAGTCATAGCTCGGCTCTGAGGATAGGAAGATGTATGTCGCAGGGAGCGAGATCAAGAGCGCCACGATGATGACGACCTTGGCATGTTCGACCCCGAACGTGGCGGCCTTACGGAAGTAGCCGAGGCTCTTTCTTTTCTTGGCCATTACCTTATCGGCATACGTGCTCCACCTTTTTCCCGATGTGGGCCAGAATATCCTGTTACCCACGAGCATGAGGATCGAAGGGATGAGCGTCAGTGCTACCAACAAGGCTATTACGATGGATGTACCGATCACCAATCCCATCGTCTGCACGAAGGCGAAGGTGGACAAGCTCATGGCGAAAAAGGCGATTATCACGGTCGCCCCGGAGGTGATTATCGATTCTCCGGCCCAGGATACAGAAGTATGGACCGCCTGTTCCCGTGTACTTCCTTTGATCCTCTCCTCACGATACCTCATTATAACAAAGATCGAATAATCGGTCCCTACCCCCATTAGTATCGCGAACAACATGGTGGTGATGCTAGAATCGATCTGGGCCACTGTGGATCCGATGATAAAGACCATCGCGATGCTGATACCATATGCGATACCGACCGCACTAAGAGGAAGGAACTGTCCAAGGACCGACCTGAACAGAACGCCCATTAGAACGATTATCGTAAAGATGGTGATCGGTTCGATCAGTGTCATATCGCTGGACGAACCGGATTGCTGGTCGGCCGCAATGGCTGCATCCCCTGTCACATAGACGGATATAGGGGCGCCCGTCTCGGACCGCACTGCGCTGTCGATGCCCCTGATAACTTTTACATCGTCGTACAGAGGGTAATCACCACTGCTCGTCGTATAGGACGATGGGACCGTGAAAGCGACCATCATCAACATCGTTCCATTGTTGGACGATATCATGCTCGAAAGGTCCGCTTTAGGAAGTTGGACCGGATATGTGGCGATGGTCCCATTGGCTATGATGCCTTCCACGAACGGAGATATGTTCGCCATCGTGTAATTAGGACCGAGCTGATAGATCCCCTGCATGAAGGTCATGTTGCTTATCGATGCAGTGCTTCCCAACATGCCAAGGGTAAGTCCCTGGACACTATTCTGGTCAGCATAGGTCTGGTTGCTGAGGGTCTGGTTCACGGCCTGCAGTAATTTCCCTTCGGTCGCGTTCGTCTTGTTGATTCCATTGATGAAATCGCCTGCTGCAGATGCCGTACAAACCTGGGCCACCTGGTACGGGTCCGTGTACGATCCCGTGTTGTTCCAGTCGTTCGAGAAAATGGAGTAGTATCCAAGGGCGACCTGCGTCATGTTCTGCTCGTCCTGGGACACAAGCACCTTCGTTATTTCGAGCTTTGTCGCATTATAAGCATTAGAACTGTTCGTGATCCAGTTGGAGACATAGAGGTTCGGGATCCCATAGATGATGAACGCCGTCGTATTGACCGTTCTCTCCGTCGGTCTCATCGACGGCCCGAGCTGAAGGACCACCTGGTCCATCATTCCCTCCGTTGCCGTGTAGACCGATGTGACCCCAGCGAGGTATTTTATGTCGGTCGAGTTCTCGATCCGTTCATCAAGAGCAAGGACGTAGTCCCTTGATCGGGCATCGGTGACATTGTTCGCCTGAAGAACGATCTCTACCGACCCGTTGGCAGAACTAGCGAATTCGGATGCGATCACGTTCGACGCCTTTACCGATTCGTAATCGGGGGATATCCCTCCTGCTTCATTATATTGGATGACGCTCCCCACTTGCATCATCGCCGGGATCGATATCAAGAGAACTACGATCCAAGCGATTATGATCATCTTGTAATGTTTGGTTATTATATTTCCTAATTTTTCTAAAGCCATACGACCGCCTCCGACCTGGCATTGCTTTCCGAATGGGTGGAGGGCAGATGTTAGATCGATTAATAAGTATTATTATCGTACTATTTGACTGGTAGTCAGTCAATTGGATTTTGTCCGGTCATTTCTTTTTTATATATGGGGACGTGTATTGTCAAAAAATGGAAGAATGGCGGTTCGATCTCGTTTGTCCCTATCGGCCATGGTGAGAGACCGTGAGGGCCGTCCAAAAGGCCGCTCGACCGGGACACACGACCATGGACGACCACGATCCATCAGAGGCCGGTCAGCCTCTCACTGAGCTCCCATAATCTCTTCGCATCGTCCACTTTCATAGACCTGCGGGAGGAACGGACCGATCTTTCCCTTACAAAATATTTCCCGGTCACTCCTTCCACTTCTGGAGAGGATGCTACATAGACAGATGTCCTGGCCCCTTTTTCCGCGCTGATCAAGAAAGGGGAAGATATCGACAAGAAGGCCCTGAAGATGCCGTGCGTCTCCTTCCCGAAGTTCGTTTTGACGTTTCCAGGGTGCAGACAATTGGCCGTGATGTTCTGTCCTTCCAGTCTTCGTGCGAGCTCATATGTGAAAAGTACATTGGCCAGCTTTGCTTGGGAATAGGCCTTCATCGGAGAGTAGCCTTTCTCGAACATAGGGTCCTCAAAATGCATCCTTCCGAACTTATGCGCGACAGAACTGACAGTGATTATTCTGGCCGGGGCGCTTTTCTTCAAGGTGTCGAGCAATAGGTTGGTCAGGAGGAAGGGAGATAGGTGGTCGAGGGCGAAAGTGTACTCATATCCATCTGCGGTCGTCCTCCTATCCCCTATTATCGTACCTGCATTATTGATCAGGACGTTCTAGACGATCGAACCTCTCCTGAAAATCCTTCGCCAGTGCCCGAACCTCCATCAAGGAGGATAGATCACATCTCATGACCTCTACGTCCTTATCTCCCGTCCCATCAGTGATCTGTTTCCTGACCTCGGCCAATTTCTTATCATCGCGCCCGACGATCACGAGCGATGCCCCCAGTCTCCCCAGCCCCATTGCCGTCTCCTTTCCGATCCCTGATGTGGCACCCGTGATGAGAACTATCTTTTTTGTCATGGGTCTCAAGCTCTGGTCATTTTGGGACGGTCCGATATTGGGTATATCATTGGCCATATGGTTCACCATTGAGATTTGATGATCGGTTGGAACGCACCGGTCCACCCGTCAAGATCAGCTCCTCATCATGTCGTTCAACATGATATGCATAGGTTCGTTCGCGGATCTCTAGCGAACGCCGCTTGGCCTTCGAGGATAGAACGTTCGAATCGTAAATTATTTTTCCCCTCTCATGATAAGCTCGAACTGGTAGAAGTCTTGAAAGGTCCAGCTCTTCATTTTTTCGAATCCCGGGAACAATGGCAATACACAAACCTCGTCGATCCTTTCCTCAACGGGAGGACCGAAGCTCGATGTATTTTTCTGAAAATCGACCAAAGAAAGGTGACCACCGATCTTCAGCACCCTTGAGATCTCGGACGATAGCTTATCTTTGTCCTCGACTTCGTGCAGGACATTGACCAGCACGGCCCTGTCGAAAGATCTAGATGGCGCATCGATCGCTGGTAACCTGGAATTGATCGTCCGGATGTTCGCAACTCCCGCGATCTCAGCATTTTTCAGAAGGTCTTTTAGCATCATGTCCTCGGAATCGAGACCGATGACACATTTCACCTTCTTGGCCAGCGGGATCGAGACATATCCCGTCCCACAACCAAGGTCTATGCATCTCTCCTGAGGGCGTGGGTCCATCCTTTCGATCATGCCTTCCGCTGGCTGGTCACGCTTTCGTTCTTCATTGTTCAATCTAGCTCGTTCGTCCCTCGGAAAGGTATGAGGCATGGTGGATCACTCCAATATAGCGTCCTTTACCGTCAACCTTCCGCCGTCCCTTCTTTCCTCTATCCCTTTATCGATGATCCTGATCGCCTTTTTGTAAAGGGGTGAATCTATCACCAGGGTCTCGTACTCCCCACCTTCACCGGACAGGTTTATGCTGAACCTCTTCTGAAGACCCTTCAGTATCCTCAATGGCCCCATTATCGATCGATCCTGCCCAGCCATGACGGACCGAGCCCTTCGGCCGAAACGTTCACGATGATCGCCCTTACCCCTGCTTGGACCATTTCATGTAAGAGCATTTCCTGGTCCTTTCTCCACAACGGGGAAAACACCTTAAGACCGAGTTCCTGGCATACCCCGTTGATCCGGTCCCACTGATAGTCGGAAGCGATCGCCCCTGTGATCACCCCCTCGATGTTCAAAGACGAGAGAGCGGTCCTCAATGCCTCGATGTCGTCCTGTTCCGACCCAGAGCTCTCCGTCGTCGTCAAAGCTATCTCCATGGCCTCTGCCATCAATGGAAGTAGGTGAAGATTTGGCGTATGGAAGAGCCATGAGTCCCTGTCCTTGGGCAAAATGCTGATCAGACCATCGATACTGTGACCCTGTTGTTGCATGATATAGGTCGCGAACATCGAGTCCTTGCCTCCTGAGAATAGGGTCACCAAACGCATGCTCCATCTATGATCTCGCAATCTATTAATTTTGCGAGCGAAAGGTCCGCCATGAAAGCTGGGGACCTCCTTTCCCTTAAGTTAATTATCACGAAGCACGTTCGCATCTATCATGTACTGTCCAAGGTGTGAGAAGACCATAAAAAAGGAAAGATTGGAAGAGATAAACAGAGATCTGAAGAACAAGTTCGATAGGGACTCTTTGGAACATGGTTCTTGCCCAGTATGTGGAACACAGCTCCTCGATCTGAACAATAAGGTGAGCAGACCATGAGATTGGACGACCTGACGAGGGATGAGTTCGCGGAGATCGTAAAAAGGGGACCGGTCGTAATCCTGCCAATAGGGGGGACGGAAGCACATGGTCCGCACCTTCCCCTATCCACCGACTCTCTTCAACCAGAGGCGATAGCCGACATGGTCGCGGAGAGATTGGACGGCCTGGTGGCCCCCCCGTTGCGTTATGCTTTTCACAGTTCAACGAGGAACATGCCAGGTACTATATCGCTCTCTTTCGAGTCCACCGTGAGCGTGGTCCGGGACATACTCGGATCTTTGATGATGAACGGGATAACAAAGATCGTGGTCATAAGTGGGCATGCAGGGTCCTCCCACATGGCAGCACTGAGAACAGCATGTGCCGACATAGTAAGGAAGAACGATGTCAGATTAATGCTCCTGACCGATTATGATCTGGCACGCGGATTTCCTGTGGACCAGAAAGGGGATGGACATGGAGGGATGGTCGAGACGGCAAGAATGATGGCCATCTGTCCTGAGAAGGTGAGGAGGAACGATAAGACCGGAAGATATGTCGATCTAAACTTCATGATCGTCAACGACCCAGAGAGGTCCTTCCCGGACGGCTATGTGGGGGATCCGTCCAAGGCAACGACCGAGCTGGGGCTCGAGATCAATTCATATATAGCAGATAGATTGGTCGGCATAATTAGGAAGAACTTCGAGGAGAGCGGATGAGCGAAAAAAAGATGGCAGCCGCAAAGAAGGCCGTGGAGTTCGTCGAGGACGGGATGGTCCTGGGTCTGGGGACAGGATCGACGACCCGTTTTGCCGTTGACGAGATAGGAAAACTGGTCGAGTCCGGGTACGATCTGGTCGGAATCCCGACATCAAGGAAACAGAGGCGCAGGCCACCAGATTGGGGATCGAACTAACGACGCTGGAGAACGTTGAAAGGATAGACCTGACCATCGATGGGGCCGACGAAGTTGACCCGCAGTTCCGTCTGATCAAGGGCCTTGGGGGCGCACTATTGCGAGAAAAGATGGTCGCCAGCTATTCCGATCAAGAGATAATCATCGTCGATGAGGCGAAATTGGTAGATCAACTCGGTGCCAGAACACCTGTCCCGGTCGAGGTCGTCCAGTTCGGGCACCTCAGGACCAAGAGGTCCTTGGAGATCCTGGGATGTTCGGCCGCGATCAGAGGAGGAACGACCCCTTTCATCACCGATAATGGTAACCTGATCTACGACTGCAAGTTTTCGGGGATAAGCGACCCCGCCGGTCTCGATACCAGATTAAGGAAGATACCTGGTGTCGTCGAGAACGGCCTGTTCCTTGACCTCACCTCACGTGTCATCGTGGGTACGGACAAGGGGACGATAATCAAAGATAAAGATTAGGACTGCGAAAGCTGGGCTGCTGCCTGCTTAAGCGCCCTTATGTTGTTCTCGATCTCTTCGATCCGTTTCTTTTCTTCTTTTTCGATCGTCTCTATTATTTTCTCGAAAGATATTGCCAGTTTGTAAGAGTGGACCGGCCTTCCTTTGCCCTCCTTCTTGATGTCCCTCTTGATCACCCATTTCCTTCGACGAAGTTCCTGCATAGCGATCGATACCTCTGGCTGCCTTAGGGCCGTGGATATCTCTATCTCGACCGAGGTCGTCTCTTCCTTTTTCCGCAGGAAGACCAACGTCTTCGCCACGTTCTTTGGCATATCGGTTCGCATGAGTAACTTGACGAGGGTCTCGTCCTTTTTGGTGAATCCACGCTCATTCATAATTTATCTTATTCATTTATTATTCTATCCATATATATCATTTTCTATTTGACCATTCGATGGGTAATGGTAGATCGTTCCAGAGCATTCTATAGGGGATCGTTCATATTTATCGACGGAGACTTAACGAATTTTTAAAATATCGCGAAATAAAGTATTATCTGAAAAGATTTTGCTCATGCGCCCTCGGTCCCCGGATCTCTTGGACCGATGGTCCGAGCTTATGATGGTCGATCTCGCGCCCACCTTATGGTCCATGTCCAAAATATCACCATATGTCTCCATTTCCCTCTATCCAGCCAGCTCTTTTTCGGTCTCGTCGGCGTAGGTTGTTATAAATATTAATTGCGTATTAGGCTATCTCACTTCGAATTAAGGTGTTTAACATGAAAATGCCTCGGAACGTCATTACTTACTGTCCCAAGTGCAAGGTTCACACGGCACACGAGGTAGAGAGAGTAAAGAAGAGGAAGGCCAGTGAACTAAAGTGGGGACAGAGGCGATTCAGAAGAGCGACCTCAGGTTACGGGGGTTTCCCTAGGCCAAAACCTGAAGGCCGAGAAAAACCGACCAAAAGGGTGGCCTTAAGATACAGATGCAAGAAATGCAAAAAGGCGCACCAAAGGCCCTGTTTCAGAGCCAAAAAGTTCGAGCTCGAGGAGTGAGCCCAATGGCAGATGTACATACAGGTAATTTCGTTAAAGTAAAATGCCCCGACTGCGGCAACGAACAAGTAGCTTTCAAGAAGCCAGCAATAGAACGTGGCGTGCCACGTTTGCGGCTCCACTTTGATCAAGACCCGCGGAGGCGTGGGCGAGATCAAGGGAAAGCTGCTTGAGGTGGTCGACTAATGGTAAGGACCAGCGAGTTTCCTGAGGAGGGCGAACTTGTTGTTTGCACCGTCCAGAACGTAAAGAACTTCGGTGCCTTTGTCACTCTGGACGAGTATGACAACAAAGAAGGGTTCATCCACATCAGGGATGTCGCTACAGGTTGGGTAAAGTATATCCGGGATTACGTAAGGGAAGGACAAAAGATCGTATGCAAGGTCCTTGGTGTCGATACCAGTAAGGGGCATATCGATCTTTCCTTAAAATCCGTCAACGAACATCAGAAACGTGAAAAGATCCAACAGTGGAAGAACGAGAACAAGGCCGAGAAGCTCCTAGAGATCGTCGCTGAGAGGAGCGGCAGCACCAAGGAAGCTGTTCTGGAAGAGTTCGGTTTTGAAATGATAGATAAGTTCGGTACGCTGTTCTCTGCTTTCGAGATGTCCGCTGCTGGTCCAGCCTCCCTTGAGGAGGAAGGGTTCAGCGGTCCATGGATGAAAGTGTTCGTCGAGGTCGCCAAGGAGAAACGTGACACCGCCCTATGTCCAGATAGATGGATATCTTGAACTGACGTGTCCTTTGCCGGATGGCGTCGACCATATCAGAAGTTCTTTGGAATCCGGTATAGGGACCTCGACCCTACAAGTAAAAATACAGTATATCGGAGCGCCCAAATATAGAGTGGTCGTTGCAGCTCCTGATTATAAGACAGCAGAGGAAGAGCTTAAGGTCGTCACGACCAATATCATCAATGCCCTTCAGACCTGTGGGGGAAAAGCGTCTTTCCACCGCGAAGGTAGATGAAAGTAGAGATAATGTTCCTGTGCTCAGGGTCAATATAGATGTTGATCGACCAAGGCACAAAGGTTAAATTATGAGAACATCGCTAAGAAAGTGTCCAAAGTGCATCGAATATACATTGCTGGATAAATGCAGCAAATGCGGATCAGTCACGGACACACCAATTCCTCCCAGATATTCCCCGGAGGACAGATATGGTAAATATAGAAGAAAACTCAAGAAAGAGCAGCGTGATCACCATGGAGAAAATAAAAACGGTCTTCCATGAGGAGCCAGAACTCGTCAACCCTGTTCTGATCGAGGGGCTCCCTGGAGTAGGCAACTGTCGGAAAGCTCGCGGCAGAGCACCTTTTGGACCAGCTCAAGGCAAAAAAGTTCGCGGACATTTATTCAATATATTTCCCTCCCCAGGTGATAGTGGATGATGAGGGAGTTATCAAGCTGGTCAACAATGAGCTTTACTATTCAAAGGCCGATGGAGTACACCCCGACCTGATAATACTTGTAGGAGATTACCAAGGTTTGACCCCGGAGGGACAATATGACCTTTCGGACTTCGTTCTCCAGCTTGGACAGAAGTATGGGGTACAGAAGGTGTTCACTCTCGGCGGTTACGGCATCGGAAAGATGGTAGAGAAACCGCGCGTACTAGGGGCCGCCACGAGCAAGGACCTGGTCGAGGAAATGAAGCAAAAGGGCGTTATTTTCTCAAAGGGCGAGCCTGGCTCGGGGATCGTAGGGGCAAGCGGACTTCTTTTGGGTCTGGGAAAGGTATACGGGATGAAGGCAGTGTGTCTCATGGGTGAGACCTCTGGCTATTTCGTAGATCCGAAAGGGGCGGAGGCAGTGCTCCGTATCCTGGCCGACATACTGGGCGTCAAGATCGATTTCAGTGAGCTTGAGAGCAAGGCCGAACAGATAGACCTCATAACATCAAAGCTCAAGGAGATCGAGAGCCCGATCGAGCCAAAGAAAGAGGATCTCGGCTACATCGGATGAAAAGAGCTTGGTGCGTCCAAGTTCCACCCTTTATTTTACTTGGCGGGCATCCCAGATCATTATTTAGCTATAACCCCTCGAGATCAGATCAGGGCGTGCCATATAAGACCTCGATCTGAGATGAACGATGAGGGCAGTTTTTAACAATGCCAGACATCCGAGCATGGCGGGTTCGATGGTAAGAGCATGATCCTGTGCGCTTCCTGGACCTGACGAACGATCCCTATCGTTCCACGCAAGACGTAATGTGGACCGCGCGCTGTCGGCAAGAGAATCTGTTCTTCAAGAACTTGTGACGTGCTTTCCGACCACATCTTCTCGCGGTCTTCAAGAATCGTAAGCTTTCGTCCCCCAGCTTTCACAGGGGGACCTCTCGCCCGCAAAATTAAAAAATTTAAGAAGGGGGAGGTTTAAGGAAAGACCGTTAGTGCATCCCATCCCAACTAACAGGCTATCTATCTTAGTAGATATTTTTCCTTGAACTCTTCCATTTCGGCGAGGGTCTTCTCCGCCTCCTCCATCTTTTTTACCTTCTCCATCACCACATCAACTCGTTCGTAGATGAAATCCCTGATAGCTGCTCGGATCGCTTCCGATCTGGAGGGGAAATCATCCACCGTCACTAGGAAGTCCAGTGCTCGAACATAGCGCTCGGGGAGACGTATCGTCACTTTCTCCAGTTCAGGCTCTTCCATTCTAGCACCGGTTATAAGAGGTCGCTAAGACCTCCTTTGTCGGACGAAGATATACTTCGGTGTATATATAATAATTTTCCAAGCCCATATTTATGCAAAAATCCAGAAAATTTATACGCTGGCTCGGTCCCGATCGCTCACCCATCAGGGGAAGTTCTATATACCGTATCTGTAATTAGGACAGTACACCCCCGACTTAGCTCAGTCTGGCTAGAGCGGCTGACTGTAGTGGGTTCCCGGTTCTACCGGTTATCAGCCGCCGATATCAGCAGGCCCCCGGTTCAAATCCGGGAGTCGGGACCACATTCTTCTATGTCCATCTATTGCACGGTCTAACCTAAAAGAATATTTGCGGCATCCTCGGCCTCTTCCAGTTCCCTCTCCTCGTCCATGGTGGTCATGGTCCCTTCCTCCAAAACACATTCACCATCGCAGATCACCGTCAAGACGTTCCCGGCGTTGGCAGAATAAACGATGTTAGATACGATGGTGTCCGGACGAAGCGGTCTTAGATTGGGTGCCATGGGATCGAGGATGACCATATCCGCCCGTTTTCCCACTTCGATCGAGCCGAGCATGCTTTCCATCCTGAGCGCTTTCGCCCCATCGATTGTGGCCATGTCAAGCACCTTCTGGGCCGGCAGGACGGTAGGGTCCCATCTGTTGGCCTTCTGCAGAAGAGAGAGGGTCTTCATTTCTCCGAACATGTCCAGGCTATTGTTCGTAGTGGACCCGTCCGTTCCTATGGAGACCGTCATGCCGGCCTTGAACATCTCAGGTATGGGTGCTACCCCGCCCGTCGCCAGTTTCATGTTCGAGATAGGACAGGACACGGGCCTTGCTCCCGCCCTTGCCATCTCCCTAACCTCGTTCAAGGTCAACCATGCAGAATGTGCGGCCAGACAATGGTCGTTCAAGAACCCGATCGAGCTGAGATAATCCACCGGTCGTTTCCCTTCCTTCTTCTTGCACTCAGTGACCTCGCCTCTTGTCTCAGAAAGATGGAAATGTAAAAGCAGGTCGTTCTCCAGGGCGTAGTCCCTTGCCCCAAGGAACGTCTCGGTAGAACAAACATATACTCCTTGAAGACCGACAGCGGGAAATATCCGCGCCCTTCCTTTGAACGCTTCACAGAACCTCTTACAATTATCAAGAGGAACGCCGTTCTGGGTCGTGAACTCCTGATCCAGGACCGCCCACCCCAGCACTCCCCTTATACCTGATAGCTCTACTGCCTTGGCGATGATGTCCTCTGAGTAGTATAGATCGACGAAGGTCGTCGTACCGGACCTTATGAGCTCTATGCATCCCTGTTTCGCTCCGGCCTCGATGTCCCTCGGGGTCCTTTTTGCGTCGACCGCGAACACCTTCTCAAGGAACTTGTCAAATGGCAGATCGTCCGCGATGGCCTTCAGGATGGCCATGGAGACATGGGTATGAGCGTTGATCATACCTGGCATGACGATCCCTCCACCGGCATCGATCACCTTGTCGGCCGAGCCCCTGACCTTCCCTATGGCCGTTATCGTATCGTTCTCGATAAGTATGTCACCCTTCACGATCTCTCTACGCTCGTTCTGGGTCACGATGTTCGCGTTCTTGACGATCAGACTCATCTGGACCAGGCCGTTCATGAATATCTTTGATAATATATCTTACCACATGTTCCGATCGGTCCGGTCTGACTCTGATAGTGAGTAATATCTAACAGATAGATCACTTATCTTTGGAACCTGCAAAAATGACCTCGATCACCTTTCTAGGTACAGGAGGGGGGAGATTCGCAACGATTTATCAGATAAGGGCCACCGGAGGCATCTATCTGAACGATGGTGTGAGGATCCATCTCGACCCTGGACCGTCGGCCCTTATGAACATGAGAAGGGCATCGATCGATCCCGCCAGAACGGATGCGATCGTGATATCCCACTGTCATCCAGATCACTATGCGGATGCTGAGATGTTGATCGAAGGGATGACCCATGGGGGGTTCAAAAGGAGCGGGACCCTGATCGGAAGCCTGAGCGTTCTTGAAGGGGCTCCTGGTTTTAGCCCTGCCATATCCAAATACCATCGTTCGATCCCAGGAAGGGTCATCATCGCCGAACCGAAAGGAACGATCGATGTGAAAGGTATGCGGATCGACGTGACGAGGACCATGCACAGCGATCCCACCGGGGTGGGCTTCAGGTTCCACACCTCCAATGGGGTCGTTTCATATTTCGGTGATTCCGAACTTTCCCCCGAACTGATCGAGGAGCATAGGGGGGCTCGCGTCCTCATCCTGAACATAACAAGACCATTAATGTCAAGGGTACCGAAGCACATGTGCACCGAGGACGCCGCAATGATCGCGGACGTCATAAGGCCGGAGGTGCTCATACTGACACATTTCGGCATGAAACTGGTTCATGACGGGGTCGACAAGCAGACCACCTATATCGAAGAGAAGACCGGAGTAAGGACCATACCAGCGGAAGACCTCATGACCGTCCATATCGGAAATAAGATAAGGGCGGTAAGGTTCGAGCACCCTATCCCCGAAACCGGTAAGGACTATGAAGAGCGGATGACGTTGGACCACTGATAATGTACGGCATATGGGACCCGACCGATGTCGTTATGCTTGGAGAACACTAAGGAATAGGGCCGTCCGCCGCAAGAGCATGACCGAAGACCCCCTGGGGTCAATGCCGGCTAGATCTCTTGACCGTCCGACCTGCTCTTGAACGACTACTTTTTCAAGAAAGCCTTATTATCACCTCGACCCTTCAAAAGGATCGATGATCATTTGCCTCTTAGCTGGTTTCCTCGGAAGCGGGAAGACGACCTCATTGATCCGTCTTGGTACCGACCTTAGTAAAGCAGGGAAGCGGGTAGCGATAATAGTGAACGAGGTGGGGGAGGTCGGTGTGGATGGCGCCGTCATAGATTCGTTCGGTCTTAAGACCGTGGAGATCACGGAAGGCTGCATCTGCTGCTCATTATCTGGAAGTCTGCAGAACACCTTGAGAATGGTGACCAAAGAATACACGCCGGACGTGATCATCATCGAACCGACCGGACTTGCCTTCGCATCGAAGATAAAACAGATCATCCGAACATCGATGATCGAGAACGAAGGGGTCATAACCATTTGCATGATCGATGCTTTCCGTGCGAAGAAGATGTTCGGCGAGGCGGAGCTGTTCTTGACCAGACAGATCCTTGGCTCGGACATAATCGCGATAAATAAGATAGATCTTGTGGATGATCAGGTGAAGGAGGATGTCGCATCGATCATTCAAGGCATAAGCCCTAGCTCGAAGATCGCGTTCATTTCTGCCAAAGAGGGCATCGGAATGGACGAGCTGGTGAAAATGGTGATCTCTGAGGTGAGATGATGGACGACACCAAGGAGGAGGCGGACGCCGGTTCGTTCGGCATGCTGGTCGTGATCCGTTCAGGGACGGGACTTCCCACCTCAAAGTTCGTCGGCCTCATGGAGGACGTTCTGTTAAAAGTGGCTGAAAGAGTGGTCGAGGAAGAACGACACTTGATGGGGCACATAAAGGCGTTCGTGACGACCCCAGAAGGCACTCTCAAGTTGAACATCGTCGATCTGGATCTCGGGGTCGAGACCATGAACCGGCTCCAAGGCGGAACGGTACCGATCGGGCGAAATGAAGTTCATGGCGGCGATAGTAGGGATAAAGGACAAAGAGCTGGAAGAGATCATGGAAAAGAGCCTCGATATCCTAAGGCCCTCGTTCGATCTGGAGATAAAAGGATCACCATCATGACGAGCATGATGGACATGAGGACAACTGTTAGGATGGCCGGTCCAAAAGACCACCTAGCATGTAATGATGGCCAGCCCAATGTATGCTTCCCTTTCATGCAAACGGTAGTAGGTCGAGCTTGCGATCAGAGGTCGTAGTTCCGGGGGTTGAACATGGGTATATCGCCATATGCCTTTAGACATTGATCTACGAACCGGTCTTGTTCGTCCGGGAGCGCGCTGAGGTCGGTGATTATCTTCCGAAGCATGTCGACCTCGTGCTTGCTCAGACGGAGCTTTCCAGAGCGGGACTCCTCCTCGATCAACCTGGCCGCTGTCATCCCTGCCGATTTGGCCCTCAGATATATGTCGTTCCCGTTTTCCACGATGGCCATGCCGATCTTGTAAGCGTTGTCATATGCCAGGATGAACGCCTCAGGACACCTGTACCTGTCCGTTGCCATGTACATGTCCCTCAAGAGCTTGTCCTGTTTGAGCTGCTTTGCGGTGTTCATCAGGGCGGCCTCGTAACCGATCGAGCCAAGCCAGCACTGGACGGAAGAGCCACCGAACTCCGAATGGTACTCGACCGATTCGTTGGACCAAAGGTCGCATATCTGGGCGATCAGATTTCCCATCAGGTCCGCATGGGCGCACTGGCTGTTCTTCCCCTCTTGAGAGGTGGTCTTACCCGCTATGGCCTTGAGTATCGGCCCCTCGTAGCCGCAATCCTTGTCCGGTCCAGAGGCTCCAGCCTCCCATGCCACGAGAGTACGGGCCGATGCTATCGCCCTGGTGACGGCAGAGAACGTCCTCGGTATGTCCTTATCGAGATAACCGCCGGCCATGAACATCGCAGTGTTGGCACCGGCACAGTTGGTGTCCCCCCCTGCACGGATCTTGTTCTTCTTTGCGATCTCAACTATCTTGGGCCATATCCATTCCATGTCGAGGCTCCCGAGATAACCTATCCCGAACAACCAACCTCGAATGTCCTGTCTGAGGACGGCATAATCTGCTACCTCCTTGCCACCGGTCGTTTCGCACGATAATAGGTCGGCACCGTTCTCTGCCGCAACCTCGAACGACTCTATGCATTTTTCTGGATATTCGTGTTTTTTATCCATTCCAAGCCGGAGACCCTCCTCTGCCAGGCGGGGGTCGGCGATAGTATGTCTTATAGCAAGAGCTATGCCGAACTCATCATGGTACTTTTGCATGAGCTCTTTCTGACCGGCCACGACCGGTAGTTCGAACCTCTTCGGTTCATTGACCATTTGAAAGATGTGTTCGTTCTCAAGCTGGACGGCCGGGAACCCTAGCGTTACCGCACGATCGAGTATGTCTTTGGTTATGTAATCCACAAATTCTTTCCTGAGACTTTCTGGCGTCCTCTCCGCCCCCGGTCGAGGGGCGAAGTTTATCTCTGGAACGACAAAACCGCCTCCAACGGTCATACCCAGCCCGTATGAAACAGGGTACTTTGCCTCACCGAAGACCATATCGTCGGGGTTCTCATACTCCATCCTAGTGTATCTCTTTATGGTCATGGTCTTCCCTCCGCTTACTCCTTACCTGCGATGATATTGTCCCAGTGGTCCCTGATCCTTTTCCAATCCCAGTCCTCCACGGCTTTTCCACCGAGCAGCGGGCCCTGCACTGCTTTCGATGCATAGATCCCCATGGGGTATGATTCCACATAGGCCCTGTTGACCGCCCCCCCGCCACAGATGAACGGGACCTCTATCCCTTTTTTCAATAAACGTTCGGATATCTTGGGGAAAGCCGACATGGTCGTGGTCATCAATGCCGTACCGGTCAATATTTGAGGTTTAGATTCCTCTACCGACTGAACGACATCATCGACCGCCACGTCCCTTCCCAGATCGATCACTGACCACCCATTGGATTTGAGCAGCACCGCGGCTATGTTCTTCCCAATATCATGAGGGTCCCCTTCGGCCACATGCATTATCGCCTTGCCACGGGTCTCCCTGGTCCCCTTCATCCTGGACTCACAGAACTTAACACCTAGTTCCATAGCGTCCGCCGCGACCATCACGTGCGGGAGATAGTAGATGCCCCTTCCATACAGCTCTCCCACCACGTCCATCCCTTTTATCAATCCTTGTTCGATGACCTCTTCCGGGGTAAAGTTCTTTAGTGCCGAGGAAACATCCTCTTGGACATTATTATAACGTATGAACACGACATCCTCGGCGACCTTTCTAAGGGTCGGGTCCTTGGGGACCAGCTTCGCCGCAAGTTCCTCCGGGGATTCTCTGGCCTCCATTTGGATGTCGTACCTTCTAAAGACCCTATCATAATTAACGTTCTTTAGGTCGATCATGGCCCAACCACCTCATTCATACCGCATGAAGACGAACTAACGAATGATCATAAACTGTTTCTGGATATTGATCGTTCCATACGGTATTTCTAATTTTGTACTGGATGCAACAATGTTTCCCGGAAGGTTACTGGCACCTATCCTTTCCAAGATCGAGGAACGATCCATATACCACAGCACGAAATGGACGATGACGAGGGACCGCGGCCAGAGAAGAACATCGCATCGATCGATGAGGCCTTGGTAGGGATCGTCCGTCGTGCATGGAAGAGCGCGACCGTCCGAAATCCGCTCATAAACTATCGTATGTGGCATTATACCGTCGCTATGTCCAGTAACTTTCTAATAAAATCGTCTATCAAAACGAGAATAGGTGTCCGAGGTCGGTGGCTCAACTTTCCTCCTAAGCAATGATTTTCTGAATCCCCACCACATCGGCCTTGGGCACCCCAATAGTATTGTGCAACGAAGAAAGATGTCGGAACAAAAGGAAAGACTTTTTGTTGCACTATGGTATTGTACACAAGAATGTCCTTGGAGAAAGAGGTGCTCGGAAAGATAGCTCCCAGCGCAGAGCGGAGAGAGGAGATAGGAGCTGTAGTGAGGAGCCTCACGAAGAGGGTCGAATCCCAGGTCCATCTGATGGGAGAGAACGCCCATGTATTGCTGGTCGGCTCCGTCGCCAAGGATACTTATCTGACCAGTCCTGACATAGACCTGTTCATATTGTTCGACCCCACAGTGCCGAAGAAAAACATGGAAGAGATCGGCCTGAACATCGGAAGGACGATCCTGGACGACGCCGAACAGAAATATGCAGAACACCCCTATGTCCACGGGTCATATGAAGGCATGGAGGTCGACCTTGTCCCATGCTATGAGATAAAGGACACCACCGAGCTCCTATCTTCCGTCGATCGGACCCCGTTCCATACCAAGTTCATAATGAGCACATTGAGCGAGGAACAAAGGAACGAAGTAAGGTTGCTCAAACAATTCGCAAAAGGGGTGGGCGTTTATGGTGCCGAGGCCAAAACACAGGGGTTCTCGGGTTATCTCTTGGAACTGCTCGTAATAAAGTACGGTACTTTCCATAAGGTCCTCTCAGGGGCCGCAGATTGGCGTCAAGGGGAGACCATCTCCCTGAACGGGGTCCAGGATAAGCGTTTTAGGGACCCATTGGTGTTCTATGACCCGGTCGATCTCAGCAGGAACGTGGCCTCCGCGCTCTCCTTGGACCCGTTCTCGACGTTCATATTCGCCTCGAAGAGCTACCTCGCCGCCCCATCGGAACGGTTCTTCTTCCCCCGGCCGTTCCATCAATGGGAGCTGGAACGCATCATGAAAGAGATCGGGGTCCGCGGTACTTCGACACTAGTGATACGGATCGACCGCCCAGATCTTACCGATGATAACCTTTACCCACAGTTACGAAAGAGCCTCGATGGCCTTTCCGCGCTGCTGGACCAGAACGGGTTCGTTGTCCTTGATCGAGCGTTCAGCGTGGACGAAAAGCTCGATCTCGTCCTTGAGCTGGAGACGGAGCGTGCTCCCTTTGAGCAAAAAACATGTCGGGCCGCCCGTATGGATATCGAGCTCATCGAACTTTCTTGATAAATGGAAGGGTGGTGGGCTCAGCGACCCATATATAGAGAACGGACACTGGACGGTAATGGTCCGGAGAGAGCACCCGACCGCCAAGGGACTGATCGAGAGCAAAGGGACCACTGCAGCGATGGGGAGCGACCTCAGAACGCTCAAAGGGCTTGTCATCCACAGCGGTAGGGGATCGATCAGGGACGATACGAGGTCACTGTTGACCAGATTATTTGATAAAACGAAACCATGGGAACGCTAAATACCCGTTCCGGTCAAAACAGAACGCCGCTCAAACGAACGGCGGGTTCATTAAAAGGATCCATATCCCCAAAGAAAGCAGCACGTACAGGGCGATGTTCCCTGCGATCGTCTTTTTATCGAGGTCCTCTCTTTTTATCTTGAACAGGGGAGTGATATAGTTCAGGGCCACCCCGCCTATGATCAGGACCAGGAAACCCAGGGCCTGGTCGACGGACTGACCGACAACAGATGCCAATATCCCGAAGATTATGGCCATGAGCGTTGTTACCATGAGGGCTTTGGTCCCGATGATGTCCTTTATCAGGAACGCCTTCTCATCGAAGGTCGGAGGAACGAACTCATATTCTTCGGTTTTTTCCTCCATCTTCTTCTTCCGGGCCATGGAACTTCCCTAATGACGGAGCTCATATAAACCTTTTCCATTCTTGTCCGAATAGGGTCCCTGGGACCGCCTGGCGGATCCGTTCCTGCACGGTTAGAACTTCTTCTTTATGATGTGATGATCATTTTTCCTTGATCGCCCTGATTATGCTCTCCAAGCGGCGTGAGTAATTGTTGTTCTCCACTATGGTCCCGGTTATTATTACATCGGCCCCAGCGTTCTTCACCCTTAGCGCCGCTTCCGGTTCCCTGATACCCCCTCCGATGAAAAGAGGGATCTTCAGCTCTTGCTTGACCGCCTTGATCATATCCTCCGGTACTGGTTCCGGTGCTCCGCTCCCGGCCTCCAGATAAACGGTCTGCATCCCCAGGTACTCGGCGGCCAATGCGTACGACACGGCGGACTTTATGTCGTTCCGGGGGATTATGTCGGCCTCCCCCACCTCTCCCACCTTCATTCCAGGTGCTATGATCACATAGCCCATCGATATTGGTTCTAGCCCCAGGCGTCGCACTATAGGCGCCCCGGCCACCTGCTCCCTGATGACATGACGGAGGTTGTGGCTGTTGAGCATGCTCATGAAATAGATCGCATCAAAATATCCGGACATCGCGTCCGCGCCTGAAGGGAAATAAATGACAGGTATCTTTACCACTTTTTTAATTCTCGAGCACGGTCGCATCGAGATTGTCCTGTGTCACTCCGGTAGATCCGCCCACCATGATAGCATCGGTCCCAAGGTCATAGGCCACCTTTGATATCTCCCCTGCCTTTTCTGGCTCCTGCTTGGCTGGATCTATCAGGGTCATATGCAAGGGTCCGTTCTTTATCTTCTTTCGCAGATAATCCTTGACTTTCATGCTATCCCACCTATGAGAAACGCTACCAGAGCTATCATCATGCCTATCTTTGCCCATGACTGGCCCCTTCTAGGGTCCCGGAAATGAACTATTGAGCAGTATATAAATATTGCATCAGCGAATAGAACCGCCAGAAAATAGTCGAGCCCGAAAACTTTAGCTATAACAGGCTCAAAGGACAGTAACACCGCTGTCAGAAAAGCGGCGCTCCCAATGATCCCTGCTCTCTTGGCACCGATCCTCTGGGGAAGGGTCTTGCGGTCGAAGTCCGAGCCCATGTCCTGGATGTCCTTGACGATCTCGCGTCCCAATGTGGCAAGGAACGCCATCGCCCCGAACGCTATCGTCGCATCGAGCCGACCGACGATAGCACCGCCCAGCAGGAAAAGCGCCCCTGTCAGCCATGCTATGGAAAGGTTTCCTGTGAGCCCTTCCTTTTTGGTCCTGGTCTCATAGGCTAGCATGATCGCGATGGCCGATAGAACGATGAGGATAGATATCGGGTCAAGGAGCAAGGAGAGAACGAAGGATATGGAGAACGCTATCATGGATACATGGAGAGCGGTTTTCGGTAGCATCCTACCAGAAGGTATCGGCCTTTCGGGATGTGCCTGTTTATCCACCTCCCTGTCCATGTAATCGTTCAGAGAGTTCCCACCGATCACGAACGAGAAGACCACGACCGATGCGATCGTCAAAGGATATAGATGATCTAAGAACGAGGTCCCGGTCGCCACAACAGTACCGAGGACAAGACCGACGACCCCCATGACGCAATTGCCAAGCCGGAAAAGCTGTAGGAACCTGTTCACGAAGGCCGATCAATGTGAAGATAGTAATTCTTTTCGTCCCCATTACAGTGGCCAAAGCGGCCGATGGTCCCTTTCTTCCCTCGGTCCTATGGAAGATGCTCATCAACGACGAAACGATGCGCCCATGCTCTGTCCTTCCAGCTCGATGAGGGCCTTCATATCTGGGTCAAGCCTCCTGATCGTATGACCGCAAGAAGGCCCGGAAGGTATCGAGAACGCCTTATCATTGATCGATGGCCAATATTTTGCTCTATATGACCCGTAGAGGACGTTGGTCCTGAAGACCTTGTTCTCATATATCTTGCATTCCTCGTCCAGATCGTTCTTTGGACCTGCAAGGTAGACCTGACAATAGAGCTCACCCTCCTCCATCAATCTCCTAGATAGGCCACGAACGTACAATGTGTTGAACTCCATCCTGCCGAGCGCTTCCGCGGAACGAAGCGGGTCCGTCCTCATCACCCCGCCCTTCGGCGATGGTTGGAACCCTTTCCACAATCTTGGCTCCGACATCGCCTTGGCAAAAGAATCCTCATCGCCCTTTGATATCGCTCTCATCCGTTCTACCGAGAACATCTGAACACCAAGATCGGAGAGGCCCATCGGTATGTAATGCGGCCCGACCTCTTCGGCCACGAGCTCCTCCATCATCCATCTGCGGGTCACAGCGTCCAGTTCTTCATATCTTAGGATGCCAACACCTCGTTGCTCGATCGTTCGCGAACTTAGCATGCTCCCTCTTTAAGATGGGCATGTTCGTTCTTCGGGGTACTATCCTATCTATCGATCGGATAGCTCGATATCATGGAACGACCTTCGACCTTATCAGTTTTGCCCGAGGTCTCTGGAAGGCTCAAGGGTTCCATCCCATCAGATCCATCGTTATCGAGGAGCATGATGATCCTTTCCACATCACCCATGGTCGTCCAGGTGACCGATCATCGATGTTACGGGGGCCTATCTCTATTTTCAGGAAAACCTCATCATGGACCCGAACGGGAGGTAAATCCCATGTCTGGACATGCCCCAGTCCCCCATGAGGGACCATCAAAGGTGTATTTTCCAAAGGATTTATTATGAAGCGCCTGATTCCAGGAAGGATGGCTCAGAGCGATATTGCGGCAGAGGTCGAACTGGTCAGGTCCATTGTCGGAAAATATTTTCCGATCTATGACATGAAGGTCAGTTTTGAGTCGATGACCCTCTACATAAGCCCTGAACCAAGCTCGATCGGCCCCAATTTCGAGAAACTCCGCAAGGAGCTCAAAGAAAAGAACTACATCCCGATCCTGAACAGATCGAGCGGAGAGTACATCCTATCGGTCATCAGAAGACCCAAGATCAGATCGAGAGGTTCCTGGCTGAACCGTCTCTTCTTGGTCCTGACCTTCATCACCACTGGGATCGCAGGGATGATACTGTGGGCGAACTATAACAATTCCGCGAACCAGTTCACGGTCGAAAATTTTGTTTTCGGCATGATATTCTTCGCGATCCCACTGATGACCATCCTTGGGGTCCATGAATACTGCCATTATCTGGCCTCCAAGAAGCACGGGGTCGATGCGTCGCTCCCGTTCTTCATACCTTCGATACCCCCGTTCGGCACTTTCGGGGCGTTCATATCCATAAGGGAACCGATGCCCAACAGAAGAGCATTGGTGGAGATAGGGGCGGCAGGTCCTCTGGGAGGCTTGGCGGTCACCATCCCCATCGCGATATTGGGGCTTTACCTCACGGCCCATGGGCATCCTGCCTCCGTTCAGGTTCCTGAGGGAGGCGTGATGGGCGTGATAATGCAACCGATGTATCAGCTGATCGCCCTTCTCGTACCGCTCTCGGGCGGAATGGCCCTTCACCCATTGGCGTTCGCCGCCTGGGTAGGTTTCCTCGTTACCGCGATCAACCTGCTACCTGCCGGTCAGCTCGACGGCGGTCACATCGCCCGCGGACTGTTCGGTGACGGCGCTAGATATATCAGCTATGTTACCGGAGTAGCGCTTTTCGTGCTCGCCGTCTTCTATTATGAAGGGTGGATCCTGTTCGCGTTACTTGTGTTCTTTCTGGGTCTCCGCCATCCCGCACCATTGGATGATGTTTCCAGGACGGATGTTCGAACCAAGGTCATCGGAGCAGCGGCGCTACTGATACTTTTCGCGACCTTCGTTCCACAACCTATCATAGTGGTCATGCCGGACCACGGCTTCACGATGGACGTGATCGGAAACAACAACACAACGCTCATAGCGGGCGGAGTTGCGACCTTTCAGTTGATCATCAACGATACAGGTACCGGGAACGACCAGCTGAGCATCACTACTGTTGGAACACCTGGGAACTGGGGTTCTGCCTTGTATCCGACGAACCAGAGCTTCAATGGTCAATCTAATGCTCTGGACCTGAACGTCGATTATGGTAGCTCGGCCGAGGTCACCCTTCGGATCCGAGACGTACGGTACCACGAACACCCCCAAGGTGATAACGGTCCAGGCCATGAACCAGGACCAATCGGTGATCACGAGGACCGTGCAGGTCAGCGTTTCTTGAACACGCAATAATTGCGGGTCAGCGATCGATGGACCTTCTGTTGATGCGTTTCCCTTAGTATCAGGTCCTCTGGATGAGCTTTACAAGGTTCCGGGAACACGATGCCGCATACCCCATCCATGTCCAGGGCTCTTGAGGATGCGATCAATGCCCGCTCGTGAAGTTTAGGGACAGGCTCTCTCCTCGTGGTCGCGGACCGTCCATAGGGAGGGTCCGTGGCTATGATATCCACCGTTCCGAACACGTCCGGAACGGCCCCTATGTCCGCTATGGATATCTCTTCGAACCCCAGTCCAAAATGGGTTAGGTTCTCTTTGCATCCTTCGACCATCTCCGGAGAGATGTCAGATCCAGATACCCTAAGCCCGATAGATGCTGCTTCCAGCAGTATCCCTCCTGTACCACAGAAAGGGTCAAGGAGCCTTTGTCCCCTTTTCGCCCTGGTCAGGTTCACCAGTGCTCTCGCATATCGGGGATGCAAAGACACGGGGGAGAAGAATGGCCGTTCTGCCACTTTTCTTAGTTCGAACGAAGAGCGATCGATACTCTTCTGTGATATGAAAATGTGGAGCCTATCGGACAATAACAAACGGACCTCATTGTCGGGCCGCTCAAGGTCGACCTTCCGCCCCTTCGCAAGGATCGCTCCTATCTTTGAAACCAATCCTTTCAGATCGACCTCAGGAAGGCCCTCCTGGAACCGTTTCGCTCGAAGCGCCATCGTGCCGTCCGGTAGCTCGATCGATGAACAGAGTCGTTCATATTCCCCAGGTGGACAAGAACCAAGATATGTTCCGATGCGATGTGTTAACGCTATCCTATCCCCGATCTTGTCGAGGTCCTCGACACCGAAGCTTGCGATCAAATATCCCGGACCCTGGTCCATGATCGAGAAGTTCTCACATTCTGCATGCAGGCAGGATATCGCCTCAGCTGACGGTAATGTAGGATGTTCCCCTGATAGCTCGAATAAAAAAGAAGAGCTCTTCATCTCTGACCCCATATGGGGGTGTCAGGATGAAGGGCGCTCATCTCAGTCACGGATCCTTCTTCGCTAACGCTTATTACCGCCTCGGCCTCTGGAAGGTTCGGAGAGTCGATTAATCTTGCTATCCTCTTTCCGCCCTTGCTCTTCCTAAGGTACAGACGATATGTCGCCGCATGCCCAACGATGTGCCCACCGATCGGTCTGGTCGGATCGCCGAAGAACGCATCCGGTTTTGCCGATACCTGGTTGGTGACGGCTATGACGGCATTGTTTATGTCGGCGAACCTAAGAAGGTCGTGCAGATGCTTGTTCAGGCTCTGCTGTCTCTCTGCCAAGGCACCTCGTCCAACATATTCCGCCCTGAAATGTGCGGTCAGGGAATCGACGATCATGAGCTTGATCCCCTTTCTCTTCCGAGATCATATGCTTTTTCGACCAAGAGCATCTGGTGATGCGAGTTGAAAGCCCTGGCCACATGGATCTTTTTCAGAACTTCCTCAGGGTCTAGGTCCAAAGCGGTCGCCATCTGGGCGATCCTCTCAGGTCGGAAGGTGTTCTCGGTATCGATGATTATGACATCCCCACCCAGTCCACCCTGGTCGGTCGGTCTCGTGCTGTTGACCGCCAATTGGAAGCACATCTGTGTCTTTCCGCTCCCGAACTCTCCGAAGAACTCCACGATCGATTGGCTCTCAAGACCGCCCCCCATCAGCTCATCGAACGCCTTTGAGCAGGAGGTCAGCTTGCATATGCTCTTTCTTCTCTCAAGTATCTGGTCGCCGGTTTCGAAACCACCAACATCCGCGGCCTGTTTTGCGGCCGCTATTATTTTAATAGCTGATGTTTCACCTATCTCGCATACCTCTGCGAGCACTTTGGGAGATTCGACGGCTATGGCCATCAGATCTATATATCCGGCATCACGCAGCTTCTCCGCAGTTGCAGGTCCAACACCAGGCAACTCTTCTATTCCAATTCCTGTCATTGATGCACCTGTTCTCATCAACTCGATCTCACTATAAAAGGTCCCCCCCGGATGATTGAAAGTACTCGAAGGAACATCATGGCCAGCATTTTGCTTTTTACTGAAAATGACCGACTTTCGGACCCATCTGACCTGACCCTAGCTCGCTAGTTGGCGACCATCCTCTCCACCGCATCGAACCGACGGTCGACCGAGCGATCGGCCGACCCTTTCGACGAGATGTCGAGCCGGGCCCGGGCCTTGAACAGGGGCCAGATATTGATAGTGCGGCCTTCTCATGCCCTTATCATCGACATGAGGTCAAAAACATCTCATGCACCCGCAGATCAGATGATAGCTCTGGATGGAAGGACAGGGCCCAGAGGTTCTTTTGCCTGACCATGACGACATGCCCCTGATATTTCGCCAGAACCTCACATTCCCCCCATGTCCTGGATATCTCGGGCGCTCTGATGAACACCGCCTGGAACGGTTCATTCAGACCTTTGATGTCCAGCATCGCCTCGAACGAGTCCCGCTGCCTTCCAAAGGCGTTCCGGTCGACAGACATATCGATCAGACCCAATAATCTTGTATCTGTCCGCTCTACTTGCTGGTCGCCTTGTTTTGCCATAAGGACACAACCAGCACACGTGCCCATTATCGGAACACCATCACTGGCCATTTTGACCAACGGTCCGTGAAGATCGAAACGGTTCAATAATTTGGAGATCGTGGTGCTCTCCCCACCCGGGATGATGATACAGTCCGATCTTTCCAGGTCGCTTCGCCTTCTTATCGGGACCGCCTTCCCATCTATGCCCATGGAGAACATCGCTCTCTCAAGAGCCAGAAGATGCTCTGGTGCTGCACCCTGGACGGAAATGACCCCTGCCCTCATCGATCGACCTCAGGGCGATCCCCGACAAAAAGGTATCTGTGGATGGCCCCATAGATGATGGGGATCATTCCCCCATCAGTGTTTCATTCAACACGAGCGAGAGCTTTAGCGCATCGTACGGCTTTGGCAGACAACCCTTGAAACCGAGCGATCTGAAGCTCAGCATCGCAGGGTCATCACTAAAGCCGCTCGAGGCTATCAACTTCGCGTTAGGGTCCATCTGTAACAGACCTTTCATGGCCTCTTCCCCTCCGACGCCTGAGGGCATCGCAAGGTCCAATATGACGGCATCGAACGGCCTCTTGACGTCGATGGCCTCTTTGTACTGTCGTAATGGCCTCGGCCCCGTCCCTTGCGACCTCAACGACATATCCCAGGAACATGAGCATATCCCCGGTGGTCTGGAGAAGCGCTTCCTCATCGTCGACCAGCAAGATCTTTCCGGTCCCGCGCACCGGCTTTGACTGAGGCTTCATGGGATCGATGGGCTCCTGAGGTCCGGAACATACATATGGAGAACCGCTAGATATTGCCAGTAACCTTGATGTCAACGACCTTGCGTTCTGTGATGCCTTTTCGATCTCTATCAGCTTGTTGTACATCCTTCCTTCGGGTATCACATACTCCTTCGCTAGAGATACGCTCCCCATGATCACGGTCAAAGTGTTATTGAAATCATGAGCAATGCTCCCTGCCTTTGGCGCCAGGTTGCTGCTCGCATTGGCAGAAATGGCCAGGTCGAGCCTCCTCTTCAGCTCCATCTCCATTGATTTCCTCGAAGTAATGTCCGTCACAAGATTTAGGTAGCCCGTTCTCTCGCCATCTTTGCCCACGATCGGTACCGAGGATATCATTGCCCAGAGTTCCGTTCCATCCTGTTTGACGAACCTTATGTCCTCAGGACCGGTTCGCCCCGTGAGGTCCGCCTTGGATGCACCTTCCTTCGGTTCTTCCTTGATCAGCTCGGATATGTGCTTACCGACCAGCTCTTCCTGGGACGCGCCCATCATGTCGGCCATCTTTTGATTGACGAAGGTCGTCGTTCCAGATGTGTTCATCACAAGGACGCCCTCTTGGGCCATCTCGATGACATGGCGATAACGTTCCTCGTTCTCCTTTTCCTCGTTCTCGTCCAAGGCCTGTTCCGTCATGGTCTGGTCCGTGATATCCTCAAGGGCGTACATCAGATAGAGGGGATCCCCCGACCTGCCCCTTACGACCGATGCGGATTCACGCACCCATACGATGTTCCCCAGCTTTCTGGTATATCTCTTAACTCCAGAAGAACCTTTGATCTCCCCTGTGGCGATCTTGTTAAGATCATCGGAGCTTTTTGCCAGGTCGTCCTTATATGTGAAGTCCCGGAACGACATCCCTACCAGTTCTTCCGCGCCATATCCGATTATGTTACCGAACATATCGTTGGCGTCGATGATGTTCCCCTCGAAGTCCGCCCGGGCCATTCCCACCCTGGAGCTTCCATAGATCGCCTCGAAACGGGCCTCGCTCTCGAAAAGTTCCGACCTCCCCTTTTCGATCATCTCGTCCTTGGACGCCAGCGCCTCCTTCGCGTTCCTTAGTTCTTTATCCCTTCCCTCGATGGCGCTCATCAGAAGGCTTAGCTCCTGGCTCTGTTTTTGTATCTGACCCAGCTGGTCCCGTATGACGTCCCGAAGCCCGGTCAGCTCTTCCTCCCTCATGTTCAATGAGGAGTTGAGCTGGTTTATGCGGGCCTCCTTATCCAGCGTCTCGGTGTCCTTTACCTCCAGCTGGTCCCTTGTGTCGCTCAGGGATCCCTTGATCGCCTCAAGTTCCCCTCTTATCGATCCGACCGCGATGTTCAACGCTTCGATCTCAGAGTCCTTCCTCAAGATATCGGACTGTTTTTCCTGCAAGGACCTGGTCATCCTCTCATTGTCGATGGCACTTGATCCCAAGGTACCCAAGACCTTCTGAAGCTCTCCCTCTGTATCCTTCAACCGGTCCTGCACGGCCAGCAGATCATTGTGCTTCGTGGTGACAAGCTCTTTATGGGAACCAAGCTCATCCTCCAGGTCCTTTATTCTCGATCTCAGCTCACCGGCGCCTTCCATCTGGCACGCCAGTTCGGCCTTCACGCTTTCCGATGATTCCATGATCGCTGCGAGCTGTTCCTCTTTCTTCTGATGCTCGGTCCTTAGCGTTACCAGTTCAGATCCCTTGGCACCTAGGTCCCGTTTACAGGCGACCAGTTCGGTGTTGAGGGCCATTAGCTCCACCTCGAGCTGTTCGGACCTTTTGGTGAGCTCCTCAAGCCTCGATCCATCCGTTGCGATCTGTTCTTCCTTGTACTTGAGGTCCGATCCCAATGCTGCCAGCTGAGCATCCTTTAAGGTGATCGATTCATTAAGACGAGCGATCTCAAGGCTCTTCGTTTCGAGCTTGGAACCGTTCGCCAGCAAAGCCATCCTCATCTCTTCCAGGCCAGAATCCTTTGTCCTTATCGCCTCTTTTATCGTGGCGACCTCTATCAGGACGCTCGAGAGCTCGTTGAGCTTTGAATCCAGTGCTCTCTTGGTCATTTCGAGCTCGGACCCCTTGCCTTTGAGCTCGTCCCTCAGGCGTGCCATGGTCACCTCGCCTTGGACCAGCGCCATGTCCTTTCCGCCCAAGGTCTCCCTCAGGGCGTTGAGCTCGGTCTCCATCGTCTCGATGGCCGTACGAAGTGAGGTTATCTCCCCTTCCCGGTCGTTCAGGTCCACCGTCCTCTTCGATAGATCGACCCTAAGCCCCTTCAGTTCCTCATCGATGGCGGTCATCGTGGTCCGAAGAGCGGTGAGCTCCTCCTCTTTTTGAGATACGTGCTCGGACCTTGATGCCAATTGTTCAGTCACATTGTCCAGTTCCGACCTTACCTGATCCAATGTCTGTTCCAGACCGGAGACCTCACCTTGTTTCTTCGACAGATCGGTCTCCCTCAAGGCAAGCTTGGCATCGATGTCCTGCAGCTCTGATCCCAATGAGGTCAACTCATCCCTGAGCTGCTCGATCGTCCCTTCTTTGGACCTGATCTCCAGCTCCCTCGCCTGGATGATCTCACGCGCCTGAACGTTCTCCGATTCCTTGTTGCTCAATCTATCCTCTAGTGAGGATATTTGTGCTATCAGTCCCTCGACCTCGTTTTCTTTGGATGATAGTTCGGACCTTATCGCCGTTATTGAAGAGACCTTATCCTCAAGATCTGCGCTCAGTTGGCCAACGTCCTCCTCTTTCCTTGAGAGGGCGATCTCCAGTTCCGATATCTTCCCTTCCATCTCGGTCCTGGTGGCATCAAAGGCCTCCCGCTTGTTCACGACCTCTTGTTTGAGATCTCCAAGCTCGTCCTGTAGCCCTTTTATCTCAAGTTCACGTGAGGTCATGTCCGCCTTCAAGGCGTCCATCGATCCTTCTTTTATCTTGAGAGTCCTCCTTCGAGCGGATGATCTCCTGCTCCTTTGCGTCGAGCTGGCCCTTGAGGAGCTCCTCCTTGCTCTCCATCTCCGTCCTGAAGTTCTTGAGCTCTTCCTCCACCGTCCCAAGCTTCATTTTCGTGGACCCGAGCTCGCTCTCGAGAACGGACATCTCCGATATCTTACCGTTCAATGTCTCTTTTATGACCGTCAAGGAACGTTCCTTCTCATCGATCTGCACGGTCAAGACCGGAGATCTCCTTCTCTTTCTCCGTAAGCGTTCTGTTCAGCTCGATGTTCTTTTCTTCCAAGGAGGCGGCGACCTTCTCCATCTCCGCCATCTTTGCCTCAAGGTCGGCCTTCAGAGCGTCCAGCTCTGATTGTTTGGCCTTGACCGACCCTGTCAGGCCCGATATCTCGTCCTGTTTGGCCCGGAGATCGGCCTCTTTTCCGTCCAAGAGGGATCTGTTGGTGCTGATCTCTATATCCCTTTGCTCCAGTGCCGCTTTCAGGCGTTCGAGCGAGCCCTCGGCCCGTCCGAGCTCCTCCTGGTTCTTCGCGAGGGTCTCTCTGATCGATGTTATCTCCGAATCTCTCTGTGATTGGGCCGCCTTTAACTTCTCGATACTGTCATCGAGCTCCTTTATCTTGATCTCACGGTCCTGGATCACTCCCATCGATTCTTCGGCACGGCGCCTGCTCTCATCGATCGCTTCTTTGGAGCGCTTCCTACCGGTTATATCGCGGTCTATGCCCCTGTATCCAAGGAACTTCCCTGAAGCATCGAAGAGAGGAAAACCGTTCATCTCCAGAAAAACCGAATGCCCGTCCTTGTGTTTGGCCTCTTTTTCCAGGGCGGTGATCGGTGCCTTCTCCGCCATCGCGTGTTCCAATAGGGCGCCAACCCTGGAGGACTCGTCCTTGGTGACCAGGTCTATCGGCCTCTTTCCTATGATGTCATCGGAGCCCACGCCAAGGATGTCCCTGATACGGTTGCTGCTGTAGGTGTAGGTACCATCCTTTCCCAGCTCCCATGCCCAGTCGCTCGTTCTATCGACGATATCGGAGAACCTCTTGCGATACCTCGTCCAAGGCGGTCTCCAGACCTTTCTTGGCCTCGATCTCCTTCGCGAGCTTCAGGTTCGTTTCGTCAAGTTCCACTTTCCTGTCCAGAAGTTCGGCCTCACTGTTGTTGCCGTTCCTGATGCTCTCCAGGACCATATCTAGCTCGAGCCCTGAGGAGTCCCCCGCGAGCAACCTCGATGGAGGCACAAAGAAGTGGTTCTTACAGATCGCGCCCTTGGTGACTATCTTCGGATGTGTCCTGATGGCATCGATAAGGACCTCAGGGGTGAACTGAGCTCTGTCATATTGGCAGATCACGCGCAGGCTGACCCCCACATCAAGATCGTTCAACTTCGCCTCGTACTCGGTCCACCTTTCTACCCCGGGTATCTTTTCCAGGGTCCAGGTCATCTCCGACATGATCCGCATGGCCGTGAATCCATAGGACCTCGCGAGATCGGCGATGTTCTTCAGGACCCTGATCGTCCAATCCGGGTCGAACCTGCCCTGCTTGAAATATATCTCTTTCTGGTCGGTGAGTATCAGTCCGCCGTTGCCCATGGCCTTCTCAACATCGATGTGCTCCGATCTCAGCGCGTCCACGATGTCAAGGTCCTCTTCCTTGTTGGAGATGTACAGACATAGTTCGCCCTTCTCCAGTCCCACCTTGATCAAAGGGGTGATGGCACTGAGCCTTTCTCCCGTGGATTCGTAGATAAGTGCGATGTGGTCCTCGGATCCACCATGGTCAGAATATTGATCTTTATCTTTATTTTCCCCAGCTGGGTCGGACATGTCTGTTTCATCCTCGTTAATGCTTGGACAAGGGCATTCGTTGATGGATATTTAAGGTCCGGGACCGCAAGAGGCGTATGTCAAAATAAAATCTCCCATCCAATTCGATAAAAATGCTAATGTAAGGTCCGATATTGAGGACCATGTCTTCCCGCAACGTTCACCGATCACAACTTACGTTCCAGCTTCTCGGGGCGACCTTTCGCTCCAAATCATCGGTCGACGGGACCATCTTCGATGAGAACATCGTCCTTGAGCCTTTCCAATGCTTTCATCCCGCCGAGAACGTTGGTGACCTTGGTCCGTCCATGACCCAATAGGATGCTGGACGCCAAGCTTCCCCTGATGCCGGAGCTGCACATGATGGCCAGTTCATCGTTCTCGGGGACCTCGTCCATACGTGCATCAAGATGACCTACGAAAATATGTTTTGCTCCCTTGACCCTGGAGATGTTCCATTCCTTTTCGGTCCGGATGTCCAGTATCAACGTCCCCCTCCAATGGTGGATTTCTTACCAGATCGGAGGCGGTCATGAGGTCCAACCTCTCTATCTCAAGGGGTTGGTCATACCATGTCTCGATACCGCCGGCCAGATAACCCGCCAGATCATCATACCCTTCCCTGATGAGCGACCGTACCGCGACGTCGAGGTCCCTTATGGATTCGAGCAGAAGCAATATCGGTCGATCGTACGGCAGCACCCAACCAGCAAAGTTCGGCAGAATGTCCAGGAATATGTTGAACGAGCCTTTGATATGGGCGGATGCGAAGGAGGTAGGGGACCTCGTGTCCACGACCAGCGCTCCGGACGACATCACGTCATTGAACTCGTTAGGTGAGAGGGGCGGAGGTCTAGGGGGTCGACCCATTACCGGTTGGCCGATCGTGTTGACCTCTTCCATCCTGGTGAAGTACCATGGCCGCTCTATCTTCTCTTTCATCTTGAGCTCGATGAAAGCATCCCGGTCCAAATTGCTGATCGACGGGTTCTGTCGCTTCTCCAACCCGATCGTGCTCGATCTCCCTTTGGCCGATGCTCCCTCCGCACGCTGATCCCGCACCGTGGGCCGGACAGATCATCGTATGGTCCCCCAGCTTGAACAACTTCTCCGTGATGGACCAGTACATGTCGTTCGCGGCCTTCGGTACGTTCTCAGGGCCAAAGAGGTCGGTCCGTCCCACCTCTCCGACGAAGAGAGTGTCCCCGGTGAACACCGCCACCGGTTCCTTTCCGGACAAAAGGTCGACAAGAACGTAGGACATGCTTTCTGGAGTGTGACCTGGTGTAACGATCGCACGGAGGAGAACATCTCCAATCCGGATCCTCCTCTTGGTCGGTCAAATGCTCGCCGTAACTGAACGGCAAGCTACCATGCATTATCCGGGCATCGGAGGCCACGTTCAGCTCCATCGATCCGGTGACATAATCCTCGTTCCTATGGGTCTCGAGGACGTAATCGATGCTCATACCGTTCTTATCGGCGAGATCGAGATAGACCTCACAGTCCCTTCTAGGGTCTATCACAGCGGCCTCCGTACCTGACCCAATGAAATATGAGAGGTGGGCCAGACCGGGCGATCGGATCTTTTCGATGAACATGCTCGTTCCAACCTCAGTTCATGGCATGATCTGATGGGAAATAACGGACCAAAGACCAGAAACCCGCCTATAGGCTCATGGATATCTGATGTATCAGGTCAGCGGGTGTCTCAACTGGATATTTGAGCTGACCGAGTATCTCGACCATGTCCCTTCCGTCTATCTTTAACCCGCTGAGCTTCTCCTCGGCCTCCTCATGTGTGAGGGGAAATGTGAGACCTTCCGTGGCCTTGGCCAAGGTCACTGGCCATTCAATGTCCTTGACCCCTTCAGGTGAGACCACCTGTGCAGCTATACCCCTGAGAAGTTCATTGGGGGACATGACCGGAAACCTTATGTTGTCCAGATATTCGGCGATCCCTTTATCTCCGACCCTTATTCCCTTCAGTCTTTCCCGGGCCTCCGCTTCCTTGATCGGAATGTCGACCCCTTTCATTCTTCTTGCGACATCTATCGCCCATTCGTTGATAGCGGTGGATGAGGTTCTAGCCATCTGATCCTCCTGGGTCTTGACATCTGAACGTGGTCGTTCGACCCGGCCGATTTTTCGATCGCATCGTTATTGATTATTACCAGTGCGTTCAGCGGAAACGTTGGATGGCAGTGACCAATGAACGAGATCGTCCTCATGAGGTGAAATACCTCTCCTTTGTGGACGGGGCATACATGCCCATCACGTATCGAACCCGTCGAACCGTTCGTAGGACGGCCGTCCGTTCGGCGGGTGTCTTTCGTTACGTACCTACGCGGGAGCTCTGGACAGGGCGGGATGTCGCTTCCCGTCTTGGCGGACGCTTTTTCCCTAGTAAAAGTTAAGTAGGATCTAAAGATCTTCGCATCCTGAACATGTGCCCCGAAAAGGTAGCGGAGCTTCCGCGTCCGGTGATAATGGAGGATGAGTGCAAAGGCTGTGGCCGCTGCATAGCCGCGTGTCCTAAGAAGGTCCTCAAGGTCGCCCAAAGGCTTAATCGGAAAGGGTTCGCCCCAGCTGAGTACTCTGGAACCGGATGTACCGGTTGCGGTATCTGTTTCTATAATTGTCCAGAGCCATATGCGATCGAGGTCCATACCCCGGATAGGGAGGGACGAAAATGAGAAGGTTCGTCAAAGGGAACGAGGCGGTTGCGATCGGGGCGATATATGCCGGCTGCGATGCATATTTTGGCTACCCGATCACACCGGCGAGCGAGATAGCACATGCAGCGGCGGAATATTTCCCTCTCCTTGGAAAGGAATACCTCCAGGCAGAATGCGAGACCGGTTCCATCAATATGATGTTCGGGGCGGCTAGCACTGGAAAGCTGGTCATGACCGCTTCATCTGGTCCAGGGATCAGCCTTATGCAGGAAGGTCTCTCATATCTCGCAGGTGCACAATTACCGGCCGTGATCGTGAACGTGATGCGGACCGGTCCTGGATTAGGGAACATCGGTCCAGAGCAGGGCGACTATAATCAGGCGGTCAAGGGGGGAGGGCATGGGAACTACAAGAACATCGTTCTGGCACCGGCCTCCGTCCAAGAAATGTGCGACCTTACCATCAAGGCGTTCGAGCTCTCTTTCAAATACCGTAATCCTGCGATAGTACTGGCGGATGCCGTACTTGGACAGATGATGGAGTCACTAAGGATACCGGAAGAGGTCATGCCCAGACCTGAGACCTCAAGCTGGGCGGTGCATGGGGATGCGTTGACAAGAGGGAACCTCATCACCTCCATATATCTCGACCCAGATAGGCATGAGCGTCATAATCGGCTATTGCAGGCGAAATATGAGGCGATGAAGGTCGAAAGCAAGGCAGAACTATATCAGGTCGACGACGCGGAGAATCGTGCTCGCGGGATATGGAACCAGCGCCAGGATCTCCAGGTCCGCCGTCGACCGTCTTAGGTCCGAAGGCGTCAGGGCGGGGATGTTCCGGCCGATGACGCTTTCGCCCTTCCCGGAGAAGGAGCTCAATGTGGCCGCCTCCGGAAAAAGGGTACTGGTGGTAGAGATGAGCAATGGCCAGTTCAGGGACGACGTTCTTTTACATCTCAGCAGGGATAAATGCACGGAGGTCAGGCTGGTCAATCGCATGGGAGGGAACTTGATCACGGTCGACGACATGCTCGAGGCCTCCCATAGGTCATTGGAGGCGGTCCTATGATAAAGAGGGCACAGGGTTTCTATGCCAGTTTCGACAGGAAGGACGGAAGCAGGACCACTCACTATTGTGCGGGCTGTGGCCACGGGATCATCCATAAATTGATAGCGGAGGCCATGGCAGAGCTCGATATACAGGACAGGACCGTTTTCGTAAGTCCAGTGGGCTGCGGTGCGTTCTGCTATTATTATTTTGATTGCGGTAACGTCGCTGGTCCTCATGGAAGGGCATCGGCGGTCGCCACAGGGGTCTCAAGATCGTTACCTGACAAGATCGTGATAGCGTACCAGGGGGATGGGGACCTTGGAGCTATCGGTTTCAACAATGCGTTCCAGGCCGCTAACCGAGGTGAAAGGTTCGCTCTGTTCTTTGTCAATAATGGTCTTTTCGCGATGACCGGGGGACAGATGGCTCCCACGACCCTCGCTGGCCAGAGGACCACGACCACTCCCTATGGTCGTGACGTGGTGAAGACCGGATATCCATTAAAGGTGTGCGAGATACTGGATCAGCTCGAAGCCCCGGTGTACATCGAGCGGGTCTCGGTCTCCGACACGAAGAGGATAATGGCAGCGAAAAAAGCGGTCCGAAAAGCGCTTGAGATACAGAGGGATGGAAAGGGGTTCGCCTTTGTAGAGTTCCTTTCCCCCTGCCCAACGAACTGGAGAATGGACGCTTTGAAGGCCGCCAACTATGTGAACGAAGAGATGGAGAGGACATTTCCACTTGGATGTTCGAGGGATAGGAGCGATCGTCCTAGACCAGAACCGATGAACATAGGGCAGAAAAGCTTGAAGGAGCTGTTCGGAGGACATGGTTCTGGGAAGGAGCCGAGACCGGACCCATCGCGACCAGAGGTCCGCATGAAGTTCTCGGGGTTTGGAGGACAGGGCATAATGTCGCTCGGCCTTGTCATAGCCGAAGCGGCTGGTCGGGCCGGGCACTACGTCTCTTGGTTCCCGAGCTATGGACCGGAGCAGCGTGGCGGATCGGCCTCATGCTCCGTGGTCATCAGCGGCCAAGAGGTGGGATCGCCCGCGATAGATCATCCCGATGTTCTTGTCGCCATGAACCAACCCTCCTTTGAGAAGTTCGTTCCAACGGTGAACAGGAACGGTATCGTGCTCTATGATTCGTCGATACCCATAGAGATGGATGTAAGGAAGGACATCAAGATGTATCCTTTCCCGGCGATGAAGATAGCGGCCGAGAACGGCGTACCGAAAGCTGCGAACACAGCACTATTGGGAGCGCTGGTCACATTGGAGGTCCTCGGCATCGATGAAAAGGAGGTCCTCGCATCGCTTGATGACAGTTTTGCCGAGAGACCTGCGCTCATCGAAAAGAACAGAAAGATCTTCGAGGCGGCCAGATCGTTCCGGTTGACCGAGCGTTCGTAGAGGTCCCACCCTCCTATGGCCCGTTCGAACGGGGGGCAAGGTAGGCCTATTCCCCGATCTCGTTGGGGGAAACGTCTGGGTCAAATAGCGGAGCCGAAATTATATTTACGGTCAATGCGTTGACCGATAGATTTTTGCAGATGTGTGAAAAGCCTCTGGAGCGATGAACATGACCTCTTCTGAACTGTTGGGAGCTAGGATTCGGCTATACCGGGAGAACCTTGGACTGTCCGTTGAGGACCTTGCCAAGAACACGGGGCTCGATGTTCCGTTGGTGAACAATATCGAGGAGGGCAAGGTCTATCCGGCCATCGGTATCATGGTAAAGATCGCCCGAGCTCTGGGTCAGAGGGTCGGTACCTTCATGGACGACCAATATATCGAAGACCCGCTCATAGTCAGATCGTCAGAACGCATTGAGGAGGCATTACCTCATAAGGGATCCGGTCCCGAGAACTATCATTACTTCTCATTAGGAAGAGGGAAGACGGACAGACATATGGAACCGTTCTATATCGTGATCGAGCCCAGCGAAGAAAGGTCGTTATCGTCCCACGAAGGTGAGGAGTTCATAATCGTCGTTTCTGGAGAGGTCGAGCTGACCTATGGTAAACGGACCTACCATCTGCGAGCAGGGGATTCCGTCTATTACAACTCGGTAGTACCGCACCATGTCGGTGCAGGCGGGGCTTCGAAAGCGGGCATTTACGCTCTAATATATGCCCCAACATGAGGTGATGGATCTGGTACGAGAAAATATCACGAGGGAAGCGACGATCGGAGAGCTGTTCGACGAGATCACCGACCTTCATCCGGACGATGACGCGGTCGTATATCCGGACAGGAACTATCGTCAGAGCTGGAAAGAGCTTCACGATACGGTGGACCGGATGGCCAAGGGGCTGATGGCGATGGGCGTTCAAAAGGGGGAAAAGGTGGCGATCTGGGCGACGAACGTGCCGCACTGGGTCACCCTCCAGTTCGCGACCGCAAAGATCGGTGCGATATTATTGACGATAAACATCAATTACAAATCTTCTGAGATAGAATACGTCCTAGGTCAGTCGGAAGCGGAGAACATCTTCTTGATCGATGGTTACAGGGACACCGACTACATCAACACGATGTATGACCTGGTCCCTGAGCTTAGAACAAGGGCCAGAGAGGACCTGCGGTCAGCACGTTTCCCGTTCCTAAAAAGGGTCATGTTCATGGGTCCGGAAAAACACCGGGGGATGTTCTCCATGCCGGAGGTCATGGCCATGGCCGTTCAGGTATCCGACGAACAATATTTGGACCGCCAGGCATCGCTCGACACGCATGACATGGTGAACATGCAGTATACCTCCGGGACGACAGGTTTCCCGAAGGGGGTGATGCTCACCCACTTCAATATTAGCAACAATGGATATTGGGTGGCGATAAACCAGAACTTCACCTCGAAGGACCGCATTTGTCTTCCTGTCCCGCTCTTCCATTGCTTTGGTTGCGTCCTGGGAGTAATGGCCTCTCTGAACTGCGGAGCGGCCATGGTGATAATGGAGAAGTATGACCCAGTTAACGTGATGAGCGCGATCGAAAGGGAAAAGTGCACCGCGGTCTATGGAGTCCCAACGATGTTCATCAACATACTGGAGCATCCATTGTTCTCCAAGTTCGACTACTCATCGCTAAGGACCGGGATAATGGCGGGGGCCCCATGCCCTGTCAAATCCATGCATCAATGTGTGGACGAGATGAACATGACAGAGGTCACGAGCGTGTACGGGCTGACAGAAGCGTCGCCCGGAATAACACAGACGAGGTATGACGAACCGTCCATCGAGATCAAGTGTTCCACCGTTGGAAAGGTCATGCCCGGGATAGAGATGACCTTGATCAACCCAGAAAATGGATCTTTTTGTGCCACCGGGGAACATGGCGAGGTCTGTTGCCGCGGATACAATGTTATGAAGGGATACTACAAACTGCCTGGGGAGACCGCAAAGGCGATCGATGGACACGGATGGCTTCACTCCGGGGACATCGGCATGGTGGACGAGAACGGGTATCTTTCGATCACTGGACGATTAAAGGATATGATAATCCGAGGTGGGGAGAACATATACCCAAAGGAGATAGAGGATTTCATCCACCACATGGACGGGATCCAGGACGTTCAGGTCGTTGGGGTCCCTAGCAAACGTTACGGCGAGCAACCTGGGGCGTTCATCATCTTAAAACGTGGTGCCACCGTCACGGGACAGGATGTCCAGGATTTCTGTCGGGGAAAGATATCCTACTACAAGATCCCAAAATACGTCGCTTTTGTTGATTCTTTCCCTCTGACAGCGAGCGGAAAGATCATGAAGTATAAGCTGAGAGAAGAATCGGCCCGACTATGGCCGGAAGCATAAACCTCTATCCTGGAGGGATCGCTTCCCTTCTTTCTACAGAGAGCGGGAGGCCGACCGGGAACTCAGCGACATCGTCCATATGTAAATTTAATACCGACCCCCATTAGTTCCGGAACATTGGGACATTGCGTCACATTTTTGTATCTGGTCACTCATCCCAAATGCCTACCTAGGAGCACATATCGATACAAGAGGCTCGAAGATGCCGTACATGTAGAAATGAACGATGGAAGGTTCCACTACCATATGCATGGGAGAGGAGAACCGCTCCTGCTCATCAATGGGTTCTGTGGGGACCTTTATAGCTGGAACAGGTTCGTACCTCTGATCGATAATAGGTACAGGTCCATCGTCTTCGATAATCGTGGTTCTGGTCTCACTGTGTCCCCGGACCTTCCCTTCACCATGGAAAGGATGGCCGATGATGCGTCCGATCTTCTTGAGGCCATAGGGGTCGAGAAGGCGCATGTGTTGGGTTGGTCCATGGGGGGCAATATCGCCCAGGAACTAGCGATAAGGCACCCAGATAAGGTGGCCGCCCTGGTCTTGGTGTCGACATATATGCGTCGACCCCCTCGCTCTTCCTATGTCATAGACGCAATGGTCAATTCCGTCAAGGAGGGCGCCAGCATAGAGACCTTCTGGGCGATGATGAGCTCGTGGTGCCTGACCAACGCCACGTATGATGGACGGGAGAACATCGCACCAACGATGAAGAGACGCCCTATCGAGGAAGAGCGAAAGATGATAACTGGGTTCTCTAGACAGAAGGAAGCGCTCGATGGTTTCGATAGTAAGGGTAGGCTTCAAAAGATCACTTCACCAGTGCTGGTCGTTCACGGAACGGACGATATAATGGTCCCGCCAAGGTTCGGGAGGGAGCTCGCTGCCGATCTACGGAACGCAGAGCTCATCTTCATCGAGGGCGCAGGGCATATCATTCCGCCCGATAAGTACATCAAGCATGTTCTTTCTTTCCTGGACAGGCATGGTTTCGCATGCCAGCGGGACCTGGACAAGGCTTCTCACAATGATCCATCGATAGATAGGGCCGACCAGTGATGGCCTATGCTCGATATGGACCATCTTTATACAGTGTCCTGGTCCTTCAAGATAAACGATGGGGCTGAGATATCATGCCAAAGATCGAAATATATGTGATCGGGTGCGCCAAGTGCGTCAGGCTAGAAAGGAACCTCGAGGAGGCCCTGAAAGAGCTTAGGATGGATGAGAAGATCACAAGGATCGTGAGCATCGAAGAGATAAAGAAAAGAGGGATCATGCGTGCTCCGGTCCTTTTCCTGGACGGTGAACCAAGGGTCATAGGACATGTTCCAAGCGTCGAGGAACTGAAATCCATGCTCGTCGGTGGCCCGGCCCCATAGACGAACACGTCCCCCAAAGGACATAATAACCAAAGGTAGATAATCGTCATGATCTAGATGAAGGTTCGCGCATACGCTGCAAAGAGCAAAGGGGCCAAGCTTGAGCCGATCAACATCGAGATGGGCCCCTTGGGCCCCTTCGATGTCTTGATAAAGGTGTCACATTGTGGCCTATGCCACACCGATGTTCACTATATCCTGGAGGAACACTATTTTGCGCCCTATCCCCTGGTCCCGGGACATGAGATCGTCGGTACCGTGGTGAGCGGTGGTGAAATGGTCGATCCGACCTTGATCGGCTCTCGGGTCGGGGTGGGGTACCAACATTCTTCTTGTCTCTCTTGCGAGTGGTGCCTAAGGAGCACCGACCAACTGTGCAAAAAAAAGACGACGACAATAGGCTCAGGGCATGGCGGCTTCGCTGAGATGACCGTGGCGGACTCCCGTTTCGTCCATCCCATACCGGATGGGATGGCGAGCGAACATGCGGCCCCTCTCCTTTGCGCTGGCCTCACGGTCTATGGGGCGATGACCAGCAACGGCATAGGTCCTGAACAAAGGGTCGGTGTAGAGGGGATCGGAGGTCTTGGTCACATAGCGATCATGTTCGCCTCGGCGATGGGGTGCGAGGTAACCGCGTTCTCATCTTCCCCTGGCAAAGAGGGGGAAGCGCTGTCGATGGGGGCCTCCCATTTCGTGAACGTTCATGATGCCGCGGCATTGAGGGGGGCCGCAGAAAGCGTGGACATCGTATTGTGCACATCATCCAGTAATATGGGGATCACTGGTCTTCTCCCGACCGTCAGACCTATGGGAAAGGTCGTCCTACTAAGCCGGACCAGCGGTGATGTCACCATCACCTCGGAGCATCTGATGAACACGAAGAGGTCGCTGACAGGATCGATCACCGGCAGCCGGAGCGATATGCGTGAGATGCTCATGTTCGCGGCGCGGCACAACATTAGGCCATGGGTGGAGGTGGAGCCCATGAGCAAGTGCAACGAGGCCATAGAGCGACTGCTGGCCAATCAGGTCCGTTATCGTGTCGTCCTGCGAACGGAGGACCAAGATGGATCGAAATGAACGGCCGGGAACCTTAACGAACCTGCTCCATCCATGGTTAGTTCCGACATTGGAAGGACGGTTCATGCTGGATGGTCCTGCGTTATGGACAAGGGTCGGGCTTGCCACGATGATATTATTAGACCGCTCTTCTATCCCGCGGCGGCATGAAGATGAGCGATAACACCATCGTGCGTGATGATGAATGGCTAAGGTCGATGACAGATGCCCCTTTCGCAAAGCTTTGCGGTCTGGAGACGTTGAGCATTAGTGAGAAGGAGGCCGTGGTGAGAATGAGGACGGAAGGAGCGTCCAACGCACTTGGGACCGTCCATGGCGGAGCGATATTCTCTCTTGCGGACCAGGCGTTCGCACTAGCTGCCAATGCCAATGGTGACCGACAGGTCGCCATGTCGGCGAGCATCACTTATCTTCGTCCTGCCAGAGGAACGCTGGTCGCGACCGCCAGGAAGATCGGGGAGACCAAGAGCAATTCTGTCTATCAGGTGCTCGTACATGAAGGGGATGAACTGGTCGCCATCTTCCAGGGAAATGGCTTCAAACTAAAGGACCGAACCATGCCTCGGACCTAGAACGAGAGACAGCGATCGGATCGACAGCGTTCCTTTTCATAGGTTTGCAGCATCGTGGTACGTGGGCGACCTTTTCCGGACCGGATCTTATCCAATCTCTACGCCGGAACTTCCGCGATACCTTTGGCAAGTTCTTTCGTACGGGCCAGACCGTCCCTCAGGACTTCGAGCGTACCCATCCTGGATTCGTGTGTAAGACCGAGCTCGATCGCGAACTCTTTTGATAGCTCACGATATTTTTCGATCTCATCGAGGCCATCATCTATGAACAATACCCGGGAGTACCCGTCGAACATCTTGCTCATATACCAATCGACATCAAGCCCGATCTCCTTGTAGTTGGGCATGTTCTCCGTGAGCTTACGTTCGAACCATTCCTTGCCCATCAATGAAAAGTATGGCGTATGGTACATGGTACCCGCGCATTTCTTTCTCTCCTTGTTGTACTCACCTGTGGTGATGAACACCCCGATGCAATCGTCCTCTTTGAGAGCGACGGTAGGGACCTTCATGTCCTTCAGGACGTCCCTCAGGGAATTGCAGATCCCGTAGACCAGGAAGACCGCATCCACCTCACCCTCCAGTGAGTTCACTTTTTCTATGACCGCTCTTTTGAGGTCATCGGGATATTCATGCAGACCGAACTCCAAATATTCCTTGTGAACTATGTCTGGATCATCTTTGATCAATACCTCGAGACCCCGTTGGAAGGTCTCACATGCGATTATACCGATCCTCATAATATCACCTAGATCGGCCGGACTTCTCAATGCCTCGACCTTTCCTATGCTCTCATCAAAGGGGTTGGGAATATTAATATATTATGATGACATACTTTTCTATTACGACGACATCCGAGAAAGATATCTGGCAACAGCTGGAGTCCTTACGCCATGAGGTCCGAGAGCTGGGCCTGTCCATATTTGGCCTCAGGCAGGACGATCTGAGGACCGTATTCGGAGGGCAGATAGCATCCGTACTTGACGAGAGGATCGAACGGTTCTTCACTGAACAGAGGCAACTGGCCTCTGACCGCGCCGCTCTTGATAAGATCGAGATCGACACAAAAGGGTTGGTCAGGGATGTCATCGATCTGTTCCAGATGGAGGGAAAGGATAAGGCGATGGAAAAGCTCGACGAGCATGTCCTAAAGATACATGGCCTGAACCTGCTTTTGGAGTCGTCAGAGATCCCAAGTTTCCTTTTTGATATCGTGCAGCAGATGCGATCCTACTTCACACTATCAGATACGATCTTTCAAACCAATGCAAGGACAAAGGAGCCCTATCGACCTCAAGGTGAGGTGTTAAAGGAGAGAGGCCCTGATTTCTCCAAGACCGCAGAGGACATATTGGGCCCTCTTGCTAGCTCATGGAGATTGGAACTATTACGGCTCATATCTCTGGAGGAAGATGGTCTGGCAGGCCTGAGCAGAAAGATGGGACTAAAGAAAGGTCATCTGCAGTTCCATATCGGTTCATTGATGGATGCAGGGTATATCCGATATGATAAGAAGGGCCATATCTATTTGATCACGAGAAAAGGCAAGGTCGCTCTAGAGATGGTCGGAAGATTGGTGGATGCGGTCCAGGAAGAGGGAACGGACCCGCATGGTTCAGGCTGATGTATGATAAGGGCCATCGATCCCATCTGGTCCTTAGGTTCAATACCCTCGATCGCGAACTTTCATGCTCAAGCTCAGGGGCTTGAACGATCTCTCATCCTGTAATGGAACATCGGACCGGCCCCCCAAAAAAAGTGGCCCTATTCAGGAAGTTCAAGGACGGCCGGGCCCCCCGGTTTTATGTTGGAAGGGTAAAGGGCCGGACCCAGGTCCGATGCATCTTATAATGCTTCAAGGAAGACATCGTTACCTTCGATCGTGATCTTGAAGGTCGCAAGATCATCGGTCGCTCTTGCGAACGGCAACCTTGGTTTTCTAATGTTCTTTCCTGTCCTTACATCGAACTCCGCACCATGCTCAGGACACTTCATGATAGTACCTTCCAATCTGCCATCCCCTAACATCCCGTTCGAATGCGGGCAGAGCCCCTGGACAGCATAGAAGATGCCTTCGACATTGGCAACTGCATAGGTCCTTCCATCGACCTCGATGCTTTTCATCGACCCAGTGGGAAAGTCGTCGATACCTCCGATCCTCGATCTCGTCATATGATGGTCGAGCATCACTATGGATCGGGGGCTTATAAAAACGCGACCTTTTCGTATTACATTTTTAGTTCGGTCCAGGGATCGATGATAGGATAGCTCGGATCGGATGGAACACCCACTTCTCATCAAATAGGGGAAATTCAATGGATCATGACGTTTTACTATTCTTATCAAGGAAATAGACCATGAGAACGAACGGAACGATTATCTCCTTACTCGTACCTTGCCATATGGAGTTAGAATGGAGACCGATAAGCTTTATAGGGCCATCTTCGAACGGAGATCTGTAAGAAAATATGAACAAGCTCCCTTGGACGAGAAGACCCTGGAAGATATCAGCTCCTTCATGTCCGATCTCATGTCCGCTCTGGCCCGGTATTCGCACAGAACTGAGGTTCATGAAAGGTGACGAGATCAAAGGGATGTTCAGGGCCGATGCACCCCATTACCTTGTACTTTTCTCAGAAGAGAAAGAAGGCTATCAGGCAAATGCTGGTTTCATGCTCCAGCAGATGGACCTGTATCTTTCTTCAAAGGGGCTGGGATGCTGCTGGCAGGGAGGCCCCAAACCCGTCAAAAGTTCAAGGGAGGTCTCTGGCATGACATATGTGATCCTCTTGGCCTTCGGAAGGGCTTCGGAGGATGTGCATAGAAAAGATATCTCGGAGTTCAAACGAGACCCACTGGAAAAGATCACCGACATCAAAGAGGGCAAAGAGCTTCTCGAACCTGCTCGATTGGCACCATCGGCGATGAACAACCAGCCATGGTACTTCAGTGGTACCAAGGATAAGTTCAATGCATATGGTGCAAGGTCCTTGATGCTGGGGGATATGAACCAGGTCAGCGTGGGCATAGCACTATGCCACATATGGTTGGCCGCGGAAAATTCAGGAAGGACCATCGAGATCGTCAACGACCCTTCCGCCAAGGATGGTGCTCCCAAAGGCCGGTCATACATAGGGACCGTTATCGTGGGAAAAACCACCACTTAGGGAGAGACCTATTGCTACTTCGGGCCGGCCTACCCGAGATCGGACAGCGCGTGTGAACCTCCGCCGCCCATGAGCATTAGCTCCGGTGGATCTGACGGATACCGTCCAAAACGTTCCATGAAAGGTCCCGAGCCGAGATGCATGGTTCCATGGGCATTGGGGAACTCCATCAGAGCATGTGTCGTCCTCGAACCGTCCTTCATCTTTCGACCCGAACGATGACCTCTGCCACACCGAAAACAGATAGCTTTATCGATGTCAAGCTCAACATGATCAATGTCCATGGAAGCATGGCATGGAGAAGATCTCGATGAAGATAGGTGTTCTAGGGACCGGTATGGTCGGACGAGCGCATTCGGCGAGACTGGCCGAAAAAGGATATGACGTTATCATGGGAACAAGGGATGTCGACAGAACAAAGAACGACGATCGGCCTGGATCAAGAAGTGAACAGCCCATGAGGGAGTGGCTGGAGGGGCACCATAGAGTAAGGTTGGGAACGTTCTCGGAGGCGGCAGAGCATGGGGACATGGTGATCGAAGCGTTGCATGGAACCGCCGTACTGGATACCTTGAGGTCCATCTCGCCCGCTCTAAGAGGAAAGGTCCTGATGGATATATCGAACCCTCTCGATTACTCCCGGGGACCGCCGCCTTCGCTATGGGTGTCCAATACCGATTCGCTCGGAGAGCGCGTACAGAAGGAGCTGTCGGAAGTAAAGGTCGTAAAGGCCCTGAACACCATGGCGGCAGGACTACAGACCGACCCAGGTTCGTTGGCTGATGGGCAGCATTCGGCGTTCATATGCGGCAACGATCTCTCTGCCAAATCAGAGGTCAGAGAACTGATGAGGGTCGCCTATGGGTGGAAAGACATAGTCGACCTCGGTCCGATCATCTCATCCAGAGGTATGGAGATGTACCTGATGTTCTGGGTGCAATTGGCCGGTTCCATGAACACCTATATGGTAAATGTCAAGGTGGTCAAAGGAAAATGAAAAGATGGTCCCCTATCTTGGTAGCATGATAGGAAACATCCGTCCATGATCGTCGATCGAATGGCCCACAGGGACGATGTGTCGAACTTACGGCCGATCGCGTTCTCAAGAACGGCCGCTGAAGAGATCGTTCAGTAAGATGGAGATCAGGACCGTGCTAGGACCGTCCGATCCGGCATGATGTCCCGCTAGGTAAGACCCGGATCGAGCGGCCGTGGAAATAATGTTTATCCATAAAAACGCGATAGACCGAACGAAAATGAAGAACGCTCTCTGGTGGTTGATCGCTGGATCCAGGGGTGGTGCCAATCGCGCCAGGATAATCAACGAGCTACACGATAGGCCGTATAATGCCAACCAATTGAGCGAAATATTGACCCTGGACTATAAGACGGTAAGGCACCACCTGCAGATCTTGCTCGAGAACGGCATCATCGAGACCAATTCGGGGGACAAATATGGTGCGATGTACTTCCTCACAAAGGGCCTGGAGGAGAACTTTGAGCTATTTCTCGATATATGGAAAAGGACAGAAGAAGAGCAAAATGGGCCTTCCTCGAAAGATGAGATGCTCTCACAGAAATGATCGGCATGCCCGATCTCTTATATCCACGGACCAAACTGATATCTTCCTCGATGATATCGACCTACAAGGCGATCATAGTAGGTCGGCCTGTGCTTCTATGATCGAGGGATGTTTTCATAATCCAGATCATCTCATCTTCGACCATTTTCCTTTCTCCGAACGGATAGATGTGGGTAAGATCATGGCATGATCTTGGCAATTATCATTATATCACGATAGGACTGGGACGTTTGGACTATCATGGTCGAACCAATCGTCATTCAAAAATTGACCAAGGACTTCAACGGGTTCAAGGCGGTCGACAACCTGGACCTGGTCGTCAGAAAAAGCACCTTCATGGGCTTCCTTGGTCCTAACGGCGCTGGAAAGACCACCACCATCAAGATCCTTACAGACCTGCTATCGGCGACCAGTGGGTCGGCGGAGCTTAACGGGTTCGATGTCACGAAGGACCCAAAGATGGCGTTGGCACAGATCGGAGCAGTGGTCGAGACCCCTGAGTTCTACCCATATCTCACGCCCAACGAGACGCTTGCATATTTGGGAGAACTGCGCGGTATGACGAAAGAGGACATACAGAGGCGCAGTAAGGAAGTGCTCGAAACGGTCAAGATGACCGAATGGGCCGACAAGCGCATAGGAAAGTTCTCCAAAGGGATGAAGCAACGCATAGCCATCGCCCAGGCGATACTGCACGAACCAACGGTCATCATCCTGGACGAACCTACCTCTGGTCTAGACCCGAGGGGAATGTTCGAGGTAAGGGAGATACTTGCAGATCTAAAGAAGGAGGAGTACACCGTCTTCATGTCATCGCACCTGCTGAACGAGGTCCAGGACATCTGCGACGAGGTCGCGCTCATCAACCGCGGGAGGCTGTTAAGGAGCGGCCCTGTCGGTGAGCTCGTCGCGACGAACACCTCTAGAAGAATAGAGATCAAAGTGAAACAGAAGGTGGATGCCGGTCTCTTGCAGAAGATCTCGGGCCTGAAGGACGTTTCAGAGCTAGAGCAGGCCGGGGAGAACGTCTTCGTTCTCATGATCAGCGGAGGTGATGATGCGCAGGCCGAGCTGCTGACAGAGCTACAGTCACTGGACCTGAGGATCGTGTCGTTCAAGGAGTCCGGTGTTGCGCTAGAGAACCTGTACATGTCGCTTATCAAGGAGTCGAGGTGATAATATGGAGAACACCCAAGCTCAAGAGAAGAAAAGATTGGTCACGACCTTGCCGTCGGACGTCGATCAGGTAATGGTAGTGGCGAAGTACGACGTTCTGAAGTACCTTCGCAGCAAGCGTCTGTTAGGGATAATAGCGATCGAAGTACTGGTCCTCGTGCTCATAACCGCGATACCACCTTTGCTCGGTAACGCGTACCCGACCGATGTGAACACGTTGGTCGGACGATATGTGAACTTCACCGACCTATTGGTCATCATCGGTGCGACGCTCTTCGCCGGGGATGCCATCGTTTCGGAGTTCCAGGGAAGGACAGGTTATCTGCTCTTCCCTAACCCCGTGAAGAGGAGCGTACTGCTAGCCGGCAAGTTCATCGCGTCATTGGGCGCGATGTTCCTTGTTCTCATCGTGTACTACGGCGCTGCGCTCGTCCTTGGACTAGCTATCACCGGTTCGTTCTCGACGCTGGGCTTAGAGTCGCTTCTGTTGGCGATGTTGTATTCGATATCTGCGCTAGCGGTCGGCTATCTCATAAGCTCGGTCATGAAGGGGTCCACGGGATCGCTCGATACGTAACGTTCGCACTGTTCCTTTTCATATTCGATATCGTGAGCGGTATATTGATGATCAGCAATGTGGAACCGTGGTTCGTTGTGACCTTCGCAGCAGGTACGATATCAGATATAATGACCTCACCTTACCCGGTGACGACGTCCGCAACCGCGACCGTTAGAGGAGGATTGAGCATAACGAACTATGTTCCGGACATCGGGACATCGATCGCAGTGATGATCGCATATGCTGTCGTGGCGCTCGTTCTGACATATTTCTTCTTCAAGAGGAGAGAGATGTCGGCCTGATCGAAACCAATTCCCCTTCATGGGGTATCTTGATTTTTTCTTGATCAAATATGGAGAGATGTTTTGATGAGATCTAGGACATTGATAATGGCTATAGCATCAGCCCTGCTCGTGACCGTATTGCTCACCTCGTTCTCATGGAACGGTGCGGCGGCCGGGACATCGTCCGGGAACATCGTCGGGGTGGTGCACGACCTCAGAGGCAACCCGATCGTCAATGCGACGGTGTCATTGAACAACGGGATCAGCACGACGACCAGCAGCAATGGAAGTTTCGAGCTTGATAATGTCGCGGCTGGCAACTATACCTTGACGGTCAAAGAGAGCGGAAGGACGGTGCTAACAAAGGACATCACCGTGACAGGCGGGCAGACGACCGACCTCGGTACGCTGACGACGCGAGGTACTGGGTTCATATTCTTGCTCGTGGTGCTCGTGATACCTATCCTCATAATAGCGGTCGTGGTCTTCATCGTGATCCACTTCCTCCGGAAACGGAATAAACGAAAGGAGAACGAGGAGCTGTACTGGAAACAACGCGACCAGCAGGATAACGAAAAGCATTAGGTCCCGTTCCGGGTCCGGACCTAGGTCCTTTTTCTTGGGCGGAGAGCCCCTTTTTCCATTTTTCGTCCTTCCTTTAGAAGAGGTATCGTGGACGAGGATCGATAGGACATTGTCGATGTTCATCTCACCTTTAAAAATGGGGTTTTCCGGCGAAACTCTTTATAAGGCCAAGCGTTTCTAATGTCAAATCTCCAAGGATGCGTGATCTTATTGTACTGTCCTCACTGTGGCGCGAACCTCCCTGACGGGGCCGTTTTTTGTATGAAATGCGGGACCAGGGTCCAAAACGCCCCAAACACACCAAACGTTGCTCAAAATGTTCAAAATGCCCCAGCGGCGAATCAAGGAGCGGAGCAGCCAAAGGTGATCCCGGTAGACAATTCGTCGGGGGTTGCAAAATTGAACTGTCCGAGCTGCGGTGCGCCGATCACCCCAAAGTTCGGAGAGATGATAATCACATGCGAGTACTGTGGAACGACCGTCACGCTTGGGAACGAAGGATGGAAAAGCATCCAGAAGCAGACCATGCTCCCTCTGACATTCCCAGAGCAAGAACAGGTGCTCGCAAAGGTCCATGATCTGATGGACAAGGGCCTTCTGCACAGGCACGTTCAGGAGAGCTCCAAGCTCGTAGGGGCGAACTTAAGCCTTGTACCATACTGGGTGGTCTCGGTATCGGCCAGGACGTCGATCGTCGCGGTCGATGTCGGGGCGGAAGCGGGCCAGATAGCTACGACCGCAGCCCTGGCGGGATTGCTGGGCGCTTCCATGGGCGGTGGTCGTGGACGGGGCCGCGGAGGGTTCGTCGCGCCGATGGCCACAGGTGCGATGATGGGTGGTATGATGGGGGGCGGTCGCGGAGGCACTAAGAAGACCCATCAGATGGATAACAACTATAATTTCCCGATAATCGCGTTAAAGGCATTGATCGGACAGCAGCCTAAGGACTATCAGTTCAACCTGGCCGACAGGACCTTCTTCGACATATCCAAGATGCCAAAGGGCATCAACGTGCTCAACGGGGATGTGAGCGAGGAGGCAGCAAAATATGAGGCAAAGACCCTAGTGGACCAGCTGCAATCTGACAAGGCGCATAAGCAGTTCCATATGATCCAACAGCTCCATACGGATGTGGATGTTTCGGAGGCAGAGCTTCTTCATGCGCCGATATGGTTCGTCAATTATGAGCATAATGGGAAGAAGGTGTCCCTGGTGATCGATGCCAACTCCGGGGCAGTGATCAACAGCATTGGCCTGGAGAGATAAGCCCCATCTCGGTTGTTCGGAACGAGAGGCCTTAAAGCAGGTTCGAACCAATGGCCATCTCATAAGGCCTGGACCGCGCATGGTTCAGGACCGAACAACTTTCTTTTCTTGTTCTGGGTATCCCGAAAACCACATGTCGAACCTACCGGAAAGGTAAAGGGATATCGCTGTCCCCGCCACGAGCCCTGTCATTACTCTTACTAGGTTCGTGGACTGATATGAGGACACCAGCTGAAGACCTCCATCCATAACTATGGGCAAGAGACCAATGGCGAGCATCATCATGTTGAACCTTGGACCGAAATAAAGACCGATGAGGGCGCCTACCACCAAGCCAACAAAGATAGCGGTGCATCTAGCGCAGAACGGCATCTGGTTCCCATTAAGGAAGAAGGAATGGTCGGTTATCTCAGCGCAGAACAAATCACCAAGAAAATAGACGGGGCCGGCGAACGGGTTCATCTTGTCCCAGACCTTTTCATTATCTATCTGGGTGGCCTTTCCGGTCAGATCGTTGACACTATTGGCCGGGATGGTGAAGGGAGCGATGATCGTACAGGCCAGCCAGACACTGAATATCGTAAGAAGAAGGAGCTTGTACCTCCTGGCGGTGTCCGGCCTTTTCCCCTGCATCTACCTTGTATCTCCGATACCCCAGTAGGCTGATCGCACAAGAACGTTGCGATTATTGTGCATGACCCTCCCCTTCAGAAATTCCCAAAGAGGTAGGGTATCAGTAGGCCAAGCGAAAGGGCGACAATGGATAGTATTCCATATGCTCTTGCATTTTCGTCCTTTTCCAATAGGTCGATAGCGTCACTGACGGCCCACGATGCGACGCCAGCGTAAATAATAAGGACCAGAAAGAAGCCTACCAGGCTCGGATAGATCGCTGGCTCTACGACGTACCTCTCGATGACGGGGACCAAAAAAAATACGACCCCTACGACGACATACTTCCAGATATCATCCTTGACCATGCTCATCGTGACCGTTCTCCACCTTTACTGGCATTTTGTACCGTCGTATACATCATGATGTGTTCTTGGCCTTTCATCACGACCGCCCCGGAAGATATTAGAACGTTCCCTGCGAACTAAGTGGGTATCAGGCCGGATCTCCCGATGGAGATCGAAATGCCCATTCCTTTCTATGTCTGGAACGTTGAGATCCAACAAGATAGTCTTATATTATTAAATATAGATCCATATCTGGATGGGCAGATCTCATGGTCACTTGAGCTCAAGGATCCTATCAATAGCCATATTGCTGGTCGTATGTCTGTTGTTCCTATCCTTTGTCCCAGCTGGTTCCCAACAGATAGACAGATCTTCCGGTGACATCTCCTCTGACGTTCAATACAACCCATCGGCCCAGTTCCGGGCTGGAACCGTGTTCGACAACCTGTCAAGCGTTACGAGCATCGATCCATGGGGCGGTGGATCTCGCTGTAGGTGACCTTTACAACAACGGGTTGAACGATGTCGTCGTGATCAGCAATGTGACGAACGATGTCTGCATCTATAATAGGACCGAGGACGGAGCGCTTTCCAGTCTACCTTGGAGGATTTCCATGCCTGGCATCACTGACATGAAAAGCATTGCCATCGGTGACCTGTACAATAATGGACTGGAGGACATCGTGGTGAGCTTATGGGGCACCGGAAGGAGGCGATATATCGCAATAATAAATGCATCGACCGTGGCGCCTTTCTTCGGTCCATCGAACGTATGGATCCGTGATGTGGACCTGAACAATAACCATGCCAAGTGTCCTAGGACATTTTGATGGGACGAACAAACGAAAGCATCGCGACCGTTTGTATGGGAAGCCCGTTATACAGCGGATGATACCATAGACATCTGGAGATACCCTTTTACACAACAAACGAACGGGGTCCCAAATCACGAAAGTTTTCTGATCTATAACTATACAACAGGCGAATCCTTCACGAAGAGCATATTCTTGGCAGCAGGGGATATCAATGGCGATGGTCGAACGGACCTTGTCATTGGTAACGAGAGCGGTAGCAATGTGTTCGTCGCTCTCCAACCTTCCAAATGGATACCTTCCGGCCCTACCGATTCATGGACAACATACTTCAAACCCATCTCCGGTTCAGCGTCTGACATTCTGCTCGCCAACCTAACAGGAAGCGGTGACGACCTGATCTTTGCAGATGCCAGTAGTTCCACGATAAGCATATATTCAAAAACGGGTGATGGGTTCTCCACAAATCCATCACAGATAGATCTTAGGACCTCCCAGGGATTGGGTACCCTGACGGTCGGTCAACTTTCCAATAGGACGGTCAACGATATTCTGGCACTATCTAATACGAATGCCAATGCTAGCATCTACCTGCAGAACGGAAATGGTGCATATGGCGCATATTCCAACCTAACATTTCCGGTCGACGTATCGCCCGTGAAGGCAGTGATCGATCGCTCGGTCGCTGGCCATGAGGGGGTGTTCATACTTTGTCAGGGACCTAGTGGTGGAAATGGGACATTGGAATGGTTCAGTTCCGACCCGCAGCTTATGGGAAACGCCAACTTGAACATATTTTCTGGGACCGGTCCCCCAACAAGCCTGAGCATCGGAAAGGTTGCGGACGGAGATGTGATATTGGCCTCCACACTTCCATCCGTCAATGAGGTCCTTCTCTATGATGAGAGCACTGGAAGAACTTGGACCGTGCAGACCCAGTCCGATCCGGTCACAGCGATCTTTGGTCGATTTGGCTCGATGAAAGGCGATGACCTCGCCGTTCTTAATGAAGGTTCTAGGTCCATTAGCATCTACAATGGGTCACAGCTCGGGATGGCAACTCAACCGACCGTGAACATCACCCTCAATATAACGGACCCTAAAACGATGGTCTCTGCTAGTGTTAGAAATGATGGTTATGACGACCTATTGATCGGTTATAGTGGCGGATGTCTCGTCCTATACAATAGCGAGAACGGTCAGTATTTCGATCCGAACATCAACGAGACGATCGGAAGCTCCATCGCCGGGAACAGGACATCTATCTGCGTCGGCGATCTGACAGGAGATGGCGGAGCGGACGTGGCTTTGCTTAATGTTGCCACAAATAATATCGAGATATACCAATGGATCCCCACAGGGGTCCCTGGTGACCATTACGCCCATATGCCGATCGCTAACCTTAGTGCTAATATCCTGGGTGTTTCCCATCCCATGCGGTCCATCACGACCGGGGACTTTGGCAGTTCGACCGATATGGCCGCGATCACCTCCGATGGGGAGCTTCTCATATTCCTTCAGCCCGATTACGGTTTCAACGGCCCCACAGTTCTATCCGGATCGAACGATCGACCTTGGGGCGGTCCCTGGCTCGATCGCCACTGGAGATGTGAACGACGATGGTCTCACCGATATCTTGGTGGGATATGCTAGCTCTCCTTGTCTGGCCGTATATCTCAGGACCGGTAGCGCGACCTTCACGAACGCGTTCGATCTTGATACTGGTTCGGCCCCTGCGGCGGTATTAGCACAGGACATCAACGGGGACAACAGGACGGACATTGCGTGTGTCTCACCTGCGAGTCGCTCGATCAGCGTTTGGTTCCAGAACGACCTTGCTCCTGTCGCAGTGATGAACGGCCCCTCCTCCCAGTACGAAGGGGTCAACGCGACATTTAGCGGGGCTAGGAGCGAGGATTCCTATTCAGACATCGGCTCATTGAACTACACATGGATGTTCGGGGACAGCTCCGTCGGATATGGCAAGAACGCCACCCATAGTTATCCATCGAGCGGCAATTACACGATCGAACTTGTGGTCACAGATAGAAGCGGACTGTCCAACGAGACATATGGACAGATCGACATAATGAAGCCGTATCCTATCGCCGATCTGACGATCGGTCCATCCGAGTTGCTCGAAGGGAACTGGTTGTACTTTAACGATACGAGCGAGCTTCCGAACATCACAGGTTCCCATATCACACACTGGCAATGGGCGTTCGATGGCAACATTATGAACACCACCGAGAATGCAACTTACCACTTCCTGCCAGGGGAACACAACTTAACGCTCACGGTGACCGATTCTGAAGGTCTGGAGAACTCAACATCCCGTGCCTTCATCGTGTCTCCAGTTCAGCCAATATCGAACTTCACGGTCAGTACGATCAGGGCCAACTCGATCACTTATTTCAATAGCACCAGCTGGTCGCCTTTAGGGGACCAGGTCCTGAACTATACATGGTCCTTCGGGGACGGTTCCTTTGGCTATGGGAACAAAACCTCGCATATCTATGGCAGTGCTGGAGGGTTCTACATCACCTTAACGGTGACCGATCATGGAGGTAGCAATTCCTCTGAACAAATGAGGTTTCTTGAAGGGGACCCAACGATATCTGCTGATTTCAGCTATCAATACCCCACGACAACCAGCGGTGAGGTCCTCTTTAATGCCTCTGGATCTACATCATCATATGCCGGGCTCGAGTATAGCTGGAATTTTGGGACCGGTAACGGGCGATTGTCCTCGAGCTCCCCACTCTGTCAATTCAAATATTCCCAAAGCGGACGCTACATGGTGACCCTAACGGTGACGGACCAATTTGGTTGGGCATCCCATGTTTCCAGTAACATCACAATCAATATTGCTCCACCCATCATCGTTCCCTCTATCGTCGGTACCGTCCGACCAGGCGAGACCATATTTATTAACGCGACCGTGACCGACCCCTTAGGGGTCAATGGGGTCGTTCTGAGATACCGGGTCGGGAGCGGCAATTGGACCAACCTAAATATGAGCCATTCGAGCGTCAATAATACATATATCTGTGAAATAGGTCCGCAGACGGCCGGCTCTGTGATCGATTACACTATAACCGCGACCGATGCCAATAGTAATAACGATACCACCCCCCAGCAGTACCAGATAAATGTAAAAGCATCGACATCGTCTGGTGGGTCGACCGAGCTCATTTTCCTCGTGCTCCTGCTTGCCGCGGCAGCGGTCATATCGTTGTTCTGGACGGTCCGTTGGGTCTTGGTCCCGGTGGACGATGTCTTCGTGATATATGAGGACGGTAGACTTATATCGCATCAGACCAGACGCCTCAAGCCAGGTATGGACGATGATATCCTCGGTTCGATGCTGATAGCGATCCAGAGCTTCGTGAAGGATTCTTTCAAGGACGAGTCCTCCACCATCCTGAGCCGTATGGACTTCGGTGAGAAGAAGATCCTGGTGGAACGCGGCGAGAGGTTCTTTGTCGCTGCGGTACTTCACTCCAACAGGACGGGCTCGGTACCGAACAGGATCGCAAAGGTGATCGATGAGATCCAGAGGGAGTTCGGGCCCGTGTTAGGAGAATGGGACGGGGACCTGGAAAAGGTCAGGGGCGTGAAGGACATTTCAAATGGGGTCTTCGAAATGAAGGTCCCGGTTCATCATGATGGACGTGCGCCCGAAAAAGGCAAGGACCGGATCTGAGACGGCCCCTGTAACATCGATGTGACCTAAAGCCACAAGATCCACCGCAATATGCTAGGATCGCACCCCAGGATCCTTGAGGGACATCTCATTTCGCCAAGGCCGCTGGCCTAGTGATCGCCTTGAAAAGAGCATCTGGGGCCGAAGGGGACCGAAGATCCGTTCTTACTTGAAAAGTTCTCAGGTCATCGGTCTTCCCTAGATCCATGATGGGAGGAGGGTCGATATCCCCCTGTTCCTGTTCAATCTTCCCTCCATTTGAACAATCTTACCGCCGCTATGAATATGATCGCGGTTATGACCAGCACGATGGCAAGATCTGCCGTTGCCGCCGGTATGTTCCCGTAGACCATCACGTTGTTCAAACCTTCGATCACATAGAACAACGGCAGTATATGGGCGAGGGTCTGCAAGTATTGTGGCATTATGCTGATCGGGAAGAACGTTCCGGATAGGAACATCATCGGGAACGTGACGACGTTACCGATGACACCCGCCGTCTCTGGATTCCTTGATATCGTCCCCACCAGCATACCCAAGGCAGCGAACATCATCGGCCCGAGTATCAAGAACGGTATGATCCAGACCGTCAGCGTGATATAGGCACCAAATGCCAGGATCCCGACGGTGACCATCAGGACGAACGATATCGCCGACAGTACTATGTACCAAAGCACTTTTGAGATCAACCACTCCAGCTTGGTCAGGGGGGTCAAGCTCAACTGCTTGAATATCTTGGTCTTCTTGTATTCTGACGAAATATTGACCAAAGAGAACATCGGGCTAACGAGTATCGAGAATCCGATCAGACCAGGGACCAGGAAATCGATGTACTTCGTCTGCTGAGTGTTGACCGTCGTCTGGTCCAACCCTATGATGCTCGTCCCATTGAAACGGTGCAAATTGAACAAGGTTCGCGACCCCGCTGACCGTTCCAGAGACGATGCTGCTACTGGTCGAAGAGGGGTTTCCGTACACGGTCACGTTGACCTGATGTGCGGCAAGATAGTTCTCAGAGAAATTTGCAGGGATAATGATGCCGTCAGAAGCTGAGTGCTGTGCAAGATAGCTTGAAAGGTTCACGGACGGGTCCACCATCACTACGTTCAGGGTACCCGAACTGTTCAATGCGCTTAGGAACTGGCTTGATACGTCCATCTGTGGTGAGAGGAACGGGCCTGTATCCTTGTCCTGTACATATACCGTCACCGACCCCGAAGATGCTGAGAATATCGCTCCGAATATCAATATCAAGATGACGGGGAACACCAGACCGAAGAACAGACCGACCCTGTTCCTCAAGTATCCCCTACTATAGACCAAAAAGTCCGCTAGGACTTCTTCCGCTCGATCATACTAGTTCCCCGGTCGTCCGGTGGGTCCAGTGTTCTGGCCCTCTCGCTTTATCTCTCCTTGCTCGTCCAATATACCGCTCACCAATTTGACGAACACATCGTCCAAGCTATCCCGTTTAGTGAATATCTCGCCCCATTCCATCTTCGAACGTTCTGCCGCCTCCAGTGCGGTCAGGGCATCGATCTTCTGCCTGATCATGACGGATATGAGCCCATTAGCCATACTCGACGGTGAGGTCGGTATTGGAACGTATATAGTTCGCGAGCTCTTCGCCCCCTTGTATCTCCAGCCTCTCCCCTGAGCCATGCTGCTTGATCATCTTGCGGCGGTGCCTCGGGCGACTATATGGCCATGGTCCATGATGGCGACCCTGTCAGAAAGTTGCTGGGCCTCATCGAGATAATGGGTCGTCAATATGATCGTCTTGCCTTTGGCCTTAAGGCCCCTTATGACCTCCCACATCGCTCTTCTGGCGTTCGGGTCCAGTCCCGTCGTCGGTTCGTCCAGGAACAATAGGTCCGGTGAATTTACTAGAGAAAGCGCAAGTCCGGTCTTCTGCTTCTGCCCCCCGGAAAGGTTCTCGAACAGGTTATTTCCAGAATCTTCCAAGATCACAGAACGAAGAATGTCGTCCGGATCGGACTGGACTCCAAATAGCTTCGAATAATAGATTATGGCCTCCCGAGGCGTGGTCTTCTCAAAGAAATGTGAACTGCTGTGGGATCACACCTATCCTTTGATGCAGCTCGTAGCCATCATCCCATGGGTCAAGGCCCAGCACTTTGGCCGACCCGCCATCTTTCTTCCTTAGACTCTCAAGTACCTCTATCGTGGTCGTCTTTCCGGCCCCATTAGGTCCCAACAGACCAAAGACCTCACCTTGAGCTACGGTGAACGAATACCCCATCCACCGCCTTTATTTGACCATAGGACTTCTTTAGATCGGAAACCTCGATAGGGATCAATTGATCGTCACCACATTTCTGCTGATATATCATACTTCGGAGATTTCAACCTATGCGATCATGAGATCCCGTGCTAACGCTGGGAAATGAAAGGTCCGAACGGGATCTGGTTCCGTATGATCGGGCGGGATGGACCTACGGGATCGAACATAGCATTACGACCGCGCAAGATCATTTACATCGAGGATGTCGTACTAAAAGGATGAAGAATGGTGGGGGCACTAGGATTCGAACCTAGATCGACAGGTATCTTCCAAATGTTCGATGACCGGACATTTGGCTGGAGCCTGCCAGGATGGCATGATTACCCCATGTCCCCATCCCGGGCATCGTCCGGGCATTCTGATATAATTCAAACATTCCCCTCATATAACTATCGATTCCCGATGGCTTCTCCCATGTACCCCTGGTCTCGAACGTTCTCGATGAGGGGTCGGTATCCACTGGAATGTTGGCATCCTTCCTATTTTGGTTCCGGGCCATCTTCTATTATTCGCTCCCTTGGATGTTTCGATTCCTCTCCTTTCTGTGCCGTACCAGCAGGAACGCTCACAATAGAACCGCGAGGACGCTGATCGCACCGATGATCATCGTGACACCGTTCGAGCTGCATAAGGGGTTCGCGGACAGGGTTCAATCGCTCGTGTTGTCGACCGCGATCGTCATCGTCGTGTTATGGTCTGGTAACCGTTCTTTGTGATAGTAACATTGTATGTTCCGACGGTCACGTCATCGAGCATGAAATGACCGTCCGCATCCGTGGTGCTCATCATACCGTTGCTCGATGTAACGGTCGCGTTCGCTCTAGGATCATTAGAAGGACCGACGAATGTACTATCGATCGTGCATGATCCAGATAGGTTCATCTCGATCCTTCGGACGGTTCCGTTGGTCCCTGCATCGTTCGAAGAGCAGTAAGGGAGCCTATTTATCGGGTCCGGGTCATGACCTCGCAGGACCATAGGTAGGACCGTGGTTGGTCACGAATCGGATGGACCATGAACATGGCCCTCAGTGGATCAATGGCCCGATCTCTGAGAGGTCCGCGATGTTCAATAAAGAAACATAGAGCGCGCTCGTGCGCTGATGGTCCTTGACCGGGGTTCTTGAACGGAAGAACGACCCAAGGTCGTTCGATCACAAGAAGGTTGGAAGGTCACGATATGTCGAACAATGATAATACGCAGAAGGAAGAGCAGATCCAAGACGACTCTTCCCGATGGCAGGATGATAGGTGCCGTTGAGGTCGACTATGAGTTCGAGAGCGAGCCCTGGACGACGGTGAGGCTCAAGGATGGAACGGTCCTGAAGATGAGGATCTCGATAAACAAGATCTTTCGTCTAGATCAATATGACCCGATCAATGGGGAACCAGGCTACTTCGTCCAGAACGGCCTGCAGATCAAGACGCAGGTCCCCGCGTCCCTAAAGAAGAGGCAGAAGTCCCTGAAACCCTCTGGTCAAGAGATAGTGTGAACTACCCGCCTAACGGCGGTGTTCCTTCCATCAGTCCAGGACGAGATCCGGGGATGCACGCAGAGTTCGCTTTCCTCATCGGTCCCGATCGTTCCCACCGTTCCATCACGGCGTGTTTCGCCCTTTTGCCTACATCCCACCTTTCATCGAGGGACCTTCCCTCGCGAGGTCAAAGAACTTGACTAAGAAAGTTCCGAAAAGAAAATAACCTCCGTGAGAATGTTGGAGGTCGAAATGCCTAAAGATCCTTGCCCAAGCCCGTTAGAGACCCTGAGATACCTGAAATGGCCCAGCCGTGCGTCACTGATCGTACGGCACGCCGAGAGGTTCCCTGTCCCGAGCGCAAAGGACAATCACCATATCGGTTTGACCGAGAAGGGAAAGCTGGACGCTCAGGAGTTCGGGAGACATCTGACAGAGTACAGAAAGATCGGCTGTTCTATAGTCCGGCGAAAAGGTGCCGGGAGACCGCGATCGGGATAAAGACGGGTGCTGAAGAGATCGGTGTGGATACGATCGTTCTAGAGGAGGACGGGGACCTGAGCGGAACCGCATATGTGTTAGATGAGTGTTGTCTATTGATGGCCGATAGGATAGGTGATGACTTTATCCGGGAATGGTTCTCTGGAAGGGTCGATCCTTCGCTCATAAAAAGCATTTCGTCGGCCTCCGAAGATATGTCGGACCATTTGATAGAACGCATGACAGGAGATCCAACGCCAGGATTGCTAGATATCAATGTAAGTCATGACTGGAACATACTTGCACTAAGGGAGAACTACCTTAACCTAAGATATGAAGAAAGTGGTTGGATCGGTTTCTTGGACGGCCTCGCGTTCTATCCCCATGACGGTACGATCTCAGTGGCGTACGGCCCGATATCTGGACCTCTGCTCAAGCGATAAGCGACCGTCTTCCGGAACATTCGGGCCGTTGGGCCGATCGGACCATGGGCCGATGGCACTCCGACATCGATACTGTCGGACCAGCACCGCTTTTTTGGGACCCGATATCATGGATGATCTTCAGTTAAAATATTTTATATATCGCTCCGACGAAATTTCGGTAGCCTTTTCTAAGGTCACACCAGAGAAGATCCAAAGCAAAAGGGTTCAGCTTGAAAAAAGTTCATGAAGGGCGGTCCATAAAAAAGCAGGAGGCCGATCGTGGACCTTCGGACGATAAAACGATATCCTGTTCATTATGTGAGCTCAGGGACGTCATCGACATGCCCGAGATCATATCCTTGATGGAAGATCTATATGAGCTCACGGGGATCGGTATCTCGGTCTTGGACCTTGATGGCAAGGTGCTCGTCGAGACCGGGTCCCAGGATGTCTGTGTACTATACCATCGAAAGAACCCTATTACGATCAAGAACTGTCTGGAGAGCGATCAAGATCTCGCGAAGAACGTTGAGAGGGGAAAGTTCCGTGCGTCCAAATGTAAGAACGGCATGTGGGACGTGGTGACCCCCATCTATATCGGGGACGAACATGTGGGGAACCTGTTCTATGGTCGGTTCTTTTATGAAGGGGAGCCCTTCGACCGTGCCTTGTTCGTAGAGCAGGCAAAGAAGTACGGCTTTGATCAAAAGGAGTACCTGGATGCGCTTGGACGCGTTCCCACATTGAGCAGGGAAAAGATCGAGACCATAATGAGATTATATGCGAGATTGACCACCTTGATCTCCGGTCTCGGCTATTATAACATGGAGCTGAAGAGAGAGAACATGGAACGCCAGAACATGCAAGGGGACCTCCTCGAAAAAGAACGGTTCGTCACAAAGGTCCTCAATACCATCCCCAATACGACGCTCATCTATGATCTATCGGACCATAAGGTCGTCTTTGCCGATGAAAAGAGCAAAAAGATGTTCGGACTGACATCCAAAGAGATGATGGACGGTCCTGAGGTCATAGAGGACCTCGTCCATCCGGACGACCTCGAACTCGCAATGAACGCATCTCAACAGACGATAGCCGGAAAGGAAGATGAGGTCCATGAGACCGAAGATCAGGATCCATCGAGGTGGGGATTGGGTCTGGTCCCATCTTTATTTGGTACCGTTCATGAGGGACGGGAACGGGAACACGACCCAGATCCTCATCACCGTACAGGATGTCACGGACCGTAAGAAGATAGAGGACAAGCTGCGCAGAACGAGCGACAAGCTCGATCTTCTCAATAGCATCACAAGGCATGATATCAACAACCAGATGACCGTGCTCAGAGGCAATTTGGCGCTGGTCAAGATGCAGGTCTCGGACCTGGGCGTCCTATCGAAGATAGAGAGGATAGAAAGATCGACCAACAATATCCTCGATCAGATCGAGTTCACCAAGGATTATCAGAGGACCGGTTCGGCCTCTCCGGTCTGGCATAGGGTAGCGGAGTTCCTATTGGACCCGCTTCAATACATGGAGCTGGAAAGTTTAGAGGTGAGCGACATGGCAAAAGAGCTCGAGATCCTTGCCGACCCGATGATGAGCAAGGTCCTCAACAATCTCCTAGAGAACAGCATCAGATATGGGGGGAGGCCCGTAAAGATGAGGATGGATTGCCACGAGAGCAAAGACGGCCTGCTGCTGGTCTATGAGGACAGTGGCCAGGGAGTTCCTTATGAGGACAAGGACAGGATCTTTGAAAAGGGGTTCGGGAAGGGGACCGGGCTCGGGCTATTCCTTTCAAGAGAGATCTTGGCGATAACGGGGATATCGATCAGAGAAACGGGGGAGCCAGGAAAAGGAGCAAGGTTCGAGATGTTCGTTCCGAGGGGAAAGTTCCGGTCGCTCCATCGGTGATCTCTGGATGACAGATCGTAAGTGCATGGACGAATGTTCTTTCCGATGGGCCCTATTTAGGCCATGCCGCTCGATATCGCAAAAATAAAATTGGGAAGAAGGTGTTTCTGACCAAGCGATGGTTCACCAAGGTGCTCTGCCGGTTTGCTGGACCACAGAATTGTATTGATTTGCCTTTTTGTACGCATCGAATATCTGCCAGAGCCAGAGAATGACCATTATCACCAGTGTGATCACTAGGAACCACAGGGCCGCTAGGATCGCTATCAGCACAAGATACACCAGTCCTTCCCCGATCTTTCCAAGATATATATGGCCAAGGCCAGGAACTATCAGGGCCAGGATAGCTACCAGGCCGGCGTTCTTCATGGGAACCGCCGGGTACGTGGATTGAGCAGGGTATCCGGGCTGAGGGACATATCCTGGGGGAGGCATCGGGGGTGGGGACGGCTGATATTGTGGTTGTCCTTGGTTTTGAGGCGCCTGACCGTTCATCTGATAAGTGGGCTGTTCTGACGAAGGCAGAGGGATCGCGTTTCCGCAATTATCGCAGAACTTTGCCCCTGGCCGAACTTCCTTTCCACAATTTTCGCAGTACATGATGATCTCTTCGAGATATGGTCAGATCACCGACAGATTAGATATACCTATTTCCCATGGACCGACCTCATAGAGGTCTCAGGATCCGTATGCGCTGGAAAAACATCTCCAATATCGAACATGGTGCGGACGTGATGCATCATGAACGGAATCGGAAAAAAGAAGACCTTGAACAATATTCCCCATCTCGATCTGATGGTGAACTACGAACGGGCGAATAGGCTCGACCTGTCCTACTGGATAACAGTGGTCATATCGATATGTTTCATCATCTTTTTGTTGCCAGCCGCCGTAAGGAGGGGGCCGGTCGGTATCGTCTCTGCCCTCTTCTACTCTGCGATCGCCTCGCTGGCCGTCCAGGGGGTCGTCGTGCTTTGGCACTACCGTAACAATTTCAGGACATGGTACCGAACGGTGGTGAAATGGACCGCCATAGTGACCTGCATCCTTTCCGCGCTGTTGACACTGGCCTATGCGACCAATGGTATTACGATCAATCTTGGAGCGATCTGGGTGCGATCGATAGAGCACATGATCGACGGAGGCTCGATCTGGGGAGGGATCACGCTGTTCTTGGTTCTATGGGCATATCTCATGGCATTTGCATGGCTCTTCGTGGCTGCAATATCAGGAGGTACATGGGTGAGCGTTAGAGTTCAGCAAAGGTTGCTCCCTAAGATGCTCATGGATCTCAAGAACCTGAACTTCGACGGAAAGGATTCCTGGCCGCGAAGGCTGATGGCATGGTCGATGAGCTTTCCGAGCGTACTGGAACCTTCGACCCTGACCATAGAGACCCCACATATGGATGAGAGAACGAACGGTCAGCGTCTTTATCGAGCGGTAGCATGGCAGATGGCCATCGGTGCGCTCATCGGATTGTACGTTGCTCTTAACCCAACACTTCTGGCCCTGATGCCGTTCGCTCAGACATATGCGCTGGTGTCCATTCCGGTCGGCCTCATACCGTTGTTGATCCTTCCTCTCCTTACCTTGGAAGCATTGGGGGTCAAGGTCACGGGGCCTCGAAAGGACTTCTATCTGCACCTGGGTGCGAAAAAAAGGGTCCTCCAGGCGGTACTGGCCCTTGGCGGCCTTTTCTGGGTGGTCCTGTGGGCGGTCTCCAAGATAGGAATGACAAGGATAGTCGTGACCTTTGCAGGTTATTCGCTCCTCCTCTTTCTGTTCTCGATGCTGGCCACATACATATACCTCCATCTGTTCGAGGCCGGTCTGATCGATGTTCTCAGGACCCGCTTGAAGGAAGAGGGTTTCTGATCGGCAGGCCCGCGACATCGTAAATATCATCAGCGGCACGGCCCGCGAACATCAAGACCAGATCGTGGTGATCTGGTCCTGGATCCCTGTCGCCGAACTACGTGGGATCATCTATATCTATGAAAAGTGGTTGGGGACCCCATAATGATGGGAGCCTCTGGGTCCGATGTCCTTGAAGATGTCGAAAAAGGGGCGGGCCTACATGACGGCCCTCCCTGTTCCCACCTGGTTCTTGATAGATGGGATCGAAGATGACGGAAGCAGCGATCAGGACATCGGCATTGAGCAAGTATTTTGGGCATGTGAGAGCGGTCGACGGCTTGACCATGGAGGTCCCTTCAGGGATAGTCTTTGGATTCCTCGGTCAGAACGGCGCCGGGAAGACGACGACCATACAACTACTGCTCGGCCTGCTGGAACCCACGAGCGGGGATGCCCAGGTCCTCGGATATGATCTGAGGGAGCGCTCGGACCTCATAAGGGAACGGACCGGCGTGCTTCTGGAATATAAGGGCCTGTACGAACGCATGAACGCCCTTGACAACCTGGAGTTCTACGGCAGGATCTGGCATCTGCCAAAGAACGAACTGGACGAGAGGAGCAAGGAACTGTTGACCCATTTCGATCTCTGGGACAGGCGTAACGAGAAGATCGGCAATTACAGCAAAGGTATGAAAGCAAAGCTGGCCGTGGCGCGCACATTGCTCCACCGACCGCCATTGATATTCCTCGACGAACCGACGGACGGCCTTGACCCGGTCGCGGCCGTCGCATTAAGGGACGACCTGGTGAAATTGGCGAGCAAAGAGGATGTCACCGTGTTCCTCACCAGTCACAACATGCCGGAGGTGGAGAAGATCTGTAACAAGATCGGGATCATCCGGCAGGGCAAGCTCATCGCCTTCGGAAGCCCGGGCGACATTACCTCAAGCAAGATGACCCAGATCGAGGTCTTTGGCCGAGGCTTCACCACGGACCTCCTTTCCAACGTCAGAAAGATGAAAGGTGTCAGCGAGGCGACCATCGTAAATGATCATATCGCCCTCGACCTAGAAGATGATGAAGAGCTGATCGATGTCGTCACCGGGATCGTAAAACTAGGTGGCCAGGTCGGCGAGGTGAAAAAGGTGAGACAAAGCCTCGAGGAGGCATATGTTCAGCTGATGGGGGCGGAACAATGATCGATGATGTCAGAACGATGATGTGGAAAGAATGGAGAGAGATCGTTAGAGGGGGTACGAGGGGCAGGTTGTTCCCGCTCATATTCCTCCTTATATTCGGAGCGTACATTCTACCGTCCGCTTTGATCGGTACCGGTCATGATTGGTCCTTGGCCCTTACGTTCATGATATGGTTGCCGTTCATATTTTCAGCCAACATCATAGCGGATTCGGTGGCCGGCGAGAGAGAACGCCACACTCTCGAAACGCTCCTCGCGTCAAGACTTCCTGATAGGGCCATCCTGTTCGGCAAGATGTTCATGACCGTCCTCTATGCATGGGGAATGGCCCTGCTGGGGGCAGCGCTGGCGATCGTCGTGGTCAATCTGGATTCGACCGGAGGTCTAGTGTTCTATCCGATCCACATCCTGGTGGGATTGATCGTACTCAGTCTTCTCGCGGCCATGTTCATATCGGCGATGGGCGTCCTGATATCCCTGAAAGCGAGGACCGCAAGGGAGGCCCAGCAGATCATAGGCATATCCTCGCTGATCGTCCCGTTCGGCTCTTTGCTGGTCCTGCCGATCCTGCCCTCCGATGTTCAGACGTACCTGTCGGGCGGAGGAATCGATGCGGTCATGCTGGTCATAGGGTTCACATTGTTCGCCCTTGGAGCGGTCCTGACCATGATAGCGGTCTTCCAGTTCAAGCGGACCAAGTTAATGACGAACGCTTGAGCAGTGATGCATAGCGGGGGCCATAGGGTCGTGGACCAACGCACCCATCCATCATGGGCCCGGCCCCCGCCGAGCTCATGGCTATCGAAGAGGATGCTGTCCCGCGACCGATCTCATCTCTTCAGTTCACGGACCTTTTCCAAAAGGAGGTCATAATCTGGCTGAACATGGGAATCTGCGGGGACCCATCTGTACCTGATGATCTGGTCCTGGTCGACTATGAACACTGCACGGGTCGAGTGTCCCCTTAGCAGGCTATCTTCCGGGCTCATGACGTCATAAGTTCCCGCGACCTTCGCATCACCGTCGCTCAAGAGCGGGATTTCGAGCTCCATCTTCTCCTTCCAGGCCCGGTGGCTTCGAGTACTGCTCACACTTATTCCGATCAGCCGAGCACCGGCAGCAGAGAAGTCCCCTGTCATTTGACGGAACTTAATGAACTCCAGGGTACAGGTGATGCCGAAATCCGTCGGATAGAAGATCGAACACGACCGTTCCCTTCTTCAGCTCCTCCAACAGACCGACCATGTTCTCACAGGCCTCTGGTAATAAGAACTCCGGAGCCTTGTCACCTTCCATTGGACATTTCCCGGTCATCGACTTGCACAGACCGTACCTGATATTTATCAATTTGACCTGTTCCTTCGATCCACATCGAACAGTTTCTATGTCGTTCCCATTTCAAAACCTTGAGGGGTCGATCCCCCGCGTCCCTAAGACGGGGGGCCGAGGATTTTTCTGTTCCAAGGCCGGGAAGCTCCCTTCGAGCCGTCTTTTTGAAGATGTGGCGTTGAAGAACGCCCACTAAATGCGTGCGCTGACCTTTCTGAACATCGGGACCGACATGACAAAAAAGGTACCTGGATCGTTCATCTTTAATAAAGTATATCCAGGCACATTTTATATAGTTTATTTAATAGACCTATCACGACCGCAGAGGCGATCATGATGAAAGGTGACGATGAGGATCTTGGAGAGAAGAAATGGGAACTAGCACAAAAGCAGATGTCCTCTAGGGACCTTATCGAGGCGAACAGCTCCCTTTCGGAGGCTGAAAAGCTGTTCTCGCTATCGGGGAACAAGAAAAGATCGTTCGACGTTTTTGTGGAGGAAAGCAAGCTCCATTTGTGCCTGGGTCTTGTGAACGAGGCCACGAAGGAGATCGAGAAGGCCATGGAGCTAATGAAGGAAATACCACAGATGGAGGAAGATATGGGCGTGATCTTCCAGAGCGGGTTGGTCCATCTATGTAAAGGGAGCGAGAATGAAGCGCATCATGATCTGACCAAATATATAGAGCTCGCAGAGATCACAGGGGACATAGAGGCGCAGGCCCGAGGCCACTTCTATCTCGCCCTGATCTATGACGGACATAACGAGCCTTGCATGGCAACGGCGGAACTGGAGCTCGGAAGGGATATTTCGAAGGATCTCGAACATAAAAAATATTACACGGCATCGACCGCATATCTAGCGCACCTATGGATAGCAAAGGGTGAAATGAAGATCGCAGAACCCATGGTGGACGAATCGCTGAGACTGGTCGAAAGGATCGAGGAGGGAAGCTCTCTAGCACTTGGAATGGCCATGCTCATGAGCGCTGAGAGATCCGTGCATCATCGTCCGATCAAGAGGGAAGCGAGAACGCGTTCGCTCGTTCTATCGAAGCGTTCCATCGATCATATCCGGCCCACTATCTTGAGGCCTTTGCTCATTCGTGCTATGGAAGATCTTGCTGAAGAACAACAGGGCAGAGCAGGGGTGTCTTTTGCTTACACAAGCACGTTCAAGGTTCGAACGATTGTTCAACGCATCGCAGGTCAGCAAGGTCGAGAACATAATGAACGGGAATGACAGATGTTCTTGTGAAGACCATCAATGACCATCGATCTTATTTTACGTGCCAGGGCATTCCATCGAAAAATGAGCTGATCCCTTCTTATGAACAGACCAATATTTTCATAGCGTCATAGTTCCTTCAATCCTTCGATCGGGTCTAGGTCGAGGACGAACGTCGACCGAGAAGGTCAATAAGAGCGCATATCTTCTATAATATCTATAGGATCGACCGCCGAACGAACCTTCCGGTCCTCTCGCGACGTGCCCCAGGTGATCTGATTGCCAAAGAGCAAAAAAAGGAAAGAATACCTCCGAGATGGGAGAGCTCCTATGCCAGGGTCTGAATCGACCTCAAAGGTGATGAGCGCGAACAGGGGAAGGGACACATCGCTCGAGATGGCGGTCAGAAAAGCGCTCTGGAAGGATGGCATCAGAGGCTACCGGGTCAATGTAAAGGGCCTCCCTGGCCGACCGGACATCGTTTTCATCGGACAGCACCTGGCAATATTCGTTCATGGATGTTTTTGGCATAGATGTCCTATTTGCCGAACCAGCACCCCCAAGACCCATACGGATTTCTGGAACAAAAAGTTCGCAGCGAACATGAAACGGGACGCTGATGTGCTCGCCGACCTTGAGGCACATGGCTGGCGGACCATGGTCATATGGGAATGTGAGGTCAAGGACGATCTTCCCAAGGTCGTCAGAAGGATCGAGGCGGCCATAGATGGGCAGGAACTCCAATAGTGGTGATGGTTCCACCTCGGGATCGAAACCCTTTTTTATCTGCAAGTTCTCACTGGTCCGAACGCGAGCGCCATGACCAACGAAGACCTGACGGTATGCGAGCTTTTTGCGGGGGTAGGAGGGTTCCACGTCGGATTGGCCAGGAACGGTTGGAAGGTCGTCTGGGCGGACCAGTGGGAGCCTGGAAAAAAACGGCAATGGGCCTTCGAATGCTATAGGGGGCATTTCGAGGAGAAAGGGACGAAATGCGTTAACGAGGACATCGGGAACATCGATGTAAAGGATGTGCCCCCTGTGACCTTGCTCGTCGGAGGGTTCCCCTGCCAGGACTATTCGGTGGCGACAACGAACGCCCATGGGATCGAGGGAAAGAAGGGCGTTCTATGGTGGCATATCGAAAGACTGCTCAAAGGGAACATCGAGAGGGGCACCCCGATACCATATGTTCTTCTAGAGAACGTGGACCGCACTGATCAGGTCCCCGACCGGACAAAGAGGCAGGGACTTTGGATCGATCCTCTCATGCCTGAACAGGCTCGGATATGTGGCCGAATGGAGGGTCATTAACGCATCGGATCACGGCTATCCTCAAAAAAGGCGGAGGACATTCATATTCGCCACCAGGGTCGGCTCGATGGTCGAAAAGCTCTATCATGATAATAGCGACCTGAACATGTCATCGTTGATGGAGGGTTCTTCGGGCCCGAGCTTCCATGCCGTCCGAACGGGGACGGCATTGGCTCATCGATCGATGTTTCGGACGACCTTATCAGGATGACGAAGGACTTCAGGTTCGACTTCCAGAACGCGGGTTACATGAGGGATGGAAGGGTTTTCACGGTCCGGGTCCTCCCTTCATATATCCTGGACAGGAGCGATGGACTTGGAACGCTCGGCGGCGTGCTCCAGGAGGATGTCGAAGAGAGATATCTGGTCCCGAAAGGGTGGATAGGGGACGAAAAGGACCGGGGGACCGATGCCTTCAGGAAGACCTGGCGCTATTGCAAGGGGGCAAAAGATGAACCCCGTAAACATAGGAACGGTCACGAGTACCAGTACAATGAAGGTCCGATCCCTTTTCCGGATAGGCTCGATGAGCCCTCAAGGACATTGCTGACGTGCGAAGGGAACAGAAGGCCGAACCGGATGTGTCACATCGTTCCTGTCGATGAGACCGTCGATCTATACCGGGTCCTTACACCTGTTGAGGCAGAAAGACTGAACGGGTTCGATGATGACTGGACAAAATACATGCCCGAGCGTTGGCGCTATTTTTGCATGGGCAACGCTCTGGTCGTAGGCCTGGTAGAACAGATGGGAAGAAGGCTCGGACAGCTCATAGCTCAGGATCGGGCAGATCGCCGATAAGGCGTCCTTTTCCACATCTTCGTCGGATCATCATTCTCCCCATAGCATGATCATAAAGATCATTTGGAATAGCATGACATTAACGGTCCCATGATCGTTCCATAAAAAGATAAAAAATAGGTGAAGCTCGAACTAATGTTCAATGGAACAAGAAAAGAGAATTACGAAGGTCAGGGCCGATGAGACAAAAGAGATCACCAAGATCGAAACCAATGAGAGAACGGCCCTGACGAAGAACGAAGCGAAGAGGATGACGATCGCGATCGATCCAACGAAAGGACCGACCTGGTCAAAACGAAATGAAGCTCGCTCCCAGGTCGTCCTCCCGTCCCGATCCGGGGAGGTGGCCAAGGCTCGTTGGATCGGCCCTAGGGCCATCGCCGCCCATTTGGATGCATCGCTTTTTGTATGGCCGGAGATATTCATGTTAATGGTCAATGGATCCTGATCTTGGATCGTACCCAGTTCATATCTCTGACGGAACGAGTTATGCCCACAGCTTGATGGTCGATGGGCGGACCGGAGGGACCCGATATGGGATTGTTCGAAGAGCTCATCCATTTCATGTTCGATGGCAGCATAGCGGGCCTGCCGCCACTTGTGATAATGGCGGTCCCGTTCATCATAGGACTGGTCCTCGGCATACTCGCTCGCACGGTCCTGAAGGTCGCATTGATACTGATCGTCATACTTGCTATAGCGATCTTTTTCGGATTTTATTCCACTTCAGAGCTGCAGCAACTGGCCCAGATGTATGGACCAGATGCGTTGAGATATGGGGCACTTTTGTTAGGAGTGCTTCCACTGAGCATCGGGTTCATCATAGGCGTTATCATCGGGTTCGTGATCTGATGAACGCCGATCCAAAAAGATCTTCAGTTACACGCTCTCCCAGTGTCAATGGAACCGGAGCACCCTGACACCGAACAGTCGTCCTATGGCCCCAAAGATCGCCCGTGCGGTCACCATCATCGCCTTCGGGGCCAGGAGCACCGCTCTCTCCAGGCGGCGCAAGGTGACCATCCCGTGAATATTGCTGCTCATACCAACCCCCAGCAGGGAACGTTAAATTCCCAGATAATAAGTTTGCTCCAGTATTTTCTATCAAAAAGATCCTTCTCTTTTTCTCGGCGACCTATCAATGAGGCTTATCAACAGATCCCTGGATGGTCCTTCGCGCGTTGTGATTCCCATCATATCTCGCTGACCGTCGATCTGTTGAGAAGATCGATATGCAGCTGAACGGGACGTTAATATCACGATCTGCCATCGACCTCAACAAGTACATATCCGACCTCCTTCTTGGAAGGCCGATGGCAAACGAGGGTGGCGGTCGATCTCCAGTTGCTCAGATCCGATCTGGACAAGTGCTCATTGACCGCCATCTTTTGAATATTTTTTGGTCGGTGCGGGCGTAAGACCTCGATCACGAGGACCCTGTTTTCACATCGTAGCTTTTAGAAGTATCGGGTGGACCTGGTCACTTGTATCGGTCGCAATTTGAGGTTTCACCATTTCTCTGGCGGCCATCGTTCGGTGGACCCAGGATGATCAAGAGAATAGAATGTTTTAAAGGGTTTGGACGATGGACCGACAAGGTCCTTTCTCATCGATGTACGGTTAGAAGATCATCCTACGCTGGCCATAACGCCCTGGTTGGTATCTCCATGATAGTTCCCAGAGGCGGTGCAGCCGGAGAGCGTTATCGTCTGTGCCCGGTGCTTCCAGATCATGTAGCCGTACCCGTAGCCGGTACCGCCCGGTGCCCCGTTCGCTTGTCCGTTGTCGTCCGAAACGCAGTCGACTAGCTTGCAGTTCAGCTCCGAGTCCATCGACTCGAAGTGGAACCCGTTCTGGTAGTTCTCGGAGGCGACACAGTTCTCGACCAACATGTTCTTCACGTTCGTGCCCTCGCAGAGGTCGAAACCGACGGCCCAGTCGGCCGGGTCCCGTCCGTTCACGCCGCATCCTATCGCCTTGCAGTTGTCGAAGAGGATGTTCTCCGTCAGCGTGTTCTGCGTGTTACCCACACCATCATCGATGAAGCCGTAGGTGTTCGGATAAAGCGCTTCACAGTTAATGTATGTGATACCATCAAGGACGGAGTTCGCGCAGTTGATGGTGATAAAGGATGCGGAGAACGAGGAGCTGGTATCCTGAGCTGTGATGTTCTCGAACAGAAGGTTCGCCCTGGTCTCCCCGGCGTACGCCCAAGCACCTATCGCTACGTTGCTCGTGAGCTGCATGCCGATGACCGCAGCGTTTGAGACGTCCTGGAGCTTTATCATGTTCGGAAATGCCGATGTTATGACCGTCGAGTTCGGACCATCTCCAAGAAGCTTTGCGTTGTTCGCCACCTGGATATTGTTGGAGATCTCATATGTTCCCGTCGGGAGATATACGGTACCTTGCTCACCGCCGAGAGCGCTCATCGCCCAGTTGATCGCAACATCCGCAGTGTTCGCCGAGCTCTCCACATCGCCTGAGGGGTCCAGCACATTGTATATCGACCCATCGCGGACGACCTCATAGGCGTAGCTCACCGGTATGATCTCAGAGGTATGTTCGACCTCGCTCTTGTCAGAAGAGATCGGGTCCGATCGTGGGACGGTCGTGTTCAAGAGAGATATCATGGCACCGCCCTCCGCGACAGTTCTGGTTAGGGGGAGACAATGTTATATGCGCTGCGGAAAATAAGATGACCGCAGCAACGATCGTTGCCCCTAGAATGCCAATGTTCCTTTTTCCCATCCGTTTGATTATATCCATCATATCAACTCATGGAGTTCTGTTTTTCACCTTCTTTGGAGGGTTCGACCCTCCGGGCTCCGTAGATACTTGATCGATGAGCCCGGGACCCACAGGTCCGAACTTCTGGACGTGGGATCGCATAATAAGAACGTACATGTCATTATCCATAATGATAATAAGATAAAAATCTGGAAGCATGGACCAAACCGGGACAGGTCGTTGGAAAAATGGAAAACAGGGAAAGGTTTGGAAACGGTTTCATTTTTCAACTCGGTCCTCACAGGACCTTGCGCGGGGTTCTTATCGGCGACGTCTCATGACATCGTTCCACAGCAGGGATATCGTCACCACGCACATGAGCAAGGTCACCGCAAGGATAACCGCGGACGAACCGCCGATGTAACCTAGTATGGATGAGCCGCTCTTACCATTGGACGTCCCATTATTGGTCGTGTTGCCCGATGCGGTCGGAACGCCGCTTGTAACGTTCTCGATGACCACTTTCGAGCCATTAGAGCTGGTACCGTTCCCCGCGACCCCATTGCCCGAGGATGTCGTTCCGTTCGATGTCGTGGAGTTGGTCGTGGGCGGTGATGTGCCTGACGAGCCCGTACTAGACGTTCCGCTCGTGTTCGAGACCGGCGTCGTTATAGGCGTCGTCGGCAGCGCTCCTCCGGTGTACGGATAGTTCGCCGTGCCGGTCAGGACCATCGAAGTTATCGCCTGACCCCCGTTCGCGAATATCGCGTTGATGGCGAACGGGTACATCACCAACGGATATACGGCGTTGTAACCAAGTTCTCCCCAGAACAACGGTTTGTTGTCCTCCGCCGCCCATTGCTGAGGCATGGCGAAGTTCGATGTGTCCGAGTTCGAACCGTAGTAGTGCACCTCGGCGATCTCGAACGGCACCGTTCCGGTCGCCAGGTCGAAGTCTGCCTTGTTCCATCCGAACATGAGGCCGAGAGCTGCGGTCCCCATGGTCCTAGGGTGATCCGATGCGTTCGCGGTATCGGCCGCGACGTCACAAGCCCAGGTGTGGAACGCGGTCGTTCCTCCGTTGGTGCTCCAGAAGTTCGTGTAGTCGTTGTCGCAGTCCGGCTCGTTGAACACGTCGTACCATGCCAACGCCACTTGACCAGATAGGTCGGACATTAGGCCGCGAGCATACGTGACATAGTTCTCGTACGCCGAAGAGCCGGGAACGAACACCGACCCGCTGCCACCGAACTGGTACGCTGGATACGCTTGAGAACCGGCCAGAACGAGAACGACTGTAGCACTGATGCGCCTGTGCCGCCGCCAACATCGTGTCGAGCAGCGAGACGAACTGTGCATGGTCCTGTGTCCACGCCTGGTACTGTATCTGGGAGCCCCACGCATCGGCGCAGCCGATGCGTACGAGGTTGTAACCGTAGTACTGCATGAGAGCGAAGTACTGGTCCCAGAACACGGTCGCGTTGCTGTTCTGCGATATGGTGCCGAGGTTCGATGTGTCCGGACCGTCGAAGACCGAGGTCTTGCCGGCGTACTGCGTCTCACCATCGATGTACGCCATGACGGCGTACGCCAACGCCGTCGTATCGACGACGCCGTTGAACTTTTCCCCTGGTTGACCATTGACAAGAATGTTACTTCCTGATACCGTTACGGCCCCATACGTAGGTGAGGTCGTCGCCGCGGAAACGTTAGGCGTCTGACCGATCAATAGTACGCATGGTACCATTATGACGATCGCCGCCAGCGCTACCGCTATCTTGCTGAAGTGTTTGCTACGCAAATTATCCATCCCTCCAAACCTTATCGTTATCTTTGGAAGATATGCGGGAATGAGGCTATGTTAATATAAAACATCGTTCTGAATATTGATATTCAACATATATCGCTTGGATATGCCAGGTCATGAACTCCGACCGCTCTGTTCATCTTACGGATCGATATATCATCATGCCACCATGAAAATGGTCCCGCCTGGAGGTGGGGATAACGCTGGGCCAGATCGATCATGACACCCATGTTCAGGACCCTTTTGTCATAATAGATGCTCTAGAAAGATAGGGCGCTATTGAGAAAATATAGATTCCCACGATATATGGGAGCATATATTTGTATATAAATAAATCAACTGATATATTGTCGATCAGAGGTCCTCGACCATATAGGTCCGAGCCTTGTTGACCCCCTTGAAGTGGATATAATAAATAAAATAAGAACGAAGAGGTTTGAGGACAGGCCCGCGGCCCATGTGCTCATTTCTTCCTTCTCAGGATAACGAAACCGGCCAGTAGGGCCACGGCGATGATGACCACTATGACGATCATCGACCCATTATCGTCAGAGGCGGCAGGGCTCGATGCCAGGTTCACGGTCGCAATGTCCGTCTGGGCTCCAGCCGTAGAGTTCACTTTCTCTGTCATCGGACCATATCCACTCTTCGAGATCGTGACGTTGTACGAGCCTTCGGAGATATTATAGAAGACGAAATGCCCGTTCGCATCGGTGGTGGTCGTCATGCCGTTGTCCAAGGTAACGGTGGCGTTCGTCAACGGATCATTGTTGGCGCCGACGACCGTCCCAGAGATACTGCCCTGGTCAGAGGTCCTGAAGCTCCATTGATAGCTTACCCCGGTACCGTTCAGGTCCTTTCCAGTGATGTTAATGGTGTACGAGGTATCGTACGCCAGCGCCTTACCTGGGGTGAACGTGATGGTATTTTGGTACCAAGATGCCGTCCCATCGACCCCGTTCATGCGAACGCTCACCGAACTTTCGTTCATCGGCTCTGAGAAGGTCACGCTGGCCGCCGACGTAATTGCGACCTCGTCACCTTGCGGGGAAGGACCTACCACTGTCGGGATGGTCATGTTGGACGGGGTGTTCATATCGAACGCTCCGGCGGAGAAACCTGGATCATGGATTATGCTCGTTCCCGCAGGGTAGATGTAACCTCCGATGAACACTGTGCCCGACACCCCTGTTTTGTTCTGACCTATGGTGGTGTTCTGGATGTCCTCTGCCCCGTGAACCTGATAAATGACACTTGTGTTCTCCCCATCGACCGTTGCATTACTAGCCCATGTCAAGGCCCCCACTCTCTGCCAGTCATCCTTGAATTGCAGAATGTTCTGCTCCACGCCGATGGATCGCTCGGGCACACTGGTCGATGTCTCGTTGCTATTGTCGGCAAGATACTGCACCTGGCCCCCCCAATGTGGTATGGAGCCATTGATGTACTGCGCATCGAGCCACTTCTGGACCGTCGGTGGTACATAGGAGGCAAAGATGACCATGTTCTCCAGCATAAGTTTGTTCGTTGGAGCATGGTCGAAGTTCCATCCCTGGATGGACGTATCATAATCGAACGCTGCGCTGACGCTCGTTCCGTTGTACTCCCTGGACCCCACCTGGTTCGAACTTACTGCACTATCAGTGCCGTTGACGCTGACATCGAACCATGGCACCGACTCCTGCATCTGTTTCGCCGAGGCGTCGATGTGGAAGGTGAACGCCACCTTGCTCACGTTCCCATCACTGGGGTCGCCAGGTCGTCCGAGCGGGTCCTTGGGGTCCCAAACGGTCGTGTACGATACGTTCGTGAGCGACAGGGTGAACTCGAAGTCCTTTGTCTCGTTCACCGTATCGTTCGTTGTCGTGATGGGACCGAGCGTCCAGTTCGTGCTCTTAAGGCTAAGGTATTTATTGATGGGCTCGGAGCTGGATAAGCTAAAGTTACTGAACGGATCGCCGACGAAGTCGAAGAGGCCATTGCCAGCACCTGGCCCCCTGGTACCGTTCGAATAGAGGATGCCCGTATCATTGAACTCCACCAGGCTTTGTAGGTCCTGTGCGAAGAAGGTCAGCACCGGTATCGGCACTGCCTCACAAACGACATTTCCGTTCTGGTCCCGCACGGTCGCCCCTCCGAGGTAACGTATGTACTCCCCGACCAAGGTTGGCGAGTTTGGATGTCCGGGCGCTCCGTACACGACGCCGAACCATGCGGTATTGTTATCATTGGTCAAGTTCACGGCGACATAGTTCCCGCCCCCGTACTGACCGGTCGTGCCTTGCGAGAGGACGATATTGCCCAAAGGGTCGGTCGTCGTCTGGGCCGCGGCAGGTCTGATCTCCAGGACCACTAGACCCGTAGATAGCATAGCGATCACGAGCAAAAAGGCCAATGATCTGGTGAAGAGCGATCTCATGTTCCCCAAGAGGTCAACATGATCTCATTATTTAACCTGATAGCCAATAATATTCCCCGATCGGAGGGACTTAAAGGGACGCGATATTATCGATCGTCCGAACCTGGTCGCTATGAAGGGCCGGCGCACGGGACGAGGAGTTCAAGCTGTCAGGTCAGATAGTGAACGGACGGCCCCCAGTTCTGATCGCCCCGAACATGCTGCACTACATCAGGCCAAGCTGTTTCATCATTCCCACCACATCATAGAACAATCGTTCCTCGACTATCTCCCCGTCGTTCCACGTGGCCACCGTACAGAACTCCAGATGAGCCACCTTACCAGGCATAACGGTCTTTCCGTTAGCCCCTTTCATCGGTACCTTCATGGACACCGTCCAATCCGCAACGGTACAGGTGTGGTCCCCCTCGGCAAAGGCGATCTTGTACGGGTCATTGACAAGTTTGTTCTCGAAGTTCTTGAAGAACTCGACCGCTTCGACATCATGAGCATGTCTGCCCTTGGTAGGTCCCGGTCGATCGGGCCAGTAGACCATTACATTCTCTTTATGACGCTCTCTGAACGTTTTCCAGAGCGGGCTCTGCGGCCCGGCGTTCCACGCATCGTCCAGGGTCTTCATCAGTTCAAGGTTCTCTTTGGCGCCCATATTAGTAAGCCTCATCGATCAATTCGGACCACATCACCTTAAAACTATCTAGGGTCGACCGGATAAGGGCTCATCGAGGTTAATGAGCAAGATGAAAAAGGTCATGTGGTCCGCCCTTACCAGCACGTTGCCCGCGACCTTTGTCCACCGGTCCGGATCTTCGAACCTTTTCGGTCCATGCTCAACCGATCAATTGCTCCAGCAGTCTTCTCTCTGCCTTTCTTCGATGCATCACCAATGTAGGAGCTCGGATACCGATCTTCTTGGCCAAGCTCTCTGAGCTGGTCCTCCTGGGAACATCGTAATATCCCGACCTATATGCGGCGATCAGGACCTCTCGTTGCTTCTCCGTTAGAGCATTTAGAGGCGAGGTCGGGGGGAACTTCGCATCCGTAAGGGATACCACCTTGAACCCTACCCCTGTCCTCTTGACCATCGCCATGAGGTCCTTTATCTGTTTGGAGCTTCCCAGAAATGTGACCTTTACCTTCCCGTCCCTGATCTCGTAAGGAGTTGATAGGTAGCCGCCGATGACCAGGGGATCGACATCGGACCGTTTGACCTGCGGTCTGCTCTTGATAAAATAGATGTAGGTCCCCTCGCTCTCCCTCTCCAAAAGTTGTGCTTCCCCCCAGGTCGGGCCGAAGACATCCTCGTACATGGATGCTGGGTCCTTGAACTCCAATCGGCATACAACGGCGACCTCCTCATCAGAATATTTTAGAACGCTGAGGACCTCCATCAACTTGACCTTCTGGAGAGAGGGATCTTCCATGAATTTGCTGAACTCTTTCACCGAACATTCTATCATGAGCCTGCGCATGGGATCTCAATATCAACGATCTGGATATAATGATATCACATAGAGGCTATCCTATTAGTGTGAAGACATATATCGGCCCAAAGAGTGGAAGGTTTGTTGTTCTATGAGATCTGAGCGGGGAAAAAGGACAGATGAGGGAGCGAGCGTAAGGTCGACCTCAAGCATCGAAGTGGGCGCATAAAATGTCGGAGATAATTTCGGTCAAAGACCTAGTGATGGTCTATGCTGACGGCACCAGGGCGCTAGATGGCATATCCTTCGATGTGAAAGAGGGGGAGTTCTTCGGTTTCCTCGGACCGAACGGTTCGGGAAAGAGCACCACCATCAAGGTGCTCACCACGCTGCTGAGAAAGACCTCAGGTCACGTTTCGGTGGCCGGTCATGATCTGGACACATCCCCAAAGGAGGTCCGGAAAGTGATCGGCGTCCTGAACCAAGATACGGTGGTAGATGTCGACCTGACCGGCAAAGAGAACCTTCGTCTCCAAGGCCGGTTGCAACAGATGCGCGGACCGGCATTGGAGGACCGTGTGAACGATCTTCTGAAGATGGTCGAGCTCGAGGAGTTCGCCGACAAGCCGGCAGGCAGGTACTCGGGCGGAATGAAGAAGAGGCTCGACCTTGCATCGGCCCTGATCCACCAGCCGAAACTGCTTTTCCTCGATGAACCGACCACAGGTCTCGATCCTCAGTCCAGGGCATCGATCTGGGGACACTTGGAGGAGCTGAACAAGAACCAGGGGATCACGATATTCCTGACGACCCAGTACTTGGACGAAGCGGACAAGTTGTGTCGGCGACTGTCGATCATAGATCACGGGAAGTTCATCGCCGGCGGTTCCCCGAGCGAGCTAAAGAAAGAGATCGGACACGACACCATCGCGATCTCGCTCAAGGAAGGCGATAACGCGGCGCTCAGGTCCAAGGCCAAGAAGGTCCTGCTTGAGATCCAGGGAGTGTTGGACGTGACCGATTCTAACGGTGGTATCGTCGCACATGCGAAGAACGCGAGCGAAATGCTCGCCGACATAGTGACAGCATTGGACCGCAACGGTATCCGACCGACGGCCTTGAGCGTGTCCTCCCCGACCCTGGACGATGTGTTCCTCCATCACACTGGAAGAAGAATAAGATCAGAGGAGCTCTCTGTGAAGACCACAGAACCATTTCTAATGTGAGATGATCAAAGATGACGCTATTTTACGATATACGTTCATTGTCCGGAAGGGCGTTGACCAAGATAATCAGGAACCCGACGCTGCTGTTCGTCAACCTCTTCACGCCGTTGCTGTTCCTTCTTCTCTTCTCGCAGCTGCTTCAAAAGCTCGCGGATCCTGCCGGGGGTCACCGGCAGCTACCTCGAATATCTTACCCCCGGCATCCTTGTGTTGAACGCTGTCACGGGCGCGTCCCTCTCAGGCATGTCGATAGTCAACGATATCAATTCAGGGTTCCTTCAAAAGATGCTTCTGACACCGGTCCATCGAGAGGCCATCTTGCTCGGCCGATTGTTGACGGACATGCTGGTACTGGTGATCCAGTCGATCATAATAATCGGGGTCGCGATACTGCTCGGTCTGACGGTCGCGACCGGGATCGGCGGGCTCTTGCTCATTTTCGTGACCGTCGCCTTTTTCGCCCTGGCCTGGTCCGGGCTTTTGTTCGCTGTAGGTATAAAGACGAAGAAGGCCGAGAGCGTATCCGCCATCGCGCAACTTTTGCTCTTCCCTCTTCTCTTCGTGAGCAGCGCTATCTTCCCGACGGCCATAATGCCTCAGTGGGCCCAGACCTTCTCCGACTACAACCCGGTGAGCTATGCCTCCAACGTGATGAGGGACCTGGTCCAGGGAGGATTGACCTGGAACACTTTCGCCACCGCATACGCTGTGATAGGGTTGATGGCCATCGTGACCTTTGCCGCCACTCTATACCAGTTCAGGAAGGTCGTCAGTTAGGAAGGAAAGGGGACCCGAGAGCATATAGATCAAGGAACGTGATCGGACAGGTCCCTCATCCTAAAGCTCATCGAAACCCCTTTTTTAAATTCGAACACTAGCCCATGCTCCCCCTCTACGAGCGCGCGATACATGTTCTCCCGGTCGAGCTGCCCAATAAAGTGTGATCGAAGTTCGATCCTTTCGGCGGAGCTCGGGGCAACGTTCATGGCATCCTTGGAAGCAAGGCCAACCTGCCCAGGTAGTGTGAGCCTAGTGCTTGATGAGCTTCGCCTACTCGGTCAAGCGAGAAGGTTTTACCTAGATGTACCTCGAAATCACCCGTATCGATCGATCTGTTGAGCTTTCTGATCAAAGGGCGATCTATGTTCGCGTCGTAGGCTATCGAGCGTACGTTGGATGGCACCACGGGAGCTGGCCTCTGCGTCGTGTGCCAAGGATACGCCACTCGCCCCCCAGCGCGCATATTTGCGAGCGCGCGATCGGCCACCTCCCCTCCAGCTGTGAGCAGCGCCGCATCGAAGCCATTTGGGGCGAACTTGTGAGCAGCAGCGGCCATGTCCCCATCATGTCCATCGACCGCCGCATCAGCCCCCAGTTCCTGAGATAGAGCGACGCCATCTTTGCCCGATGCTATCGCGAACACCTGAGCGCCGGATCGCTTTGCGAGTTGGACCGCCAAATGCCCGACCCCGCCACTTGCGCCGAACACCATCAGTTTTTCATCTTGCTTCAGACCCAGAGCATCATCCAAACCTCGCAACGCGGTCGCACCGTCGATCAGCAAGGCCCCCGCTTTTTCGGTCGTTATCGTCGATGGGATCGGCCATGCATGCTCCGCTTCCACCGCTGTATATTCGGCGTAAAATCCGGCCTTTGGATTTTTTGCCCACACGTGACCATAAACAGGATCTCCAACTCGGAAACCGATCACGTTCTCTCCGACCGCTACGATCTTGCCCGCGCCCTCTGAACCGAGCACCCAAGGGAATTTTGGTTCGATCCCGTACGCCTTGGCGATCGTTCCCTGACGTTCACCGATGTCCCATACACCAACACCTGCAGAATCGACCCTGATCAAGATCTGTTCTGGTCCAGCTTCGGGCATGGGGACACTTCTTACAGATAGCACCTCAGGACCGCCGAAGCGATCGATCACAACGGCACGCATCTCTTTGACGGAACTCCTTTTGTGTTCGATAGGCACAATGATATTATGAGGACCGTTCTGTTTAGTCTTTTCGAAGATCATCGGTCCAGGCTTAGATCGAGCTCAAGCCCTGGTTTCTAGATATTCCTTGAGCGCGATGGCGTTATTGATGTGCTCATTACGCGATCCGAACAACAATGTAACTTTTCCCGTCCTTGCTCTGCTCGCTATCTGCTCGACAAGGACCTCCTTGTCGACCAGCTCCTCAGCATATCGCTTTTTGAACTCGTCCCACTTATCCGGCTCATGGCCGAACCACTTTCGAAGTTGGGCGCTCGGTGCGATCTCCTTCATCCATAGGTCCACGCCGGCCTCGGTCTTCTTGAGCCCCCTGGGCCATATACGGTCCACAAGGACCCTATATCCATCATCTTCGTTGGCCGGTTCGTATATCCTCTCGACCTCCACGACCAATTTGATCACCCGAAGATAATGATCGGGCTCATGAACAAAAATTCTGGTCCGTTCACCTGTGTCCTTTCCGAGGTCAGTGCCGACATTACAGTGAACATCGATCGTTGTTCACCTACGAACACGATGGGATGTCCGGGTCCTTCAACGGCCAGAGCACATCGGGGAAAAAAATAAAGAAAGGGGTTCATAGGCCTAGGCCAGCCCTTTTTGCTTCGATGTGCTGAAGGATCAGATCAGCGGCCTTTGACGGGTCCCTTTCCACGTTCAGGACCCCTCCGGTAACGTTCTTGACTGTCGGAGGTCAGCAACTTGATCAGGTTCGGGGCTCCCCCTACCGGGGGTACCGGGTACACATAGGTGTACAGACCATATGCCAGAGCGAAGATGGCATCGATCGTGGCCTTCTGTTCCATGTACTGGGGAGCGGCCGCGGCCACGGGCAGATCGGTGATGGGCACCCCACCCAGAGCCGATGATATCGCGGCCAGCAGGTCGGCGATGCGGCCGGTGTCGGTGCAGGTGCCGTACGATAGGACAGGAGGTGTTCCAAGTTTCTGGCAAACGGCCTTGAGGCCAGGACCGGCAAGGTCCCGGGCCTGTGGGGAACATAGCCCTCCGACCTGCATCGCGGCGTTCCCGCATCCCATCGATAGTACCAATATATCGCGTCCGATCAGTTCTTTGGCCACCGCGATCTGGTGGGCATCCTGTCCATAGTCCCGGAGGGTGGTGCATGAGACCAGACCGACCACTCCCCTGATGCTTCCATCCTTGATGACATCGAGCAAGGGGCCCAATGAACCACCCAAAGCGGACAATATGCTCTCGGTGGAGAAGCCCACGGTGGCCAAGCTGACCGGCAGGTCCCGGACCGCCTCGACCTTTCCATTTCGGCTGCGGAAATTATCTATGCCCATCTGCAAAAGTTGGGCGGCCTGCATCTCTGCTTTTTGTGGGCGATAATCGATGCGTTCGGTCACACCTTCGAAACTGATAAGTTCGGAGACCGGTACCAGCTTGAACTTGTATCTTTCAGCATAGATTGGGTCCACGGGCAGAGAACAGTTCATATCGGCCACGAAGACATCCACAGCTCCGGTGGCGAGCACCGGCTCCTGGGAGATCCAATTTCCAGTGTACCCGTAAAATACATCGTCCATCTCCCACCGCTGGATCATCTCCTGTCCGGTCTCGATGTTGCCGATGATCCTCAGCCCCTTCGCCCCCACGCTCCTGGCCTTCTCCTGCCATTCCTTCTTTCGTGCCTGCTGGACGAGAGCGAACCCTAGGAAGGGCTCATGGCCATTGGGCAGGATGTTGACATAGTCAGGATCGAGGACACCAAGATCGACCCTCATCTCATGCGGTCTTGGAATTCCGAACATGATGTCCTGAACGCTCTCGTTCACCAGCTGTGACTGGTAGGCCATCGCGACCCCCAGCCTCATGGCCTTGAGGGCGAGGCTGACATAGTGGCCGTCCACGTTGGTCAGGCAGGCGCTCGTCGCGATCATCATCTCCGAGTAGATACCTCCGGGGAGGATGTTCAGTTTCATCCAGACCTCCTTGCGATCGTTCGGTGCCAACGCCTCTATTATGGTGCTCGGTTCCTCGTAACCGCGGTTGAAGTCCTCCACCACCGCATCGCACAGCCTCAGGGCGACCTCCTTATCACTTCCATGGATATCGACGCCCAATCTTTGGGCGAAGGAGCGTAGCTTCTCTGGCTCCCTTATTGAAAAGGGCGTCCTGCCTTTTGCCGTCTCCCTGAGCGTTCGGACGGTCTGATCCGTGTGATACTGATAGGTCGATGCGCCCATGATGTTCTTGAGGAGCATGTTCCGCATGGCCATCCCATCGGCCGTGATACCGCAGACCCCGCGCTTGTCCTTGGACACGTCGGTCCGGCAGGGGCCATTGGAACAAAGGTCGCAGCGATTGCCCCCCATGCAGAAGGAGCATCTCTGGTCCGGGTCCCCTCCCATCCCTTGGGCCTCGTAGCGGTCCCAGACATTGGTGATGCCGTCCTTCTTGATCTTCTCGTACATCCTTCGCACCGACCCATGATACGATATCCTGTCATCCTTCATTCCTAGCCCTCCTACGTTCTAGAATGCTCATATTTCATGAGCTTTGTCATCGAACTAGGATACCATTGGGCGACGTAAGCGTAAAAAACGATCTTCACCCATCCAGTCCCCGATCGGCAACATGGCCGGATATCTTAGGGAAAGAACCAGGCATGCGAGCGACGGCACCTGTATTGGCGGTCGAACACCTATGCTCACATCGATGGCGGTGGTCCATCGATGGATGATCGGATGCTCTCGACCACGACGGGAACGCTGGATGGGGCGGTAGTGTGCTCCAGCGGTCATGCGGGCATGATCGGTCGCCCTTTCATAGGTGTGCTTGCTTTAGGCATGATCAAAGTTGGCATCACCAATGGCACCAAATGGTTCGAGCCAGCTGCAAATGATATCTCTATAAGACCTCGGTCATTGATAGCATGGGGACCACTTCTTGTCAGATCGCCCGATCGGGGATGGAGCTGGATGATCACCGACGGACCGGAAAGTGCTATCTATCCTTTTCCTGCTTTGATCTTTCGCGATCCGGGCCTCTGCCTCGTCCAAGAGCCCTTCTGATATCACCAATGGCCGCCCTGCCGGAAGGGGTGTCCTCCAGAACATAGAACACCGAACCAAGGAACAGGATCCCCATCCCCAATACCAGGTCAATGAGGGGTAGTGCTATTATCAGGATCAGGCAGGACACTGCTCCCAGAGCAGGGAAGAGGATGCCAAATGGAAGCTTGAAGTACTTTCGCCCATCGGCAATGCCCTTCCCTCTTCTGACCAGGACCAGCGCGCTAAGATCGACAAGGAACATCGTCACCAATATCACCGCATTGGTGACGTCCACGATGAGGTCCAGCCCGCCGATCACGATGAATACAGCGATGATGGTGACCCCGAGGAGGATGGAGTTGGCCGGTTGACCGTTCCTCAACTTCGCATATCGCCCCGGCAACTGTTCTTCGCTCGCCATCTCCATGGTGATCCTTGAAGATCCCACCATATTGGAGTTGGCCGAGGAAAGCGTGGAGATCGTGGCGGCGAAGGCCACAAGGATACCTCCGACGCTTCCGAACAGCACCGTGGCGGCGTCGAAAACGCTCTGACCCCCATATTGGGGCAGCTTAGCGGCAAGTAAGGTGGCTATGACGCCAATGTATACCACCGTAACGATAGCGATAGATGCCAGAATGGCAAGGGGGACCTTCTCGCTGGACTCCTTCACCTCACCTGCCATCATCCCGGCCACCTGGAAGCCGGTATAGGCAAAGAAGACCATGGTCGTACCCTGGATGACGCTCGTCGCACCGTGAGGAAGGAACGGCACCAGGTCCGAGGTCTTGATCGTCAAGAGACCGATGATCACGAACAATATCAGGATGCATACTTTGGTGGCCACAAGAACGAGCTCCGCGGTCCCTGCGTCCGATAGGCCTCTAAGGTTCAGCAGAGCGACCACCAGGAGAGCGAGCATTGCAAGGATCCGGACGTCCACGGTCGTTCCTAGAAGAAGGTCAAGATATATCCCGAAGCTCAGAAGGACGAACGAGGTCGAGATCATGCTGAACACATACATTCCCCAGCCGGTCAGGAAACCGGGATACTTGCCGAGCATCTTGCTGGCGTAGAGATAACCGCCGCCGTCCTCGGGAAAGATGCTGGCGAGGGACGCATATGAAAGCCCGGAGAAACAGACCACGACCCCACCGATAAGGTAGGAAAGGATCGCTCCTGGTCCAGCGACATCGATCACCAGTCCGCTCAGGACGAAGACGCCGGCCCCTATCATCGTACCGACGGCGAAGGCGATGGTGACGGAAAGCCCTAGACCTTTTCCCCTCTTCGTCCCTGTAACCATGGTGGTCCCCGGTCAACTCGACCGACGGCGCCCGATGACAAGAGCTTCACATCGGCATTGATCATCATTCAACGAACGTGTCCTTAATGGGTTCCATGCGTTCCTGCGCTCCTTTGAGAAAGAGCTCCGAACTCGTTCCTATGCGGGATATCGCTATCATTGTTCCTCCCAATACCCGATCTCTCATGCACACCCATCGATCGTCATACTGTGACAGAGGTTGAACGAAAATGCTCATGTTCGGACGCTCACCGGGATGCCGAGATCGTGATGCGGGTCGACGATACCATGGACGATGGTCGTCCAGTTCGCGTACGACCGCGTGTCCGTGAGCTCATGGTTGTCGTTCCCTGACCGACCAAGCACCCGTTCTATGCCGGTCGTTGCTCCCCACGCTCCAAGTTCGACCCGGGTCCGATGATGGGATGTTGGGGATGTGTGTTCGAACGTCCATCACCTAAAAGATGTACGGGCACTTCATTGATGAACGGACCGGGACGTTACGAAGAAATTGAAAAAAAGGGGTTCGAGCGGCCCGATCAGCGCGATACGAGCGTTCCGGACAGGGTCACTGCGACCCTGTAGGAGCCGGCGGCGTTGTACATGAGGTTCACGCAGCCCTCGTTGTCCGTGACCTTTTGGATCGAACCGATCTGTACGGTCCATGTGATCACACCGTCGTACAAGGTGCCGAACTCGTTCGCGAACATCGTGCTCAGCGGATCAGGGCAGGTCACGCCAGCGATCGTCAGGCTCTGGAACTCGACCGCGCTGTCGTTCAGGACCCTACCGTCCGTCCTCCAAAGCTGGATCGTCAGCACCGCGCTGCTCAGAGCAGGGGACGTGACATGGACGTTGAAGCCGTAGATGATGTTCCCGATGTTCTCGGGCGGTTGCACCGCCGATAACCTGATCGACGACATCTTACCGATCTGCGGGACCTGCGGCACAATGTTCGTCGGGGGCGGTAACGGCCCAGGACGGACCATGTTTACGACCGCCGTGTTCGACCTCCCCGGTGCGTTGTAGGACCTGCCCGTCATGTTGTACGGCATCGCACCGGCTGCGCTCGTGGCCACGAGCAACACCACGGCCATGATGAGCAGCGGTGCCAGTATCTTGTTTGCTTTCATAGATATCCTCCTCCCCCCATCAAAAAATACTTGATGTGTTCCACGTTGCCCATTTGTAATAATACTTACCATTGTAAGGGAACGAAAGAGTGGATGTTAACGATCATGAGCATGGTCATATGAGATCTGTCCAGATCGATCAAGGCCGATGGTAGATAGTTCATTTGTTCGATCGTTCTTGATGTCACGGACCGTGAGCGGATGGAAGAGCCGCTTCGAAGGCGTGGTGGAAGTAAGCGTACTTTTCGCTCTGTATCTCGAGAGCACGGTTACGGATCGAACGAGGTCCTTGCGCCGACCTCTCGTTCGGTAATAAGATGACGTTAAAGTGAACCTATACCGAGTGGATTTTTAATAGAACATGGAGGGTACCGTCCAGTGTACCTTTTCAAATCGCTAGAGCGTCCTCGGTACGGCAGCACGTTCACTTTGGAAGCTCCACCCTCTCCTTGATCTCTTCCCCACCGAACCTGAACAGGCGAGGTTTCCCACCAGAGATCTCGACATAGGTGTTATGGACCTCCGCATCCGTGACCCAGGAACCTGAATTGACCACATGTTCTCATCCTTGTTTATGAACGGTCGATGTGTGTGCCCATAGACCAGGATGTAGTTCGGTCTGCCGCCTTGCGCTTTTCCGGCCTTCTCATCTATCTTTTTCAGGTCGCTCTCCTTCAGTCTTTCCTTCGGACCGTCACGAAGTCTTCTCGTTCTCCCCCTGACCTCTCGCTCCTTGGACCCATTGAATATCGCCAAGAGATGGTCCATGTCGGTCCATGTCCTTGTGAAGAAGTTCCAGACATGGTCCTCGACGTCCCCCTGTTCGTCCGACATCGCCCTGCATAACGCCTCCATCACCGCATACATGGTCGGGTCGTCCTTCTCGGGGCCATACTCGAACTCATGGCCGTGTTCGAAACGATAGATATATGGATCGTCCTTGAGCTCGAGGTCCGGCTGGAAATCGAAGGGGTATCTGATGAAGGGCTTGTCGTTCTTCAGGCGGAGGACGTGTCGGTCATGGTTCCCGGCGAGGTAGTGCACCTTTACATGCTGCGGCATGTCGACGAGCTTGTTGATGATCTCCCGATTCTCGAGATAGACGCCGGAAGCGTCCCTCCTCCACATGTCCACCACGTCGCCTAGCAGAACAAGGTCCGTAACATCGTCCCGCTTTTGCAATGAATCGAGGAATTCGTTCAATGCTTTCTTGTCGCATCTATCACAGCCGAGGTGCAGGTCCGAGATGACCACTATCTTCTTTCCCATGGTCCCAACTTCTCCAGATAGCTTATATGGGTTGGAGGACCCTAAAAATATCTGCTGACCGGGTTTGATGACCAACGATCCTTGGACCGGTGAGCACCGCTCGTGGTCGCTCAAGTCCATGGAGTTCGAACGATCTATCTTTAAGGGTAGTTCGAGGGGAGATGAACTCGCAACATGAAGAAGCCAGTATCTCGAAGACCTCGGTCAATCAAGGGGTTTTATATTTAAACAATTTATCCGTATTTTTTTATATAATATAACGATTTTTATGAAAATCCTACCCGAGAATATAGAGAGGCTAATACTAGCTCAACGAATCTGCCCCATTAGAAAGCATAAGAACCTTGGATCGATTTAACTCACCGATAGTTGAAATTTGGTTGACAGGGCTCTTTCACTTTTTGATGCCTAACGTTATCATTGAAAGGGAATGTCCTCAAACGACGAGACGATGGTCTTTGCCATTGTGTCCACGATCATTCAGGGGGTGTTCAGGACCTTCTGGACCTGAATCCATGTATCTCCTCTTCCAACCCCATGCTCGAAGAGCTCCTCCCAGGCGACTTACACATGTCCTGGATCCATTGCATCATCGAATTATCAGAGATCGTTCCGACATCTATAGGCGTTTATACAAGGAGGTGGCTGCTCGACCGAGGAGCGGCCAACACCGACACCCCCAACTATCGGACATGAAGATCATTTTATCCGGGGCCGCTCCTCTATTTTTGTTCATACACTAATGTGCTTCACGAACATCCTTCCTTGTTCTTCCCCGATGTCGACGATGTACGACCTGCCCTCGTCCTCAGGTACCAGGTAAAAATGATGAACGATGCCCTCGCTGCTCGCCCATTGACCTAGGTCCTTTGCCGCCCGAAGCGCTTCCAGCGAGGCGATGAGGTCCTTTTCCACCTCCCAGGCCTCGGCCAATGCATCCTCGAGAGCGTGCTGCTCCTCCGGTCCAAGACGACCGCCCGCGACCAACCTTTCGATGATATCTTTGAGCGATTCGATCTCGAACAGCGTTTTGATCCCCGTAGGGTTCTTCCCGACGTTCTCGCCTCCTTAGGTGTTCGATCCCTGATGTCCACTTCTTGGAAGTTCAGAGGTGCAGGGTATCATGTTGAACGTTGCGACCGACCTGCCGACATGGAGCCCGAAGTTCGTTCACCCGTCCAGTATCGGCTCGTAACCGTACCAGCTTCCCCCTCTTTTAAGATGGTGCAGGCCGTCCTCGAGTGATCTTCTTGTGATATCCCTCCCATCTCACCAGGTCGAGCATGAGCTCCTTGGTCCGGGGGTCCTCGGTCCCCTTGGCGAGCTCTGAATAAAGCTCGATCGATCTCTCCTCGACCACGATGCCCATCTCCACCCCCTCGATCTCGTCCTTCAGTGCAAGGCATGCTCCCCCGGCGACGGCCGGGAAGAGCGTTCTAGGTATGAGGTCGGTGATCCTGTGGTCCGGGACCAGGCTCGAGGGGTCCGTTCCCGGGCCAATCCGTTCGATCTCAGCTTCAATGAACCTTCGGTGCTGTTCCTCGTCACCCGCTAGCCCCATCAATATGCTGGATGCGTTCCTGTCCTTAACGCACTCGCTCATCCTCATGTAGAAGGCGTTCCCGAACCTCTCCAGCTCGATCGCCGAGGCAAGTAGCGATAAACGGTGATCCAGGCGATCATTCGGTCGGTCATTTTGTCCAGCATTGTTTCGACCCTCCTCCATCGCCCATCGTTCTGGGACGGACATCGTAACCTATAGCGTCAGTTCATGTGCGATATATCTTCCGAACGTTGGTCCAGTTCTCACGTTCCTATCCCAATGGGAATGGGACAGAGTGGGCATGGTACTTCCCGGCAATCCCTATACGGCCCCTCATGACCCCCTGCCGAGGAACGATCATATACCCGTCGATCCCACGTCCATCTCGAGGATCTTTTATGGAGCTTGTATCCGTCTGCAAGGAGAACATGCCCCTGTTAGGGGATAGGTTCCCGGAGGTCGAGGTCGTCTCCACGCATGGAGCGATGAGGCTCCCGGACGATATGGCCGGCAAATGGTTCGTGCTGTTCTCTCATCCGGGCGATTTTACGCCGGTCTGCACGACCGAGTTCTTCGCCTTCGCCAAGAGGGCCGAAAAGTTCAGGGAGCTGAACACCGAACTGATCGGCCTGTCGATAGATCAAATACAGTCGCACCTCAAATGGATCGAGTGGATCAACGACAACCTGCACATCGAGGTACCGTTCCCGATCATCGCCGACGGGATGGGAGCGCTGGCGACCAAGCTCGGTATGATCCATCCGGAGAAGGGGACGAACACCGTTCGTGCGGTGTTCATCGTGGACGACAAGGGCATCGTGCGTCTGATGGTCTACTATCCTCAAGAGGTCGGAAGGAACGTGGACGAGATCGATAAGGTCCCTTGAAGCGCTGCAGGTCTCGGACGTGAACAACGTGGCCATGCCGGAGAACTGGCCGAACAACGAACTGATAGATGATGAGGTGATCGTCCCGCCGGCCGCCGATGAGAGGAGCGCCAAAGAAAGGAAAGCACAGTACGAATGCTATGACTGGTGGTTCTGCCATAAGCATCTGTGAGCTCGTAGACCTCGTTCTTGAAGGGAATGTTCGTCCAACGAGGCTCTTTATAGATCGCAAGGACGAACGTTCCAAAGCTTGAAGAGAGCGTTCGTCCAATGATTCAACGGTGATTATACCTGCTCAGCTTGCCCAACGAAGTCATACAGCTCATCAACGATCCAAAGGCCTCGAGGACGATAGCTACAAGGTTCACGGACGGACGCATTCATACCATCTACATGGGGAGCATGATGGTCTTTTCTCCGGACGAGATGGTCTTCGCTCACATACTGATGAAGAGGACCCAGAAGAACCTTGAGGAGATGAGGAAGAGCGAAGACATGGTCTCGGTTAACGCCACGCTCGGTCAGGTCTCGTACGAGATCATGGCGAAGGTCAAGAGCTACGATACCTCGGGTCCGAACTACCAAAGGATGGATGAGACACTGGAGAGGATCGGGCTCAAGGAGCAGCTTGAAAAGTACGGCATGCGCATCCTCGGTGTCTGGGTCCTCGGACCGGAAGAGGTCTGGGACCAGAGCGCCGGTCCGAAGGCGGGCACCAGGCTCGTCTGATCTTTGCAATATGGGAGGACCGAACGGTCCGAAACGATCATTGAGGATAACATTCTCGGAAAATGGATGGGGGAGATGATCGGCAAGATCCTGGCTCGAGGGTCGTTATGGAAGATGGACCGGGACCGAAAGCGGAGCGGCGGGATGTTGAGAATGCATGAAAAATGAAGATCCATTGTCCAAGTCTCCAAAGAAGGAAGCCAGCTAGAAGGCCTCCGCTAACTTCTAGCGTTCCAAATGATATGTCATTTATGAACTACACCTAACGACCGTTCCATAATGTTGGATGCCTTGGAAGAGGGTTCAAGTAGGGTTATTTGAATGAATAGAACACCCATTTCGACATTCCTGACAGGTGAAAGAAAATGAGCAGGTACGATCCATCAGTTAATTATGAGCGGACCTTGAGGCTCGTGAACGAGGGCATCGTGACGACCGGACCCGACAACACGACGAACTTCATCAACGAGCACGGGGCGGCAATGCTCGGCTACGAGCCGGCAGAGGTCCTTGATCGCCCGGCCACCGACTTCTTCTTCCCCGAAGATGTTGGATGGGTCAGTGAAAGATTGGCGGCCGCGGGGCGATATGGGATGGAGAGCTTCGAGCTACGCCTCCGCAAGAAGGACGGATCGGCGGTATGGGTGAGTTTCAACGTTGCGCCCATGTTCGATGATGGCCACAACTATGAGGGCACGCTGGCGACCTTCATGGACATCACCGAGCGTAAGCAGGCCGAGGAATCCCTGAAGAGATCATTGACCGACCAGCGCCGCCAGCAAGCGTTCCTGGAGACCGTGCTCAACCACTCCCGCGTTGGCATCGCAGTGCTGAGAGGAGAGGAGCTAAGATACACCTTGGTCAACGATTACTATCAGGCCATCGCTCCTGGAACGCAAATGGTCGGACGGACCTACCGAGAGGTGTTTCCAGATGCGGCCGAGGCGGGCGCTGAGGCAAGGTCCCGCGAGGTGCTTCTGACCGGCAGGACCTGGGAGCTCGATAGATACAATGCCCCCATTCCCGGCAAGCCAGACGCGACCTGGGAGGGCGTCATCCTACGCCTGCCGATGGACGAGAACGATGGGCCTTCGATACTTGTGCTAACCTGGGACGTGACCGAGGAGAACAGACGAGATGAATCGCTAAAGAAGAGTGAGTCAAAGTACAGAGGCCTGTTCGAGAACATGCAGGAACTGGTCACACTACGTCGGCTCATTTACAATCATCTCGGAGAGATCGTGGATAGGGAGATAATCGATGCCAATCCATCCACGCTCAAGGCATTCGGGGTCGGTTCCATTGAAAAGCTGAGGGGCAAGAGGGACAGCGAGGTGCTCAGCCCGGAGAAAGCGGCCAAGCGGCTCGAGGAAATGAGAGAGATGAAAGCCGCGGGCGGTCCCGTAACCAGGGAGGTGCACTTCGATGCTAATGACCGGGACTATCTGATGACGTCCCGTCCCCCTTGGAAAGGACCACGTTCTCTCCACGAGCATCGACATCACCGATCGAAAGATGGCTGAGGAAGCGCTCAAGGAGAGCGAAGCAAAGTATCGCGGTCTGTTCGACAGCATGCAGGATGGGGTCAGCCTGCGCCGTCTGGTCTTTGATGATCGGGGCGAGGTGGTCGAGGCAGTATTGATGGACGCCAACCCCGCCGCTCTCAAGGTCTATGCAGCCAGCTCCGTCGACGAGCTGAAAGGCAAGATGTACGATGAGATGGCCAGCCCTGGGATGAAGGCCCGCGCCCTAGATGTTGTGAAAAGGATGAGGGCGATGGGGGGACCGATAACAGAGGAGGAGCACTCCGACATCAACGATCGAGATTACATGGTGACCGCCGCCCCTCTAGGAAATGACCTTGTCATTACGACCAGCGTCGACATCACCGAGGTCAAGAGAGCGGAGGAGGAACTGAGGAACGAGAAGAACCGGTTGCAGTTCATCCTTGACTCCTTGCCGGTCGCGGTCTCTGTGGCAGATGCTGATGGCCGTACTATCTTGAGGAACAAGATCTTGAACTTTTACATGGGGAACGTACCCTTCTCCCAGGGGATATGTGATTATTCCAGGTTCATCGGTCATAGGGATGGTGAGGATGCACCGTTGGCCCCGGAGGAATGGCCATTGGCACGGTCCCTACTGAAGGGCGAGAGTATCAACAACGAGGAGCTGGACGTTCAAGGCGCCGACGGGGTTCGAAGGACGATGCTCGCATCGTCCATGCCCATCACTGACGATATGGGCAAGATAACCGGGGGCATCGCCGTCTTTACGGACATCAGTTGTCAGAAAGAGCTGGAAAGAAAGCTGAAGCGTTCTAATTCCGACCTCCAACAGTTCGCTTATGTCGCATCGCACGACATGAAGGAACCTTTGAGGATGGTCACGAGCTATCTTGACCTATTGCAGAAGAGGACCGAACTGGACGATAGCTCGAAGGAGTTTTTGCACTTCGCCGTTGATGGTGCTACAAGAATGAAGGCAATGATCGATGACCTTCTCGCCTACTCTCGGGTGGAAACGGGAGGCAGACCGTTCGCCCCAGTGGACATGAACGAGGTGCTCGTGACGGTAGTGAACGATCTAAAGAACGGGATCGAGAAGACCGAAACATCAGTGACCTTTGACCCCCTTCCTTCGATCTCGGCCGACAGGACGCAGATGGTGCTCCTGATGGAGAACTTGGTCGGCAACTCGATCAAATATCACAGCGAGGAGGCCCCTCGCGTCCATATCTCCGCTCATACTCTTGGTAACAAATGGGCGTTCTCGGTCCAGGACAATGGCATCGGGATCGATCCGAACCAGAAGGACCGCCTGTTCAAGATGTTCGAGAGGCTGCATTCGAGGGATGAGTACGAAGGGACGGGCATCGGACTTGCGATCGCCAAGAAGATAGTCGAGCGGCACGGCGGCAAGATATGGTTCGAATCTGATATCGGCAAGGGAACCATTTTCTACTTCACCATACCTCGGATGCCTAACGAAGGAAAGAAATGGGCGATGACAAGAGGACCATACTGATCGTAGAGGACAATCAAGGTGACGTCTTCATGATTCAGGAGATGCCCCAGGACCTGGGGATGGACCTGGGGGTCATGGTCGTAGAGGACGGCCTTGAAGCGATGGGCCTTCTGAAGAACGAGGGGAACATCATGCCCGACCTGATGATCCTGGACCTTAATCTGCCGAAGATGCACGGCTTCGATGTGCTTGAGATGATGAAGGCGGATGAGGGACTTCGGTCCATTCCGGTCGTGATCATGACCGGGTCCTTGAGAGAGGAGGACGAGGTCAAAGCTAGAAGCATGGGTATCACCGACTACCGGATCAAGCCGGCCACGGTGGAAGAGATGGAACGGACCGGGATGAGCTTAAGAGATGACCTTGCAATTCTATATCATGGAACACCAAAGAATAGGGTCTCTGGACCGAGCGTCGGCGTGGAGCTGAACTCACCTCTTTCGTTTCATGGAGATCTTCATGTCCCTTCGCCCTGTGCTGAAAGGCCCATCATGGGCCAGCTCAACGAAGGACATTGGAACATGTGGAACTGATAATCCTGCAAAGATACTTCGAGCTCTTTGATGAGGCCGTCGTTCTCGACCTTGTCCGATGGAGCGCTGGCTACTTGACGATCTTATAGATGCTCGAACATTTCTCGACCTCAGGTTGGGATTAATATTTCACGCCCATCTCCCCTCATGGATCTTATGACACCTTGACCTTCTTTTAGGTGGGGGGTCCCCGGATCCGAACTGCTCTAGAAGGGTTCAAGAACATAGAATGAAGCTGACGGCGACAACGGCCGAAGCTACGATTATGTGAACGACCTTGATCTTCTTGTCCCTGCCGCCCCCACCCGGACCGGATGCTCTTTGTTCCAAGGGTTCTTGATCGATCGCGCCAATGGAAACCCCCAGGAGGAAGTGATGTGCGACCAGGCAGGCAAATGACGAGGCTCTTTTTGAAGGGCCCGATGATAGTATGACCCGAAACCCGCCTAAGGACCTTCCCCGGGGGCGAAGTGAACGTTCGAGCATATCCCAGATAACGATGGCGGTCGAGCCGGGGGACAACATGGACGGAATATTTGGCAAACGCCGCTCCAGTGTTATTACGTTGACCATTTTCTATATGATCGATGAACTTCACTGATATGAAATGTCAAGGTCTTGATCCGGTCGTCGGCGATCCAGATCGTCGATCTGCCCATGACATTATCATTTTCCAATCGCCATTCCAACCATATCGTGATCTACGGACAATTTTAACAGGAAAGTTCTCTTAACCCGCCCTGAGGTATGGTCATGACGAACCGGGCACCGAGTCCAGGTTCGCCCTCTTCGGTCAGTGTGATGTTCGTGATCGCGAGCATCTCACGGGAAAGGAAGAGACCAAGACCGTGGTTCTTACCGAAACCTCGGGTGAAGAGCTTATCCTTCATCTCGACCGGAATGCCGACACCATCGTCCTCACAGATAACTAGGTCCTTACCCTCACGATGCTCGACCGAGAAGTGTATGGTGGTTATCTTTTCCCCATAACGCACCGCATTATCGATCAGATTGTAGAAAGCCTTCTGGATCATAGGGTCGACATACATCTCGATGCCGGCAGGGACCTCATTGACCACCTTCACTCCATGGGGCGATATTTCCATTGCGGCGGTGGCCACAAGCGAGCAGATGTCCTGCCAGATCGGGGCCCTTAGCCCGATATCCTCGTACGTCTTGGTGAACTGGACCGTTTCCGAGATACGAGCGGCGGCCGACATGACCTTCTTCAAGTGCTTGTCGAACGAGGGACCGGACCCGCCAGCCTCCAACAGCTCAAGATGACCGGTCAGCACGGTCAACTGGTTGTTCAGGTCATGCCGGGTGATGCTCGATAGGAGGTTCAACTTATGGTTCATCTTCTGAAGAGCGTCCTCGTTCCTCTTTTGTTCGGTGATATCGGTGAAGGTCCCGGTCCAAATCATGGCATCATAGTTCTTGTCGTACGATGGTGTGGACATCCCGAGGATCCATCTGATCTTGCCATCGAGGTCGATTATCCGGAACTCCTGCTGCCAACCCGATGGGCTCGCCAGGTCCTTCCTTATGGACCGCATTAGCGGCTCGCGGTCCTCGGGCAGGACCACCTCCCATACACTGTCGGGGACCGAAAGATATCTCTCCACCGGAGCGGGTAGGATGTTCTCCAACCCCTTGCTCAAGAAAAGGAACCGTATGCTGCAGTCAGGGCGGATCAACATCTGATATACCACGCTCGGAACCTGATCGGATATACTCTGGAGCCGGTCCCTTTCCCGGTCCAGTTCCTCGATCTTGACCTGCAATGCCTTCTTCGTCTCCACCAGCTCGGTCACGTCGTTCGTTATGGACAGCACATGGGGCTCCCCCTTGTACTGGATGAGGCGGGAGGAGAAGATCATGTGCAATGGACGACCGTCGGGCGATCTCATCGTATTTTGGAAATGTTCCAGTACCCCCCCGTTATTCATCATGGACGTCGTTATCAGTTCGAACCGGTCCGGAACGATAAGACCAAGTTCCATCGGGGTCCTTCCTATTATCTGGTCTCGGTTCATTCCGGTCAGCTGCAAATGCTTCTCGTTGACATCTACGAAGACGCCGTTCATGTCCTTCAGGGTGATGGCCAGGGGGCTCTTTTCGAACAGGGTTCGATACAATCGCTCGCTCTCTCTGAGCGCATCCTCCGCCTGGATCTTCCGAACGATGCGCCACATCCCGTCCATGAGGAGCGAAATGTCCTCAGCATCCTCCTTCGTGTAATCGCTCTCCTTGTTCCCGACCCCTGCCACGGCCACCACACGACCGCGATCGAGGACCGGAACGCTCATGTGTCGTCTCAGAGGAACGTGACCGTGCGGGAGACCTTTCTTAAGAGTGTTTGGAGCATCATAATCGTTCGTTATTACGGGCCTTCGCTGACGCACCGCCTCGGTCCATAGGCCTGTCGAGCCCATGTTGAAGGTCATCGGCCTCTCTTCGATCTCGCACTGCTCCATGGCCCTCTTGGAATAATGCTGCATCGTCAGGACCGTCTCGTCCTCGTTTAGGAAGGCGATGTAGCCGATCTCGCTCTCTGACAGCTCGATGCCATGGTCCATCGCCCTCTTCGCGATGTCCTTTGGCGTGAGGCCAGACATCTGGGCGAGCTCGAACAACGCATGGTTGCGTGCCTCGTCCCTCCGAAGAGCCTCATCCGCCCGTTTGCGCTCGGTGATGTCCTCGTACGAGGCCATGACGCCGATGATCTTGCCATCTGGATCGCGTAAAGGGACCTTGTTGGTCCGCAACCAGCGCACGTTGCCGTCCAGTCGTATGAGCTTCTCTTCGAAACCTATCTTCGGTATACCGCTATTCATGACCTGACGATCGTCCGCTCGATACTGTTCGGCCGATCCACGGTCAACGATGTCATGATCACTTTTTCCGACCAGGTCCTTAGGTTCGGACAGCCCCACCTCGATGGCGGCGTTCTTGTTACAACCGATGTAGTTCAGCTCATTATCCTTCCAGATGATCACCTGCGGTATGCTGTCGAGGACCAGTTGAAGCATCTGCTGCGAACGTTTCAGCGCATCCTCGGCCCTGCTGCGGCGGACCGCTTCCTTTATTTTATGTTCCAACTCCTTGAACTGTGCGATCGGTTCGCCGCCTTTCTGAAGATAGAAGTCAGCGCCTCTGTTGAGCGCATCGATGACCACCTCCTCACGGCCCTTGCCTGTGAACAGAACGAACGGAATGTCTTTACCCTCGGCACGCAAGGTCTTGAGGAAAGAGATACCGTCCATTTGAGGCATTATATAGTCAGATATGACGGCATCGTAATCGCCGTCCTTGAGCATCCTCAGGGCATCCTGTGCAGATATAGCGGTCTCGACCTGGATATCATTGGACATCTCAAGAAAGAGCTTGCCCAGCTCCAGCAGACTAGCCTCATCATCGACGTATAATATCCTGATCATGCTCTTCCGGGACGCGAAAAAGGATCACCGATGGTTAATAATATTTTGGGGTCGATGTTAATGATCGATATTAAAGGTCCTGGGTGACCAGAGAGGTATGCAAGAAAAGCTTATTGCTGGCCATTGATGGTCGTGGTGTCGGGTGACATGATCCAAGTTGGTATCTATTAGTTTATAATAGCTCACGCATTTTTCACTTTGTGTTGTTTTAGGGCTGATGTCATGGGACGATGACCGCCCCACTATGGCCGTGGGATCTTAAGTTCATAATATCATTGGAAGAAGCATTTGGCCATGTAGGATGAGAACGCTACCCCGCTTCGACAATTGGGATTTGAGCCTGCCCCTCTGACCCATGACCGGCCCTTTGGGTCTCAGGTTCCAGAAGGTATCTCTTATCGATCGCCCTTCTGATATATCTGCGATACATCGCAGAGATTGAATCCTGATCAGCAGGAACGATAACGTCGAACATATATCGGAACGATCGAGAGAAGAGGTGAGGAGCGGTGGAGGACAAGGATCCGAGTTCGGGGTTTGCATCTTCTGGGCCTAACGACCTCGGTCCGCTCCTCGAGCGGTTGATCGCTCATTTATCATAAAAACTTGCTACGTCCGAAGATACTGATGGCAGCGGCCGTATGGTATATACTTTCCGAACGCTCCTTTCTATATGAACTCGATAGGAGGGGTGTTTACCCAAGGAAAGATTATCTGGACCAAGATCTAGATGCCGGGCTTAGGGCACGGGTTCTTCGCAGGATCGACCAGAATGAGATCATGAGCCTTGGCGTGCTCTATGATTTCCCGATCCTTCTTTCCTTTGAGTAGCCTCGTCCTGGACGGTGGTGACCTCCCACCCCAACGCCTCGTAGTACTCTTTGGAGCCTGTGAACATCTCATCAAGGAAGAGCTTCATGATAGATTATGCGAATCCAAATAAATTAACATTATGTCATTAAGCCGTCTCTGCATTTGAATTATTTTCAGATTCGTGTTTATGGGTTTGTTTACCAGTATATGTAAAATACATGCTTCGTCCTCTCTTCCTCATTTCCAAGAAACCTAATTTTTGAAGAAGTTGTAGGTCGGTCCTAGCTGTCTGATGGACCACATTGAACTTTGACATGATTTCAGCCATGGTGACCGGTTCTCCCCGATGTTTGATCATATCTTTCAGTATCTCTGCTTGCCGGAAGTTCAGTTCTGGATGGGTCTCAACGATTTTCATAGCTTCTTTCTGTTCGGCTTGTTTTCTAGCAATGTAATTTCTTATGTTATCGAGAGCTTTCTCCATTGAAGTCAAGTTATAATTTATAAAATAGGTGATATCATTATCGTCTGTTTCAGAGTAGAGATAGGCCATTCCATACTTTCCTCGGGTCTCCTTAATCACCTTGGAGATAGCCATGTGCTCGAATAACCAATAATTTCGTTTCAATGCATACCAGTACATCATGGCACGTGCTAGTCGCCCATTTCCATCTATGAAGGGATGAACGTAACCAATCATATAATGGATTATTATTGCCTTTACCAAAGGATGCTGAAAATCGCTACCTGTCTCTTCATTGGCAAACTTGCAGAGAAACTCCATATACTCTGGGATTTTTTGATAAGAAGGGGGACGATGATATATTTTGTCGCTTTCCAATGGGTCACCGACAACGGTCTCATCATCGGTTCGGAAACGACCCTCGAATGATTCATCATCCAGTGTACCATGAGTAATCAACTTATGCAACTCAAGAATCGTTTCGATTGTTAGAGTCTGATCCTTTATTTCTTTGATTCTCTGCATTGTACGATAGTCATTAACTATCATTTTTTCTGAACTGGAACGAGGCTTCCTATTTTCACGTAACATCTGTTTTGCTACCTTTGTTGTTGTCACAGCCCCCTCAAGTTGACTTGAGGCGATTGCCTCTTCCATTAGAGAGCTAATAACATACCTATTCATTTCTCCAGGTTTCATTGGCTCTTCAAGAACTAACAAACCTGACGTGCCCGTATCCAGTAAATGAATGATGCGCTGCGATTGGTTCGTTATAATATAAATCAATGGAACGTCCGCAAAGGTCACATGCTTCGATTGACTGTTCCTCGATAATTTCATCAGCGCCCAAACGATTTCGGGATCTTTATTTATATTCTTACGTCGGATTTCATCCCAGTGAAGATATTTTTCATTATAACTTTTGACCAAATCCAATGTTTCCTTATCGTCCAATACCTCTGGTTGTTTCGCTATTTTTTCTTCGAATATTTGATTAAATGTTCGAGGTTTTTTGGGGATTTGCATGAGGCTACAGTAAGCTTATCTCTCTGCTCTGGTAATAAGTTATCTGCTAATTTAGCATGATTTAGCACAGATTAGCATTTAGATTTAAGATGATTTCAAGCAATCAATCGTGATTTGGAATCGATTTAATGCTAATTTAGCATGATTTAGCACAGATTAGCATTTAGATTTAAGATGATTTCAAGCAATCAATCGTGATTTGGAATCGATTTAATGCTAATTTAAGCTATAGTAATTTATAAGTGATCTTGTGGATTCCTTGGTTAGAAGCCACCTAATTCATTATTGTTTATTTAGAGACCAAGTGGTTAGCAAGGCCGTTATCCATCATTAAATGCATATCTGTGAGACTAAACAATTTAGATGAGGAACCTTAACCTTCGCTTAGCCAGTGTTTTCCTTAACGGCGTCAATCAAGGGGGTATTGAACGAAACCCATTCCAGCTTTTTTATATAATACGATTAGCCCATCACTGATTGATAATGTCCATTAGAATGTCCATTCATTACCTCCGTATTTCCAACCGATTTTGAATGTAAGAGAATAATTTTGGTACCCCTTAACACCGTTTGTTGGGTATTTTTCAAGGGTGTGAAGATGACGAAACGCCCCCACCGGCTAGATGTCGAATGCCGGGCCCGAGTGAACAAATTTTTCTGAAAGGCTTCAGCATGACATTGAGATTGCGGGGCTCTACGCCTAGCAGGCGGCGGGGGGTCGTAATTATATAAATCAGAGCCAACCTCCAGTTCTCTCATTCGGATGTTGTCTCATGGGAGAATTTTTCAAATTTCTTTTTATGCCACATTAATGCGACAGGATGTGGTTTTTTAGTCATATGCCGGAGGTCCTGCCGCGTTATCTTGAGATCATCTAGTTCTAAATAGCTGTTCCTTGTCACCAGGGCAAAAGTGTCCGGGTCTATTGAGAATAAAAAATTATCAAAGGCGCAATGATGATTCGCACAAAGTACAAGACCGTTTCGGGATTATATGACCCACCAAATTCCCTTCCGCAAATATGTGCAGCTTGCAACATCTCCTTGATCTGGATATCACATACGGCACATCGGGATCCATATCTTTCCATTACCTCGTATTTAAACTTGGTTTGATCAGGTCTGGTTTTTGTTGATGCTCTTCCACTTCGTCCATCCTCTTTTAGGTGAAATGGAGAATCTTCGGATACTTCTTCCAAAGGTCGGTCTGTATCGGCCTTTTCAAACGATATCAGAAATGCCCTGGCCGACTCGTCGAAACTCAGGATATAGCCCATCTTTACTTCCCGCATTTTGGGTATCTTTGGGTGGAGTGATCACGAAGATTGGCAGTTTGAGTTTGAACGCATTCAATGTCGCAGATGGAATAATACGCCTTGGTCATTCTTTCCATCGGCTCGGGGGTCAGGCACAAGGAGCTTAGAGAAGGCATCCTATGGGACCTTATCATGAAAGATGGGGAAGAACGGTACCACGTTTCGCCATCCAAAGGGAGAGGACACCTATGGGAACATCCGAGATTCTCCAACAAGGCCCGAGTGCATTTCTTTTCTAAAGAAATACCTGAAAAAAAGGATGGAGATGACTGCTAGGCACCCAGACAACGAGTTCCTGTTCCCTGCCTTCAGGGACGCGGTGGATGGGAAACTGTCTGACAACAGCGTCACCAAAATGGTACGCTGGGTCGGAGAGCATGCCCAAGTAAAGGGATTGATGATCCAGAAGTGCAGAAGGACCTATGGTCAATTCCTTCTTGATGAGGGGCTAATGATAGAAAGCGTCAGCGTCCTCATGGGCCATCATAGCACGAACACGACAAAGAAGTATTACTGCCGTCAAAAGGAAAAGCAGGCCTCGGATAATGCTAGAAACATTTGGGGCAATAATGTCTCAAATCAGACAGCAAATCCCTCGCCAACGGTCAATTTCCCCATGATTGACAAGAAAAAGTGGGATACTGGCTATATCGGATAGTGCGGGGAGAGGACCCTGCAACATGATGAAGCCAGTATCTCGATGGTCTCAATCAATCAAGGAGTTTTATATTTAAACCATTTATCCTTTTTTCTTTATTAAATAATACCCGTGCACATGTTGATTCATAACGCCATGAACATGAGGATTAGCAAGAACTATTCGTATCATAGAACGGTTAACGAAGGACAACGGATCAGCAACAAACTTTAGCAATTAAAGATTGTCAGCGTAAAAAAACGGCGTGATATATGGGTGATTATTTACTTCTTTAGGATGGGGCCATATAAAAATTAATTCAGACACGCATGATCAAGAACGATCGAGTGGCAATATTGTCAACCCCAAGCAGATTGCTTTCGAGAAGGCCAGGAGGCCTAGGAACGCATTTCCCTGAAAGGATGAGCCACGAAGATGAACAACCATTTAACTAGATTAATGATCTGGATAGAATGATGATTGGGCCCGGCCAGGACCACACCTCAGTCAGGCCAGACGATGAAAAACGAATTTCGATTATTTCGATAGAGCGCAGAGCCAGCTTGATGAACCGCTTATTTTTTATCGAGTAACGGTTCAAAAAACGTCGGCATCCGAATTAGAAGGAAAGGGTAAATGGTTTTCTACAACCCAAGAAACATGAGGTTCTCTTGAGATCTATCCTGAGCAGTTATCGCGCCTAAGCCGACATCTCCCTCCTCTTGAAGAAGAAGTAGGTCAGAACGAGCGCGATGACCGCGTATACGACCATGACCACGATCGATGTCACGAACATCCAGCGCGTAGTTCGGAATCGTCCCTGCCTTGAGACCGTTCGCGGCGCTGCTAACAGGGTACGGCGATACGGTGATGTCGAGTATCGCTGCATCGGCGAAGTTGAGCATGAACCAGGGGTCCACGTTGCTTATGGTAAGTATCTCGCTCACGATATTGAAGATGAACACGAACAGTGCGAACGTGAAGATGAGCGATCCGGTGGAGCCTTTCATCACCGAGCTTATTAGATAAGCGACCGCGAGCGTAGCGACCGAGTACAGCAGGGCGAGCAATAGCGATTCGACGCCCAACGTCGAGAACGAACCGGTTATCGCGGTGCCTATGATCAGCGTCGCTCCATAGTAGATTATCAGCACCAGGAACGTCGCTCCGACCGAGGCGATAAACTTTCCGGCGAGCAATACCCAGCGCTTCACCGGGTTGGGGAAAAGAAGATAACCTGTCCTTCCCTGGAACTCAGATACGATGGCGTCTCCGGCGAACAAGGTAGCACATATTACGACAAGGAGCGCGGTGAAGTTCGCGTAACGATTAATGAAAACATTAGCATCGGTAGGGTACGCGCTACCTGACAGCGGCGGTATCGCGGTTATGAGCACCAATACTAGAATCTCGATAGTGATCATCCCTAGGAGGCGTTTGCTGCGGAGATGTTTCATAACGTCGTACTTCGCCACCACCTTAACCTGTTCGAGGTCCGACGGCAAGGTCGCGACCGTTCTCTTCTTTTCTTGTGCTTGTGCGTTCTCCATCTTATCACCTCGACTCCTTGATCAATGACATGTACAGGTTCTCGAGCGCGACGCCTGATTCCTTGAACGATATGATGCTGAGGTCCTGTGACTGCATCTGGACCAACAGTTCCGCCTGAGCATCATCGCCTCCCTCGAGCATGAGCGTGAACACGTTGTCCCCTGCCTGCTCTATCTCCGTCACGCCTCTCATCCCGGACACCTTCTGGACCAGACCTGGGTCGACCTTTTGTTTTACCTTTACCTCGATCCTTCTTGAGCGGTTGGTGGCGACCAGCTCTCTGACCGGGCCGCTCCTGAGCAGTCTTCCACGGTTGATAAGAGCGACCTCATCGCAAACGTCCTGGACCTCATTGAGAAGGTGGGAGGACATGAAGACGGTGTACTCCTGTTTCTTGAGCTCGGAGAGGATCTCCCTGACCTCGTACATGCCTCGGGGATCGAGAGCCGGAGGTCGGTTCGTCGAGGATGATGATGCACGGCTCGTGCAGGATCGCCTGAGCGATCGCGACCCTCTGCTTCATCCCCTTCGAGAACTTGCCGATGCGCTTGTCGGCCCACTCGGTCATCTTGACCGTCTCGAGCACCTCCTTGCTCCGTCGCTGTATGTCCTCTTTGCTCATCCCACGAAGCTCACCGAGGTAGGCGAGCGTCTCGTTCGGTGTGAGGTACGGATAGAACTCAGGGGTCTCGACCACCGCTCCGATCTGCGCCAAAGCCGTCTTCGGTTCCTTCGTGACATCGAAGCCGTTCAGTTCCGCAGAACCACTTGTGGCCGACAACAGGTCGGTCAATATCTTGATGGTCGTGGTCTTTCCAGCGCCGTTTGGACCAAGAAAGCCCATGAAGGTGCTTTTCTTGACCACAAGGTCAAGGTTATCGACCGCCTTGAACCCGTTGAAGTCCTTGGTCAACTTTTGAATGACGATCGGTTCGACCATTTCTCAATGCTCCTCGATCTCTATTTTTGTCTCTTGATAAACGACCCCGGTCGCTTATTGGTCGATCATGGGCGATCGGGTATTTCAGAGGTGCAAGGCGTTCAGAGACTGAACGCGTCCCACCCGTTAATATGAACATCGGCGTTCAACGGACGATAGGAAAGGGACGTTCGATATCGCAAAAGCGAAAAGATGTCCAGACCAGCGGAACAGACCTGGGAACATCGAGCTATGACCATGAGCTCGTATGGACCCCCTGGTCCGGAACTATCGTCCTCTAGACTGTGGCTTGTACACCAACAGGGTCGCGAACTACGATATGGTCATGACGAACCTTCTATCTGCAAATGGAGGTGCCATCATCAGACGTTTTGCAACGCCTAACGGCCGCTTTGAGATCAGAGGAGCGTGAGCGTATGAGCTTAGACAGGGTCAGGCCGTACTCGACCAAAACTTTGATCAGGATGATCAGGCGTTCGACCGATAGAGCGACAAAGATGTAAATCCATGGTCAGAGAGCAACGGGCCAGTGATGATCGGAGGTATGGTTCGATGCTCGAGGAGCAAGAAATGGACGAGGAGCAGTCAGCACGATCGAGGAGATAGAACATATCGCCGAAAGGAACCTGGCCGGCCAAAGGTTCCTCATCCGAAGAGAATGGGGCATCGATTATGCTATATGGGCGACCGTAATGGTATACTCGCTATTTCTATCGGACATAGCTGGTCCGTTCTCTTTGAAAGGGGAGGTGGCCGAGATCGTCAACGTCATCGCCTATATCCTGGTGGTTTCGGTGGCTATCCTGGTGATAGCTAGAACGGCCATGAGGTGGGGAAGGACCATAAGGTTGAGATCGGTCCTGAACGAGGGACATATAAGAAGGCCTATGTTTTTGATCTGGATCCTGTTGATATTCATAGCCTCAGGCATCGTAGACATATTTTGGCCCGGTTATGCTCAGGTCATACTCTACGCCAATCTCATTCCGATCACGTTCGTGATGTATCACTTTCAGAAAACGGTCTTCCCTGGCACATTGCCCATGGAGGCCGTTCTCGCGACCTTGGCGATCTCCATCAGTACCCTCTTGAGCCTTGCGATCGCCATCCTGGAGATACCTGGGAAAGATGAGATCATATCGACCATATGGACATTTACCCTTATCGTCTGGTCCTTCGCCTCCCTGTACGCCCTGTACCACGCCCCTGACGAACTGGGGGTGGTGAACGATCGATGAAAAGGGACGAAAGTTCCGATGGATTCGATCGCGCTCGGCTCTTTGCGCGACCAGTTCAGCGACCCTTCCCTAAGGTCCTCGACTAGGATATTGATCCTGATATCCTTGGCCCTGAACCAAAAGATGAGCTTCGTGGACCTTCATAACTCGATCGGCATCGGGAAGGGCAGCCTTAGCCACCATCTCGAGAAGATGGAATCGGCCGGTTACGTCGTGACAAGAACGAAAGCGACGTTCAATGGGGACCGGACCGTCGTCGAGATCACGGACAAAGGGATGAAAGCCTACGATTCCATGCTAGAGGCCCTAAGCTCACTAAAGAGGACAAGGTGATCCCTACGTCTCGAGACGGTCGTGATGATTGGTACAAAGTGCGTTTATCCTGTCTATTCGACCTACCGCTCATGCTGAATGATTTCCCCCGATCGAAAAGAGATTGGAACATAAGGATATGCAGATGATGTTGAAGCCACCTGCACCACCTCGCATTTGGTGGGTAGATCTCGAGATCGGTCGAGCGGATATCGTCCACCCATGATTTCTGGCGAATTCACGGCGCATGATCGATTGGACCTATGGGTTCTGTCCTTTGACCGCCTCGCCGTTGAGGCCCTTCAGGTCCGCCTTGTCACTGTCGGTCGATAATCTAGCACAAAGAGCGGCCCTCATCGGACCACCCGTTTCATCTCTTCGGGAACATCCTTATTTATATTATTCCCGTTATCTGGAAAAGTTCGCCCCGAAGAACCGATCGTTCCCAATCATACGAGTGTCTTGCCTCTCCCAGGGAGAAAGCCACCTTCTTCGGGCGCGATCTTTCCTCATGCCTAATGGCCTCTGAGATATGAATCGAAAGGGAGATCAGATTTTCGACCCTCATCAATAAATCGTCCACGATCAGCTCGGCATCCTCCCCTGTAAATAGGAACTTTAGGGCCTTACCTTTCTTCGCCCTTGCCTAGGAGCTCACCACACGGAACCATTCCTGGTGGGTCTGGATGTTCGAAGGAGCGATATTTGGTCGCGTTTATCATGGCCCTATTTAAAATTAGCAGATTTATTACTCTGATCGACAATATTAATATCTTCGAGAGGCACGGAAGATGGTCAGTATCGATCCCGATATCGTTAGCATCATCGGTAAAAGGATACGGAATATAAACCAGACCGAAGGCGACGGATGGGAGATAACGAACCTGGACCTTCGTAACCTCGATCCAAAGGGCTACGCCACGATAGTTACTAGGACCACCGAAAGGAAGGAGCCTCTTTTCCGCATTGAGTACATGTTCACCGATGCCTCGGCCTTTCCGGAGCACGAGATCATCGAACATCTCGAGAACATGGAGACCGTGGTCCTCTGCTTCGATGGAACATCAACATCCGAGATCGCGGCGAGGAACAAAGGGAAGGACCTTCTGGCGAAAGCCTCTCGGCTCCCAAAGCGTCAAGATCCTGAGCTCCTCGTGTTCCGCTACGATAAGAACAAGGATCTTCACGCCGGTCCTCCTCTGAGATGGTCGAATCTTCATTGGTACACGCCGATGGAGCGTTGCCACCTTCTTTTGTCCCGTCCAGATAGCAAGAGGATTTTTCTACCTTACTATATAACGTTGAAAATGTCAGGAGGGATTGGACCTGCCGGTCCTTCTCCATATACACCTTATTTTTGTCATTATTCCTCTTGGAAGGACAGTTCACCTAACGGTGCACCGGTCCGAACATCCCCCTGGCATTTGTTCTTATCATCGCTCCATCCTGAGATCTGCCCTTGGCCGCTCGTCCGTCATCATTATCTAGGATGCGCTCGAACGTTCTCTTCGCCCTCGAGGAGGGTTCTTCGGCGGGCCTCGGGTCCACACCACTCAACCCACAGGAAAAGGACCTTGCTATTGGCCTGCCGGGTCTTACGACACTTCCTCATGGGCGTCCGAGCTATGATCAAGTAGGAGCGGTCGTTCGCTCCTTGCATTTCGTTGCTCCGTTCATGAACGTGGGTTAGAAGTTCGTCCCATTCTGACCTCACTTTCGTATCAGATCTTCATTATCATGATATTTGCCGATGAAATAGGTACCGCCTAGGACCCATCTGCCAACTAACACCTGTTAGTTCGTCAAGATCGGCATCTCAGGGGCCGATGCCCTCGGACCAATGACCGTTCGACATGTTACAGGCATACGATCGAACGGACAGATGGAAAGGTATCTGTTCCCGAGGCCTCGCCTGTTCTACCTTACCCGAGAGCGCTCGTTCACGGACCTTTGAGACCTTCACCTTATGTCGTCCTCGTCCTTTCTGCTGATGGTATATCACTGGATATTTTCTCCGAACGGTCAGATCGTCCCGACGGTGAAACTTCATCCCTTCGCTCTACCGGATGAATGTCGAAACGTTCGCCTCTTTTTATAATGATCTCGACGGCCTCGTCTATCGAGAACGGAAGCTCCTCCGTGTGATAGCCCACCGAAGAGAGCACCCTGAAGAGATGCGTGACCTCGGGCACGTCGAGATCGCCTTGTCGAGCAACGCCTCGTTCGAAAGGACCTCTCGAACGCCGCCAGAGGCCAGGAGCCCTTTTTTCAATACCATGATCCTCTGCGCGAAGTCCGGGACCGCGTTGACATCGTGCGTGGCGACGATGATCGTCCTCCCCTCCGCGGACAATCGTTTCAGTAGCGCGATGACCATCTTCCTGCTCCTCGGGTCGAGGTCCGAGGTCGGCTCGTCGAACAGAACGATGTCCGGTCGTATCGACAGGACGCACGCTATCGACACCTTCCTCTTCTCTCCCCCGCTCAACCGGAACGGGGGACGGTCCTTCAGGTGCATGATCCCCATCGTCGTCAACGCTTCGTTGCTCCTTTCCACGATCTCTTGCTGTGTCGATCCCATGTGCAGGGGACCGAACGCCACATCGTTCCAGACGGAGGAGTTGAAGAGCGCGACGTCCGAGTCCTGGAAGACGATGCCCAATCTTTTCCTGAGCCAGTCGAGGTCGTGAGGTCGATCGACGTTCTTTCTATCTATACTCTTCCCGCAGACCGTGACCACGCCCCTGGACGCCGGTACGAGGCCTGCTATGATCTGAAGGAGCGTTGACTTCCCGGCCCCGTTCGGACCTTACGATCGCTATCGATTCGCCCGATTCGGGCATCCAACGACATCCTTTCCAAAGCGACCGTGCCATCTGGATAACTGAACGAGACATCTTTCAATGATATTATCGGCGCTGTCATCTATAACAATGCTCCTAAGAGTTGATAATAAGCTCGCATATGTCGTCTGTGCGATGGTGATGTCGAAGATGATGATAAAGACCGCGAAGACCGCTACGGCGACA
>CAVUGW010000023.1:0-12934 GCA_963741025.1 Methanomassiliicoccaceae archaeon
ACAATTCTAATTGTCACAAAATCAGGTATTTTTGTGATCCTATTGTTTCAAAATCGGAAGAGGGGCGATCCTGTATATGGAATCCAGGGGGGATAGAGAGTGAACGATGAAGAAACTGTCCCATGAATTCCTCAGAGATGGAGATGCGCACAAGATGGCAGATCTTCTAGAAAAGCTCGGTGGAGATCAAAGGGCCAATGTTAGGAGAGCCCTAAAGGAGCTTGTGGGTCAGGGTGCGGTACTCCGTGGGGAAATAGAAGGCTACTATCGAATATCCCCCATGTTTTTGGAGAAGAAGAGCTGAAGAGGGTGTACAAGTACAAAACGAAGTAATCGAAGATCTGACCGTGGCAGAATTAATGAACAGATCCGCAACCATGATTTATGGGTCCTACCAGGACTAATCGTTCTATCCTGGGAGTATGGAGGAAAGCTGGAAGGTCTCTTGGCGTTCAGGGACCTAAGGGCCTTGAAAGTATATTCAAAGGTGATTCCCAATTTCTTCGGACCAATATCAATCAGGCTCGTTAGGAGGTCTGGAAATGAATGGGATAGATGCCTACAAAGAAATGGCCAGAGAGCATCTTAGGACAGAATATAAAGAGGTCTATGAATCCATTAATGAACTGACAGAGTCACTAAACCACGACCTTCAAGATGCCAACATTAGAGAAAGCAAAAAAATGCATCCTCCGAGGTCTAGATGCTTAATTATGAACCCTCAGAAGAAGAGAAGGTCAAGAATATGTACAAACCTCGTATCGATGAAGTAAATAGACAACTCCAGATAATCGTGACAGAGGTCCTGGCAGGAGCGAGATTTGAAGGCAGGTGCGTAGCGTGTCCAAGGGTTGGTATCCTCAGAGACTCCATTGGATCCTATAGGAGATAGCATAACATCTATGGATTCAATTGAAAATAGAAGTTTTACTCAAGATGGAACGGAGAGGTAAAAATTTTCAAATGGCCATACATCGACGATATAATCCTTCGTTCATCTTGTCCAACGAGATTGATGGATTGGACGGGGACTTGCTACCCGCCAAATAGAGATATGCCTCCATAAAGGAAGGAAGTGACAGATGGGCCCAAAGGCCCATATGGAGATGGGTAGGGACTTGAGCAGGGCGCAGGGCTGATGTGCGTGTACGAACGGGCGTTGGCAGAAACTTCATATAGGATACACTATATGGGAGGATCCCGGCGACGACGTGCGTCGGTTAGTCGTATGGTAAACGCCTATGGTGTTCCGTATGGTCATCCGCATGGTAGACGGTAGGGTGTTCCATAGTGTCGTCCCTATGGTCGTCCACGGTCATCGACATGGTATACCATGCTTGGTCCTATGGTCATCCATAGATGCCCGAGACGAACGGGGCGTCATCCATGGTCCTCGGTATGGGTTTCCTTTTTATAATTTCCCGGTCGATGAACTTTCGATCAAATGACCGCTGAACAAAAGAAGTACCCGTCCAGGATAAGGTACGAGGAAGAGAACCCGGTGGTCTCGTTCAGGATCTCGAAGGAGGACCACGAGAGGCTCAAGAAGATCTCCGAGGATCTCGGCATGAGCTTCAAGGAGATCATCATGATCGGCGCGAAGATGGCCAAGGTGGACAGGGAAAAGATCGAAGGAGAAGGTGATGAGCGATATGGTCCTTGCCACCTGTTCAGTCTGCGGCGGGGTCATAACCTTTGACCTGACCAACGATGACATATTTGCGAGCGTACTAGAGACGATGAACGAGGGAGAATGGAAGCATGGGAACTGCGAGTAGTATTTAAACTCCTTCCGTTCTCTTTATTATTTCTTGGCTTCTTCCTAGGAAACATGTCATCGATAACTGATGAAAAAGACAAGAGAATGGAAGAGAAGAAGGTCCTGTTTCATGTGGACGGAGATGACGGCGGAGAACGCGATGCGCGCCCTAACAACCGGCGTCGTCGTAAGGACCTCCCCGATGCACATCGATTGCAATTTCCCAACCGATGAGCTCAGGAAAAACGCAGAGTTGTTCAGCAAGGACCTGCCCAAAGGTCCTGAAGTGATGAAGGTGGTGGACCCATGAATGTACCGACACCTCTAAGCAAACATTTTGGCTTTATTCATTTTACATATGGGTGTAGGAAAGGAAGTTGTTCCCCCATTCCGTCAGTCTTATCCTGTACGGGCTTCCACCTCGTCCGCTCCCTTCACGCTCTACAAGCTCTAGCTGTCTGTATATCGCCACGTTCCTTGACATCGTGGCCTTGGAACAATCAAAGGAGCTTGCCAGAAAGTCCAACGTGCATGAGGGGTTCTGTTGGATAAGAGATAGGATCGGCCAATGCCTCTGCTTACAGAGGAAAAGGTCCCTCATCCTTGCCATTGGGACCAACCTTGTTCGCTCGTTCTCGCTATCATATGCGATACAGATCGATATTGTGCATCGCCCCCATAAGGGATAGTGCAGATGCCCCGATACCTGGTCCCGCGGTGGTGTTGATCCATAGAGGGTCCCCGAACTTGGCCCTGACGCTCTCGGCTGCGGCGAAAATTTCAAAAAAGTTGTAAATGTCCTGGAGCGGTACAAAATGTGAATCGATCCTAGGGCGTCCAAGGATGCCTGCACGGAACCCTTTGCCTCCGATGCCTTAGGATGGTCCGAATGTAACATCACCATGTCCTTCACGGTGGGTATATGGGATACTAGAGGCCTGGTCATGTTACGCGGCTCGAATCCGATGAAAGAAAGGCCGTATGGTCTCCTTACTCGGTAGTCTTCCATCGGTGTTGTATTCTTTTCATCATTTATTTATATTATTTTGCAACATTGCATATCCATTGCATCATTAATATTTTCACGGATAATTATATATCGTGAAATTGCATTCATCTTTTCGCAATGAAGCTGATAGTTAACTTTGACCCGGACCAGGGAACGAACAGGATCTTGTACGACCATCAGTATCAATTGTACGGGTCCGTTGTGAAGGCCTTTGAGCAATATAGGCCAGACCTGGCCGATATGGCCCATGGGAGAGATGACGATAACCATTACATTAATGAGCCAATTGATCCTCGCGACCCAAGTTCTTCGATAAGGAGGGCTTTTATTCGTCCCATTATCTGCTTATCTTTGCGAGCCGCCATGATGAACTGTTGAGATCCATGTCCTCCGCCATATCCGAGGCAGGTCACATTAGAGTGGGAGAAACTGACCTAAGGTATCACTCGAGCCAGCTCGTTCCTGTACGCGAGCCGACCACCTTCCCGGAGATGATCACCAAAGGGCCGGTGGTCATCGAGGATGGGTCCGGATATATCCGTCCTGGGGATTCTGGTTTTGAGCTGGCCCTTCGCGAAAGCATACTTCGTAAGTACCGATGCATATGCAAGAACAATGAGCCAGGGACGTCAGAGTGATAGTTTCAGCACGACAAAGCGCAAGGTCGTGGAGCTAAAGGGTGGTAAGATACCCTGCACTTTCCTTCGGTTCTTCATCGATGCGGACCTTTTAGTCATCAGGAGCATTTTGCAACCCGATGGCCTTGGCTCAAAGAACCGTTTGGGGTTCGGATATACGGAGGTGATCGATGGATGAAGGCATCGCCCATCAAAATTATGCGGGGACCCAAGGGGTTTGTGGATGCGTACATGGCCCTGTTTGAAGTGAAACGGAACGATGAGTTCCAACCATCTACCTTCGGTCCGTTGGCGGCAATCCTCAAGGACCATCGTACCACACCGGCCAAGGGAGGCAGCTTTCACAAGTTCGCGGACCGGTCCGACCAGACATACTTTAACCATGTGCTTAACGGCTGCACTATCGGAGGGACGTCTCCTAAGCAACGACCTATTAAAGGACCTGGATGAGAGGGAGAACGAGGGCATGATAGTCCGTGCGTCCAGGTTGTTCTTCGCTGCTGTCGTTCTTCATGACGCCAACAAGCTCCTCAGCAAAGATGCGAGGGACAGTTGGGAGCTGGACCGTTTCCTTGAGGAGCACTGGTCACAACTGTATCCTATAGTTTCTGATTATCTCTCGGTGATTGCCCCTATAGAGGAGCTGACCAACGATCTTGGGTTCCTCATCCTCAGCACCGAGGAAAGGACCCGAGACCAGGCGAACCTGCTCAAGACCAGCACTGACAGGGTCGTTCTACAACGTATCGCTCATTATGTGAAGCTTGCCGATGTTCCAAGCGGAATGAAGCCTCCGATGTCGATGATCTCTACAAGGGTATGAGGAACCAACTTCCAACATACGAAACGATCAAGTTCAACGATGTCGCCCAGACCATGACGCGGTTCAAGGTCGGGAAGGCGTTGGTCGCTGTCCTAATGGAGGAGGACCGGCTCATCGCCAAGCTGCCGAACGGGGTCGTTTTCGTGGGTGATGGTGACGACGACCTGTCACAAAAGGTCATCCGAAGGTTGGACGCCGTTGACCGTGACGATAAGGACGCCCTTTCGCGCTCCTTGCAGCAATACAGGCCGTCCCATAACTCGATCTCCTTCGATTTCGCCAAGGACATCGTGGTGACGAGGAAGGTCGTCGATCGTTTCATAGAGATCCATAATCAACGCTTCGTCATCTGGTCGGGGGAGGTCTGGAGGACGGCCCACACGGACCTACCGGAAATGCTCCTACCCCACGGGGTCGTGCTGGGCAGGTCGAGAACGACCCAACAAAGTTCCGGTTGTGGTGGGGAGAGGCCTCCAGTGAGGTCGGGGACGGGGACATCGCCGAACGACGCCTGGTCTCCAAGCTCATTTTCGCGAGGAGGGTTCAATTAGCACTAAGGAAGGACATCGATCAACCAGGAGGATGAGTCTCAGGAAGATGGGCTCCTTGGAACCCAGGCCCAACGCCTCTGAACTGGAACTCAAGAGCTCTGTCTTCCCGGTGGACAAGGAATCGAAGGAGCGGCAGGACCTATTAGTCAATATCCTCGATGACATAGCGACGGAACTGGAGAAGGCATACCCGATCAAGAGCGGTGTCATCCCTAAGGAAATGTACGAGCTGGTGGTGACGAACATCAACCCTGGTCACCGACCCACCTTCAAAGGGGGAGATGTGCCTGCAGTGCGGCGGAAAAGGGAACGAACCGCTGAGCGCACCGCTCACCTTTGGTATAAAACCGACCTGTGGAGGGGGGCGGGGAAGATAACCTCCCTCAGACCGGGGAAAAGGTGAACGGGAGCATCTGTCGGTTCTGCCGTTATGAGAACCGATTGCGGGAACCAGGCCTTGGGCTCGAAGAGGGACTGTCTTTGCGTACAGGTCCATCTTGGGGACTACCTGGCTCCGGTAGACGTCAGGTCGGTCCTTGAGGACCTGCGGACGATAGGTCAGCTCTCAGGTAAAGAGGCCTGGACATCGATTGGACGATATGCGAATAAGGTTGACACCGAGCGAGACCTACCAGCTCGACTATCATTCGATCACCTTCGTGGACAGGCCCTCGGACAAGATCGCGGAGTACTATTTCTTCCGGAGGATGCTGGCGCTCATCGAAGGTACTGGCTTCAAGATAAGGGTCACCCCGCTCTTCTCGTCGGACCGCATCTCCCGGCCGATGTTCTATTGGGAGAACTCTCCAGCCCCTGGATAAAGACGATGCACTGGAACGAGGTCCGAATAGACCAATTGAACGATGTCCTCAGGGAGGTTGGCTTGCTACGATCGATCGCGGCCATGGGTAGTTGTTCCAAGGACATCACGACCGTGATCTTGGCCAAAGTGAGGCATCCTAGGGGACTGTTTTACATCGCTGACCGCCTCATGACCAACGGCGGATTGAAGCTGGGCAAGGAACGCGGTATGAGATCGCTTGGTATATGGATAGGTACTCGAGGGAGCTGAGCAAAGTGAACATGGACAAGGTTGTGGAGGCTGCATGTGACATCGTTCACAGGGCCCCGGAAACGAACAACGATCACATTTGGATCATGGTACGGTTCTCGAGACGTTCGAGAGAAACAGGAAAATGTCCCATGAGGACATGGTACAGATGGCGGCCGGCAGACTTTGGGAGTACGCCAAACGAACGAACGAGGTCTCTGGTGAGAAGGTTCAGACCGCCTGTATGAGGTTCGCCAAGGAGATGGACGACCTGTTAACGGCGGAGTACCCTAACGGGTTCACCTCCTCAGACGCTCGTCGTGACCTTGTGGCTCAGTTCAAGATCATGTACAATCTCGCAAAATGGGGACAGGTGCGCAAGGGGGCACAATGACATGAGAACGAAGATGCAGGAAATAATCGAAAGATCGGTGGACCCACGATGGTTCACCACCGAGGAAAAGCGGTCCGAGAAGGGAGAGGTCATACCACCGATGGCACAGAACAACGCAAAGCGCATCGTGATCGGTGTCGTCCGCGAGGTGATAGCGCCGTTGATCGACCGGAGCGAGGACCCTGAGGAGACGATCAACATCAGCCTGCCGGACGGCCGTCAGGTCATCGAAATACCCGCCAGGAAAATGAAGTCCAAGGAGAAATTGCTCGGTCTCAGGATGGCAAGGGCATATGGGACGGTACCCGCAGGGTACGAGTACAACGCCATAAGGACCACAGAGATGCTAAGGAACCCTAACAGGATCGTCTTCGGTGATAGTGTGGTGGACGGCGATCAGGCAATGTTCCCTGCCAGGGTGAGGTATAGCAGCAGCTATTCTCTAAGAGAAAGGAGCGATCTGACCCAGAAGCTGACCCATAACGCTCTCTCGGAGGAGCGGACCATGTGGGACCGCACCGAAGGGAAGCACCGGACAAGCCTGTTCTCCACCGATTATATCAAGCCAGGGACGTTCGTCCCCCGTTCATCGTGCTGGACGACCCGACCCCCGAGGCGCTGATGCACATATTGTTCTGTCTGAGGGAGACGACCTATGGCGCCCAGACGAGCATTACGGGTCCCAACATAAAGAACCATGTGATCGCCTTGGACGCCACTAGGATGGAACCACCGGTATCCTCTTACACGATAACCATGGGCTCGACGGACCTGGTCCCGGACATAAGCGTCGGTGCGCTATCGGACCGGATGATCAAGAGCCTATCGGAATTCCAAGGGACGTGCTCAGCGGAGCGGCCCTAACGACCCTGTTGGATAATATATTCAAGGCCGATCAGACCACGATTGAAGAGGCGTACCATCAGCTGCAGAAGGACGCCGAGCAGGTGTGGTCCTACTCGGGGTTCGGTAAAAAGGCAAAGAAGGGCGCAAAGGGCAAAGAGGAGTGAGATGTACACCTACAGCCTAACGCTCCTTTCGCCCCTGTTCTACCGCACCAGGCAGGACGCTGGGGCCGCGGGCTCGACGATAACCGACCCTCGGAATGGCGATCTTGCCCTTAGCTACGCGATCAACCGCTCTCTTGGTCTGGAGGAGTTCAAGTTCGGCTATGCCAGCCATCGTCCCGATTACACGGAGCTTGGCCGCCTGCCGTTCGTTCCATCGGTGGCCGCTCCATATCCGTTGGACGGAAAGGAGCGGCCAGCTTCTGGCATGGACCTTTTACATCCATCGGGGAGATCGTCAGGACGCAGGTCTACGACATCGCCACCAACTTCTCGAGCGAGGGCTACACGAACATGCGGGCCATCGAGCTATCGGCCAACGCACCGATGAGGAACTGGATGAAGCGCCAGGGTCTGGCCCCCGGGAACCGCTTCCAGTTCTGCCTAGCCACCAAGGACGGCTGGGCACCTCCGGAGGAGTTCACCGTGAGGTTGGGGAACACCTCCGAGTGCCTTGCCTGGTGTAAGAGAGAGGGCAAGGAGGCCGAACAGGTGATGGCCAACGCCTATACACTCGCACTGTTGTTCAAGGTGAGACAAGGGACCGAGCTGAAATACAGCTCGGTCGAGAGGGCAGCGACCCAGTACGTTACGATTAAGAGGCGTACCAAGGAATCAATGGCTCTCTCTGTTGTCCCCGTATCGGTGAGAAGATGGAGAGAAAGATACTGCCTTCCTCCCTTGTACCTTCCTTTCGGACCTGAGTCCTTCGACGGCCATCGGTTGCACGGTTTTCAATCGGCCATACTTCATGTCAGCGAGCAGAAGGAGAGCTGTTTGATTGTCACCGCACCTACTGGTTCAGGGAAGACGTTCGCTTTCGCCCTTCCCACGGTGTCCGCCCCATCGAGGGCCTTGTTGAGCAGAAAAACGCTGGTCGTGGCGCCGACCAACGCGCTCGTCGCCCAGATCACCAAGGACCTGACGGACGAGTGGCGGCCCAAGGGGTACAGTACCGGGAGCATAACGGCTGCAGATCTCATATCAAAGGGGATGAAACGGCCAGCGGAGGTGTTCGAGATTATAAGGCAGAACAATCTCGTCGTCTCAAATCCCGACCTTCTTCTCTCGTCATCGCCGGCAATTATCATCGCTGGTTGCACGACCCCAGCAGACTGCGGCAATGGAGCGAGATCTTCCGTTCAATCTCCACGATAGTGTTCGATGAGTATCACATCTACCCAGAGGCCCAGCTTGCCAAGGTGCTCTCGTTCCTGGTCCTGGCCAAGGCGTCAGGGAACGGCCATTTGCGCTTTGTCTTCACATCAGGTACACCGAACCCGAAGCTGATTCTTGGTCCTCGGCGACCTTGACCTTAGTTACCGGACCGTAGAGGCGGAGATAGGGGGAAGCGAGAAAGGGGAGGGCAGGCGGTACAAGGGACATATCGAACTGATCTTTACCGATCGAGACATCCTTGATGCGCTTAGGGAGGAGGAGGTGAGGACCCCCACCCTGTTCATGTTCGACAGGGTACGAGGTTGTGAGGAGGGGGCAGCGGTCCTCTATGAGAAGGGCATAAGGGGCTGGAAGGAATTCAGTGGGTTCGAAACGCGGTCGTCCGAAAAGATGGCCCCATCTCCCGGCAACAATTACATACTGGCGACGAGCGCGGGCGAGGTGGGCATCAACTTATTGGACCTTGAGGTCGCCCATATAGAGCCGGGGAGATACCTCGAGAACTTCTGGCAGCGCATGGGTAGGGCGGCAAGGGGAAGGGACGCACGTATCGTGGTCCACACGACCGCGGAGATGGTCAAGAGCCTTCCTCTCAATGTTGACGATCATTATGGACTAGCTCAGGCGATGGAGGAGGTCCTTACGGGACGGAACGTCTAAGTTAGTGCCATAAAGTCCAACATGGCGGCCTTCCTTTTCCTGGTGGGGAAGAGGGCGGGGAACCTTGCCCTCCAGGAGCAGGTCCGAACGACCTCCCAGGTGGTTCCTCAGTATAACATCTATCTCAGGTTCGACCAACTGCAAAGAGAGCTCAGGGAAAGGGTCCCGAACGACATCGACCTGAGCTGCACGAACGAATATTTCGAATGGTGGGACGATTTCTTTCGATCCTTCGGGTGGTTTCGCGGTCGTTCGATGAGCGTCCCTGTGGTCTACAGAGGAGATAGGTGCACCGAGGCCGATGTCCGATGGCTCCTTCGCAATTGTCAGTTCAGGATCGAGGACGACAACGGGGTGCACAGGTACGTGATCGAAAGGTTCCGTGACAGACCACAATCCCTTAGACTGCACTACAGGTCCCCCAGCGGAACGGTGACACTCGAGGGGTACGACGCCGTGAACGACACATCGTTCCGAGCTAGATGGAGGCAGGAGCTCGACAGGTTCCTTGTCGATACCTTCGAGTTCGATGACGAACTACGTCCATTGGTGGGACGGATAAGAGACCTTCTTCCTGCGGTGATCAGTGCGCTCACGCTCGAACTACTAAGGCCAAAAGAGGTGGACCCCGTTGTGGACGACCCGTTTCTCTGAGGGGACGGACCGCATCGGCGGTTATCATTTCTTCCATCTTGGTTCCTGCTCGACAAGGCTTTGGCTGTACCATCGGAACATCGAGGTCGGCATGGACAACGATCATATACGCATAGGGAAACATCTGGACGAGACCGTCCTGAAGAGGAACCGTAAGAGGTTGACCATCGCAGGGCTCTGCGCCCTGGACTATATCCTGGAGGGGGAGCGGTTCGAGGTTCATGAGATAAAAAAGGGAGAGGAACATGAGCTGGCACATCTATATCAGGTGCTGTTCTATCTTGAGGTCCTATCAGAGCTGACCGGACGGGAGGATGTGATGGGTTTCATCCACTACCCCGAGGTACGTCGCATAGTAACCGTGACCAGGGACCCCCCTAAGGTGGAAAGGCTATATGCCACGATAGTCGAGATAGTGAACGGTCGGTGTCCAGGTCCTCAGCGGATCCCCATCTGTAATGGTTGTAGTTATGAGGAGATGTGCTGGGCATGAGTCGAACCTACTACATTTTGAGCGAGGGGGAGCTTAGGGCCGACGAAGGGGTATTTCGGTTCGATAATGCCGATGGCCCCTTACGGATACCGGTGGAAAGGGTCCGTGGTCTAGAGGTCCATAGCGGATGTACTATAACGACCGGGGCCCTCAAGTTGGCCGGGGAGTTCAATATCCCCATACATGTGTTCGGGCATTACGGCAACTATATGGGATCATACTGGCCAAAGGACGCTTATTTCAGCGGGGACCTTACCATCAAACAGTCATTGTTGTACGCCGACCCCGCACGTCGTCTGGATATCTCGAAGCGGTTGGTCCATGCGGTCGCGGCCAACATGGTCTCGCTCTTGGCCATGTTCGATGGTGATACCACCTCGCTTGACGACCCCCTGGAGACGAACAGGATAGAGGGCCTTATGCTCCTCGAGGCGAGGATAAGAAGGGAGTACTACGCTCGATTGGACCAGGTTATACCCGAGGACTTCATGCTCATGAAGAGGGAAAAACGACCTCCGACGAACTACGGGAACTGTCTGGTATCGTTCGGTAACTCCCTTCTCTATTCGGCCCTGCTCACCGAGGCCCGTAACACATCGATCAACATCACGATTCCTTTCTATCACGAGCCGATGGCCGGTCGTTTCGCGCTCGCGCTTGACATATCGGAACTGTTCAAACCGGGAATGGTCGATCGTTTTATTATCCAATTGACAAGACAAGGGATTATAAGACCTGGAAAGGACCATTTCGCCAGAGAGGGCGAGGGGCTCTTGTTGACGAGCGTAGGCAGAAAGATATTCCTCGAGCAATGGGACAAATGGTTGAGCACAACGAGCGATCATCCGAGGATGAAAAGAAAGGTGGCCAACCGGGAGCTTCTGCGGTTCGAGCTTCACAGGTTCGCCAAGGAGGTGGAGGGGATCGAACGATATGTTCCGATCAGGTGGCCAGAGGTCAAATGTACATAGTGCTAGCCTATGATGTCGGTGCTGACCGGACCCAGTGCTTCAAAAAGATGTGCCAACGATACCTCGGACGGGTGCAGAACAGCGTTTTCGAGGGGGAGCTCTCGGACGCTCAGCTCCGAACCTTGTCGGACGAGCTAGAACTTATGGTCAAGAGGGAGGAGATGGTGCGTATCTGGGAGGTCCGTGATGGTAAGGATGTGAAAATCCTCACCATAGGAGAACCAAAATGCATTGAGGGAAACATCATCTGATACCCCCCGGTCATGTACGGAAGTTCCTTATACATAATGCTGTGAACCCGGTCTTTTTTAAATCAATCGGCATTTCCCTTAAATATCAGGGATGTAACCGCGTGCTAGAAATCTACCACTAGATGGATTGATACATGGATAAGCCGCCTTAGCTTTAGGAAAACTCCCCTGCTAGAAATCTACCACTAGATGGATTGATACGAACTTAGACCTCGACGCCATCGAGCAGGAGCTGAGCTAGAAATCTACCACTAGATGGATTGATACAAGGGCAGCGTCCCTGGCAGCGTCCCTGGCAGCGTGCTAGAAATCTACCACTAGATGGATTGATACTCGTTCCAACGTTTGATCATGCGGCGTACGACCTCGTGCTAGAAATCTACCACTAGATGGATTGATACGATTGTCGTATATGTTGCGAGCCATCCGCTTAACCCGCTAGAAATCTACCACTAGATGGATTGATACGAGATCTGGCGGTTCTTGGTGAGAACAACTGAGATGCTAGAAATCTACCACTAGATGGATTGATACAAGCAGGACGAGATGTTCTATTTCGACCGCGAGAAGGCTAGAAATCTACCACTAGATGGATTGATACGTATGCCGTCTGGATGTGCTGCCATCCGAAGATATCGCTAGAAATCTACCACTAGATGGATTGATACGAAGGTGAGATCTTCGCTGTATTCGTCGCCGGCCGGGCTAGAAATCTACCACTAGATGGATTGATACATTGTAGGATGGCGTGTCGATCATGATGGCTGATAGAGCTAGAAATCTACCACTAGATGGATTGATACGTGGGCGTCTACGTAATGCATGGACGTATGACCTCCTGCTAGAAATCTACCACTAGATGGATTGATACATGAATCATATCGATAAGGCAGGGCTCGGAGCTCGGCTAGAAATCTACCACTAGATGGATTGATACATTATCACGAAGTCGCATAGACGGTCGCCCCAGCTAGAAATCTACCACTAGATGGATTGATACAGGTCGGGGTGATCTCGATACGGACGAACGACCCGTTGCTAGAAATCTACCACTAGATGGATTGATACATGAACGACATAATCGATAAGGAGGGCTCTGAGCTGCTAGAAATCTACCACTAGATGGATTGATACATTCTCACGAGAGTCGCATGCACTTAATGTAGCCCGCTAGAAATCTACCACTAGATGGATTGATACATGATGCCGGTATCATCAGTACCGAAGCCGAACGCCCCAGCTAGAAATCTACCACTAGATGGATTGATACTCCTGCACCGAGTCGGGATGGCGCCACCTTCTGGCGCTAGAAATCTACCACTAGATGGATTGATACAGCCCCCCTCCGTTGTCCCCCTTAACTAAGCCCTGCTAGAAATCTACCACTAGATGGATTGATACATGTTTACCGCAGTCAGCCGCAAGCTGGCTATA
>CAVUGW010000024.1:0-17116 GCA_963741025.1 Methanomassiliicoccaceae archaeon
ACCCCCTTCTCGTACGCCGCTCGTCTAGCATCATTGTTGACATGTGCAGGTATATCGTCGTTGTAATGATGCTCGAATGACCGAGTATGCTCGGCAGGTGGAATATGTCGCAGCCGTTGGAGACCATCGCCGCCGCAGAACTGAATGCCTCAGTACATGCGGCGACACCATGCCCTTCAGAGCTAGCTCGTTCAGCAGCACCCCTCCACGCATGTTTCTATCGCATGAGCCGACCACCTATTGCCTCGTCGCGATAGGAAAGCAACTGGATCGCCCTGCTTTGAATGCCTGTGGTTTCTTCTCCAGGTATACCATCAACGCTCATACATAATCGGGTTTTTCGCCGATGTGGTATTCCTCACCACCATACCGATGCTGGTTGGCCACCCCGGTCGTTTTCTCATAATACTCCTCCCAAGCCCTTTTCTGGGCTTTGTCCAGCCTACCTTAATTTCGGAAATTTTCTGCAAGTCCCGTTGGGTTATCAGGAGCCAAAAGGACAACGAGGTACCGGCTTCTTTGTTTAAGCTCCGTTACCTTTTCCCGGGAGTCAGCGTTCCGGAGTCGGCCCACGGATTCTCTTCGTTGATCTTCATTATATCTAAGAGGCTGCTCACTTCGCGATAGATCTGCTGGGTCATGGTATCTTTGGTGGCAGACGCCCCTATATATGACGATGCCCGGTTTAGAACAGAATTAAGGTATTGTTCCACGGCCCTTATACTATCGATATAGGATGATATGACCTGAGCAGGTGAACCAGTTTTCTGATCCACCAACTGATTTCGTTCACGCGTCCGGGTGCATGCCATAGAGCAGATTTTTGGTATAGGGCGATCGTTCAGGTTTAAGGTCTAGCTGGGGTCATTCATTAATCGAACCAAGTAATTAAAAACGAAAAGCAATTCTTCCCGTAGGGCACTGAGCCAGCTAGACGATCCTATTACCCCTCAATGTCTGGTGGGGCGTTCTCAACCCCCTAATTACAACTAATTTAGGAATCAAGAACCTTCAATGATCTCGGATATCATGACGGGACTTGGAACAAGCTATTTGTTGGTCTGGGGTTTAGGGGTTAGGTTCTGAGAGGGGTGGTCTAAGGGTTCAGAATTTATTCTTAGGCTAGTTTGTTAAGGGCTATACTTTTCCTTACCTCCTTATTGTTCAAGCGGCCTGGTGCACATGTCCCTGGGGACACCACATTTATTTGGATCTGCTTAGGAATACATCTTCTTCTGAGCACCGATCAATGTACTGACATCGAAATACTCGTTGATCCTGTCGAACTTGCCGTTCTTGACATGGCAGACCAAGCATATCGGTAACACGAACTCCATACCCTCTTTTGGGAGATTCACGGAGATGTCGTTGCTCCCCGTGATGATCCCACGGTGAACATACTCGAGTACCATCTGGTCCTCGGTCGAGAACAAGTTCTTGAAATCCATATGGACGTCCTTGGTATGCTGCCGAGCGGCCACCGACCTCTCCGCCAGTTTACGGACCTGCTCAGGTCCGTGGAACGACTCTCCTGTCGCCATGATGGCCCATTCACAGTCCTTGTCCATGAGATCGACCATTCCCTCTATATCATCGCTGAGGAACACCTGAGAGAATCTTTTTACGAAGCTTTCCGATAACGGCATCCTATCACTACTGGCATATTACGGAAGTCTGTCCCATAATATTTTTGGCTAGTATACTAGTCTCGATCGGATGGCTTAATATCAGTTAATGTCTTCATCATCGTTCATGCGCAGGTTGATCGTGGAGCTGTCCTCGGACGAGCTGAGCAGATACATCAAGGAACCGTCACTAAGGAAGATCCGGTCCATGGAGGTGCTGAACTTCCTCAGACAGACCCCAAAGGAAGTGGCACTGGTCTGCAGGGTGGAGTTCGAGGACCCATCATCTAGGTTCGAAGAGGTGTTTGGAACAGGGTGGGGTGAAGTACAGCTCCTGGAGAAAGAGAAGGAAGGTACGTACACCTTCTTCCTTAAGAAGCGACAACGGACCCTACCCTCTAACCTTGATCCGCTGTCCCTGGATGGATACATGTCGATACCCTACGATATCAAGGAGGGGAAGGTTAGGGTAACCTTCCTCGGGAACGCCAAACAGATAAACGGCTTCCTAAAAATGTTCGATACGATTGTCGCTCGGTACAAGGTGGTATCGTTGACGGACGCTAAGTTCTCTCCCGGCTCGCCTCTCGACCGCCTTACAGAAAAGCAGCGCAAGGTATTAACAACGGCGTACAAGTTAGGATATTATGATGTACCAAGAAGGATAAGCTCTGACGAATTGGCGGAGGAACTTGGTATCCGAAATCCTACTCTAGTGATGCATCGAAGAAAGGCTGAACGACGGCTACTGTCAGAAATATTGAAGGAGACTTAAAGATCATGAGGGGCAACATACAAAGGGCACCTTGCTCTCAAGAGAAAAATTGAGACTAGCTAACCTACAGCTATAGTTTTGCCTTAACCCATTATCGTTAGCGTCCTGGTGCACATGGCAAAGCCGATCCCTTATAATTTGGATATTCCATCTTTTTCGTTAACGATCGCGGAAAGAGGTGCCATCGTTTCAACTTAACGATATCTTGACCTGACCAGGCTAGATCCCAGACATAACATCTTGCTCCATCATATCTTGTTGGAAATAGGGGGAACGAGAAATCAAAAAATACTCAGTAAGCTATATTTCCTAATATGCGCAATCCCGAGATGGAAGGGGCGTAGAGGGAGCGGTGGATGATCGTTCTTTTGATGAGTTTCATTAAGATGAGGGTCCGATCCCCCCCATCAATTATTCGGATCGAATATGGTTTAAAATTATCCATCTTCGAAAATCTATGTACCTCTATTATTTTCTATATCGTAGACCCTTTTCTTCCTGTAGAGGAATATGAGGAGTAGAGCCATTTCCAGGTGGTTATGAAGGGGTCTTACTTTCTTCCTTTAACTATATAGTTAACGTTCAGCCCTTACAAGTGCTCAGTATATATTATATTAAACCATATGATTTGGATGGCATAGGCTAATATTCACGAATCCCAGTTATTTTGAGCAAGCATAACCAGGTCTTCCCGAACAGATCTACTACCTCTTGGGGATGGTAGCTGGCTGAGTCGGGGTCCATTGGCCATCCAATAAGCTAGCTCCTAATTCGAAAGGGTCTTCAGACAACCCATAGGAAAACCAGACTCCTATTTAGGTAACTAAAGTTATAGTCCTTTAGGACTCAGACCGGTCATATACCTTGATCGAATTTCAATAAAAAAGTTGGTGATGTATAAATGAAATTGATAATCGTGACACTAGAAATTAAGGGCAATCGCTTCTCCCTTAGCATCTTATCGATCTGTCCAGGTGCACACCAAAAGAGCCGATTCTTACAATGGAAGAGCCCTAAATTAATTCGCAGAAGAGGTATATTCACAATTAATAACGGTATAGGTTCTCTTCTATGGAATATTTATGTCCATGCTGGGTAGGATGAAATGAATTCCTCTCTCTCAAAGTTCGACCCTTTCCACTGCCTTCTATTGACCACTTTGGTGAAAGTACCGTTACCTGAACCTCCTTGATAACCTTGACCCCCCAATCGTTTTGTATTCTATGCACAGCTTCCTGATGGTCTCTAGGGGATCTTGGACCGATCTTCCTTTCTTACCGTTCTTTAGATGTTTACGATATCTCCACAGGGGCATTTCTCCATGTGTAACCAACGTCTCAGTCGGTCCAAGACACGGTAATATGAAAATATTCACCCTTTTGGCCACGATCTGTTCTATATCTTCTATTTTAATGAGACCTCCATTCCTCCTCAACCTCCTGAGATAGAGTGGGGGGATAAGAAGCCCATTTTCGAACACCCGCAATGGCCTCGATGACAATCCACCATTGATGTAAACATACTCACCATAGGCAAATACGATCAATATGGCGAGCACGATCACACAATCACAAAAGACAATGGCCGATGCAAAGTAATCGTCCTTGAACTGAAGGCTTAACAAGAATGCAAATATGAGGATCAACCCCAGTCCAAATGATCGTAAGAGATATGCACCGAGCAGTAGTTTCCCGTGGGAACTACTCCACCTGGCAAGTAGCAGGGGAGTAGTTTTTCTTCGTAGATGAGCTGCCCCTTTTCTTTCTTGACCACGATTCCAAATACGCAAGAGCCTAGATGATGTTTATCGTTCCTCATCTTTTATATAATCCCATGAATTGATACCGCCTTAAGGTGGGCAGGTGGACAGGGGGACGATGATCTATGAGGAGAAGCTCTATCCAGGGTTCCCCCATACAGCTCGACCATTAAGACGTACCGCTCTGATCGATACCAATGTTCTCAGGATCATCGGAATAATCGTTCTGTATTGTTCCTTCATGATCGGTCAGAGCGAATTCCCTGGAACGGCGAGCTTCGAATACGTTCTGTTGCCATCATAGCTTTTGTACTTGGACCGTTCGCTGCAGCTTTGGCAATCTCGTTCGGAGAACTTATGTACATCAATAAGACCCTCTCCTCCAACCCCTGCACATTTACAACCATGGTCTCGACATACCGCCTGTCTATCTCAGGAAGTACACGAGGAAGAAAGGCTTCATCGCAAAGGAAAGGTATCGACCACATCGAGGTAAGGAGGAGAAGGAGCTTCACGAATCTCTACCAGTAGAAGGGACGCTTATGTGTGGAACGATGCACCAGTTGAGTTCATCGTGCATTTAAGGAACGGTCAAAGAGAAAGATAAGGTATGAGACCACCGGAAACGATCAAGGAAGCGACGGACATAATGAACCGGGAATGGGGAGTGCCCATAGTTCAAAAGGGAACAGGGAACGGTTATTTTGAGGTCATCAAGGACCTGAAGTTCGTGGAGAGAAGGGACCTTTGAAGCACAGGGTAGAAATGATGTCTGAATATCAAATCTGGGCGTAAATACCCGAAAACAATGAGAGACTTTTGGAGCGTTGAATAAGCGCGATTAGGTCAGGTAATACTTTTGCCTTAACCCTTACTTAATCGTTTGTCCCAGTGCATCTCTCAAAGCTAGATTAATCAAGAAATAATGAAAAGAGTTTAGAACCTCGGCACCCCCTTCTCATACGCCGCCCTTCTCGCATCATTGTTCACATGCAGGTAGATCGTAGTTGTAATTGATACTCGAATGCACCGAGTATACTGGACAGGTGGAAGATATCACACGCCGTTCGAGACCATCGCCGTCGCGAATGAATGTCTTAAAACATGCGGTGACACCATACCCTTCAGACCGGCTCTTTCAGAACACCGCTCCACGCACGTCTCTATCGCATGCGCCGACCATCGATTGCCACGCTGCGACAAAAAGAACGGGTCGTTCGGTTTTGGTCTCTTGTGATACTTCTCCAGGTATACCTTCAGCACCTTGACGCAATCCTCACTTAGCGGAATTTCTCTGTCCTTGTCCCTCTTGGCGTGTTTTATCGTCACTACCCTTCTTTCCAGGTCGACATCCCCGATGTTCATCATCCTTAGTTCGTTCAATCTTACACCGGTCGTTGAGAACATCACCAGCATGGCAAGAGCTCGATAGTCCCTCGCACTTCTAACCAGCATTTTCAATTGGTCCTGTGTCAAATACTTCGGTGACCTCTTGTTCGGTCTAGGTTTCTTGTATGTTACTGGCGTCCCCAAATACTGCATGTAGCACTCTAACGCAAGTAACAAATGCTTTTGATAGCTCTTGGAGTACTCAGAGGACAGTATTTTCATCGCTATCCTGTCCGCGTCCTCTCTAGTCGGGTTAGGAGTGTTGTTATCCCGCAGTAAATGATCGACATAACTGGTGAAGTATCTCACTTACTTCGGCGGAACCCCGCCCTTGGTCATCAACCATTCCGCGAACGTTTCCTTTGCTCTTTCTTTCCTACCTAGGTCCTTACCTAACAGTAGGGTTATTTCTTTCTCGGTCAGCATGCTGGTCTCCTCTTTTATCGCCGACCAGGATCCTACTGTTCAGTGGTCCATCAGAGCATCATTGACACCAGACCTTCGTTGCCAACGGCCCAGATCTGGTACGGCCAGCATCACATAGAAGTGGTGCAGGGGGTGCGATTTGAACGCACGGACCACTAAGGATAGGATCCTAAGTCCTACGCCGTTGGCCAAGCTTGGCTACCCCTGCAACGCGTGACGATAATCGAAATGGGTATTTGAGGATATGGGTTGCCATCTCGCCAAGATGACCGTGACTGGCGGACCAAATTTCGAGTCCACGGTGCTGGGTTAAAAAGTTTCACTGCCAAAAGCGAATGGCCTCCTCCTGTTCGAACCGAAGACAGGAAGCGACCGCTATTGTGGTGTCAGGATCGAAGATCCCTAGTGACATCGGATCGTGGGCGAGGTATTACTGAGCTAATATTGCGGCAGGTATCAATCAGGCGGCAAGCGAGGCTGTGATGGAACGTAACTAACGAAGTCCCGATGAACGACCGGAGCTCATGCGGGATGTATGAAGCAAGTAGCTCCGTTCGCCCAGGCATATTTGTTCATCGCCCGGTATCCAACAATGATCCAAGATACCCGCGCATAACTTTGATGGCGTTCCCTCTGCTCTGAGGATATCATCTTATTTTTCCTCTTACAGATATGACGTCCTCGTCCTTTGCAAGAACGAACCTTTCCTTGTAGGCCTCTTGTTTGTCGAGCCGGAGGAAGAAGAACGAATCATCATCTATCCTGTCCTCGATCGTATCGAGCAGAGTTTTTATCGTGCTTTTGTCCAACGACCTGAAGAACGCTTTCATCCTTTTCGCATCGGTTATCCTGGCCTCGATGACGATGATCGGGTTCCCATGAAACCCGAGCGACCGTGAGGATCCCACTTCCTCGGCACCGGAAACGAAAATGACGGCCTTATCGACCTTTCCTTCGTCCTCCGTAGCATGCGAGAACGTCCTGAAAATGAGATTACTGAGGTCCATGTCCTTTAGATCTCCTTTTACATTATTATCGTTCTCTCGATCAATCTTTCTCTTCTGGACCTAACGATGTTGTGTCCAGGGGTCTTTCGAGGTTATCATATCCCAGCACTACGATGCCCTTTCCTACCTCTTCTCCAATGAGCGCCTCTGCGTCCTTTAGCTCGTCTGGTGGGACTATGACCGAGATGTAATAGCCCTCAACCGTTGTCTCCCGATATTCTTCCAGAACTGTCCGGGTCGCTCCATAGCTCTTCAGGTTCGATGAACTCTAGTCCTTTTACCTCCCCATTACGGTCCATTATTCGTATCAGGGCGCGTACCCCATCTTCGGTCTCCATATAATCATCCTCGAAGACCAGCTGTGGGAAAAGGTCCGTGAGGATACCTATTCTCTGTTTCGCTACCTCCTCCACGTTAAGGATCTTGCTCTTTTTTGGCACGGAACTATAATGGTCTCATAAATATGAATAATATCGTTGGACCTACGGCCTAAACGGATCTCCGACAAGAAAAATCGACAAGATGAACGTTCACGAGCTTGTGGAAGGACACATATTTCATCGAACGATGATGTGTTCCACTAAAGATAGTGAACTACCCCGCCCTTGCGTGCGGAGCTTCCTGCTTCATCCAGCCGGCTTGCTTAACATTCGCTGATGCACTTAGCGGTCGTCTGTCCACAAGCTTGAGTTCCGGTCGATCCGACCGTACCTTCCGTGACCCTCTTTGTTCGGATAGAGACGATACTTGTTCTCGAACATCTGGCAATATTCGATCATGATTCGTTATCATATCTGTTCACAAATATGATAACAAATGACCGCCTATCAATTTCCTAAGAATTAGTATGTGATATGATGTCGATCAATAAGAAAAGTCATACTGGAGTTATTTTTCTGGATCGTTCGAACGAGTTCAGAGCCGACCCTCATTGCGGAGAGTTTCCCAGCTTGGTCCTTACGATGCCACCTTGTAGGTTATTACGGTCCGCCATCATGTTCTGACGGGTCCGCTCTTCGGTGGGGACCAATATTATCGGTCGAACCTGTAGGCTGATCGAAAAATGATATTTCGATTCGTTGCTCATGAGCTCGGTCAGCAGACCGACGGGTGTGTCCTGCCTTGTTATCCTGAGCGGTTCGGGACTGTCCCGAAGTGCAGGACCTTCGTTCGATAACGGTATCACCTGAAGGTTCTGTATCGCCCGAATGGCCCATCCCATCATATCATGGGCAGCATCGGAATCGCTCTCCCCTTTGTCATCGAATGCCGTCAGCAGGTATCTTGCCGCCAACCAGACCGGGGGCACCTTGTTCGAATCGAACTGATTGTTTCTCTGGGCCGAATCGAACTGGATCTCATATAGGAACAGGTTTATGTGCGCGGTGTAGTGATCGTAATGCTTGTCGGGGCGTCCAACGGATACTTCTATCTTTAGCTCCTTTGCTAATTTGGACTGCAATAGCCTTGAAACCGCTCCGATCGCATCCTTTGTGTCCTCTGCGCTCATATGTCCGCAACCTCTGAACTCAGCATCGATCGATCAACGACGATGCATGTTCTTTGCCCAGGCGCCCATAGGGAGATCCATCCGTTCGTTCATGTCCGGCCGAGCATCGATGTATGTTGATCTTGTTGTTCGATCGTCAGGAGGATAGTACTATCCCTATCGGCCATGACCTCCTCACCATCCGCCCGCTTTCGTTCGTATCACGATCATGGCGATCGAACCATGTAACCTTCCCCTACAGATAGATGCTTCCTAAGGATGGTCTCTTCCTACAAAATTTTGTCGTCGTTCATTTTTCGATCGATAAATACCAAGTTCCGGGCACAGGAACGATCAGTTTCTCATCGGTCGGAAAGCTCTTTTTGTATGACAATATTCGTTATTAGAACGTGGAAAAAAGTCTCGACCTCGAGCATCATTTATATACCGCACTTCGATACTGGATATCGAGTTTTATTTAATTTTCATATAGGTATGACAATATATGACAATTGACATATATTATAAATACAGAATGAGACATACTCTATTCTGCCGTGATGTAAGGCATAGGTGAGCTACCGATGGATGGCGAGAGAATAACCCTACGATTGGAACAGGAGGACCTTGAGATCATCGACAGGTTCGTCGATGAACATCCTGAGTACTCCAACCGGTCGTTGTTGGCTAGGGTCGCCATCCGGTCCTTCATAGAAAGGGCCAATGGAGCTATACCGAAAAAGACAACATCTGAGCTGAACGAAAAGCATGTGATCTCGGTAACGATTCCGAGGCTAGCGCATGAGACGATCGCTGAAGCAGTGAACGCAGGTCTATTTACGTCCATTGAGGATGCGATCTCACAATGCGTGGGCCAGAAATATATCGATAGGGATGCCTACCTCTCAAAGATCAGAGAAAAGAAGCTCAATGAGAGATCGGAGACCCTAGAGGTATTGCCGAGGTAAGGGATCGATGGGAGAGCTCTGCAGGTGATAGGGCAATCACCTGCATAGGGATGGGATGCACGAACAATTGATCCGTCACTGAACAGCTCGCCTGCTGAACGGTCAAAAAGGAGAGGGGATGATGGAGACCAACATAACGAACGAAAGGATCGTGGCTACCCTTAGCAAGGGACTAATAGAGCCAAAGATCTCTGTTGTAGGGTGCGGTGGGGCAGGCAACAACGTCGTCCACAGCATCTATTGGAGCAACAAGAACGTCGATACGATCGCGATCAACACTGATGAGAGCAAGCTCGAAAAGATCGATGCTCACAAGAAGATCCTCATCGGGAAGGATGTCACTCACGGACAGGGAGCAGGCGGGTTCCCGGAGGTCGGTGAATATTGCGCAGAGTGCGCCAAGGACGCGATCGCGAGCGTTCTGAAGGGTAGGGATATCATCTTCATAGTAGCAGGTATGGGGGGCGGCACCGGAACTGGGGCCGCACCAGTGGTCGCAAAGATCTCGAAGGACCTTAACGCAGTTACGTTCATAATAGCAATCAACCCGTTCTCTCATGAGGTCGACAGGTACGAGCTAGCCAAGGAAGGGGTGAAGAAGCTCAGGGCAGTACAACCTTCAACGATAGTCCTGGAGAACGACGGTCTCCTGGACATAGCCGGGGATGTCACCTTCAACGAATCCTTTTCGATAATGGAAAGGAGCATCGGAAAGATAATCGACTCGGTCAGGAGCAAGATAACCGAATCGTTCATCTCTTCGATCCGTGAGGACGTCGAGGAAATGATGGCCGAACGCGAGAACGATACCAGCAATATCAGTGTTAACGTTCCGATGGCACCTGTAGAAGAGGTGATGGTGGCATCGGACATGCGCTCGGCAGCGCCGGCCGCGATGGCGATGACCGCCACGGTCGAACCTCAGGGCGCCCCGTTCGTTACATCTTTGAACGCAGAACTGATCACGAGATGATCGGAATAGGGAAAGGGTGCGGAGGTCACAATCCCTCCCATCCCCCTCCTTCAATTTCTCTAGGAACAAGTATTATTATCGGACATTATTCTCTCATTAGCGTGAAGGTCGGATTCATCATCAACCCGATAGCTGGTATGGGCGGATCTGTCGGTCTCAAAGGTACGGATACGCCCGAGATCGTCCGGGAGGCCCTTCAGAGAGGGGCGAGACCCCGATCCGGTTCGCGGGCGATGGAGGCCATGCAGGCAGCAGGACCCCTTGAAGGTTATGACCTCTACACAGCGGGCGGCCTGATGGGGGAGGGGGTCCTGGTAGAGCTTGGAGCTACACATTTCACGGTCGTCCATCGACCAGGGGCAGAACCTGGTCCCGGGGACACAAAACGCACTTGTAGCGCCTTCCTTTCCTTAAATGTAGAGATCATACTGTTCGCAGGTGGGGACGGTACCGCAAGGGATGTCATGGACGTAGTGGGGGAAAAGGTCCCTGTGATAGGGGTCCCGACCGGAGTGAAGATGCAATCGGCGGTTTTCGCCAACGATCCCAAGAGCGCTGGGATATTATTAAAAAGGGTCAGGGTCGAAGTGTTGCCGTCAAAACGCGCCGAGGTCATGGACGTGGACGAGGCGGGGATAAGGGAGGGAAGGATGAGCGCTTCCCTTTATGGATACATGCTGACCCCCGATGACCCCGATCGCATACAACCGTTCAAACTGATCCTGGGGGGAGGGACCGAGGAGGAGAACAAAGAGGCGATCGCCGAGTTCGTTGCATCATCGATCAAGAGCGATGAGCTCTACATTCTCGGTCCGGGATCGACGGTGGAAGCATTAGCGGAGAAGATGCGTATCCCGAAGACCTTGCTCGGGGTGGATCTGGTCGCTGGTGGAAAGCTTCTTGTCGCAGATGCGGACGAGGCGACCATTTTGAACATCATGAGGGGGTTCGCCAAGATCAAGATAGTCGTGTCCCCGATCGGAGCACAGGGGTTCATTTTTGGAAGGGGTAATCAACAGATATCGTCCAAGGTGATCGAGGAGGTAGGGATCAGGAACATCATCGTCCTCGCAACACCTACGAAAATGAGGAAAATACACGAACTGAGGGTCGATACGGGCGATATCGTTCTTGACGCGAAGATGAGAGGCTATGGAAAGGTGACCGTCGGTTACGGTAAACAGATGATCGTCCCGATAATCTGATGAGACCATCATGGTACGATCATCATGTCGCCTTTCAGCCTCCGACCACCAATATATGGACCGGCCGCCGACTAATGACAGATCTCTGCCACTTCCACATATCCAAGCTCGAAGGCTTTGGCATTTACCTCTCTTGCCTTGGCCGGAACGACCTCCAACAATGAGGCCAGCATCCTCTTCCTGCTAAGAGGGAACCCTCTGACCGCGGTCATCGCCCCGATGAGCACCGAGTTCGCCGTGATCGCCTTCCCCGCCTGGACCGCCTTTGCATTTGCATCCATCGCGACCAGATTGTCCGTGACCTTCCTTATTGCGCCGACCAGTTCTTCGATCGGTGGATACCTCTCGAGACCGATGGACACGTTGATGGGATAGACCGGCCTTGTATTGGTGATCACAAAGCTCTCACGGTTCACCGTATTAAGGGACCTGAAAGTCTCGATCGGTTCAAAACCCAGCAGGAGGTCCGCCCCACCTCTTGGGATGAGCGGACTGAGGACATCGTTCCCGATGCGCACCGAGGACATTACGCTCCCGCCCCTTTGGGCCATACCATGGACCTCTGACATGGCGACATCCAATCCTTCGGCGACCGCCGCGTTGCCGAGGACGGCCGAGGCAAGAAGGACGCCTTGACCGCCAACACCGACCAGCTGTACGCTGTACTTCACATGATCACCTCGATGGCCTTCTTGGGACAGACCTGGGCACATCCCCCGCAACCGATGCACGAACCTATATCGATCACGACCTCCTCACCTTCCTTGAAGAGCGCTGGGCAGGAGAACTTGCTGACACAGGTATAACAATGAACGCACTTCGAGCCATCGATCCCGTACCTGGTCTGGGCCAGGGACCCTTCCTTTTTCTTCAACAACGGACATGGATGTTCCGATATCACCACGGCGAGTCCATCATATCCGACCGCCTCCTTCATTACCTCCGTCGTTGCCCTGATATCGTATGGGTCCACCGTCCTGACCCATTTAACGCCGCATCCCTTCACGAGCGGTTCTATGGGCAGCGGTTCGGTCCTGATGTCCCCATGGTTCCTTCCAGTGCCCGGATTGGGTTGATGCCCGGTCATAGCGGTCGTCCGATTATCTAATATCACGAGTACGAAACGATGCATCATTGAACACCGCACTGATCAGTCCCGGGATCCCGGCGTGGAAGAACGTCGAATCCCCTATGAACGCAACGACCTTCTCGTCCGTTACCTGGGCGAAGCCCCCTGCCGCACCAACGCTCGAGCCCATGCAGAGAACGAAGTCAGCGGTTTGCATCGGGGGAGCGATGCCCAGCGTATAGCATCCGATATCGGTGCTGTATATCGCTCCTTTCGGTCCCACTGCTCTCTTCACGGCGTAGTATGTCGCCCTGTGCGGACAGCCAGCGCACAATACGGGTGGTCTCGAAGGGACGACAAGGTCAGGAGTGGCCAGTGGCGCCTTTTCCGAAATGACCGGCAATATGTCCTTGAGCGACTGGACAAGGTCTGGGGAGTACTCGAACGCCCTTGGAAGATGGCCGGTCCTCTTACCAAGGATCTGGACCGTTATCCCTGCCTGCTGTGCCACCCTCCTCACCTCGTCCTCGAGGTATGGCTCGCCCTCCTCGATCATCACGACCTTGTCCTTGCTCTGGAGGAACTTCTTGATCTTCTCTTCAGGAACTGGATTTGTTATGCCCAGCTTCAACACCTCAACATCCCTGACCCATTCCCGGACATAGGTATAGGATACACCGCTCGTGATCACACCTGTTCTGCCGGAACCTGTAGTGAAGTTCAGTGGGGATGCTTCCGAAAGTCTCTGAGCCTTTTCCATCCGTTTCAACTGCTCTAACCTTCCCAGCCTAGCATGGGCAGGTATAGGGACGAACCGTTTGGGGTCTCTCTCGAACCTGCCCTTGATCGACGGAGGGACCCTTTTGCCTAGCTCCACGGCCCCCCTCGCGTGATTGACCCTTGTCGTCGTCCTGAAAAGTATCGGGCAGCCGATGACCTCTGAAAGACGATATGCCTCGATGATCATGTCCTTCGCCTCCGAGGGCGTCGACGGCTCGAGCATCGGGACCAATGCGAGCTTGGAATAGTACCTATTGTCCTGCTCGTCCTGGCTGGAATGACAGGAGGGGTCATCGGCCGACATTACGACCATACCCCCCCTGACCCCCGTATAGGACAATGTCATGAACGCATCACTGGCGACGTTCAATCCTACATGTTTCATGAAGGCGAAGGAACGTACCCCTGAGACCGCGGCCGCCCCGGCGACCTCGACAGAGACCTTTTCGTTGGTCGAGTACTCGAAATAAAGCCCCGCCTCTTTGGCAATGTCCTCAAGGACCAGACCGACCTCGGAGGACGGTGTTCCAGGATACGTGGCCGCGAGGCCGACACCAGCCTCGATGAGCCCGCGGACTATGGCTTCGTTCCCAAGCAACAATTGTCTTCCACTGTTCTCAAGCAATCTCTCCAAGCGGTCACCTTCAGCCCTCGTCCAGGACGTTCAGTTCCTCAGGTTCGCCTCGTTCCGAGTGGAAAATATGGACCACCGAGGCGCTAGATCGTCATGGAAGGCAGGACGAACACGAACAGTATTATCGCTCTTAATCCCTTTGGTAGAACCCACCATCGTTCGATGAAGTGTATGCTCTTCCACAACTCGCGGTAGATCATTCTCGGTAATCCAACTTTTTGGAGGTCGTTATAGTTCGTGCGGGTATGTCACAACGATATTATTCATATTTATGAGATCATTATAGTGCTGTGCCAAAAAAGAGCAAGATCGTTAATGTGGAGGAGGTAGCGAAGCAGAGGATAGGTATCCTCACGGACCTTTTTCCCCAGCTGGTCTTCGAGGACGATTATATGGAGACCGATGATGGGGTCCGCGCACTGATACGAATAATGGACAGCAATGGGGAGGTAAAAGGACTGGAGTTCATAGAACCTGAAGAACTATGGAGCAACCCGGACGTTCTGGAAGAGTATAAGGAAACTACGGTCGAAGGCTATTATATCTCGGTCATAGTCCCACCTGACGAGCAAAAGGACGCAGAGGCGCTCATAGACGAAGAGGTGGGAAAGGGCATCGTCGTATTGGGATATGATAACCTCGAAAGACCCCTGGACACCACATCGTTAGGTCCAGAAGAGAAGGACTGAGCGGGCGAAGCGCTCATGATGCAAAGGGGGATCTTAAAGGACATGGACCTCAGTAATCTCGTTTTCAGGACGTTCTCGCACGCTACAGAGGACGAAGAAAAGGTCGATAAGGCCGTGATTTTCGTTTCCGGTGCCGAGGAAGTAGGGTACTCGCGGTCGCTAGGGTTCCATGGGAACCCGATCATTGTTATCGAGGCGAGGATAACCGATGCGAAAAGGATGAAAGCGTTCTTCAGGTCGTTGGACAAGAACACGATAAAGACCCTGCTCGACACGATCGAGGACAGGATAGATGAAGATTCGTTCTTCTTCGTCCGGCTCGACAAACAGGAGGCCTACGAGGGAAGGTTCGTTCTTGCAAAGGACGAGGATGTCATCTCTGTACGAGGAAAGATAAGATCATATCCTCAGAGCAGAGAGAACGCCATCAAAGTTATGCGCGAGTATCTTGGATCATTATTGGATGTCCGTCAGCAAAAGGATTAAAAGCGAGGTATCATTCTCGAGATTAGCTCAATGCAGGGGTAGCCAAGCTTGGCCAACGGCGTAGGACTTAGGATCCTATCCTTAGTGGTCCGTGCGTTCAAATCGCACCCCCTGCACCACTTTTATGTGATGCTGGCCATGCCAGATCAGGGCCGTTGGCAACGAAGATCTGGTGTCAATAATGCTGTGATGGACCACTGAACAGTAGGATCCGGTCGGCGATAAAGGAGGGGACCAGCATGCTGACCGAGAAGGAAATAACCCTACTGTTAGGTAAGGACCTAGGCAGAAGAAAGAGCAAAGGAGAACGTTCCGCGGAATGGCTGATGACGAAGGGCGGGGTGCCGCCGAAGTATGTGAGATACTTCACCAGCTATGTCGATCATTTGCTGCGGGATAACAACACACCCAATCCGACAAGAGAGGATGCGGATAGGATCGCCATGAAAATACTGTCCTCCGAATACTCGAAGAGCTATCAGAAGCATTTGCTCCTCGCTCTCGAATGTTACATGCAGTACATCGGGACACCAGTTACATACAAGAAACCACGACCTAACAAACGTTCCCCGAAGTATTTGACACAGGACCAGTTGAGGTTACTGATCAGGAACGCGAGGGATTATCGAGCTCTCGCCATGCTCGTCATGTTCTCGACCACCGGTGTAAGACTGAACGAGCTAAGGATGATGAACATCGGCGATGTCGACCTCGATAGAAGAGTCGTGACCATCAAGCATGCCAAGAGGGACAAGGACAGAGAAATACCACTATCGGAGGACTGTGTCAAGGTGCTCAAAGTATACTTGGACAAGTACCACAGGACACCGAAGAACAGTGACCCGTTCTTTCTGTCGCAAAGGGGCAACAGATGGTCGGCTCATGCGATAGAGACGTGCGTAGAGAGGTGCGCCGAAAGAGCAGGTCTGAAGGGAATGGTGTCTCCGCATGTATTGAGACACAGTTTTGCGACGGCGATGGTCTCGAACGGGTGTGACATCTTTCATCTATCGAGCATACTCGGACATTCGAGCATAATCACAACGACGATATATCTGCATGTGAACAATGATGCGAGAAGGGCGGCGTACGAGAGTGGGGTACCACGATTTAAACTCTTTTCATTATTTCTTGATTAATCTGGCTTTGAGAGATGCACTAGGAAGGGTGAACGAGGAGGGGTTAAGGGAAATATATAAATGACCTGATCCAACGCAGCCATGCTTCTGGGATAAACTTACTATTTTCATTTAGATGGAGCAAATGTGAAAATGATGACCCACATCTAGTTCATTTCTGGTCACTACTCGCCTCTGGCTCCCATTTATAATCTATTTCTTTCGGTGGCACCTCACCCTCTGGCCATTCAGACCGTGAAGGAAGATAATGGGCCGTTATCATCCTGCAGTCCTCGCAGATGAACGCCTCCAAACGGCCGGACCATAACTTTGGTGGCCCTCTCAGAACATAACCTGAAAATGACGGTGAGATGTGTGGTTTGTCCATCCAAAATATGTCACGTGACCGGCAAGTAGCCCTTACCCATTTCCTTACCGCACTTCGGACATTTCATAGCTACATGACCCAGCGTTAGATCAGGGTTCATAGATAATATTATTTGGATGGATTAAGAGGGTGTGCCGAGGTTCTAAACCTTTTTTAGTGGCTTTGAGGGGTGCACTGGGAAAGGCGAGCGAGGAAGGGTTGGGGGAAAAGTATAGCCGCCGATCAGCTGACCTTAAACATGAACATGCGAAGTGAAATGAAACGTTCGGACGGGCCATTCATTTTAATAGATGCATCTCAAATGAATATATCCTGGCGATATTTCCGCCTTTGGAT
>CAVUGW010000025.1:0-75713 GCA_963741025.1 Methanomassiliicoccaceae archaeon
ATAGGGCCGGATGGATAGTTCCAGGGACGGCGGTAAGTCGGTCATTGGAACTTTTACCTCGTTCGATGACCGGAACATAGCATATGGCAATGTAACGGCCTGGACGACTGACGGCTCATCAAAGTATGACCGGCAGATGAGCTTCTTGTTCAATACGACCGGGACAGGACATATAGAGTAACTTCACAGGCGTTCGATGCCGATGGTAACGCGATATCCCCAACCCTTGTACCTCGCCCCGATGAACGTTCCTGTCGCCGGATCGCTGAGCATCGAACGGGTCGGCAATGGAGGTTTCACGAGCATCGACAACACATCGTACTATGAGGTCGTGCTGGACGTGACCAACGACTGGAATGTCGAACACAGCGTCAACTTGCAAACCTCACATTGTCGGTCGACGGAATAGCAATTCTACCGGACCAGGACAATACGAAGTTCAGCACGCAGATGTGGAACCGGGGCAGATAACACAGTTCCAGGTGTTCTTCCCCGTGACCGAGACTAACACTACGATCACGATGTCCTATAACGATAACGGGAACGTGATCAATATACCGTTGAGCTGAGGCTCCAAATCTCTTCTCCATTTTCCCTTTCCTTTTTTTTGGCTCGATCATAGATCTCCTGTTCTTACGGTCGTTTCTGACGGGGGCCTATTCCAACGCTTTCCCAAAACTCCCAGGGGATCCAAGAATCGTTCTTTATGCGATGATCCCCACTTGTCCGGGACCGCCCAGGTCCCATGAGCGTGCATCGGTATTTTCGATAGAAATCGGCCTATCGATATCACAAGTGACATGCGAGCACAGATGGCAGTAAGAACATTTCCATGCGTTCGGACGATAGGACCCAAGCAGAAGTGATGTCGTATGATCTCGATGATCATCTCATGGTTTGTGATGTGCCTTCCTCTTCCATGGTACGCTCATCGCTTTGGAAGAGGACCTCCTCCTCATCCCGGAGATGTAATGTCCATAAGGAGCATGGTCGACGAAATAGATTACGACCATGCTACGAGGACCACCGCCGGAAGCAGGACGATGTAGAACAGAGCGTCCGTCGGAACGAGCCCGAAGGCGTTCAGCCGGTTCACGATCGCGGAGATGGCGAGCATGTGCACGAGGTATATTCCGAACGAATACATCCCGACGGTCGCCAGCACGATCGAGATGAAGCTTCGATGAGAGCTGAGGAAGACCGAGGTCCTGTACAGCAACGCGCTCATGAGCACCGCGAACGGTAAAAGCACTAGGGACCAGAGGAAACCGGAACCTAGGAACGCGAGGACGGCCGCTAGCAGAAGCGTCGGTATGATGGCAGGCCAGATACTGAGCTTAGAGACCCACCCCGTCATCTTTGACCTGTTCCTCCAGACATATATGCCGGCGACGAAGAACAGAAGGAAAGGAACGAACATCCGCATCATCACCAGTACCATGACCTGTCCCAGGGGGCCGAGGTCCCCAATATCGCCTCGAGGTCACCTTCGAGCCCAGCATACCATATTACGTAGAGAGCAAGGCAGACGACCGGCATCAGCCATGAACGACCTGCTTGTTCCGTTCTCTTGTACAATGTGATCAGGAACGGGAACAGGATGTAAAGTTCGAGAATGACCGCGATGAACCAGAACGGTCCCGTGGCATCGAACAGTACAAGAGCGCCCAGCTGCTGAGCTATCGAGCGCTGGCCGAGGATGAACCAATTAAAGGCGATGTACACGAGCGAGAACGCTAGTACTGGAGGAAGTATGCTAACGACCCTTCGCGTGTAGAACTCCCGTAGGTTCAGCTTCTCATAGTACCGCATCGCGAGCAGGAGGCCGGAAACGAAGAAGAAGAGCGGTACACCGAAATCGGCCAGGTGGGTGAAGTATGTCGTTAACACTATGATATAGTCTGGTCCGCTGATGTAGAGCCCGAACGCGAGCGCGTGGATGGCGACGATAGCGACGATGGCGAACGCTCTGAGATGTTCGAACTCACCGAGCCAGTTCGACCGGCCCAGATCCGAAGAGGTCGCGTTCTCCAAGATTATCTACACGATCGTTTGGGATCAGATCGTTAATATAACTTTGGATTATTTTATTGCGCGACATTTTTATCTCATGCCCGAGGACGTCATTCGGTCCTCGGTCACGAAGCTGCCCACCACTAAGCGATCCTTGAACCGTAGGACCACGATCCGGTCCTGATAAAACGATCGAGACCGCAAATCATGATAAGCACCTGGTTCGAACGTTATCATGGGGCCATACAAGATGACAAGGAGCGAGCGAAAAGATCATTCCTCTACGGTATCTTTCTCTGGGACCGCCACGATCGCAAGAACAAAAAATAATCTGAAGCGGTTCGAGGACAGGGAGCTCGAGGCGTGGAACAAGAGGGCATGGGACCTCTTCGATGAGATGTACGACGATGCGTACTTCGTAATATTACACGACCTGCTACAGGTCATGCCGGATGCTCGCCTTGATTCTCATCCTATCAAGATGGAACAGGGCGAATGGACGGTGGTCGTCGGGGTCATCAGCGGTACGCTACCGAGCGGAAAAAGGTTCACCGGAGAGATGTGCACCTTAACACGATGGAAGGACGGCCATGTAGTGGAAGAGCACATCTTCAGGGATACCGAACCGATGAAGAAGATACTTAACGAAAGTTCAGATGGTGGCCTTAAATAAAAGAACGAGCATTCGTTTTTGATGCCGATAGAGGACCGTACGGCAAGCCGTACCGCCGAGTTCATGGCGCTGTTCCGAGCTATCGAGACCGGTCGATGGACGAAACATCGTTTGTTCACCGACCGCTTCGCTTTCGAGTTCCTTTCCCCGCTATACCGTACAGCGGTACGGCTCTCCCGGGTTCCGCTCTTCGGCCTGATGGTTCCTTGCTACATCGATTCTAAGATGGCCAGGGGCCCGGACCTCCGGAATTGCCCGTACCCGCCTTATCGACGACACTTTCATTGATGCGATCAAGAGCGATGTGTTCGACCAGATCGTCATCTTAGGGGCCGGTTTTGATTCTAGGGCCTATCGAACACCGAGATCGAGAGAACGATGGTCTTCGAGGTCGACCATCCAAGCACCTCGACGAAGAAAATTCATGAGATCGAACGCATTCTGGGAAGCGTTCCATCGCATGTTCGCTTCGTTCCCACCGATTTCAACCATCAAGTTCTTCATGAAGCCTTAAGCTCGGCAGGGTTCGATCCGAGGAAGAAGACCTTCTTTATTTGGGAGGGGGTGACCAATTACCTGAGTGCGGAAGCGGTCAGCGCTACCTTGGATCTTGTGCGGTCAACCGCTTCTGGGGGCCGGATCGTCCTAACCTATGTTCATCGGACGTTATCAACGAAACTTCTTCGTTCTCGGGAACAGGAGGGGTAACAAAGACCCTCCGAAACATGGGAGAACCATGGACATTCGGTCTCGATCCCGATGAGCTATCTTCGTATCTAAGATCGCATGGCCTTGGCCTGCTCTTCACATCGGATCGGTGGATTACCGCGCTCGATATCTAGGGAGGAGAAAAAGAAAGATCTCAGGGGATATGAGTTCTATAGGGTCGCGATGGCCGAGATCTTAGAAATCGAGGACATACGGAACGAGAACGTCGGTGAGATCAACGAGCAGGGGGCGAGCTGAACGCCTAAGGTCAGCAGATCGCATTTAGATGCTCGGCGGGAACAGATTCTTAAGGGCGGCGGTGGTCTGCTTCGCTCGTGAAGGGTTTCATCGAACGACCATACAGGACATCGTTCATGAATCGAAGCTGAGCCCCGGGGCGATCTATCGCTACTTCGCCAGCAAGGAGGACATCATCGTTGCTATCGCGGACGAACGTCATGCTCGCGAGGCTTCGATGATCGCCAAGGCCTCGGAAGCTGATGGACCCAGGCCGGCCCTAGAATCGTTGATCGATGGTTTTCGTGAGATGCTAGAGGACGCGGAGGAGGGCCAGCGCCGCCGTCTGGGTGTCCAGATCTGGGCGGAAGCTCTAAGAGATGACCGCATCAACAGGATCATGCTCGAAGGCATCGACGGTGCTAGGATCTTCTGGTCCCGATTATTGCCAGGTATCAGGTGTCCGGAGAGCTTCCTTACGATCTGGACCCCGATGCCTTCGCTCGAGTGTTGATCTCTTTGTTCCTTGGTTTCGTCCTCCAGAGGTCCTGGGATGACAACATCGGGATCGAACCATATGTGGCCGTGGTCGAGGATCTGGTCCGAGCGCTGTTAGAGAAAGATCTACCGACCTCATGAAGATGATCAACCCAGACAACGGCCGGGCAGGGAGGTTCACTGACCTGATCGCGCTATTCGATCTCCTCAGTCCTTCCATAGACTTGGAGCGCTGGATGAGCGCCTTGTTCGTGGTCGATAGGGCGATCGACGATTCCTCGGGCATAGGGGGTATGTATAGCAGCTCCGAATCGTCGACCAGTAGCATGAACATTTTGTCAAGATCGAAGAAGTCCAACAACTGGTCCGCAGATGCCCGATCATCCACGTTCCCCTTCTGTTGGGACCTATGCGAACCGAAGATCCGGTCCTTGCATATGGTCCGTATCTTTGCCCTGTTTCTTTCGAACACACAGTTCCAGCCGATGTTGGACATCCATGTCATCGGTTTGCAGAGTCAGCTATTCAGGAAGCGGGCGAATAGGTTAGGCTGGCATCGTCTAATGTGATGGATAATGAGGACCCTGGGTTGATCTCATTGACCTGAACATAGGCCGCCACCGCAACACAACCCGGAGGAATCTCATAATTGACACTATATTGTTGCGGCGAGTTGGTGAGACCAATGATGTAGAGATCTGTTTCGTTTATCCATGAGTTATCCGCTCTGAATCCTTCGATACCAATTATCGAACAGCATTTGCTCAGCGATCCACTGATGTAAATACTGAATGTAAGCCTATCATTAGATCCATTATTGTTGTACTTTGCCAATATCCCCTGAAAGAGTTCGACCTTACCCATACTATCGTTTTCTCTCCCAGCATATGATATATGCTGTGCATAATTGCCATCAACGACGCCATAAGTTACCCTTGAGTAATCCGCATGGATGTATTCCTGGGACCAATTGCTCGCCATTTCCGGTGTCCCATTTTCAAAGCTAGGGTTCAGGAGGAGGTTAGATCCGTTCGTAATGTTGAGGGGAATAACGTTAGCGGTCATGTAATAATCGGACTGGCTTAGTAGAATGATCCCACCCCCGATCGCGGCGACGATAAGAACGGAGCACACTACCGCGCTCACTACTTTTGATCTGTGCGCCATTGAACGCCATATGGAGCGCCCAGGATGAATAATTCCATAATTTCCATCTTTGCGGGTCGTTTTGAAATACCATATAATGCCCAATGGGGTCAAGATCAGACTGCAGAATATTCTGTAGAACGGCATCAAGAAAATCCATTTATCGCGCGTTCTTAAATGAAGCGCGACCACCATGGCATAATATGAACAGAATACGAATATAAGGATAGTAAGTGATGCAAAAAAGGAGTAATATCTAAGGGGGAACAGTACTATGGTGAGTAAACCTCCATAGATCCACCAAAAGGGGTATTTAATTACGGTACTTGAAATTGGTAATGAAAAGGCGAAATTCACCACCTGCCCATGCCAGCCTTTGTCTATACCAGCCCTTAAAGGTGGCAGGGACCGTTGTAGACACCTCAAAAGGAATATGCCCTACTTTATATCCGAGAGTGGAAGCTATAAGTCCGATCTCCACATCATTTCCCTGAAAGAATAGTGAATGCCGACCCATGATATCCCTTAATACTTCGGTCTTGGCAATGTGGCAGGCTCCTGATATCATCCAAGGGGCGATGTATCTAAGTTGCATGGTCGCAGAATACTCGTGATATTGAAGCCTCGTGAGCACAGATTCATCCCGGTTGCTCGGAACTAACCTAACGGAGGCGATATCCCATCCGTCGAGGACCATTTCACCGACAAGTAAAGAGATAGGTTGACGAGTTGTCGTGTCAGCGTCGAGGGGTACCACATATTCGGTTTTAACCTTGGCCAATAATACATTTCGTATGAGTCTATCGCGGATAGTTCCAGATGTGGCACGTTGTTGGTTCGCGTCAGTTCGACCATATGAATCTGCTGGCTCGTCCCGAAAGATACGAAATCCGTTATCATCGGCGATTTTTTCCAATTGCTGGTAGAATTCCTTGGTCTCGTCACCAGTTGTGCAAAGAATAACCTTTCTACTATACTGACGAAGATAGTCGACGTTTTCTAGATATTTTATATTACCATATATTGGGACGATTATGGTAAAATTGTTGTTAGATAGGCAGGTAAAAGTATACCGCCTATGATGGGCATAAATCTGGGCGATGAAATCCAGTAGGATAGCTGAAAGGGGCATTATGGTAAATGCTAGAATTGCTAGCAATAGTGATATCATATACCTCAGCTGGACAGAATCTCCGCCATTCTTCTTGATTTCTCGATGAGATCATTTTGCGGCATCGAAATCATTTGTTCCAATTCATTTCGTAGTTTTTCAGCGGGACATCCAAATGTTATGAGGCGGTATAGATTATCTAAATCATCTTTTGATATGTGTCCGAATGGCACGTCTACCTCTTTTATTCGAGGATGAGCTGTATTTCTCGTGGTCTCACAAGGGTCGAAAAGCTCTTCACTGATCTTTTCGCCTGGACGAGCGCCTGTAAAGACGATCTTCGGTGATTTTACCCTCATCATCTCAGCATATCGTTGAACGATGTCAACGATCTTGATAGGTTCACCCATATCCAGAACATGTAGGTGCTTCCGTTGTTAGCTAGGGTCGAAGCTTCAATGACCAGACCTGCAGCTTCTGGGATCGACATGAAGAAACGTTCCATCCCGGGGTCGGTGATCGTTATAGGTACCCCCTTTGCAATTTGATACCGTAGAGTTTCAACAAAAGAACCCCTGCTATCGAAGACATTTCCGAACCTGACCGATGCCGCCCTGGTAATACCGGTGGTATCGATCCGCTACTATCATTTCCGCCAGTTTCTTGGACATTCCAAGAATCGATGACGGCCGCGCGGCCTTATCGGTGGAGATGTTGACAAGACACGCTACATCGTTCAGAGCACATGATTCGGCGATCACCTCTGTCCCCAACACGTTCGTCCGTATTGCGTTCTCTGGTGACTTTTCGAGCAAAGGAAGTTGCTTATAGGCCGCAGAATGGAACACGATATCCGGTTTGATCCCAGAAAAGATTTTGTGCATCTGATTTCGATCGGCGACATCAGCAAGGATATACTCTGGCTCGGTTAAAAGAGGCCGGGAAGTTAAGCTCATTTGGAGAGTGTACAAAGCATATTCATTATTGTCAATGAAATACACCTCCCCTTGTGGATCGATTCTTTTTATTTGACGGACAATTTCACTTCCAATCGAACCTCCTGCCCCCGTAACGAGAATTTTCTTGCCCGAGATCAGTTCTTTAGCTGCTCGACCATAAATAGGTATAATGGGTCTCTGTAACAATCCTACGGCAAGGGCATCATTACCTAAATTTGTTGTATCATTGATGCCCAACCTTCGGCACTTCGTCTGTTCTTCCATCCCTTTCCCATCCCAACGCCAAGTTCATTAAAAGCCTTATCATGTAAGATAATATATGTTTATATAATTTGTCCAAGTATGAAAGCCAATAGGAACAAAACCAATATGAAACCGATTGGGCTTCCGGCTTGATATCGGTCGATATTATGTGTTACATAAACTAACATATCCTTGATCCATCTAGATGTGCCGGGTTTCAGATTCAATTATAGAGATATTGTGTGAAATGTTGAGGTCAAATGGACGGATTATTATTATTATTATTATTATTTGCCGATTTTCAAGTACGCTTCAAATGTAAAATACCGAAGAAAAACCCGAAAGTTGATCAGATAGTAGTGTGTATCTTGCACTGTCATGATATCCGACAGATGACCATGACCTGAGCAAGAAAAACTACCACTGAAGAGAGGGATGGCCTGCCTCTATAAGAGTATGCTAGATCCGGGTCGGAACATTAAATTGTGAATTAGAGAGTGGTGCCGGGGTTGGTTGGTCTTACTTGGATCTCGGAATTGATTTATCCAAGGAGCTTAGGGTTTCTTTTTAATAGAATTTCATTTTTCAGCTCTGGCTTCAATATCTGATGGGGATGTCTTTTATTTTATTGTCCGTTTTGAATGAAAGGGCAAAGTACCAAGTGACGATCCGGCCTTGTAACCGCCAGTGAACATCAAATTGGTAAGTTGATATCTGAGAAGTTAAAGTGGGAACTGAACGAGATTGGTGCATTGTTCGTTCCCGGCTTTGACATTGATCATCTCAGGTGGACAATACCTGGATCGTGTAGTTATCGAATTGAGGAGGTTTCTCTCCAATGAGCCAACCCGTGGCGGTGGTCTCGCAATAGTAATAGTCCTTTCCATCGTTTTGAACATATGACCCGGTGCCGCCGATCTTCCATATCCCAACTGCCATGTGTCCCACGGTACCTGTAGGAGGGGTCAGTTGAAAGAGCACTACGCCTATGTTTATCTCGGGGGACCCCATCAAAGAATAATAAAGGGTGGAGTGGTCCTTGCAATCTCCTACCTTGTCCACCAGTGTCTCGTCCGGGAAACGGGGATAATTGACCTGCCCGCTAGTGTTCTGGTCCGTACCATATTGTATGCTCTGGACAAAGGAAAGGACGAACTGCCCCACATCGTAACTGTTGTTCTCGGCGTCGTTCTTAAGCAACCCTGCGGTCTGGTCCACTATCGGATCATCAGGGGTAGCATAGGATGCAAAGTCATAGGTCTTCGGCTGGTCCGTGTAATACCAGTATGTGGAGGCGGGTATCGTCACGTTCAAGGTCCATTCGTTGTTCGTATAGTATGGGTAGGCCCAAGTGTACGATACGGTGAAATTGTTAGAACCTTGTGTGCTGTTACCGCTACCATTATTGTTCAATGCCCCGGTCGTTACGGTCATCGACATCCAGTAATCCCCGCTCATGGATGGTGCGGTGATCGTTAGCGAGTACGTCACCGAACTTCCTGGAGAGATCGAGGACGGTATGGATGGATCGATCGAGTCAAGTGCGAACGGCGATTGGACCGCTATCCCCGTAACGTTCTGTGATGTCGATAGGTCCGTGTTTGTAAGTGTTAGATGATCGGTGAACTCATCACCTGGAGAGGTAGTAAGATCTGAGGTCTGGCTCTGTATGCTTGGACCGAAGTATCCTGAGGAGGTACCCTCATAATCGATGGCCATATTGATCTTGTTAATGGAGACCGCATCATTGCCTACATTGTTGATCGCATTGTTGTTCGAAGGGTTTCCGGAGGCACTGCCCGATAGGCCGTTCCCAAGAAGGACCGCCAGACCTGCGAACATGAGCATGGCGACCACGATGACCGCCCCAACAATGATCAGAATATCCCTCTTCTCGTTCCTGGACGGCATCTGCCCAGTGGGGCCATATTGAGAGTAGGTACCTGAGACATTAGATGGTGGAACGGCCAATGCTGTTCCGCAATTGACGCAGAATATAGAGGCGTCATCATTGGCGGCACCGCAGTTCGGACAGTACATCGAACGGTCTCCTTGCAAAAGAATCCGTTTTACGACTATATTATAATGACCTTGATATTAACTCGATAAAAATTATGGTTCCAATAATTCTATGATAATTTTAAAACGCCAAGAGCTGAAGTTCGCCCATAAGGGGCGGCCATTGTCATTGCGGCCATAAGCTCAATCGGGGTCATAATTCTTGGCCGCTCATACCATTCATGCATCGACATTCCGCCATGTCCCACTTCCCTTGCTGATATCGTTCGAGAGGATCGGAGATCGATCAATCGCGATGCAGGTGTCATATATCAAATGAACGATCTTTGCCTCGCCCCATTAGGGCCAAGGCACCATTTGCGCCCTTGTAATAGAAGGAGAGTATTCGGACGTCCATGCTGAGGAGGAGGTAACCTCCCAGCTAAAACGTTCTGCCGGTCTTCTCAGCATTCCTTATGTATGCCTTCCGGTCGACGGCGATACGGCGCGGGAGATATCGAACTAGGTCTGTTTGGAGGGATATGCCCAGGCCTTGGACCTTTTCCTAAAATAAAGAAGAAGTTGAGGGGTTTTATACCGACATCAGGCGCTGTTCCCGGTCTTGATGGCGTTATTGCTCGTGTCGGTCAATATCTCCGTCATGGTGCTCGTATAGCCGGACCCGGTAGTTTGTTCTACCCATTTGTACATCGCGGGTGTGCTTGTACCAGTGTAGAAGTCTATCACTATCTTGCCCGAAGCGGTAACGTTAGTGACCTGCCAATGGTCGACCGACTTTGTCCCAAAAGGAGTGGACAGGGTCTCTTGGCCGATCAGGACAGGTGTATAACCGCTCAACGTTCCATTCCCATAGAAGTTCGAGAAGTTACCATGATGGAAGTAAGTGGTTGTCACGTTGTTCTGGGTCAGTGTGAGCTGGTAATCATATCCTGTCGAGGTGACGTTCGAATAGACCATCTTCAAGACCTCGTTGCTCGTGGACGAGTTTGTTCCCAACTGAGTGGTTGTGGTCACACTGAATTGAAGCATCTCCCCATCGGTCAACTGGTAGGATACGCCCTTGATGGTTCCGCTAACCCCAGTTCCATTGTTCTGACCGGTCGAATTGTTGTTGTTCCCGCCGGTTGTGTCGCTTTGGCTTGTCGAGGAGCTGCTCTTTGAACCTCCGTTGATCTGGCTCAATGCGAGCGCCCCAACGGCCACCGCGATGATCACGACGATGATCACGACGATCAGCCAGATCGGTGCCTTTCTTTTCGCTTTGATCGGTGTGCTCGAACTGCTCATTTTTTCACAATAATTCAATGGAGCAACCGATATAAGGATTATCCATAAAGATAATAATACATTTAATATTGATGACGGCTTTTACGATCAGGATCAAGATGCGGTGATGGCCCGATCGGTCGCTCAGATGAACTTTTGTTGGTTCATGAATTGAGAAAGAGATCTCTTGAGATTGAACTTATCATTTTTCGAACTTTCGCTCGGCTAATGGGAGATTAAAAGGTTGACATCGTTAGGTGACATTTTTCAAAGACATGTATAACCCCCAAATCGAATGGTGCGAGAGGCCGGAATTAGACCATCGTCCTTTGTTCCAATAAGAAGAAACAAAAAATGCACACATCAGAATAATTCTAATGCCAGTATATTATTTTCTAGACCGAATACCTATTCTGCATATCTTACCGCGCGATATAGGATCCCGATCCTTAGCGGTCCGTGTGTTGAATCGAACCCCCTGCACCACTTCTATGTGATGCTGGCCATACTCCAAGATGGGGTATGGGTTTAGAGAACGATGCTTCGATGAGCGTACAGCTTCGACAGTTTAAGCATAGGATCCGTTGGCGATAAAAGAGGGGACCAGCATGCTGACCGAGAAGGAAATGACCTTACTGTTAGGTAAGGACCTAGGCAAGAGAGAAAGAACAAAGGAAACATGTGCGGAAAGGCTTATGACCATCTAATGATCAATATGAAGGGCGAGAAGCAAAATGATAGGTCCATCTAAGTGATATTGTTGGTTTTAGATATTTTTCCATCGATCTTAAAGATAGTAAAAGATGTTCATTTCCCAGGTGGCCGAGGGGGGTATGGCGGTTGGTTGGGTGGCCGATAGGGCTGCTGGTGTTGTGACCCTTGTTGCGGATACGGAGGCGGTCACCGTTTACCCTTTCTTACCATCCTTCTCCTGAGCATGAACACCACGAGGACATCGGCAGCAATATCAAGAACCTAGAGATCTTTCTTATCGATAGGACCCAGGCCAAGAAAGCGCTCTCACGACGTCGGGAGAAGCTGGGACTCCCTATACAGAGGAAATATTTTGAGCATAACCTATTATCAGATCAGCTCGATATTGTTAGCTTGAAATAATATCGAGGTCGTTGAACATGGACAAGTGGACCGTCGCAGACATACCACCGGAAGATGGCAAGCTGGCGATCGTGACCGGGGCCAACAGTGGGATAGGTTGGCACACTGCTTTGGAACTTGCACGAGCAAGATGCGAGGTCGTTCTGACCGTCAGATCGGAGGCGAAGGGGCATGATGCAGTGGATAGGATAATGCGACATGTTCCTGAAGCGAAGATCCGTTATGAGATTCTAGACCTTGCCGACCTAAGTTCTGTCCGAGCGTTCGTATCGAAGATGGGAAAGGAGAAGAAAGTTGATATTTTGGTGAACAACGCAGGTGTAATGAACGTTCCCTGAAAGGCGGACGACAAAAGATGGCTTCGAGCTTCAGTTCGGAACGAACTTTTTGGGGCACTTCGCTCTGACCGCCCAGCTCGTTCCACTGCTACTTAGCGCACCATCGCCTAGGGTCACGACCGTATCGAGCGGGGCTGCGAACCTGGGGCTCAGGCGGATAAACTTCGAAGATATGCAATGGGAACGTTCATATCGACCATGGAGAGCATATTGTCAATCGAAATTGGCAGATCTGATGTTCATGCTCGAGCTTGGTCGCCGGTCTGCGAGCGCAAAGACCCATATCACGAGCAATTCAGCTCATCCCGGATATGCCCGTACCAATCTTCAGACCAGTGGGCCTGGAAGACCCCAGGGCGCTTTTGGAAGGCTGATGGCGTCGATACTGTCCCAGGACGCTGCAGATGGGGCATTACCGACCTTGCGTGCGGCGACGGACAAGCAGACGGTTTCGGGGGATTATTTCGGGCCAGGTGGTGTTTTCGGGATGAAGGGCGATCCGGTGCACGTTCGTATCCCGAGACCCGCCCTTGATGAGGGGGCTTCCGGAAAGCTATGGGAGATCGCAGAAGGATCGACAAGGACAACGTTCAACTTCGACATATTAGGAAGCAGCAATGTGAAATGAGGCCCCCACGGTCACCAAACGATTTCCATATTTTATCTGTCCTAATAAAATGGGAATGATTCGCACACACGAACCACTGAGAGCAGTACCTTAGGTCGTCATTGTGCTTTCTTTTCGAGGTATGGGGCCATTCTGCTTTGTAAGGCTGACGCATGGACGTTCGATCGCTATTCACTTTGCTTTCATCGTCCAGTGCTGTACCGCAACTGACGCAAAATCTAGAAGCGTGATCATTAATGGCACCACAGTTCGGACGGTACATATAACGGTCCCCTTGCTAAAGAATTCGTTCTATGACCATATTATAATGACCTTGTTATTTACTCAATAAAAATCATTGTTCCAATAATTATACTGTACGCTATGTACTCAGAGAGGAACAGTTTTCGTTGATCGATGAAAACGTTCTCTATCGCATGTCCGGACAAAGCCATAAATGACCAAAAACAAGTGTTGGAAAAGCACGTGAGTCCTCTTGGGACGAAACAAGGTCTTACTTGATCCCGAAATCTTTCTTTTTGTCTCTAAAAGCATCCTCATATTTCATGGGCATCCTATCGGTCAAGAATTTGATGTCTTTGAGCGTTGATACGAACGCCGCCTTGCTCTTCTCCGCCATCAGTCTGTTGAACTTCTTGATGTGCCTCAGATAGTTAACGAACCAAAGAAGCCCTATCAGCAACACAATGATGCCCAGGACGACCCACCAAGAACCGTTAGTGCCTTTGATGAGTCCGTAAACGGTCAGCAAGATGCCTACGATCAATACGGATAGAGAGAGGGGGACGAGGTATTCGACGATGAACGCTTTGTCCGATCTCATATGCATGAAAAAGAAAAGGATCCGATATTCAAGCCTTATCTATAGGAAAAAAGGAGATAACGGCAGAACAGAATAAAGCAATAAATAAGATAATGATTTTCCTTACTAGGTAATGATCCCTTAACCTGTTCTCGTTCGGCTCTCCTCGTGCATTGGAAGTCGCTGTGGGGTTCAACGAAATGGATGGTCGTCAGATGAGTAAAATATTCCCGTGCGGTTGAGAACTTGATCCGAGAGGAAGTATGGATGACTTGAAAGATCCATAGGATCATATCTATTTATATGCTCTATTTCATAAAGGTAACAGGAAGGGAATGAAGTGCAAGGGATGCAGAGCTGAGATCGATCCAGGTATCAAATATTGCAGCAACTGCGGTGCTCGTCAGTTGTCAGGTTCTGATGCCTTTGTTCTGTTCTCGATGCTCTGGTTCGTAATATTGTTCATCGTCCTTGGGATAGCGATCGTAACATCCAACTTAAATGCATTAAATGGAACACTGTTCATATCGGTGGTCATCGGTGTTCTTGATGGCCTGGTGGTCCTGATCATCATCGAACATTATGGAAAGATCGAGAAGACCTTCGATCGATCTATCACAAGAATAAAGGATCCAGGTCGCGGAAGTTAAACGAAGATACCAACTCGTTCGACCTCAACGGTTGGAAGTGTACTTTAATAAGAGGGATCCATCGGGGCATTCGGCCCTCTCCCTCTTTAGGTCTGTTGGTTTATAATCTCCTAAGGATACCGTTTGGCCCCACCTGCCTAAAAAGGAACGTGCTGTATTGAAATGAACCGATCCCATGTTCCCCAACATCCTTCTTTCAAGAAAGGACATATAAGACCGACCTACTTCGTGATCACTGGCACAAGCGACGGGTTCTAGGGACGACCATGGAGAGAGCGTTGTTGGTCATCGATGTACAAAACGAGTATTTCTCTGGGAGGCTAACCGTCACATATCCGCAAGGCAGCCTGGAGAACATTCTAATGGCGATGGACGCCGCAAGAGAGACCGGCATCCCAACGGTGGTGGTCCAGCACACATCCTCGAGCAGGGACGCGCTCGCGTTCGTCAAGAACACATCTGGATGGAAGCTCCATTCGGAGATCGCGAAAAGGGGACATGACCATCTGATAGGGAAGAACTTGCCAGATTGTTTCACCAACACCGATCTGCATAGCTGGCTCAGCTCGATGGACATCGACTCTGTCGTCATCTGCGGCTACATGACACATATGTGTTGTGATACGACAGCGAGGCAAGCGATGCATTTGGGTCTGGGGGTCGAGTTCCTTTCCGATGCGACCGGAACGCTTTCCATATCAAATCAAGCTGGGACGGTAACGGCAGAGGAGCTGCAACGCGCTTCACTCGTGACCCAAGCCGCGAGATTCTCTCGTGTGCTGTCCACCAAAGAATGGACCGATCTTGTGCGAGGATCGGAACGATCCTAAGATCGAAGATCTTCCCTCACTTCGGACCATATTTTGATCATTCGATCGTCCATCATGAGGTGTGATCGAAGAGGAGAAAACTGGCATTTTCCCCCCTTCGATCTGGGGGGCGCAGCAAGCCATTCCACCCTGTGACTTGGCGGGTTACTTATTGGCCTATTTGTCATCTTTCGTATAACCTGGCATATAAAGCGACCGTCATTAACGAAACCCTAAGGCCGGGAGAAGGAAAAGATGGAGGGGATGATATCACGTCGGCGGTCTTTTGAAGATACTGGCTTAGTTAAAAAATATATGGGGAAATGGGAATAAATATTATAGGTCTAGAGATAAAAGAGAGCCTATGATCCTATAGATCAAGTTGATATGAAGGATCTTTCTGAACTGATAGAGAATTTCCATGACCCGTCAGGTGCTGAGTGGAAGGCGCTAGGTTACAACAAATCGACCTTGTACTATCTCAAGAAAGGGGCAAAGAACAAGAGACAGTTCGAGGTGTATGGTAAGCTGAAGCGGAGGCTAAGATGCTGCCCATCAACTAATGATCCTTTATATGACACTTGTCGTCCCCATTCCAGTTAATGTTATCAAATTATTAAATTGGGCATATACATATATGTATGGATTTTTACCTGCAAAGTTCATAATACATGATAGGCAGGGAATTTTCTATGCATCGGAGGCTCATCGCGCTGCCCATAATTCTAATGCTTCTATCAACGACCGCAGTGGTCATGCTCAACGGGCCGGTCGGGACCGCGTCAGCCATTGGTAATGCTGCGGATACGACCGGCGTCACCAGCAACGGACTGAGGTACTCGATCATCAATGGTGACGAAGTGCAGATAACTGGATATCAAGGTACGTCGTGGGTCATCATACCTGGAACCATAGACAGGTTGCCAGTGACAAGCATCGGTGATTATGCGTTCTTTGGCTGTACTTACCTGATCCACTGTGGAGATGGGCAACGATGTCAAGAGCATCGGCAGTTATGCGTTCGCTGATGATCGCGCCTTGGGCAGCGTGGTCATGGGCAACGATGTCAAGAGCATCGGCAGTTATGCGTTCAGTAATTGTGCATCTCTTGATTGGATCCTGATACCAGGAAGCGTCACCACCATAGGCAATTACGCGTTCGCCTGGGATCACATGCTCCAAACCATCATCTTCCAGGGAAACGCACCCTCATCTGTAGGTAAGACGTGGGTTGCATTTTGCAACCCGATCCACCTCTTTTACTATCAAGGTGCGACCGGCTTCGAGGGCAGTAGATTTTGGGGCATTCTGATATTCGTTAGGCTTCCGCTCCCCATTCCATCTGCTCCTCCCACCTTCCCATAACTGTGAACATCGTCTCGCCATACCCCAGAGTGCACACTATCGATACGAGAGCATCGTCAAATGGAACATGACCGATACCACATCCGGTCTTTCCCATTTTTAATCCCATAGTATCTCTGAGGAGGGGGAAATCGATCATTTTCCACAACCCATACTTATTCGGCTTTATGACATGCACCTGGGCGCGTGAACGATAAAGGGGTAAGGGAGATCTATTATCTGAGTAGATAGGGCGTTGTCGGTGCTCTGAAAATTATTGCATAATATATGGATCATCCAGAGCACCATGATCTGCTTATTTACCAAGATCGATCGACGAACTTAGAACGCCCATTCGTGCTTTATAATCAACCGATATCTTCTGTATTTCATCATGTACCGATCTTCCAAGCATCAAAAGAGATTAAAATCTCCAGGGCGTTGAGCTCATACGGTGATATCATCGGAGCAAGAACCTATGTCCTGAACATTCCAATGGTCCTGTTCCTGATGGTCATGTTATCTTTAGGATCCATCAAAGTTATAGCTCAGAACGTTACGCAGTTCGATAGATCCTTACCTAATGCCCTGCTAGCTACCGGAACGACCACGACAACCCAAACTTCAGTGATATTTTTTAATTGGTACGGCATCATCATTATTTGTTTCCTCCTGCTTCTGGGGCTATTCTTTTATTTAAAAAAGAGAAAGGAGAACTGGGTAAGGAAGAAGGGCCAATAAGCCGTAACTGGGTGAGCATCAAATGGATCTTGACGAACCTTCCCCTGGTCGACCAGCCCTATATTTGGTATAGAACCATGGGCCGCTCCTCGAGCGGGATATTGCTCATTTATCATAAAAACCTGCTATGTCCGAAGCATGTGGATGGCCGAGAGGGAGGATTCTCGTGAAAACAGGAGCGCCCGACGGAGCACCAAATGTTCTGCGGAGAGTTGTGGCCTGCGGGGCCGTTGCCCTTCCGGTCGCTCGATGAAAATATCGATCGCTCACTAGATAAGACGATCACTAAATAATAAGCGGAAGAAAGACAGATGAGATACGCTTTGTGTGCCCATTATTCTTTTGATTATGACTTGACGAACATCAGACCGCTCTTCCACTTGACCTTTTATGCGAAACCATGGCTAGAAAGTTAGAATATTGATCCGGTGCACATGGTACTTTTCTATGAGCTGACAAGGATCATGGTGCTGATGTGAGTTTTGCGAAGAAAGATCTGAAAGTACAAAGTTGGTCATCCGGATGCCACGAGCTTATATTAATCGCCTATCCCATTATGGAGAATACTTCACAGCGAGGTTCAATGGGTGTTACCCATTGAGACGACCACACCTCTATGTGAGCGATCCGGTGATTTCCTACAATAAGATCGAACAAGGAGATGGAAGATCCCAAGCGGTCTTCGGACTCGAAGGGATCGTCAACGGTACCAGAGCAGCGTTCGCTTGATAAAGAACGCTTGGAGAGCATTTTGGAGGCCATGCCCTCGGCCGTCGTCCTTGTCGATTCGAACTACAGGATCACCTACCTTAACAGGCGGGCATTGGAATTGTATGGGGTAGACTACTCCAGCTATGATCTGGACAAGCATGCCGCTAAAGTGAAGGCCCTGAGGCCGGACGGGACCCCATTTCCTTCAGGGGAGCTGCCCGTGTCTCTTACCCTGAGGTCGGGGAGTGAGGTTAGGAACGTGGAGATGTCCATCCGTCGGGACGACGGTACACAGATCCCCGGTGCTGGTCAGTTCGGCCCCCCTGTTCGATCCACATGGCAAATTGAACGCAGCGGTCGTCATCTTCGAGAACATCACCGAGCGGAAGAGGGCGGAGAACAAGCTTGCCTATCAAGAAGATCTCATAGAGAGCGTTTCGGATGCCATCATCTCCGTAGATCAAGAAGGTACGATCAGGACCTGGAACAGAGCGGCCGAATCCATATATGGCTACAAGGCAGGGGAGGTTATCGGGAGGCCGATCGTCGAATTTTTAGGTACCCATTTCTTCAATGACAAACTCGAGCTTGCCACCGAACACATGCGTAAGAACGGCCAATGGCATGGAGAGGTCGAACAGAAGAGGAGGGACGGAACTCCATTGATCGTTCTTTCTTCCGTCTCCTATGCGAGCAACAGGCTAGGAGAGCCACATATACTGGTGGCGGTGAACCGCGACATCACGAACATCAGAAAGAAAGATAGGGCGTTAATAGAGAGCGAAGAACGGTTCCGTTCCCTGATCGAACAGGCACCGTTGGCCATAGCGATCGCTCGGCAAGGTCTGACCATATATGCCAATAATAGATATCTCAAGATGTTCGGCCTTTCAAGCGTTGACGAGATCTATGGTCATCCCCTGACAGAACAGATCGTACCAGAGGAAAGGGATAGAGTGATGGATCTCGCTCTGCGTCACGATAAGGATCAAGATCTATGACAGAACATGAGACGATCGGCCTTCGCAAAGACGGATCGAGGTTTCCATTTTATGTAGCTATTGACCAAGTGGTCCTCCCTGACGGTCCGGCCATCATGGGATTGTTCACGGACATCACCGAACGCAAGAGGACAGAGCAGGCGCTCAGGGAGAGCGAAAAGCGTTTCCGTACGCTCTCCGATGCTACGTTCGAGGGGATATTGGTCCACGCCGACGGCCATGTCTTGGAGGTCAACCAAGCGATAATAGAACAGTCCGGTTACTCAAGAGAGGAGCTGATCGGCAGATCGATATCAGATTTCTTCATACCTGAATTTCAGGAGATGGTCGGGAAGTTGATCCAACGGCAAGTGGTCGAGGCATACGAAGCTCAACTGAGAAGGAAGGATGGAGAGCGACGAACATACCAGATCCAGGGTCGTTCCATAGAGTACAAAGGGCGATCGGCTAGAGTGGCCACGCTCATGGACATCACTGAACGTAAGAGAGCAGAGGAGGAGATCAAACGCTCGAACTCCGAACTACAACAGTTCGCCTTCATCGCTTCGCATGACCTCAGGGAACCGCTGCGCATGGTCTCCTCGTACCTCGACCTATTAGAGAAGAAATATAAGGGTAAGGTGCTGGATGGGACTGCCGAGGAATACATTGATTTCGCCGTCGATGGTGCTGGAAGAATGAGAGGAATGATCGATGATCTTCTCCTTTACTCTAGGATAGAGACACGGGCGAAACCGTTCGCGATCATCGACATGAACGATGTTGTTTCGACGGCATTAATGGATCTCCGAGAGAGGGTCAAAGAGAGCGGGGCGGCGGTGAGCTTTGATGGCCTTCCGAAGATCCTGGCGGACGAAACACAGATGTTCCAACTTATGGAGAACTTGATCAATGATGCGATAAAGTTCCATGCCGACGAGCCACCAATGGTGGAGATCACCGCCCAGAGCAAAGGTGACGACTGGGTCTTTTCTGTCGAGGACAACGGCATCGGCATTCCTAAGGACCAGCAGGGCTCGCTCTTCCAGATGTTCCAGAGGCTGCACGGAAGGGACGAATATGAAGGAACAGGAATAGGACTGGCGATCGCTAAGAAGATCGTCGAACATCATGGCGGCAGGATCTGGGTCGAATCCGAGGTAGGCAAGGGTACGACCTTCTTCTTCACTATACCTAAGGTCAGGTACTGACGAGACGGCATCGATCAGGGGATAAGTAAGACATTTTAAGAATACTGGCCCAGTAAAAGTATAAGAGGTTAGAGGAGTACATATTACAGGCCTTTAGATATAATCTAGGTCATGATCTTGAAAAATGATTGGATGAGATGGATTTCGATCAAGAAATACTCATTCTTAATATGTCATGTGCCGAGCGATGGATAATGGGCGATAGCAAATAGACATCATATTGCCTCAGGTAAATGGCCAAGAGCCAGTAACCGTTCAATGTCCATGGCTAACCTAGAGCCGATTGAAGTCTAGCCTATTTTTCTATATGAGCCTCTAACCGTTGGAAGCGATAATAAAGAATCGTTTGAACGGAAACAAAACCTTTCCATCACCTTGGGTCGGATATGCAGATCTGACCCTTTCAAGAACGGACTCAGAAAAATCTGATAATCAACTCGTTCGGTAACACGTCGAGAAATGGTTTCAATCCTGTTGAACTGATCATTCTCCATGATACCGTCATGATCGTTCATCACATGATAGTAATCTGTTGTCCACATGTGAGTCTTATTGCTCCTTCCAGAAAGGTAATCGTAATAGCTTTCATCAGAACTGAAGTTATATCCTTCTTCGACACCTCCAACGAAAGACGACCACTTAGGTGAAGAAACCACATTTTTAATGACATCCGATATCGGCATGCGGTTAAATTGCGGGATTTGTGCTGCGAAAACACCTTTGCTCGAAACCATATCAAAAAGACGAGGGATGAGACTTTTGTGATCGGGGATCCATTGAAGTGATGCATTTGCGAAAACGATGTCGAAACGTCCCAAGTGTGAAAGATCACCAGCTGCATTTCCCAGAATAAATTTTATATCGGTGCAATCTTTCCTAGCTTTTTCTATCATGGCCTCTGAACGGTCGAGTCCGATTATCTCAACACTAGGCCATCGATCTTTTAGAACCCTTGTGCTGTTTCCAGGTCCACAGCCGATATCTATAATGCGCTTTGGTCTTTCGATCTCGATGCGCGAGATCAGATCATGAACAGGTTGGGTACGCTCTTTCATAAACCTGAGATATAATTCCGGATCCCAATCTGACATATCGATATCACACCTCATTATTTTAATTTAGGATGCAGCATCATAGAAACGATTGATAATTAACACTTATGATAGGCGATGTTCTCACTTTAGGTTTAAGGCTACCCATATTTTTTGAGGTTTTCATCAGGACCGCTCCCATGGTCACAGCATCCTTTAATATGGCGTTCGATACAATATTTCCTCATGGTGGCCTCCCTTTGGTAGAAGGTTCGTGCTTCCATGAGGAGAATAGGAAAATGTCCTCATCAAATACAAGAACATCATTCGGGAACCCAGAAAGGATATTGGCGGTCTTGTTCGTGCTGGGAGCTGTTGTAGGCTTCTTGCTGACCCCGTTGGGTTTCGAGACCCGTATCAATGAGCTGCGGAGCACGGCGTTCGCAGTGTTCTTTGTGATCGTCGGGTTGTTGATCCCTATAGCCGGGTTGATCTTGCTGTTCCGAAGACCAAAGTTCGCCGGCGTGCTGGCGGTGATCGGTGCTTCGCTCAACTTCCTAGTTCCACCCGCCGACCAGGCGCGGTTCTTCTTCACGGTCCCTCCTCCGCCTGCCGTCACCATCGGTGAGTACATCCTCATCTTTGTGGGGATCGGATACATGCTGTACGGACCACTGGTGTATGCCAAGTACCGAATCGGTAGGGCGGCCTGAGCCAAGATCGATAACACTTGAACTAGGGTCTTTCCCTGTCACTCGAAAAGGCCAAGTAAAAGGAGATATGGCCAATGGACATAGGCCAGGCACCAGATGGTCGGGAGGCCTACCGGACCGACGGCCTACCAGGTGGGTCCATCTGGATTTGACTAGACCGTTCTTACGCCCCATTGCTTTTCCATGGGCTTATTGTAAAAACCAGCCCTATGGCATGCACCTGGACACTTAATCGATAAGGGGTTAAGATAAAACCATTACCGAGGATATCGCGGATCGTCCATGCTATGGGAATTATATGGTATACTTTTTGATATTTTTGATCCCTCTTTTCTAAAGGTGGAAATTCGTTCCTTGGAAAATTTCTAGGTAAATGGTCCATCCCAGTTATGGTCCTGCTCGTCATCGGAACGGCGCCGGTGGCGATCGGTTACTTCAGGATAGAGCTGGGGGCATATGGCTACATCCAATATGACGAGTTCTTGGGGGGACCGATCTTTGTACCAACACTTCTGTCGGTCTTAGCTTCATGGGGTACAGCGCTGACATTTCTTGGTCTCTCCCTCCTTATGTTCATACCATTATGGAAGGACAAGTGGCTATCAAGGTCGGGACCGATTTCATGATGCTCATCGGGGCGGTCCTCTTGATCATTTATACAACGATATTCTCACTCGCCTGGGGCTATAGCGATTTTTATCTAAACTCCCAATTTTACTTTAACTTGCTCTGGACCGATGGGGTCGGGATGGCGATGTCTTTGATCGGTCTGGCCCTTTCATCCATGCTCGTCCTTAAGAAATTTCTTGAACCGGGAACGATGGCGGTCCAGGACGAATCCAGCCTAAAGAGGTCTGATCGTTCCAGAGGGGGCCATACCAAATGAGAACATATTGGACCGTGACCTAACCGCAACGACGATATATCTGCAAGTGAACAAAGATGCGAGAAAAGCGGCGTATGAGAAAGGGGTGCCGAGGTTTTGAACATTTTACTTCTCTTTTTTTGATCGACATCAACTCTGTTGAACGACCCATGGTCAAAGAACCGCATCGCATGTCGGCCTAGCATCTCCATCATGGAAGCATTTTTTCCCTTCTGATGAGCCTGCTTGACAGAACCAGCAACGTCACGGACAGAGCACCAGTCAAAATAGCGATCGACAGTTCGATAAGGAGCGCCGAGATGAATCCCAGATATACCAGATAGATAGTGGGAATTATGAACATAACACCAAGCCCCATGGCAAGAGGAGCGTTGCCGCCTACTCGTTGCTTCTGCAATGAGCTAAAGGCCATCATCGCCATGATAACAAATGAGAGCACAGAAAGACCTAGAAACGAAGTGAGCAGCAGCATCAATAGGTCCAAAAGAAGGACCGGCAGTGACCCCGCGATTGCGCACGCGATCAGAACGACGAAGCATTCGGAGACGAGGACGATCGATGCCAAAAAGAGAGCGGCCTTCAGATACTGCTTAAAGATGTCGTTTTGGTCCCACCCTATCGAGAGCAGATGCTCCAGGACCCCGTTGTTCTTGTCATATTCATAAAGCAGTATTACCGGCATTGGGAACATAAATATCCCGAATGCCAAGAACGAAACGGAAAGGAGAAAGAACGACGCATCTGAGGTTCCTGCGTAAAGGGTTAGTGGGACTATGATAAAAAGCCCAATGGCCGCCAAGAACAGCCCGATCACCGCTTGCGTTTTACTTAAGCTTAGGCTGCGCTTGGCAAAGACCACCGTATTACTCTGCATTTTTCGTGGCCCCCTGTCCCTTTCCAATGCTAGGAATCTCGAACAGTTCCTGCAACAGATCATCTAGCTGTCGCATTTCAGTGACCACCGATCCCAAGTATTGTGATATCCATTCAAGCATATAACAAAAACCGGCTTTGCCATGTGCACCTGGACGCGTGACCGACAAGGGTAAAGGGAAAAGTTCGGTCGTAAAATTACTAACTTGCCAATTAAAGGGCGGGACCACCTTATGGGCCCAAAGGATGGAAAAAGGGTTACGGTCTCAAGAAAAGAACTTAGAAAGAGGTTTGGAAGTAGGTTCAATCTCCGATATCTAGCACCCAAGGCATGTTCGTAGATATCATGTTCATGGACCCCGTTATCCATCCATCCCCCGACTGATAGAACGTATAATCGACCATGATCTTCATGTTCGTCGAATCGTCCACATACACCGTGTAATTGTATAGGACCATTTCATCGGAGACATAGATATACTCATAATATGTGTAACATGCCAGGGTTTTTGTACCGAAGACCGTGGACACGCTCTCATTACCTAAGAACTTGAGATCATCCGTAGCGGTCTTCCAACTACTGTTCGTAAACATTGTCACGCTTGAATTTTCAGAGTAAAATGCTGGATCTGAGTAGGTTATGTTCTGGGTCCACGTTGTGGGGTCCACGGCGGTCACCGTCCAGGTCATATTCGAGTAATAGAACCCACTTCCAGGATCCAAGATCGTCAGATTATACACATAAGAATCACCAACGTTGTACCGATCGAAGCAATCAAGATATGTGGAGCACTTACCCACTGAGATCGTATGGTTTCCTGTCGATGAGGATGAGACCGTAAAGTCGATCGATGTCGAACCCCCTGCTGCGAGAGTAACGTTCCTCGATCCTACGAAAGCACCATCCATCGTTACATTGAACTGATGTTGTCCGGAAGCACTTCCTATGTTCTTGATCGCGACACCTACGGTTGCGGCCCCGTTCACTAGAACATCGTGCTTATTGATGGATAGCGATGTCACTACCAGGTTCGCCCTCTCCTCGGTCTTGGTATTATTATCAGTCGTTTTTCCGGTCGTGTCAGAATTTATGTTTGCGGCCGTCCTTCCATTTCCCACCATCAAAAAAGCAGCTCCAGATATGGCTGCGACAAACAAGATAGCAACTACCCCTATGATCATGAATTTTCTCGCCATCGGACCCCTTGGATCGTTTTGGGAGGATTCTTTATATATAGATTTCTCTAATAATCCATTTAATATTTATTGGACCGGATCCAGCGATCGGTACAGATGCTATAAATTTCGATTATCATGATCCCTCAGATACATATACCGCTTTTTCGATTGGTCCACGTTCTTTGGGCCCTACCTCCATCACCACACCGGTTCACCCCAACCTAATCCCAAAATTCCACCTGGTCAAGTCCCGTCATGATATCTGATGGATGACATGACCTGAGAGAAAAGTTCAACCCTTGAAGGGAGGAATGGCCCGCCTACACAAGAATATGCCAGATCTGGGTCGGATCATCAGATCATATGTTTTCCCAATGGAGGTGAATCGGTCCTAGTCGATGTTTAATATTGTTTCCGTTTTGTTCAGTTTTGTTAATTCAACACTTGTCCTCCAAAGATCTTTCCTGTTTTCTACATTATATGAGAGTTCCGAAGATCTTATTTCCCGCGTACCTTCGAAATATTTACCTGTCGTTCCATTTAGCTCAGGATCGAGCACCAACCAAGCTAATGCTTTACCCGATCTGTTGGGAGTATTGACATTCGGGCGGAATAATATGGAAATATAGTTAATATATTTAGTAAAAAATCTCATCACAGGAGGAAAAGTGCGTGAAAAACCTGTGCCCGGCATCTGTCCAGGATCAAACGCATTTACTGTAATATCCTTATTGGTTTGCTGTTTTATTCTTTCGGCCAATTCGTAAGTACAGTACACATTACATAATTTTGAAGTAGAATATCGACATTGGCCGATTTTGAGCATATTTTCATTTTGACCCATCTCTTTCGGGTAAGCTAATGATCTCGCGTTCTCATATTCCGGCGCAGCCACAATTGTCTTTTTTGCTGGGTCATGAGTTCCGCTGCTAACAAAGACCATTCTACCTGGACTGGTTATTTTATCAAGTAACATATTGGCCAGTAGAAAATGTCCAAGGTGATTGACCCCAAATGTATATTCAAAACCATCTTTAGTATAATGGGTCTTATCTACCATTATAGATCCTGCATTGCATACTAAGGCATGCAGTGGTGGATGATCGAGTACGTCTTCTCCGCGGTCAAGAGGACGCTCGGCGACGAGGTGAGGTCGCGACGGCGCGACCTCATGTTCGCCGAGGTCGAGAACAAGTTCTGGGCGTGGAACGAGATGCGACGAGCGGAATTATTCAACTAACTTGGATCATATAAAAGATTAAGGACATAAACATCATCTAGTTTCTGACACCTCGAAATATCCCCATGTGAACAATGATGTAAGAAGGGCGGCTTTTGAAAAGAGGGTGCCGAGGTTCTGAAACTATTTCCATTGTTTCTTAATTAAACTGGCTCTGAGAGATCCACCGGGACGAGTGAACGAAGAGGGATTAATGGAGAGTATTGGCCCTCCCTAACCAGCTGTGCGATCGATCTTGAAGCATGGGTCGTCCTCTCGGAACTAAGCCTCTTGACATAAAACAACGAACAGGCAGAGCAAGCATCGATGTTCTGCATGTACATTACCTTTCTACGACTCTATGGATAAATAACCAAGGTCATCCCGATATTAGATAAGATAGCAATGACCACATATCTCTAGTTGAGCCATCCCCAACGCCAACATTAAAGGATGATGTGCTTCCATCGATATTATTGCAGAAAAAAGACCCGACAGGATGATGAACATGGCCAATCGTAATAGCGCCCTGGATACTTCAAAAAATGCATCAGGAGAAGGCGAGGTTAACACTTGTATAGAGAGCGTGGTCCGCGGAAGTACCTCTGAACAAGGTGATTGGTGTGCTTCAGAAGGAATTTGTGAGGAAGCTAAACCATATTTTGTAGGGATGTTCGACATAATGGGATTTAAACAACTTGTTCAAAATCCTATGAGCGGCCTTACGACCAAAAAACACATCGAAAAGATCCATCGAACGATGCTCACAGACTTTGTGGATATTGGGAATTTTATTAAATTGAAAGTTACCTCCCCTGGTTTGTCGGTGCAGAGCAAATCGTTCAGGACGATAGCGATTCCAGACAAGTATTCAAAAGGACACGAAGACATCCAATATTATTCGAAATGCATCGATTCTATAATCGGATCTATGTACTTTTTCTCGGACACTATTTTTTTTTATGTTGAGGCCGCCGATTCAAAAGCATCCCAGTTAACACAACTACATGCTATGTGTGATGTGTCTAACTCCTTGATCGTATTATCGAATTTATATCCCAGGGAGATCGATCGATTTCAAATAGTGATGCGGGGTGCCATTGCCTATGGTCTAGCTTGCATGGACACGAAGAAGGTATATTGTGGAGATCCGATAATCGATGCATATGAGCTCTCCGAGGGTCAAACGTTGGATGGGTGCAGCCTTACATGGCTCTGTAAAGGAAAGTCTCATAGATTGGGAATCAGAGGAAGCAAAGAGGTTGATAGGCTTCAATGCCCCATTATACAGTATATCCCATACCATTAAAACCGAAATATAGGAAGGATCATGCTAGAACAGAAATAAAATATGCGCTGAACTGGGTCCAAGACCACAAGGCTTCACCCGATATTTGCGACGGGGCCAAGAAGTTCAGTAACCCTAGACCGATCTGGAGCGATATAATAGAGGGAAATTATAAACATTACAGTTGGAAAAGCAATGGCGATGAAAAAGGTCCAAAAGAGTACGATAAGAACACCTTGGCCTTTGCTAGATCGATCATGGCCGACTATGATAGCTCATCTGTGTTTCGACCCCATGTATGCTCGACAAGCAGTGATTCGCTGAGATCCTGAAGAAAAATGTTGATCCACTCACCTGATGCTGTGTGGGAACTTAGAGGGCATTGACCACCCCCGAACTCTTCAATAATAAAGCATCCAGAGAGGATGGATAGTCCCGCAATTGCTAGAGGGGATAAAACCAAGAATGTGATTTAATAGATCTCCGGAACGATCCAATCGAGCAATGAGATGCGAAAATCTGGACAAGATCCCTTTACAAATCCTAATGATAATTATAGAGGATCTTTCGGACCAGCATTCAAGTAGGCGTTCTCGACCGTCCCAACTAAACTATATACACTTTATGTTCAGAAGCTATTTCCATTCTGCCTCCGAACCCATTCTTTCTCCTTTCCACGTCATCAACATACTCTTTTAAACTTTCATGATAGAGCAAAGAGAGATGAGTCAGAAGCAGCTCAGAAACATTAGCTTTGATGGCCACATCGACCGCTTCCTCGATCCTTGAATGACCATGCCGATTGAGTTCAAAGTTGGATGCGAATGTAGCGTCATGGATCAACAGGTCCGCATTCCCTGCCATGATGATCAAGTTCTGACAGGGCATCGTATCACCAGAGTAAACTATTTTCTTACCGTGGCCGTCCGTTATCTTGAATCCAAAGCTATCGGACAGAACATGGTCCACTGGGAACGGAGACACTTTGAAATCACCCGCATCGATCGTATCGTTTTTACCTAGCGGGATGAAGACCACCGAGAAGCTTTTCTTGACACTATAATTATCAAAGAGAGGTTTCAGATACATAATTACATCGCTCGGGGCATAGATGAACACTGTGTTCTTCCTTTCTCTGAACATCATGTGATGTAGAACTAGTACAGGCAGACCGATGAAATGATCAATGTGCGCATGGCTGATGAAGATGGCCACGATGTAGTTGGGGTCTATACCCTCCTCCATCAGACGGACCGATGTATCTTGACCGCAATCCAGTAGGATGCCCATATCTTTCGTTCCATTGGAAATGTAGATCCCTGCCGAATGGAACGAAGGCGAGCTAGCTCCGCCCGAAATTCCCAGAACTCGAACCTGTATATACTTAACATCTTTCTCATTATGGTTCATGGCGTCGTCCTTGATCACAGTATAGGGAACGAACCCACTTCTATTAAGTATCTTCAACCCCGGCATCGCTGCGCCAGATGGTAAATGATTCAAAAGGATGAACCCTTTCTCACAGCTCGCGGAGCAAGAAAGCCCACGAATTCATTCGTGAGGGAGTTAAATATGGCAATATGACCCCATGGTAAAACGGCTTGTTGATGTCCAATTAGCTTGCAAGTGAGGTGGGTAAGCTGCACCAGCAAACACACTATGATCCCCCAGCTGATGATATAGCATTTAGCTTCATCGTTTTTAACGAACTTAGAAGCCGTTTTGTTAAGGTCTGAATCTTTGTCAGTGATAAATCAACTGAAATATAATGGATATCCCTCTATTATCTGGTGACGCTATGTCAGAGATATTGGATTGCATGGAGAAGGACCTACCCCCCGGCACCAAAAGGAATGTCGAGATGATGGGGCGGACCATCTTGCTCGTCAATGTGAATGGTAAAATCTTTGCGATGGACGGGATATGTTATGACGATGGAGCTAACCTCGCAGATGGATTGCTGGACGGTTATACCATAAGATGCCCTATAGGAGGTACGGAATACGACGTTCGGACCGGTGAGCCGATCAAAGGATCATGGGCAGGCCGTTCGAGCGGCCTCAGCCTTCGGACATATCAAGTTGTCCTGGAAGAAGGCTGTATTAAGATCGAATGGGAATGACAGAACTTGTATCAGATACGATCCGTTAGGGCCCTGTTCGGCCCGAACCGCCTTAACGCGAACATATCGTCCTCGACCCGTTCGAACTCCTTTGTCATCTTTCTGATCTCCTCACCATCGAAGTGATCATTGATCGTATCGAATATTGCTCTCTCCTCAGACTCTATATGACCATGCAGGATGGAGTGGAAAAGTTGAAGCTTAGCGCTCCAGACCTCATTATCGAACACTCGGTCCTGAAGTTCGTTCAGCAATATCTTCGCCATATGATGCTCTTGCTCGTGACGGAGGGCCAGCGACCTGGGTATCGCGTCGAGATCCTCAAAAGCTTTGTATATCGTTTGCTCCTCAGCGTTCATATGAGCGATCAACATGATCGTTAGGTTGTCCAGAGCGCTTCGATGAATGACAGGATCGGCCCCTATGAGGGAGTCGGTTATCTTCAGTAGTTCCTTGTGCTCTTCCTTGATCTTGATGAACAGATCCATTCCCCATTCACCTTCATATATTACTGAGCACCAGACGATATTTATTCATTTGGCCAAGCTCTGAGAACGCTGCCATATGAGAAGAGAGATTTAAGTGAACTACCTCGCCCTTAAGGGCGGAGCTTCCTGCTTCATCCAGCTGGCTTCTGTGTCTTCGAGGATCTACTCGACGATATAGATTATTCATTGGAGACCCCGCCCGATCCTCTGATCAAAATGGCCGAGAAGGATAGATGCTGTCCTTTCTCAAGCTCGCCGTTTGTGGGGCCATAGATCAAGTATATTTGTTTCACACATGTGTATGTGAGGTATCATCATTCCGGGAAAGAAGAGCAAACAAGGATATGGCAGTGGACAACAGATCGAACACAAGCAAGAGAACGAGGATAGCAAACGGTCTAAGAAAAAGAGCGAGGATAAGTAGATCGAGATGAGCTATTTCCAGAACTTAAACACTTAGCATTTTTATCAGAAAAGAGGGGAAATATGGTCAAATCACCTTAAGGACCTCAACAAAAGTTCGGCAGATCTTTCTTGATCTCGATAGTAACTATGGAGGGTTTTTAAACGCTTTTATATAAACGATGCTCGCAGGATATAGATGCAGGTATCACCTGGGCAATTATCGAAAGCTCGGCAGTAAACACACTGCTATCTGCCCAGGGCCTGCTCCTATCATCTGGGTCAAATGGGTCGGTCGATATAGATCCTAGAAGCATTCACCGTTTTATCATCTAAGCCTTCACCTTAATTAGAACATTATAATGAATCATTTCGATCCATTGTAAGATCCGTCCTTACCACATACTCCTCGATAAACGATCTGGTAAAGGGTGGGTTGATCGATAGTTGCAGGGGGTCCAGGTCGTCAATGGTCTGAACATGGTGTAGCGTTTCTTGGAGAACGCTGATGTTCTGAGCTCCCGAAATCGGCATCATATAGAGAACATGTGGTTTGATATTAGGAGCTCGAAAAGGCGATCTTGGCGATCATCTGGCATCCTCATCGTCCAATAACAGATCACATAACGTCTTTTAATGCCAGGCTTTATATTATTGTCGTTTCAATCATAATATCCATCGAGCAAAGAGGAGAACAGGGTGGTGTACTGTACAAGATGCGGGACCGAGATCGGTCCTGGCCAGTCCTTCTGCACGAACTGTGGGGAAAGGTCCTCCATGGTCGGACGAGCACAAACGGTCAACGGATCCCACGTGCACGATCCTTACTCCCATCCATCCAATTACCATAATGGATCAAAAAGGGAAATTAAGATCGTCATGATAGTGGTCATCGTTTGTGTGATGATCACTATTGGGTTGATCGGAGGAATCACATACTATCTATTGAACTCAGTGGACATGAAGGCGACCGATCTTACTGGTATATCAAGCCTAGATGGCCGGCCCGCCAGTAATGGATCGGTGATCGTGGAGTACGAAATTACGATGACAAACCACCGAGCGAACGGGTTCCCACTTAGCATAAACGATTTCTCTGGGGTCACCAATAATGAAACGTTGATCGCCAATGAAACGAATGGTTCGACGATACCTTCTTTCTTGGGAGCAGGCGCGTCCGAGACCTTCACGATACAGTTCTCTGTTCCTGTTGGACAGGCCATCTATAGGGTCGTTTTCTTTTATCCCCCTTACACGCTCGCATCAACGTCCCGTATAGATCTAAACGATTCGGGCCATCCTGGGTCCTTTGTCCTTCGACGCAGGAGAATGGCCCTGAGATAAGTATGCAGGAAGTGATCGAGCAAAGGGTTGGGTTGATCTATTGTTTAGAGGGGTACAATGGTTGTAAGTGCCCCGAACATGCGATTTTTTTTATTGGTGTGCCGAGGTTCTGAACATTTTTTAGTGGCTTTGGGGGGTGCACTGCGAAGGGTGAATGCTGAGAGGTCAAGGGAAAATACTACCGAAAACGATTGCAGGCCGTCAGTTTTCCCATAATCATATGACGACATCGTCTGGCATAATCAGGGAATCGAAGGATGGATCGAAATACTTCGATGTAAAAAAAGTGGTTCAAACGATCTCAGGTGCCCTTGGCGGCGCATCATACGGCCGACCTGTCAGCTCGCACCAGGTCTTGCGGTCCACACGTTTGATGTTACCTTTTTCGTCGTATAGGAAGATCAGATAATAGCACAACCACCAGTTGTTGAGCTCCAACAGATGGGCGCGAACCGTTGGCTGCCTGATGTTTTGGGACGACGAGAACTAGACGAGCCTTACCTAGCAGTATCCTGCGGTACTCGGTCATGCGATGGGGCGAGCGAAGGGTCTCGGCGGTCTCCACGAACTCCTTGCTTAGGATAAAACGATCCTGATATAGAGTGATGATGCCTCGGCCCTGGATCAGCTCCGAATTGATCGTGGCCGTTGGATAATGCTTTCTAACTTCTTTCAAAGCATCCTCTGCCCTTTGTCGCATCACCCTCTCCAGTAACTCCTTCCCGCAATCTTCCGAGTCCATCGTCTCACCTAAATCATCCGATCGAACACGATGATATGCTTATCTTGTTGCCATCCATTTAAATGGGAATATAGATCGAAATAGATACATCGTTATATGAACGAAAGCCCTTAAAGCCTCGAATCGTAGATGATCCGACCACACTAATGATGTTCATCCTCCCGGGATCGGTTTTGTCATAAATCAGTTAGACAAAAAAAGAAGATGAGGCTCTAGGCCCCTTTGACGGTCTAGGCGAAGGTCCCGTACTGCTTTACGGTATCGACGCATGCTTTGATGTTCTCCATCTTCGTGGTAACAGATGGAGGGACCTCACATCCAGAGGCGATGCAATATCTAGCCCCAAGACCGCGGTCCTTCAGCGCCATGACCACTTCGTTGCATAGGTTCATGGTCGTCTTCTGCATCTTTTCGACCGGCCAGCGTACATATCCCTGCGGGTCGATGTTCCCGGCCATCAGGGTGTTGTCACAGTAGCCCTTCGCGATGACCTCCTTCGCCGACATCGAACCTGGGACCAGGGGATACCAGGCCATGCTGTCGATGACCGGCTTCCACGCCTTGACCTGAACGTCGAGGTGAGGTAGGTCGGCGCAGTTGTGTATGCAGAACGCCATCCCTTCCTTTGCCGTGAGCTCGTTCAGACAGCCGGCGTACTTGTGCTGGCCCTCGAACTCGTTGTACTCCTTGTCGCCCAAGCAGGAGTAGCTTCCCCACAGATAGTCCCAGACAAGTCCTGCGGGCTTGGCGATCGAGGCGAAGCCCTTCACCATTTCCTTGTCGTATTCCGTTATCGTTTCCAGCGCCTTGTGCACCGCCCTTTGGGACGAGGCGTTGTCGTACATGTCCTTGAACACGAACTCAGCACCACGGGACTGTGTCAGGACCAGTAAAGGTCCCTCGATGAAACCAGCGGTCACGACCTCCTTTCCGAGCGCATCGACGAACCCCTTGGTTCCGTTCAAGAGGATGTTGCTCCTCGTCTTCGGGTCCTTGATGTTAGGGATCTGGAGCTTCTCATAGTCCTCGATGTTCTTGATCACCGGGTCGTCGACGAAAGGAGTGTTCTGTTCGTCCATCCTGACGTGGCTCCCAAGGTCCCCTGCCATGACCGACAGGTCCATCAGTCCGATCGCCCAGTCGAAGTCGAAGGCGCGCTGGCCTTCGATGAACGCCTGTGCGTATTTCTTCGGGTCCGAGACCCACTCATGATAGGTTATACCGGCACCGTTGTTCATCAATCTCCTGCATACCCCCATGGCCAGAGGGTAGGTCGACAATCTGTCAGCAGGTTTGTTGGTTATGGCGGCCATATCTCTTTCGATGTGGTTCATTTTATCTGCCATGCGATCATCTCCAGTGACCAAATTTTCAATCGAGCGCACAATGCCCTCTCAGATCAATCGTCACATTTGGTCGCAACAGATATGAGATTTCAGAATATTTGAATATAGTTATTTAATATTACAATATACTAACACGATGTGCCAGTATGGAAGTGTTCCATATTCTAAGATAGACGTTCGGCCAATCCTTGGATGCCATCTAGAGCGGTCGTCCCTCTTAATGTCATTGAATAAGTGCGTCGTCTTCTATTGTTCTTGATGAAACCGGCCCTTTGAAGAGCCTTAAGATGGAACTGTAAGTGACCTGTCTTCAGGTCGAGAGCCTTGCTCATCGCAGAAAAGCTCTGCTCCTGTTTTGACAGGATCTTCAATATTTCGAGCCTATGATGGTTGGCCAAGATCGAGAAAGTGTCCGCGATCTCCATAGATGTGAGCTCTCTATGTTCCTGTACCTTTCCTCCGAAAATTCGACCATTGGCCGAAAGACGAGTGAAGGAGGTCTCTGGCTGTATATAGTTCCGGACCTTTAAGTTATCCGCGATGGACAGCAAGGCCTGGATCTTGATGCAAAGTGTCTAGCGTATATCGGGAACATCTCTTGCTACAACAGACGGTATTATCGAACGTCAAGCGTCCCTCCGCGTCCTCTAGTGCAATGAGTCCTGCATGCATGTCATCCCTTTGGAAAGCCGCTAGCACCTCCTTTCTTCTGTGAGGTCCATGGATTCGATGCACTCCTTCTTGTTGATACAGGAAGAGAACTCGCTCATCGTTTCGATACCGGACTTGAACAATGAGCGGCTATGTTCCCCAAAAATGTTCTGGACCTGCTCACAAAAAGCTGATTTAAAGTCCTCGTACCGTACTGGGTCCAACGAGTCCTTGAACTCCTCCATGCTGTTTCGTATCTCGTTCAACTTCGAAAGTATGGTATCGTCTTTCATGGTCTGATTGGTAAAATGTTCTTTCAGTATATTTTAATATTGCATATCAGGATCCAGTATAACGAGATGATTCGAAGATCATATCCTGCATTTTCTTTGTGGGTGGTTATGATCTCATATCATCTACAGGAGAAAAGCTAATGAAGTTTAGGGCGAACAACTAGAGCAAAGGTCGGTTCCGCTTTTCTGCCTCGCAATGCACACCTGGACGTGTGAACGATATGAGGTTAAGGTAAAACTGTTAACGTGGCTTGGTCGCGCGTTGCCAGTTCACAAAGGAGTGACATATAGCTCAGAAATATAACATTTAAATGTGAACATCATTCTCCAAAAGCTAGCACTTATGATGGGGTGAATGGTTTGATCAACAGAATAGGTATTATCACCATGATCGTAAAAGACCTGGACGAAGCGGCCACATTTTACGTCGAAAAGCTGGATTCACCAAACAGCAGGACACAACGTTCGGGCCAGGAACGCGGTGGGTCACCATATCTCCCAAAAACCAACCCGACATCGAACTAACGCTCGTCAAAGCCCACAGCGAAGAAACGACCAAAGCATTAGGAGGCAAGCAGGGGACCATGTCCTGCTGACGTTTGGAAACGGATGACCGCGTAAAAGACTATAATGAGCTGAAAGCGAAAGGTATAAAATTCCATGGCAAACCAAGAGCACAACCATACGGAACGGAGGTTGTTTTTGAAGATCTTTATGGAAATCTTTTCGACCTTATCCAACGAACTGGTTAGTTCCATATCTCAACGACGTCGATATGCCTGCATGTGAACGATGATGCGAGAGGGGCGGCCTATGAAAAGGGGATGCCGAGGTTTTGAACTCTTTTCATTACTCGTAGGTACCTCGGGATAGATCGTCCTTTTGATCTTACGGTATTTTTCCAGTTCCCTGAGATGGCCGGTGATGGTCTTCGAATCAACATCACCCAGCTACCTCTGAAGCTCAGTTGACCGTAAAGCTCCTCCCCTTGGGTTCCAGATGATACCAAAATTCCAGCGGCTTCCCAGTATTTGGAAGATGTGGTCCATATCGCCTTTCTCATCGTGTTCGGAGTTCAATCGAAGACCCCCTGGTCATGATATCGATAGCACCTGAACGATATTCTCACGTGGGGATCGAACTTCATAAAGAGTTCGTCGTTTGTTATCCTTCGGCCGGACGGGAGACAGGCGCGATGATCTGTGGCACCTTGTCCGGGAGGGAAGGCGATAAACTTGCAAAGGCGGGATGGACCATCGTTCGGTCTCAAAAGGTCAGGCCGCCCACCATGAAGGATAGTACGGTCGCCTTCGAATGCAAGGTCATCGATTCCCATGTGGCCGGAGATTGAACGCTGTTCATAGGCGAGGTGGTCGCGGCGACCGGTACCGTTGGTCAGGAAAAGCACCCGTTCATGAGGGCACGTCCTTTCAAATTTCTCGCGATGGACGGAGGAGGCGAATGATACGAGAAGTGAGGCCCTCTGTCGAGTTCCGTTCCTTTTCAGTTCTCATCGACCATCATAAGTAGTGCCGGTCATGTTTCCCTTCTTCTTAAGGAACTGTCAGGTCTGTCGGACCTGTCTAAAAGTATTTTTCTTTTCATAATGAGATCGTAGAGGGCGACCGAATGGACATGCATTATTTATGCGAAGGCGTTCTTGATCAAGAGTTTGACGGCGACCCAAGTTCAATTTCGGGATCATATGGCATTGGAAGCCCTTTACCAACTTCCATTAGCTGAGCATCCCTGCCTCGTTTCAAATATACAAAAGGCAAGGACCCGGCAATATTAGATAATTAGCCCCTTTGCGAACTCTCTAGCTTTTACCAGATCGTTCTCGTCCGGTCTACCTTTGTTTATCCCGCCGACCAGTTTGAACGGGCCCCAGGTATCCCAACCCTTGCAGGCAAAATCACCGACCACCCGATATCCCCTGCCTTCCACAACCTTCTTCATTTTTGTGTGAAAATCCGTCGTTCCAAAGCCGCTGGTGGAGAATATGAACATCCTTGTGCTGCCTGTAGGCATTTCGTTCACTAACTTGAGAAGACGCGCATGGAGCTTTCTGTTGTAGACCCCTGATCCAAGACCTATGAGATCATAGTTCTGAACCGCGCTTGGATCGACGTCCTTCGCCTCCTTGAGGTCGGCACCCAGCACCTCAGATATGGCCTTGGCCACCTTCTCCGTGTTACCATGCGATACCGAAACGTAGACCACCAGGCTCTTCATCATTTGAACCCCAAAGGTAATGGGCATTTCAATGGATAATCGTTCTCATTGCATACATCTCGGGCAATTCGATCGCGGAGGAACGCGCTTAAGGCCAAATTAATACAAAGGCGGCGGAGGATGGAGAAAGGTCTGAAAAAGACGACCTCGCCGCCCCATTGAACATATGGCTACCGGGTCTAGTTATATTCATCGTCGCGTATTATTATGACCGGCCAGGAATGGTACATCTCTTCGGGATGCTGAGATAGAGCGAATAGGATGAATAGGTTGTGTCCACAAATACATCCCATAAAGGGAAGGCCCGGTAATGATCCTCATAAAACGATCGTATAAGATCCAGGCAGGATCATTAGAATAGGATCATGCATTCGTCATTCCGATCCGGACCGCTTGACCGATCCAAGTCATCCGATGAGATCGTTTTGTGGATATGCTCACAGGAAAGTTGGCATGGCCGGTCTGCCCTCATACCCATACTTTGATGATATGGCAGATGGCTATTCTAGCTGGGGAGAATCGTGCCAAGCTTAATGAGACCCAGCACAAAAGCGGTCATGGACGAGGCTAGAGCGAACAATAAAAGCATTCGATCGGCGATGCATGGTTGGATATATGGTAATTGGACATGGCAGTACAGTTTGGACCCTGATGAACATTCGACTCCGGTTTGCCGGGGAAGGCGGCAAAGAAAAATGGGCCAACCATTATCATGCTAAAACCCTAACGCTAGACCAGGCCGAATCGATCATCAACATCGATCATGATATCCCACTGCAGGATCTTGAACAGGTCATCCCATATTCAACCGCCAGGGAGTTCGTATTGCGATCACCGGCAGATGTCGTCCTGTACGAGTGCGCCTGCCGAAGGGCGAGCGGAGGGGAGGGCTGTTCACCTACACAGGTCTGTATGGTCATCGGAAAACCTTTTACCGATTTTATATTGGATAAACATCCCGATATTTCGAGGAGGGTAAGCACCGAGGAGGCTTTGCAGCTCCTAAGGGAGGAGCATGAGCGGGGGCATGTCCACACCGCCTGGTTCAAGGATGCCATGTTGGACCGCTTCTATGCCATATGTAACTGTTGCAAGTGTCATTGCCAAGGGATCAGGGGCATGATGGAATACGGGATGAAGTCCATTGCCCCATCTGGCTATTCCGCTCGGGTCGATGATGAAGCATGTGTATCATGTGGAAAGTGTGCTGATGCTTGCCCGTTCGGGGCCATCGTCGCCGAGGGCAGGACCATACTGTATGATCAAAGCAAGTGCATGGGTTGCGAGGCTTGTGTGGAGCTCTGTCCAAAGGGCGCTAGGCGGATGGTCAGGGATGAGAGCAAAGGGTTGCCATTGGACGTGAGGAGCATGGGAGCGGAGGTCATCGATCAACGGGGTCTAAGGTCGTGGTCGGAGGCTAAAGAATCCTAATTTGGTTTATGGAGCCATCGGGGCATTTGGGTTAGCTTCATAGGTCATGAATAAATAGAGATGTTTCTAAAGGAATCCTGTCGAGGATCGAATGGAAGATGGAACAGGCCATAGAGGTGAAAAGGCGATTCGATGATGTCTATCGGACCCTCCTGGTCATAGGTCCGGTGCTATCATTCGCATTCAGTAATTACGCGGCCTCGAACATCTTCGAGCAGTTGGTTTATGATCTCGGATACCCTGCTTTGATGTCGTCGATCCTCATTTGGGCGCTCGCCCATTTTCTTGGTGAGCGGTGGGAGTACCATATCAAACTAATAGGTTATGTGATCATTTGGTTCACCTTTTTAGTACTGGCCTCGATGGTTTATGTCCAAGGTGATCCAAAAGGTTCCATTTGGTACGGGGCGGCAGCTGGACTAACCATCATAATATCCTATCTTAGCGGGAGCGCCTTTAACAGGGCGGGGATCATATCTCGAGCCTACGAAGGAATGATCGTGATCTGGCCGTCCTCTTGTCGATATCGGTCCCTTTCTTGATAGCCTGATGTTCCGACCTATAACATGCTTGACCTCTGCGGTTAGAAGAGCACTTTCTGGGAGCGTCCCATCGGGGCATTCGACCCAATTCCCATTCTCAATTGTTTGGTTTATAAGCTGGGAAAGATGTCGTTTGGCCCCATAGCTTATTCCCGTGCGGAGAGCGGTCCTATCGGTCGTCCTCGGATTCATTCTTTCCTGCATTCCTTGGCGTGCCTAATGACGGTATCAAAGAAATCATCCCTTGAGTTCGGAACATGGAAGCGTACAAGCTCGCCGCATCCCTCGCAGATCTGCTCGACGAACATCAGACCGTTCCTCCACTTGACCTTCTGTGGAAAGCTGCAACTCGGGCATGTGAGCGTCTTGATCCGATAAGTGTAGTATTTTTCCATGAACGAAAGAGACAATTAGATGTTCAGGTGGGTTTCGGAGGGAGAGGTCCGAAAGTGAAGTGATTGTTCATCCCGACCAAACGAGATTATAATTATCAACGGTCCCATCTTGGTGGACGCTTCGAGGGGGGTTCAAGTAGTATCATCAAATACAACAAACGCTCCTCCCATGCAAAGGCAAGAATTTAAACAACTTCGACCATGACTAACGGCGGAAAAGGACACAACTTCATGTTCAATGAGAAGGGACAGGTCAGATGGAAAACGATCGGATGGGTCCCGGTTGCAATCATTTTCATATCGATCCTATCCCTGGTCGTGTTCGATCTGAACGGACCTGGCTCTAATCAGCCTAACCTGGTGTTCGTGCTACAGTTCATCTTCGTTTTTTGTGTCAGCGTTTTGCTGACAATCGTTTCAGCAAGAGCATACCTGTCATCGGGGTCGCTAAGCATCCTTTTCATAGGCATCGCCTCGCTGTTCTATGGTGTCCTCTTGATGGTAGCACAATGGGCCGTGACCCCATCACTGGGTTCGACGCTAACACCAAACGAAGCGACCACGATCGGCAACATCGGCATACTGCTCGCCTCGGTCCTACTGTTCCTGAGCGCTATCCTCCTCTGGTCAACGGAGGGAAGGACATGGCTCGATACATCACGCAAGTTCGTTCTTGGAGCGTCGTACATCATCGCCGCCATTTTGATCGTCGTGGTGACGATGATGGACATATCCGACCAGTTCCCTGTCTTTTTCATCAGTGGAACGGGTTCGACCCTGGTGCGTCAGGTGGTCCTGGCACTATCGGGGATCTTCCTGATCGCCGCTTGTTCATTGTTCGGTTGGAAGTATCTGAGGACAAGGTACTCTATCCTGTACTGGTACTCGCTCGGTCTTGTTCTGTTCGCCATCTCCCTGATAGGCATAGTTTATACAGTGAGGATAGGGGACACCGTGAACTGGAGCGGAAGGATCGGACTTTATCTCACGGGAATATATTTCCTCATAGCGGTCCTGAGCAACGACACTGGGCTGGAGAACAGGGCCGGTCCATCCGAAAGATGGGCAGAGGCGTTCGGCAGCGACCGACGACAAGTGGCCTCCCTGCTATCGAACATGACGAGCGCCTTCGCCTACGGAAGGATCGTCACCGACGACGATGGAAGACCGATCGATACTCATTTTCCTCGATGTGAACGAGGCGTACGAGAAGATCCTTGGGGTCGATAGAGCGAACTTGCTGGGAAGGCGAGCAAGTGAAGCGGTTCCAGCATTGAAGAGCGATCCCGATTGGCTCACCCAGTGCGCAAAGGCCGCTTTATATGGGGAACCGTCCATCGATCGAGAAGCTCGGGGTCTTCGGCAAGTGGTATCATATTTCTATGTATAGTCCTCAGAAAGACCATTTCGTAGCGATGCTCGAGGACATCACCGACCGGAAGAAAGCTGAGGAAGCACTAAAGGAGAGCGAGCAACGATTGCGCTCCGTGCTCGACAGCTCTCTGGACGCCATATACCGGTTCAATCTACAGGAGGACAGTTATGAGTACGTTAGCCCAGCGTTCGAACCAGTGGTCGGCTACTCACCCGAGGAAATGTCATCGATGAGCCTCGAACGGACCATGGACTTGATTCACCCCGATGATCTGAATGGCGTGAACGAGGCCTTGGCCCGATTGATCAAGGAGGGTGCGGTCGTGTACGACTACCGACTTCAGGACAAGAGCGGCAAGTACCGTTGGGTCTCCAACCACCTTTCTTTGGTCAAGGACGGTTCGGGAAAGCCGCTGTACCGTGACGGCGTTGTAAGTAACATAACCGAACGCAAGAAGGCGGAGGAAGCGATAGAGGAGCAACGCTCACGTCTGCAAGCGGTCCTGGAGACAGCGCCGATAGGCATATTCGTCGGCGACGTTCACGGCGCGACCGTCCTGATGAACAAGGCATTTGACGACATCTGGAAAGGCCCAGCCCCAAAACCCAGTGGGGTGAGCGAGTACGACAAGTACAAGGCTTGGTTCGCCGACTCGGGCAAGGAGATCGGGTCCGAGGATTGGCCGACCGCCAGGGGGCTCAAGGGGGAGGCGTCGAGCATCGTAGCTAACATAGAGAGGTTCGATGGGTCGAGAGGCTCGATATTGGCCCTTGCCACACCCATGCGTGACCAAGCCGGGAAGGTCACAGGGGTCATCGGGATCGTCCAGGACATAACCGAGATGAGAAGGGCGGAGGAGGAGCTGATACGGTCGAACACTGAACTGCAACAGTTCGCCTACGTCGCAAGTCACGATCTTCAGGAGCCTCTGAGGATGGTGACCGCTTATCTCGGCCTATTGGAAAAGAAGTACGGCGATAAGCTCGATGACGATGCAAAGAAGTATATGGACTTCGCCGTCGAAGGCGGGCTGAGAGCTAGGGACCTTATCCGGGACATGCTAGAGTACTCAAGGGTCGATTCTAACGCCAAGGAGTTCGTTCCGGTGAACATGAGCGAGGTGGTCGAAGACACGATCAGATCGCTCAAGGTCCCGATCGAGGAGAACAAAGCGAACATCTATGTCGAACCATTACCGACCATCATGGCCGACGGATCGCAGATGTCCCAGGTGATGCAGAACCTTATAGACAATGCGATCAAGTTCCATGGTGATGAGAGGCCGAGCATACATATCTCAGCATCGGAGGGAACGAACGAGTGGAAGTTCGCTGTCAGGGACAACGGCATCGGGCTGAACACCGAGTATGCGGACAAGATATTCCAAATGTTCCAGAGACTGCACCAGAGAGAGACATACCCAGGAACAGGGGTCGGTCTTGCGGTGTGCAAGAAGATCGTCGAACGACATGGTGGTCGTATCTGGGTCGAGTCGGACGGCAAGAACGGTTCTACGTTCTACTTCACCATACCTAAGGTCAGCGGGGGGGGAGAAATTAGATGGGTGAAATAATCAACGTCCTCGATCGCTGAGGACAACGCCGCTGATAGGATGCTCATCAAGGAAATACTACTTGACACCGGGATCCCTGCCCATATCGATGAGGTGGCAGATGGTGCTGTATTTGGGCCTAACGGCCTCGGTCCGCTCCTCGAGCGGGTTATCGCTCATTTGCCATAAAAACCTGCTGACGTTCGGACCATATCGTGGCCAAAAGGGAACAAAGAGGGAGAATCTGGTGATAACGAGAGCGCCGGACGGAGCACAACATGTTCTGTGGAGAGTTGTGACCTGTGGGGCCGTTGCCCTTCCGGTCGCTCGATGAAAAGATCGATCGCTCACTAGATAAGACGATCACTGAAAAATCAGCGGTGGAACTGTCGATGAGATACGCTTTGTGCGATCTTTCATCTATCGAACATGCTAGGTCATTCGATCTGCGGTACGATGGCGATATATCTCCGTGTCAATGATCATGCAAGGGGGCGGCTTATGAGAAGGGGGTGCCGAAGTTTTGAAACATATATCCAAGGCGTACCTATGGATCGAACTAATTTCTGCTCAAGTCCTTTTTCTTATCTTTTTGAAGAGCTTGATATAGGCCGGATCTCGAGTTGATACTAAAGTGAGAAGGTTAGCATTTTTCCAAAATTTGATCGGGGGATCTTTTTGATCTCGTCGCTGAGAATGTCAACTCACAATAGAGTTCGCCCATGAGCTCAAGAGCAAAAGGAGAATCCCCATCATGCCGACCAAAGAAGCCTATAAAAGATCGATGTCCTATTCCAGAACAGGGTTCTGGCTCTCAATGATAGGTGCTGGATTGATCATTCTGCAGGGATTGATCGCGATGTTCTTCAGTTCGATCGTCTTTGGGGTGACGTTTGGGAACGGCGTAGGTATCAGCATTTTTTTCTTGGGCATAATCTTGGTCCTTCTTGGAGTCATAGTGTACTCGTCAACATATGCGCTGACCAGAACACCGGATGAACATGTGATCTCAGGGGCGGCGATCTTCGTTTTCTCGCTGATCGCTCTTGGACTAGGAGGTGGTTACCTCGTGGGATCGATATTGGGGATGATAGGTGGGGTGGTGGTCATCGTAGGGATAGGATGATCTCTGGTCCGTTGAACATAGCTTCTGCCAGGATCGATCATTTTTGTTTATCATGCTTATTAGATCCCAGGCAAGAGCCAAAGGAAAATGCAAATTTCGAACGATCATGATATGAGGATAATGACCCCAATAAGATAACATGAAGGGCACGATAGGGCTTATCAGAAATGGTGCCATATATGCCGTACTTGCTATGATCCTTTTGATCATAGTCATCGTGACCATTGGAATGGCCCAGACCTCTTTACAGATCGTTCTCAGTGGCCATTATGATCTTGAGAAGAGCGAAGTTCTTGAATTTTTTGGTGAACTGCTATTGATCATCATCGGGGTCGAACTGTTCGATACGATCAAGGTTCTATTGAGCGGGTCACATGTAAAAGCGGACATGGTCCTACTTGTGGCGGTAACGGCGGTATCAAGAGAGCTCATCGTCTTCGATTATGAGAACGCGGACGGCCTGGTGCTCATGGGTCTAGGCCTGCTCATAGTCGGTGCGACCATCGGGTTCTACCTAATCAGAAAAGCCCTTCCTCCCGATGATAAATAATGAGAACGATTATCTGATAGTATGATCGAGATACGGCTAAAGTTCGACCCTCGCTTTTTGAATAGCCCCTGGTATCCTACGGAACATGATCGGAAATGCAATAGGTTTCATGAGGATATGGCACTGAAGGTTCATGTCCATTCTCCAGAGGCGAAGAAAGTATAGATGTTCAAGAGGTTGCATGAGGGAGATGAGCGCAAGGGAACGGGCATAGGGCTTGGCACTAGGAAGAAGATGGTCGAAAGGCATGAAAACCAAATATGGTCGGAACCCGAACCGGAAAAAGGAGCTACTTTACACTCCACCATCTCAAAATGCGAAGTGTAGAGAATATTATAGCAAAGATCAAGAATAGTTGTGACATATGATGAGTTCTGAATGTTCAGAACCCGATCCATTTGGGGTTCTACGATGTTAATGATGAAACCGGATCAGGGGTATCTTGAGGATGGTGGAGGATGGAAGAGTTAGATGGGGAGCTCTCAACGACGAAGGTGCGATCATAACATATCTCGTTCTAATTGGAACCATGAGTTTAATACGCCATGAATAATTGAATATAATGGGATAACGATCTACCCTCCAATTTGTCAGATGATTGAGGGTTGAGGTCGGATGGGTAGAGGCTTGCTAAGTTCGAGAGGGGCGATCATTGGTTCGATGTTGATCGTTCTGATAATGATCGGTGGGGTCGTGGTTGTAGATGTTCATCCCGACCTGTCGTTGATCGAAAGGGCCGCCCAACCACTATCAATGGATGCCAGCACCATATGGCACGACGGCACGAACCGGTCCACCCCTGAGGTGAGCGTGACCTACTCTGATTCATACTCATTGATATCCAACGGACAGCAGGACTGTCTCTCCCGGTACATGTGGTTGAACTATGACGACGGCACCGGTGCCAGGGTAGGGTTCGAGCTCCACTGCGTGTTCGGTCTTGGCGGTCTGGACATAGCCAACCAGACCGTGCTGGACTGGAACAAGCTGATCGGCGTTGAGCTCATCCTGCACAGTGAAGGGTACGTGAACGGAACATGGCTGGGGACCATGTACAGCTTCCAGGGCTTCAATATCGTCAGCGGGAACGCAAGCGAGGTGAGCCTGTCCAAGCACAACGATTCCGACAGCTCGTTCTATAACCTGAACAACGTGATCGGTTCCGTCAGCTATTGGAGCGACTCCGCCACCATCGGTAATGTGATCCTCAATACCATCAACTACACGTCCCAGGGAAAGGACCTCGAGGAGAGCGTGGCGAACTTCAACGTGACCATCGATTCGATGATATCCAACGGGTCCATCATGGGCAGTTCATCGGACAACGTATCTGTTCCAACGGTGCTCAGCTTCCAGATCACCCATAACGCTACGGCCACCGAGTACAAGTACGGGGCGAGCATCGACTGGGGCGCGGAGAAGGACTTTCCCACGAACGTTCCCATGGTCACAGGGCAGGAATACAGTCTGGTGGCATCTGACCTGCTAATGTTCAATTACGGCATGAACTCCCAAGAGGTCAAGCAGTTCTCGACGGACGCCAACAACGACACCGCCCTCTACCTGGTGAACGGTCAAGTGATGTGCCGAGAGCTTTTAACCATGCAATACTCGATCGATGGAAGTTCGCAGGTGTACAACACCACCCGCATCTATGTGCCGGACAATGTTGTGGCCAGCACTGGTTCGTCCTACTTAGAGAACCAATCTGCGGTCTACGTCGTGTTCGACGGGTTCAGGTATAACGAGAGCACAGGATTCTCTTTCGATCCGGCCGTCATTACACCCAACTCGATATCTCCATCGACCGGGTCGGGCTCTATTGGGCAAAGCTTGAACGGTTTGGGCGCGATCTTTCCGCTTGTGATCGTTATCGTTATCATTGCCATAGCAGCGGTCGTCGCGGTCATGATGCTCAGGCGGCGAAGATGAGGTTAGAACGAACATCCAGATGTTCGGCACCATCCTCCCATTCATGGGCATTGGAATAGAATGTGAAATGGAAAAGATAGTAAGGGAAACTCAACGATGAAGATATGATCATTTGATCGATCGGCTTTTCTTCTACCTAACGTTCTATGAGTTCATATGAAAGGTCCCTAAGCCCGATCGGTTTTTTTCTGATCACCCTTATATCCGCCTTGATACCTAGCGTTGGACCTCCAATTGCATCAGCAATGCTCCGGACGGAGGGGGCTTTCTATTGGCCAAGATCTGCTTCGGATTGCCTTTTATCGTAGCCTTGATCGACGAGATCAAGGAATTAAAGAACGAGGTCAATTCGACTTCAGCACGCGGCATCATCAATTTGATCGCATTTCTATGTGCACTATCGATCACAGGCTGTGTCGACAGCGTTTCCAGAACTGACAGATTTGGACCATCGACCAACATGCAGTTCGCCATAGGTCATGAAGAGAGATATTACCCCAAAGATTGGACCGGTCGAACATGATCCAAGGGGCGGATATTATGAATTAAAGACAGCTCAGTTCTTATCATCATGGGGACGAGGCCATTTTAAGGTCGGTTCCATGATCCCATGTTAGCTGGTCATGGTGAAACCAAAGCCTTCCAATTTCCTTTGAACGAGTGCCCTCATGTCGATGCTTGTTATTAACTGAGAGTCCCTTAGCTCGGTGCCGAACCATTTACCCTTGACATGGGCCTTTACATTGTTTCCCATGATACCACCGAGATCGCTGAAGACATCCAGTACCCTGGGTCCGCTGAGCACCGAATAGCCAGTGCTATCGATGCTCATTCGTCCGACCTCCACTCCCCTTTCTTTGATCTGGTATTCCATCTTTGAAAGTACTCCCGCATCCGATTAGACCACGATCCGTATTACTAGTTACCGTTAGCATTTCTGATGGGAAGGATAGAAAGGGAAACTCAACGAGGATAATGCGGTCATTTCCTGAGGTCAGACCCCATGTTCCAATATCCGTGGGGACCATTCAAGAACATTTGTCAATAGAGGAACGGGATCAACTTCTTCGTTCTCTTTCTGTACTCTTCGTACTCGGCCCCGAACCGTTCGATGAGCATCCTCTCTTCGAGTCCGATCCTGTGAAGGAGGAGGGGCACGACAAGTAGCATGACCAGGAAGCCGAGCACACTAGAGAACAAGAACGGGACCCCCAGAAATATCAACATGAGCCCGAGGTATGCAGGATGCCGGACCCAATGATATATTCCGTTCTTGACAAGGGTATGTCCTTCCCTTATGCGGAGGCGACTTGAGAAGTTCCTCCTCAATGTTGCGATGGCCACGAACCTGATGATCACGCCGAGGACGATCATTACTAAGCCGACCCACTCCAGCGCGATGTTGATGCCAGAGAGCGGTCTGTTCTCGATACCGGCCGATGTTCCTGTCGGGTCCAAGTAGGAGGCCAGCAGCCCAAGTCCCAGGACCGCGAACAGCATCACGAAAAAGAACCGGCTCTCGTATCGCTTTTTCTCCATCCTCCTTGAGATCTGCATTGGCCTATAATGTTGTTCCGGACGTTCCATGGCGGCATACAGATGCCCAGGGTCTATGCGGATCCTAAAGAAAGTGTTGAAGGATCGAGTTTGACAAACCTATGTTCGGAGCGGCCTAGACCATAATAGCTTTACGATCCACCGTGTATTTTTTCATTAGGCCGCTCCTACACTGCCTACCTAGAAGAACCTCGACCTTCGCAACGATAAGGCATCGGAACTGTAATTGTATCTAAAAGAGGAATTTGAGTCATGATCCCGATGATCCAAAGGCGGCGGAGTGATGGAGAAAGGTCTGAGAAACACGACCCCACCGCCTTAAAGAACATATGGCTACCGGGTCTATTTATATCCACTGTCATGCATTATTATGACCATCCAGGAATGGTCCTCATGATAGGAGGGTTCAAAGGTAATGATCCTTTGACCCGATTTCGTTCGGCCCCCATGGTGCATGCAAAGCCGTAATAAGCTACAAAACGTTCCCCTGGATGAAGGTGGGGAACGATGACCGACGCATTAGGGATCTTTGTTACTGTCCTCGGCTTCGTTCCTATGCTAATATCGGCGATAGAAGTAGAGAAAAACCGGACTCAGACATGGGAAGAGTTCTGGAACATATACGGTCTTATCCTTGTTTGCCTCGGGATCATCATCAGTTCAGGGGGCATTTTCGATGTGCTCATCCTCCTTGCTCTCATCATCCTTTTGATAATTTTCGTGATATATGTCTTCAAAGAAGGGTCTCCAGAAGAGATCAGACAGGTCGGCTCAAGTAGGATCATTCTGCCAGTGTCGTTGATCATCGTTCTCGCTGCCTATACGAACGCATTAGTGCCGGCGATAATCATCGGGGCCATCGCTTTTTCTTTCTTGGTCGGGTTATTTCTGTACCGCAGATATGTTCTTTGAAGTTTCTCGTTTGTCCAGGAAAGGGATGATAGCGATTCAGGATCGCACGTCGATAATATTGCCATAGAAAAGCATCACGAAGGGTGATCAGGTATAACGTCTTTTAGGGGTCATTAAAGCGAAAAAGGGTTAGGAACGACCGAGAAAAAATGATGGATCTGATGGGGTTCCATTTGGGGTGTCGTCCCGCTCCCGAAATAGAATTATATTTTATATATATATAATTAATCAGGCGATCGTCCACAGATCACTTTTGATCATCCACAGTGATGCCATTGGGCTTGCGGTCACAAGAATAGGACAGCAGGACGAACATCCCTTGACCCGCGATCGTTCGGCCCCCGGTGCATATTACTAGGTGCGGTGTTTCAGACGAACTTGACCGAAGAACATTTTGATAGGTCGTTGAAAATAGTTATATCCGCACCTGGCCCATCAGGGGTCCTTATGGTGGGAGAGAGCTAGGCCACCATCAAGAGGATAAGATAGAAAAGGCGCTCCTAGATGCCGAATGGTATGGCGCCGTGTATCGTCTGACGTATCCTCCAACGGTTCCGGGAATTAATTTTCTTTCCCAGACAGTTATTATTTCGATATCCGTTCCAGCGAGATGGCCTGTTCATCGCACATCTCATGGCAACAATAACAGCGGATGCACTTCCCGTAGTCGATGGTGGGCCTTTTCTCGACCGAAGTGATGGCGTTCACAGGGCAGCTTCGAAGACAACGCATACAACCAATGCATTGGTCCAACAATATGCACGGGACGATCATACGAATAAAGGATCGCATCCTGTTATCTTCATGGGTGGCGGGGAGCTTAAAGTCTTTAACGATAAGACCTTCCAGTGTGTCCCCCACTGTGGTGATGTCGCTAAAATCCTCCTCTATGCATCCTCTTTCCACCGCCGCGCGGATCGTTGAAACGTCCATGGGATCGAACGACATTAGCCTGGATGTGATCACATCTATGGCATTATGGTCCCCGCTCGTAAGTATCGCTCCGATCTTACGGGGTGTACCAGCATGTGGACCGTCACCCTCCATGCCGACGATCGCATCCATGAACTGAAGTCGGGGTTTCATCAGTTGATTGAGGTCTAGCATGACCTGGCCGAAATCGTCAGCGCTCTGGAAGTTCGCATGGTACAGTCGGTTTCTCGAGGCCGGGAATGACCCCGAACATGTTCTTCGTTGCGCCGCTCAGGATGGTCAAGGCATGGGTCTTGGCCTTCGAGACAACTATGATATCGTCCGCTTCGATCGCAGGTCTTATGATGGAGAACCTTTTTGCAATTCTCCCATCAGACATTGCAACCCGTTCGTAACTTGTATCGTAGTTCAATGGGATGTTCAGTTCATCGGAGACGAGATCATAACCTGAGGCAGCGTACGACCTCTTCAGGACATCCTCCGTGTACATCAGACCAGACCCAGGGCTGTCCCCCATGATAACCTGACAACCATGCTCCTTCAATATGCGGGCGACGGCGTAGACCACAGTCGGGATGGGTCGTCACGCACTTCTCTGGTGCGGAGCCAAGGAGCAGGTTGAACTTCAAGAAGACCTTCCGACCAGGTGATGTGAATCGTTCTAACCCGCCAATAAGATTCACTGATCTCTTCACAGCCTTGTATGCTCGTTCCCTACCGTAATCTTCACATCGCACTATGGATACGACCTTATTTCTTTCGTTCATGATATTCACCTTATTTGGATCAGGGAGTCCTGTGCTGCTGCAGGTCTTGGGAAGCATCATATTTATTTCCTCAAAAGCGCTGGAAAGGCGCTCAAGCTCCTCATCGCTTAGTTGAGAGAGACCGTCTGCCATCCCGTTCTTCAAACCCTCTTTGAGTCTTGTCATGAACGACCTGCCATCTTCTGTTAAAGTGATCTTGAGCACCCGGCGATCCGCAAGGTCCGAAGATCTTTCTACTAGACCCTCTTTTTCCAACTGGTCGATGATATTGGTGAGGTTCTGCTTAGAGTATGATAAGGCCTGGGCTATGGCGGACATCGGGAGTGGCCCTTGTTTCTTGACCACTTTTAACACCGCGACCTTTGGGGAGTATAGGCTGCTCCCATCGGCATCCGGTCTGAGCATCCATCTATAAAGGGCGGGGATCGTGTGGGCCATGTCCTCAACGATCGATCGTTGATCTGTCCGTCCCGGACCATGATCAGGTCGACCCTCCTGAGATCTGTTCTATCATAATGTGTCGGTCAAGTGACATGTAGTGACGAAGCTGTTATTTATTAGTACTTACCATGAACAATCCAATATAGTACTATCAAGTAATGTACTAAATCGAATTGTTAAACATCACCTATGTGACCCCCCCAGCACCTCGACCTTCGTTAAATGTCTAGCGCCAATTCTCTCTGTTTTCCTGGCATGGGTCGAAATAATGTCAAGAAAGCCATCCTTCGAGCTATAGGCCTTGAAGCATACAGACTCGCTACATCCCTCGAATCCCTGATCAAGGAACATCAGACCGTTCATACACTTGACCTTCTGAACGAAAGCACAGATCGGACATATTACTGTCTTGGTCCGATTCGTTCAGTACCTTTCCATCGACCTGCGAGAAGGACAGATCCTTAGATGAGTTTCTGAGGGAGAGGCCCGGAAGTAGATACTCGATCTAGCGGACAGAACGAGCTTATAATAATCGGCGAACTCATAATAGAAAACGTTTCTAGGAGAGGTTCATGTATCATCATCCGATCTGATAAATGGCCGCTCTTACTTTAAGATAGGATGGTTGGAACAGGTAAATGACGTCAGCTGAGAATAAGAATAAGCGACCATCTAGAACCAAAGGAACAGAGGAGCCTCCCTGTCGTTCGGAGGAGATGTACCACGGTCTGTTCAAGAACATGCATGAACCGGTCTTCCTGCGTCGATTGATCTACGACGAACGAGGCGAGATAGTTGATAGGGTACTGATCGATGCCAACCCTGCCGGACTCAAAGTTTTAGGCGTGAGCACCCTCGACGAGGTGATAGACAAAAAAGATCGTGAATTATACGGCCCAGAATTTGCAGCCAAGCGGCTCGATACTACGAGGAAAGTTAAGGCCGAAGGGAAACCCTTTACCGTCGAATTACACTTCGACTGTGATGATCGAGACTATCTAACGACCCTTACTCCCATCGGGAACGATCACGTCATCTCTGTGAGCACTGATATCACCGATCGCAAGAGAGCGGAGGACTCGCTCAAGGAAAGCGAGGCAAAGTACCATGGCCTTTTCAGGAACCTGCAGGAAGTGGTGGCAATTTATGAGTACATCTATGATGGCTCAGGACAGATAATCGACGCCCGACTTCTAGAAGCAAACCCGCTCTGGTTAAAAGTTAATAGGACCGATCTCGAGGAGGCCCGTGGAAAACGTCATTCCCAATTGTTCGGTGTAAAGTTCTTCGAAGAGACCTTACCGATATTTCGCCGAATGAAGGCAGCAGGGGGGCCCATCATTGTTGAGAGGCCTTTCCCTCCGGGAGGACCTGAAAGTCGGCTTTCATACTTCCCCTTAGATAGTGATCGATTCGTTGTCTCGATAGCTGACATCAGCCAAATCAAAAGAGCACAGAGTGCTGTCGAAAGGTATTCTGAAAAGCTGGAGCGATCCAATGCCGATCTACAACAGTTCGCATACATCGCATCGCACGATCTCAGGGAACCGCTTCGGATGGTCTCTTCATACTTGGACCTGTTGGAGAGGAAGTACGAAGGCAAGGTACTTGACACCAAAGCAAAGGAGTACATGGACTTCGCCATCGATGGTGCGGACCGAATGCGCAGGATGATCGATGACCTACTGATGTACTCAAGAGTTAACACGCAAGGGGGATCGTTCGTTCCTGTTAGAATGGAGGAGGTCCTGGAGACCGCACTTAAGGATCTGAGAAAGAGCATAACGGACACAAATGCTTCGATAACGAGCACCTCACTTCCGGAAATCAAGGCCGATCGAACGCAGATGCTCGTCCTGCTCGAGAACCTCATTGGGAACGCGATAAAGTTCCGCGGGACAGAACCACCAAGAATAAACATCTCGGCAAGGGGGACGGGAAATGAGTGGACCTTCGCCATCGAGGACAACGGCATTGGGATAGAGTCCATCTCAAAAGGACCGGGTGTTCCAAATGTTCCAGCGCTTGAACGATAGGGAAAAGTACGAGGGGACGGGTATCGGACTTGCGATAGCCAAAAAGATCGTCGAAAGGCATGGCGGGAGCATATGGTTCGAGTCCGAAGAAGGGAAAGGAACGAAATTATACTTCACGATGCCCGTCCGGTAAAAAAAATGGATCCCTAATAAATCTCAAGAGACTTAAATTTGAACCACATGTGATATTATGCTTATTCTAGAATACATCTCCTGGCGATTAATTTATTGGCTGGACTCAATATCTATTCCCTTTACCTTACCGCGCGACTTAGGGATCTTCGCATAGTGGTTTTGTCGATGGTCGAAAATAGTTTACTGCCTTAACGGTTTGGACCATAAGGAAACCATTGCTCGTACTTCATGATAGATTGACTAGGATCGGATAGAACGTATCCCTTATCCCCCGTCCCGTTCATCCCCCTCGTGGTGGGGGAAGTGCATCATGGGTCAGGAAGATGAACTAAGAACGGTATTTCATGATCCACCCGAGACCAATATATCTCGGTTCGTCCTCTTCCATCTTGTTCTCTACCCATTACCACGTAGGTCGCGCTTCCCGCTCGGAGAACATGGAGATCGATATCGATGAATAGGAAAGGTGTTTGCTATGATGTTGGTCGGGTCATGCTGGGGAGCAACTGGCGTCCCAATTTCGACCCCGTGATCGTCCACAGAGAGCTTGAGATCATCAAGAACGACCTGCACTGCAATTCCGTAAGGATATGTGGTCTTGACATTGATAGGCTGGTCGCGGCCAGTGGGGACGCTTTGGCTCAGGGGTTGGAGGTTTGGTTCTCGCCCGAGATGTGGGATAGGGGCCAAGAAGAGACGCTCCGATATCTCAACGATGCTGCCATTGCTGCGGAATCGTTGCGGCAGAGTTGGCCCGGGAGACTCGTTTTCAGCGTCGGTTCGGAGCTGACGCTTTTCATGCAGGGTATCGTGGAAGGTGCCAATGTCTTTGAGCGGATGAACAAACCCTCGTTCATGGAGACCGTCAGGTCCGGGAGGCATAACGGGAATCTCAATGCGTTCCTGCAGAAGGCGAACAAGGCCGTCAAGGAGGTGTTCGATGGCCCTGTCACCTACTTTTCCGTATCTTTGGAGACGGTCGACTGGGCGCCGTTCGATTTCGTGGGCGTTGACCTGTACCGTGACGCGCGGACCAAGGACATTTACGGCAAGATGGTCCAGAGATACAAAGTATACAACAAGCCCGTGATCATAGGTGAGTTCGGTTGTTGCACATATCAAGGAGCGGAGAAGCTCGGGGGGTTGGGTTTCATGCTTTCCTTTGGTATGATGGCAGACCTGTTCGGAAGGGGACAAGTCTTGCCCCGAGGATCGCCGAGACGATCCAAGTGGCAGATCGGGTCGATGGGCACTACGTCCGCGATGAGGGGCTGCAGGCTCGGGAAATCGCCGAGCAACTTACTATACTGGATATGTCAGGAGTGGAAGGAGCGTTCGTCTTCACCTTTGCGGTCCCCAACTCACCATACAATCCGGACCCGAGGTTCGACAGCGACATGGCCAATTACAGTCTGGTGAAGAGCTATCCTGAGAGGGAGACCTTCAAGGAGTTGGCAAGACAAGCGGTCGAACAGGGAAAGGAGATGTTTGGCGTTGAGCTACCTCAGGAAATATTGTGCAAGTTCGCTGAAGATGTTGGAAAACATGGGGATACCTACCCGGATATGACCTGGGAGCCAAAAGAATCGTTCAGGGCGGTCGCGAGGTTCTATGCCGATCACTAGATTTCTTTAGCGTATCAGCGTTACGAGGTACTAAATAAGATGTGGCAAGGGCCCAATAAATTTACTTTGAGCGAGTCCGATCTAAAGATCTGGACATGCACTTCTTTTTCGGCCTGTTCCATCAGCTCCTTCAGGATGATCCCGATCGAATAGGCCTCTTCTCCGATGGGGCGGGCGGTCACCCAGACCCTCAAACCTCTCTCTTGTCCAGGGATGAGGAAACTTTTTTTTCAAAATGGCCTTCAGCGATTCGAAGGCGTCAGGATTCCTAAAAAAGATTGTGACATCCATTATCAGTTCTTTGAAAAGTAAGTGGGTCTCAGAAGGATCGATCGAAAGAAACTTGGCATACATTGGAGAAGAAATCCACGGACCAGCTCGACCAAAACGCTCATGAGTACATCCACTTCGCCGTGGACGGCTGGACGAGGATGCGCTCTCTCATCGATGACCTGCTCGACCATTCAAGAGTGGACACGAAGGGAAAAGAGTTCAGCCTAGTGAACATGAACGAGGTCGTTGGGAACGACCTCAAGGTATTGAAAGCATCCATCGAAGATAGCGAGGCCGAGATCATCGTCGGACCGTTGCCTACCATCACAGGTGATGAAACGCAGATGTCCCAAGTGATGCAGAACCTTATCGCAAACGCCATCAAGTTCGACGCGGTCAGGAACGACCGGTGGTGCGCATTTCTACCGTTCGGGACGCGAAGGAATGGACGTTCACCGTCAAGGACAATGGGATCGGCATCGGGACCGCAAGCCCTGACCGTATCTTCCAAATGTTCGAGAGGCTGCCAACAAAGAGCGAGCGTCCAGGGACGGGTATCGGTCTCGCGATATGCAAGAAGATGGTCGAACGTCGTGGAGGAAGGATCTGGTTCCAGTCGGAGGTCGACAAGGGAACGACCTTCTTCACTATCCCCAAGGGAAATTGAACGGGCCCAGAACTAGATCAGGGTCCCATAGATGACGGACCTTGAAACGGATGAATCAAACATCAATAAAGAGTCGTTTGCAGTAGAAAGCATCGTTGGCCGTTCAGGCAGTCCCGCAACCGGGACACAATGCTTCCGTATGCAGTATCACCCATTATCATCGATCGTTCAAATAGCTTTCATCCTTATTTTATAGGGACGTATGGGTCCACCAGTGGGACAATGAACGCATACGGAACTATGCTATCTACGGGAATCCTCAAGCAAATGTTGAAGCATCGGCGTTGACAAACCTATATCCGGAGCGGCCTAGACCATAACAGCTTCACGATTCCCCGTGTATTTTTCAACTTGGCCGCTCCAACACTTCATAAATTGGATCTAATGGTCGGTGGCCAAATAGCATCCCATCTACATTTTATATCGTTTGAATTGTGAAAGGGTCTTTATACTTTACAAAATTACAGGTGGAACGTCAGGGGGACGGACCTGTTCTTCTTTGAGCTTATTCTCCTCAAAAACGTTCAGACTCTATTTCAAGAGATGGGCCCTGATGGCGATCAATGCCCCTCATCCCTCCTGACCTTCGTTCTCACCTGATGCCTATACCTGTCCATCCTTTTCCATCCTGAAAGTGAGAGCATTGTGCGAGTCATGTATGATGAGATGAACCAGGGATCAGACCGTTTAAAAATAAAAATGAATTTGGAAAAGGGTAAGTTCTCGATCCCTTCGCACCTCATGATCTTGAGCCAGTTCGCATCTAGCGGATCAGGGAACTGGGCTTACCCACAGACATGGTCCAGCTCGGGCCCCATCACCAGGTCCTTTTCCATCGGTTCGAACATACGAGCGGTGGGTAGTATCGGTCCCTTTATCGCATAGGTTTTAACCCAATGATCGATCCAATACCCCTGCAAGGAATATGACCCATTCGCCCATCGCCATAGGAGTATCGGAAGCTAACATCGCCCTCGACACCGATGATTTATATGGGCATGGTTCGTGGACAAATCGTTCTTTTCGCTGGAGATCTGACCTTGTAACATGCACTCGGAAGGGTGAACGATAAAAGAGCAAGGGAAAAGTATTTGTCGAAAATATCGCCCTTTGTCAGTGCTCGAAATGCTCCGGCCTAACAGATCGAGCTTCTTGAAAGGAATGATAAAGACAAGGGCGACCATGAGATACCATGCCTCTTGATGGCATGCGATGTTCCCCCCCGGTCTTGAAACCTCTCATAACTGGGTTTCGTTACTTTTCTTAACCCCTGACCTCCTTCCCCCCTTGTTGGCGGTGCTAGCTGCGAGGGGCCCCAACATCGATATCATACCCTCGGCATAGCTCAGCGCCATAGCTCCTCTTTCCGTCAAGATGTACCGATGTCTATGTCGATCGAGCGATATCAACCCCGCTCCAACAAGCGCTCGTAAGTGGAACTGCAAGTGTCCGGTCTTAAGCTCCACTGCTCGGCCCATCTCTGACAGGCTGCGGTCCCCTCTCCTTAGGACGATAAGGACCCTTATGCGCCAGGCATTGGCCAAAGGGTCCAGGACCGATTCCATTTCCTCGGCCGTGAAGTTGTTATACCGTTTATTATTCTCCGTACCTTGCTCGATCCCGGGACCTAACCTATCGGCCAGGGCCTCATAGACCTCCAGGATGGCCCTGACCCTGCGTATTGTCTCCACTGCCATCTGGGAGCAAACCTCGTCCTGACATGGTGAGCGATCACCTTTGATCAGAGCCTCTACCTCATCCAATATTCTCTTTGCATTTGGAAGGTCGTCCCTCATGAACGAGCTAGCGGCCTCGTCAGCAGTTTTTTCGAGCCCCCTTAGGCATTCTTCTTTACAGATACACCCAGAAGTACTATGAAGGTTGCTCGTATCGTTCCGGAAAGTACGCTTTCCTTCCTCCCCTACCACCATCCTTATCTGTTCCAAAAAAGAGGCTTTGAGGTCCCCATAGCGCAAACTGGCCATCTGGTCATTGAAAGCGCTAAGTTCGCTCTTGAGCGATTTGATCTCAGAAATTATTTCTTGGCTGGTCATGATTATTGAATAGAAAAGTATTCATTACGAATATTAATATATTCTCTTAGCCCTCCTTGGCATGGTGTAAAAATGGTGAAACTACCTGACGATGTGTTCAAACTGCTGAACGACCGCAGTGCGACCAAGATATTGGGGACAAAGACGAGCAAGGGGGATGTCCACATGATCAACTGTTGGTGGGACCGGTGCCGTGGACCCAGAGACGATCTTTATCGGTGAAATATTCATGAAATTGAGCGGGGAGAACCTACAGCACTCTAAGAAGGACGGCTCCCATGCTTCATTGCTGGTCAGCAAGGGTCCTGAGTCGTACGAGGTCCGATGCAGCGTCAAGGACCATGTGACATCTGGCCCCATGTTCGACAAGATGAAAGAGACATTCAAGGCCATGAAGTTCGATCTGAAAGGATTGTGGCTGTTGAAACCGGAAGAGGTCTGGAACGAGAGCCCGACCTGGGATTCTGGAAGAAAGATAGCCTGATGTTACCTAAGTTCTTACCATGAAACCCCTTACTTTTCTTATTATGGCTGGGTCAACCTGCCCTATTCCATGCACCTGACACGTGAACGAAGGCGTTCGTTCATCTCCCTATCGCACTTAGGTCATTTCATGATAACACGGCCAAGAGTTGCATCATTATCCAAGGATGATATTATTTGGAAGGTTCATTAGATCGGACATTTTATTGGAGTTCATGCTAGAATGTCAGCTTATGAAGGGACTGTGCCGAGGTTCTGAACGATTTATTTTTTAATTTGCTTTAAGAAAAGCACTGGGGTGGACGGGGAGGGGTTAGAGGAAAAGTAAAGCCCTTTACAAACCAACCCAAGAACCGATCCTGAACCCAGGTCCTCATGAACACTGCACTTGTCCTCCCAAAATAATAATATAGCTGGTCCCAACATCGCGATCATGAGGGTAAATGGGATATCCATGACCGATTCTGTCGATGTTGAGAGAACTTGCCCGAACTGTGAATTCTTTTATCTTCATGGCAAGACCGACTGGGAGGACCACCCTAAGTGCGAGGATTGCACTCATCGTGGTGGGGTGGAGAACAACTGGAAACAGAGGGGGACCGCATGAAATGAACCCGATCCTTCCGATCCGAAGCCTATTTACGATCTCATGGAAAGCGAAAACAGCTTTGAAAACTTTTGATGATCTGAGGCTTTATTACCAATTATCAACGGCCCGTCGAACCATACATCAAGTAGATATCTGCGTGTGAACAGTAATCCGAGATGAGCAGTGTTTAAAGGAGAGTGCCGAGGTTCTGAAACCATTTCCATTTCTTTAACCTCAGGTCGGTTCTTTATGACAGATCGAACATCTAAGGCAAGGACCGTCAACCCTCCATCTCTGGGAAGATATATCTCCGTGCCCGATCGATTTTAAACAGGATCTATATATCGGCCCTCGGAACGGCAGGTCCGGACCTGAATAAAGCAGGATCCCATTCCGGTTTCTTACCTGCTGCACTGAACATCGTATGGCCTAGATAACAGAATGATCGATCGCTAAGCAATCTCTGTATCTCCTGATGTTCATCCTGGTTAGCAATCTACTGGAAATCATCGATTTTGAGAAGGTTTGAAAAGTTGCTGCAACATATAGGGCCATTTCTCCCCCCTCCTAATCATGCATGTCCAGCCATCTTGATGAACATCGATGAAGCCAAGTTGTTCAACAAGACCACGAACCCGCCGTCCGAAGTATGGTTCCGCCACCTTGATCTTTCTTAGAAATGTGAACAGATCCCGATTTACAGGGACGAAAAAGACGGCCGAAGGTTCCGTGAGGTCCGTCGACAACACGGCTCCATAATCACTTTCTTCGACCATAAGCCACCCCCTGGACTCACAGCCTCGGCCATTCGACTTAGCGCCAACTCCGGCTCTTTCAGAAGCAAGAGGACGTTTCGGCAATGAACTAGGTCATATTGGCGGGATTCCAGTTCGTCTTTCATAATATCATTCTGGCGAACCTCGATATTGAAAACGTTCATCCCTCTAATGAACCTTGTATCGATATCTGTGGCCAGGACCTTGCCTCCGGTCCCAACACGACCAGAAAGCCAATTTGTGATCGACCCGGCCCCGCGCTAATTCTCCAAACAGTTCCATCCTTCGGAGACCCCCATCTTTTCAAATCTGCGGATCGTAGCTGATCGTGAACTATCTCCAACAGACGAAGACGCCCCAGCTAGATCCCATACTGTTCATTAGAACCTATGTAACGATGCTCATCTCCGTCGATCGATCCTTTCATGGGGTCCATAGGTGAATTCGTCATCCCGCTCTCCTTCCCTATAAGGACGACGATCTTGATCGGTCGTCCAAAAAGGACGATTAACGTTTATATCAACAGAAAGAGGAAAAAGATATGCCCATTGCGCGGTTTATGAGGAGAATTTGCTCTATTGAGGTGTAGGGCAATGATGTTTTCCAAATCTATGAACGCCCCCCTTTGTTTCCATTTCTCTCCTCCATCTAGGGATGTGTTAATTTGTAACATCACATCTCCAACGTTATTGTGGTATCGAGCGTACTCGGGCATTCGAGCATCATTACAACGACGATGTATCTTCATGTGAACAATGATGCGGGCGATACGCGTACGAGAAGGGTATGGGGGTCTGACTCGCCTTCTATTTGTGCAGAAAGACCTCATCTCGTTGTCCCCGGAGATCTTTGACCTCTAAATGGTTCGGATGGAAGATGAAGAACGCCCATTACATGGGGCAAGTAGTTAACCTGATGGCATGGCATACGCAGCGTTCTTTATATATGCCTAGCTCAAACCAATCGATAAGAATAATGTCCGATGGTCATCAGATGCTGCGCTGCAGGCTCGTGACCGACATCGATGGGGTGTCGGAGCATAAAGAGGCATGGGAGATGTTGAGGCATCGCAGCGGAGGTTCTGTGTTCACCTCGCCCGACCTCCTAACATCATGGATGGAAGTCTTCAGCGAGGATATCGAACCCAGGATATTGATGGTAAGCGATGCCGACGAACTCATCGGGGTCGCGCCCTTTATGATAGTAAAAAAAAGGGTCCATGGGATAAAGGTTCGTACGCTTTCTTTCTTAGGGGAGGTCGCTGGATCCTCCAGGCTTGGTTTCTGCCACTATGGTATTCTGATCGAACCTGAACGACCTGAGGTCCTAGATTTGATCATATCAAACATGAACGATCTTGACTGGAACTCCTTATGGTTTCATTATCTGGACGATTTTTCATATAATATGCGGTTCAGTACTGGACGTTCACGAGATGGAACTGTCATAACTTCCCGGACGAATCATCCATATGCTGTGATCTAAAAGTTCAAGATGATCTCGTAAAACGCCTAGGGAACAAACTGGGACAAAAAATGAGAAACCTGGAACGCGATCATGATGTTATGTTCCGTTCCCTGACGGGGGAGGATGTGGGCAGGGCGGTGGACGTTTACACTGATCAGCACATAGCTCGTTGGGAGAGTAGAGGCGGAAGCATTTTCCGCGATACTAGGAACTCGGACTTCCTTAAAAGGGTGTTCGGAAAAACGCTGTCTGAAGGGAAAGGCTTCATGTACGAGCTGCTCATCGACGACCTTGTTGCTGCTCAGCTTTTCGGTTTTCTCGATCATGGTTCGGCGATGGCGTATCGATTGGGAATGGGTGACGGTTTCACTAAATACTCCCCAGGGCTCATCGTACTAGCTCGTTCTATGGAGCATCTTAGGGACGATGGCATATGTTCTATAGACTATGGGGAACCTGGGGTCGATGACTACAAGAAGCATCTGGGCGGTCAGAAAAAACAGTTGCTAGGTCTCTCTGGAAATCGGGGGATGATCACACTTTTATCTGCCATTTCAAGGCATATGTAGATCGTCCGGGGTTGACATCAGCAATGTGGGGCCACGGTCCGTCGACCCTACCACGGACATTATATTTATTGATGATATAAAGATCGATCGGTAAGAGACCAACGAACAATATATGATATGGTGGATCGGGCAATGTCGCTCCAGGTTGTTGAGCTTCCATATCGCCGCACCAGATGCCTTTGCTGCCAGCTATAACAATTGGAATGATCCTATCCACATGTGGATACCGAACATGGGCCGATCAAAACAAAGACGACGAGGGGGTGGAGAAAGGTCTGAGAAACACGACCCTCACCACCTCAAAGAATATATGGCCGCTCGGTCTAGTTATATTCATTGTCATGTAATATTATGACGGTCCAGGAAGGGCCCATATATTTGGGAGGGTTCAAAGGATGATCCCTTGACCCGTTCTTGTTCAGACCTCTTAATCCATTAGAAGCCTCCAAGGGACGAAAAAAATGGCGTTGGTCAGATGCCCATATGAAAGCTTATCAAACCTGGGACCATGGGATCGATGTTTCGATCACTATTACTGATCGGTAGGAACATATATATTTCACCATCCGAGTATAGTAAGATCGCCAAAATACCTTGTGCTTATTTGGTTAAGTAGATGGCGATCATAAATCGCCATTTATATCTAAAAATATTTGATGGGGTGGAACGAACATGCCAATAATCACCATAGAGATGACACCACAAGATTATACGAAAAGAGCCGAGATAGCTAAGGTATTTACGAACGAGCTTAGTAGGATCACAGGGATACCAAAGGACCCGATCGTTGTTCTCTTCCACGACGTACCAGCGGAACACTGTGCCTCTGCCGGTGTGATGCTGGACGAGAAATTTAAAAGAGAACGCTCGAAATTATTTCGATGCATGAACACATAGGCTCTCATTTCACAGTAATAAAAACCGCCAGTCGGCCATATCTGGTGTAGGCCAACTTATAAAGATCGTCCTGGAGGAGCCATCGGGGCGTTCGGCCCTCCCCCCTCGATAAACATCGACAGTATGATCTCGATCATATTGAGCTTATCATCGTCAGCGAGCGCTCGGAGCGATCATCGCTCATCGATTCCCCCCTTGATGATGGGGGCCCTGCTCATTTTCGAACCTTTACGAACCAGGTCGATAGGTGCTTCATGACCCTGGGCATCTAGCCTTACGACGGTCAACCAAGATGGAGAGACGAAGCTATGTTGGGTCATCATCAATAGTCCAGCGTTCGAGAGGGCGAGGAACGATGGGTCGGATCGTTCGGTCGTGTTACAGGACCCGTCTTTTTCAGCTCTTCTAAGGGATATTTCCACCAATATAATCAAATGTAGAATATCGTAACAAGAGACTATTTCTATCTTTCTCGTTCATGCGATCATTCAGTTATGGAAAATGGTGTTTGGACCCATTTTACCTCAGATACCTATTCCATTCTCGATCGTTCGATCTATGATCTCAGAAGGAAACCCGTTCGGCCTCTCGAAGCATCCTTATCCCTTAACTAGCTCTCTTTCGGGCATCTTGATACATAGTACTTGGTGGTTCAGATAAACTAGACGGAAGAACATCTTGATAAGTCGTAGGGAATAATTATGTCCGCTCACGGCCCTCCATGGGTTAATATGCCGGTAGAGGGCGGGGGCAGGATCTCCTAAATTTTCAACATTTACGAGCCAACTGTCGGAAATTTACGGCCAAATGGTCATGGTTTCTCTTTCCCATGAGCAATCAGATCAAAGACTTGTGATCATCTCTACCGCGATGATGTAAACCATGTGACCATCCCGCCCTCGCGGGCGGAGCTTCCTGCTTCATCCAGCGAACTTGCGTTGCATTCGACGATGAAACGTAACGGTCTGCCGTCCACGAGCGTGAGTTCAGGTCGTTCCGGTCCTCCATTCGTTCTCTATGCCAGTATAGGGATGGGATCCATAGGCTAGCATCACTTCATCTTACGTTCCGAGCGAACTTACATATGAACGTATTTCGGTGGGTTGGGCGAAAGTGAATATCCGCTGGTCCCTTCTGACGAGGTTTCCCGCTCGCCCGCTCCCATCCCCCAACTTTCACTTGAGGACCTCTCACCCGCAATAGTTAAACGCGAAATGATTATAATCTGCTTGTCGGATATTTTGCAAGTAGGATATTATGTCTCACCACAAGATGATGCGGGAGCAGAGGAAGATGAGCGACGAGGATGCCCGCCGGTTCCTAGCGGATGGTCGCCTAGGTCGCCTGGCGGTATGCGACGGCAATGAACCATACGTCGTGCCGATGAACTATTACTTTGACGAGCATAAGAACGAAATCCTGGTCCACTGCGCTAAAAAAGGGCGAAAGGTCAATGCGATCATTGCTAACGATCGAGTGTGCTTCGAGGTGGACGAGATGAAGGATGTGGTCTCCGCAACCGTGCCTTGTGAGTTCGATCTCATCTACAGAAGCGTAATCGCCGAGGGCAGGGCGATGCTTATTAAGGACGACCGCGAGAAGGCCGAATATCTCAATAAGATATTCCATAAGTATGCTCCTGGCAGCAGCATGAACATCTCCCCGGAGATGGCCAAAGGCACCCTGACCATACGCATCAGCATCGACAATCTCGTTGGTAAGCAGGGGGCTCAGACGGGGAACATCCCATACCCACAACCGTGACCATGCCCCGAGCCCGGGGCAGTCTTTAATTAGGAAGGGGTAGTGCTAAGGCGATTACGATGGATCATCTGATGATCGATCTACCTTACTCGTGAACGACCCCGCCCTCACGGGCGGAGCTTCCTGCCTCATCGAGCGAACATGCGCTGCATTCGCCGATGTACGTAATGGTCGGCCGTCCACGAGCGTAAGTTCAGGTCGTTCCGACCGTACGTTATTTGATTCCCTTCCTGCATCGCGAAATAGGAAGAGCGGTCGCGAATAAGAAGGTCTTTCGGTGAGCGGTCCGAAAGTGCCCCGATCTCTTCGCTCATGGCCTTACTTCCTCACCTGATCGCTCTCATAACATAGCTCTCCCAGAGGGACCTCTCGCTCGCAATGGTTAAATGGTTTCATCTGAGAAGATCCTTTATTTGGGAAGGGTCGAGTTGTCCTAGCACATAGCAGGCGCGTTAACTATTGACCTCTTCTGTCATGTGTGGCAGTATCGCTTCGACCCGATTACCATATTGTGAAAAAAACGAATGGCGAACAGACCCAACGCCTCGCTATAGTGGGCGATCTCATAATAAAAATAATGATATGTCTACTGGTTCAACCAGCTATTGATCTTCAGGTTAGGGCCGGTGAACCGCCCTGTAACGAACAAGCAAAGGTTCACAGACCTAGATCTAACCCCCACTAAACCACCCATGATCCATAATTTAGGCTGTTTTAAAAGTTATTAGACATCCTAAGGCCGAAGAAGGCCCCCCTCCATTTCTTAGAAGATCAGTATGTTCAGAATGAACGTGACTAGACGAAAGGCCTCATGGTACTGAGCATACCCTCCAAATCTAGGAAATGCGATGAGCTTCAATATGAAACCCTAAACCCAGAGCACGACCCACGCGGCAATAACGCCTATCAACGATAGGACTATCCCTAATATGGCTAAATTGTTCCCATGATTCTGTTTAGTAAGCGAGATGGTGCCGAAGACCACCCCCAAAGGAGCGAACAATATCATGAAGATGAGCAGGCTGGCAAATCCCATCACCACAGAAGCGATGCCCCAGTTCCTGGAACTATCTTGTTCGGATCGATATTGGTATGCCGGATAGTAGGGCAACGGAACCGGTTGGTATGACTGTTGATAGGCCGTTCGTTGATCCGGTGACGGGGAAGGAGATGAGTTCGTCCTTGGAACATCTTGAAGGGGCTGACCGCAATTTTGACAATAATTGCTCTCGAGGGTCTCCTTGGAACAGTTAGGACAATTCATGATAGTTTATTCATTCTATCAATATATAAAAATTAGGAATAACGATCAAATTCCCTTTTCTCGTAAACCAGACAGCTTCGAACATAACGAAAGAGACGACTGCCCTGAAATTAACTATGAGATGATAAGGGGGCGTTCGGCCCTCTCCTTCTCGATTGTTTGGTTTATAAATTGAGGAAAGATACCGTTTGGCCACCCCACATAAGCTTGGGACGTTTGCCCTAGTCTCTGCAGGGTCTCTAGAGATAAAAGGTCACTAGCGGCCTTGATCCTCTGCCCAAAATTAAAATGTTCGAATTCCTACAACGCTTTGGCCGGGAATGCAGTACTGTAAAAGTTGCGGAAAGGAGAGGTCATCAGATTTTCCCGGTATGACCATCCCACACAAGATGTGCATCCCATCGTCGCCTTTATCATTCATCATAATGGATACCCATCATGAACTCCAGGGTGGGATATCTAAGAGCGGTGAAGAACGCCTTTCTCATGGCTCGCAGGAAGAACGCGGAAACACCTTATCCGAACATGATGACCGACGGTGGCGTCACGGTCATAAGCGTTCCGGGAATGGCTAGTAAGAACAAACTGGCATTCAATATTTTCATCGAGCACCCTGAGCCCGCCCCGAACGTGGTCAAGGCGTACCGTGAAGACATAACTCAGAGCGGACACACGGTCATCATCCTGCCCGAATGGTGCTATACCGAGAGGGAGATGAAGAACTATCTTGAGGTGATATGGTGCGGACTGCTGCAGTGTTCCAAACAGGATAAGGTATTGAAGGCCAGGAAACCTTTCATGAGTGGAGCATGGGATCCCTTCACCTTTGAATTGTATACCTATGACCAGGAAGGGGAGCTAACGGAATATGACTATACTGGGATGGTACCCGACCATCTCTAATTTTATTCCCTATGGTTCGCAAAAGGCAACCTATCATACCCCTTCGCGAACTCCTTCAGTAGCCTTTTCTCATACTCAACGGGATCCTCCTCATCTAGAAGAGGTATCCAACAGACGACTAGATCCTCACGACCCTGTACCTGCCAATTGTTGTGACCCTCATGATGAGGTACGTCGATGCTCTTCCCGAACCTCATGCATCGAGATGGCCTCTTTCAAGGTGAGCTCCCTGTCCGCCCGTTGTAAATGACCTTTGCGTTCCAGGACCAATTTGGTCCGCATTTCCGCAATAGGCCAATTGGGGTCTTCACCTTTGAAGAAGCCGCCACAACCCTTAGGAACAAATGCAGGAAGGCCTGAACCGTTGTAAATAACAAAGTATACGCACTTTTTCTCAGGAACGGCCCTGTGGCCTTGGACGAACCATCAAACGATAAGGAATTCAAGGTCTCCTACGATCTCTCTGGAGGCTTCAATTTCCCTCCCCGGAAATTTTATCACCTTGAACACGGAAGAAATGCTCTCCCGCATTCTGTCAGCGAGCATTCCACCCTTGGGGGAACTTCAGCATATGCCATTCGATCGACCATGTTATAACTTTCCAGATAACGAAAGTAGCATATGAGGGTCTTCGAATTGATCCCCCATCCACTTCTCCTGCTAAATGCACCGGAAGGAGCCATTATGTCGGTTCCCGATGATCATCAGGTTCCATCTGGTGCCAATGATCTCAACGACGTCCTTCATGTAAGTATGTCTTTTATTTTAAGGCTTCATGCAGACCATCAATTACTTACTTTTAGATGACAATATTACTTTTACACTACCAATGTACATATTTGCTCCTGTAATATGACACTGTCAGATGGCCGGTCAAGGGCCGGACCAGAGATCACTAGGATGTGTAAAAATGAGCGTTGTATCCAACATAGAAATGAGAAGCACGGGAAACCGAGGACCGACCTTGGTTCGTTCGGGTCATTCTGAGACCCTGCACTTGCATCTTCGACCGGAGAGGCATTTGTGATGCCCGAAGGCAAGATGCGTGCGGTGGCGATCGATCGTTTCGGCGGCCCAGAGGTTCTTTCGGTCAGGGATGTTCCGATCCCGGAGATCGAGACCGATGAATTTTGATCCGGGTAGCATCCGCTGGTGTCGGGATATGGGATATAGCTGAGCGAGAGGGGATGCTTGCCCATATGTACTCTCAGATGTACGGGATCAAGTCGAGTTTTCCCTATGTCATCGGTTCCGAGGGCGCAGGTACGATAGTTAAGGTCGGAAAGGAGGTCGATAAGTTCCGCGATGGGGACCTGATTTATGGCGACATACGGGCCCGGGATCCTAAGGCAGGATTCTATGCTGAATACACCGCAGTGAAAGTTGAACGAGCATCGATGGTCCCGTCCAACCTGACGGTCGAGCAGGCCGGGGCCTTACCAATTGATGGCGCGACCGCATTGCGAGGATTAGATGTTCTCGGTGTGAGACCCAATGAAAAATTGATGATATTCGGGGCCAGTGGCGGCATCGGACATCTTGCGATCCAACTTGCTAAAAGAATGGGCATGGAGGTTTTCGCCGTAGCATCGGGCGAGGATGGTGTAGACTTGGTAAGACGATTAGGCGCTCAAGCGGTGGTAGAAGGACATACTGGTGATGTACGGGCCTCCGCCCAAGAGTTTGCCCCGGGAGGATTTGATTCGGTCCTGCTCACGGTCCAGGCGCAAAATCCAAGATCGATCAAGGAGGCAGAAAATGTGCTTGACACAGTACTTAAGGGAGGGCGTGTAGCATGTCCCTACTGGAGCACGCGTGCTCCCAAGGCGCCACCTGGTGTTCTAGTTCTTCCCTATGGTCTCGTTGATGATAAAGGAAAGGCATTGCCCGGGCTGATGAGCAGGCTTAACGATATGATCGAAGCGGGACCGTTCGAAGTACATCTCGATAGAAGATTCTCACTAGATCATGTGGTCGATGCCCATCGGGCTTTGATGGCACACCATATCGGACGGTTTGCCATTTTGCCAATGATGCAATGACGTTTGCATTGCCTTGATCTCCCCCAAGGAGGTGTCAAAGACAAAACACTACCGCGATCTTATTTTTTATCGATTACAAAATATGTTTCAACCAAGCTCCCGTTCCATGGTATACTAGAATTTTCGCTTACATGATCAACCGATACACGATACAGGGGCCTGGGTACAAACTATCTCGTCTAGCTTCGATAATATTAACGACCGATATATTTTATTTTTAATACATATTCCGCCACTAGATCATTCGCTCGACTCAATACTTATTCTCCTTAGCTTACCGCGCGACATGGAATCATATCCTTAGTGGCCAGTGCGTTGAGATCGCACTTCCTTAATGCCATGAAAACACTTGGACATCTTTTGGGGTCGGGTATTCTGTGGAGGTGTTTTAATAAATCAAATCGGTTTACAACTGTCTTGTTCTTGGCATGTATCTTTGTTCTCACAGATCAACGCGGGGCTTTTATTGGTCCTTCTGAAATAAAACAGCTTGATCTTCTGCAGAGGGAAGGCCAGGAACATTCTCCCCTGACGACATGCTCTGCGCAGCATTGCATCCTCCGACCAGTATCTCTTCTTGATATCCGTCAGCTCCTCCTTGGGCGATAAAAAGAGATATATCGGAACTCCGACCGCCATTAGTAGTAGGGAAATGAAAATTTCGGTCGGGTCCACTAGAATGATCAGGATCACGGAGAATATCGCCCCGACCAATGGGATCGCTGTTCTCCATCTGAGCCTGGACGCGATCTCGCTGTGTTCCTTCTGCAACACGATCGCCGATATGCATGTGGCCAGATAGGTGAAGGCCAGGAGGAACACCGAAGAGTTGATCAGGGCCGACAGCCCTCCGAACAGGGAGATAATGAAAGCGGTGATGCAGAGGATCGTCAGACCAAGATAGGGTGTGTTGAATCTTGGGTGAGTACTGCCGAAGAGCTTGGGCAACTGTCCATCAATGGCCATGGCGTATGCGAGCTGCGAGGTACCAATGGTCCCTGACTCATCAGAGCCGACTATGGACAGCAATGCCCCAACTCCCACGATCCCCACTGCCAGAACGGTGAGAAGGACAGGACTGCTGAAGATCGCCGAAGCGGTGGCGATCAGTGGGCTACTGGACGTGGATAGTGTACCTTGACTTACGACGCAGATGACCACAAGGTTGGTCAGCAGGTAGAAGGCGATTACGATGAGCATTCCGAAAATGATGGCCTTTGGTATCGTTCGCTCCGGGAGATCAACATCATCCGCGGGCAGACTGGAGATCTTCGAAGCCAGCATATGCCCAGAAGATAAGTACGAGCGCCTGTCCGAAGTCGGTCGCGTTACCCGTAAAAAATGGTTGGAGATTGGATATGGCGATGCTTGGCCGAGCGACGACGAGGAAGAGCCCTCCCAGTATGATGAGGACGAGTGGTGATAACTTAACGATGGTCAGTCCATCGTTCAATCTGCCCGCGGCCTTGACCCCCACCAAGTTCGTGATAAGTATGATTGCAATGAAGATGGCCTTGAGCACTACCTGAGCGGTACCATCTAATCCCGGGATGAGGGCCACGAAGTACTGGGTGAAGGCCACTGGGAACACCGCTAGGGAGAGCCACTCCGCCAGGAGAAGGCTCCACCCGACCATGAACCCCGCGAATGGGGTGGATACCTCCCTGACATAGGCATAGGGCCCGCCTACCTTGGGGGACATCATAACGCAGTAGGAGAACGATATTGCAATGACCGCGGCCATTATCCCTGCTAGCAACCAGACAATGAGGGAGGCCGGACCGATGAGCTTTGACCCGATGGCCGTGACCACATAAACATCGGCACCGATTATTGAGCCCACCACCAAGTTCGTCACATCAAAGGTGTTGAGCTTTCTACATTTACAGACTCCCTTTTTCAAGCGATGAGCATATAAGCAACACGGACATTAATTATTATGGGATCATCAAAATGATCAGATGCCGATCCATTTGGTATTCCATCATGGTCATCGCGAAACAGGATGGGGGTATCTAGAAGGGAATGAAGGATGGAAGAGACGGTTTAGGAAATTCAGCGAGGAAAGCACGGTCATTTTCCAATGGTCAGAGGTCTTGCTTTTTTATTGGATCGTTCAAATCGTACTTCCGTACATTCCGCAACGGATAGACATGCAACCTTATCGCCTATAATGGTCGGCCTCGTTTTTGTCCAAACAAGAGTTCATCAAAGACGATGTCGGACCTGGAGATGCCCCCTTAAAGGAATACGGAAGGATCGGACGAGTCTCGGGGTCTTTGTTCCCTTTCGTTCTTGAACGATGAAGAACGAAGTCATCGATGAACTCGAGCAGTTCGATAAGTCCGGGCCATGGATCATCAAGCTTTAGAACGTCATAGCTGACATCCCTGCTCCAGAAGTTGAGCGCCTCCGTCAAGGACCTCAACTTCTCTTTGATGGAGCGTTCCGGGTCTTTGAATATATGGACCATCCTCTCCAGATCCCCCTTGACCCATCTGGAACGATGGCCCGACCTGTAATCCATCGGTCCATCTGGTCTTTCCCCCATCATCTGTTGGAACAATAGGAATGGGAAGTCCACACCGGACCGCGCCGCCAGGTCCAGGGACCCCCAGAATCTACCGTTGATCTCCATCAACTTTGGGACATTGGTCCGGGCATCGAGCTTGAACTCGACCATGGCCACGCCGTTCCAGCCTATCTCTCGCAGCAGACCAAGACCGTGCTCTTTGACCTGCCCATTTGTCGGGACGCCCTCCCGGAGCGTGCTCGCTCCTCCGCTCGGGTTGACCTCCCTGAGGCGGTGGTGAGCAAAGGTAGCGAGCGGAACGCCATTCTCCGTCAGGGCGAACAACCCCACGCCGTCCCCTCTCACCACCTCCTGTATCATGGGTAAAGGTATCTCGGTGTTCATCTCCTGATATGCTAACAATAGCTCTTCCTCGGAGCTTACGAACCTTCGGACACCTGCTTTGGCCTTCCCATCCTTCCAATACCAAGACCATCGAGGCTTTATCACGACCGGATATCGGAGCTCCTGCGCTAAAGGAAAGATGTTCTCGATATTTTCGATGAAATATGTCTCGGGTACCGGAACGCCCAACCTGATTGCCGTCCGAAGTGTGAGCGATTTGTCAAAAACCTCTTCCATCATCTCCTTGTCCGGACAGGCCACACATGTGAGGTCCTTAAGCTTGGCCTTGTTCTCCACTATGGGGTAGCATGTCTTGTCGCTGACTGGGATCAGTAGATCAACATCATTACGTTCCAGGAAGGTCGATATGCTCTCGATGAAGGCTTCCTTATCATCTATCGGGGAAGGATAGAGGAATCTTTGGTCGCAATGCTTGGAATAAAAAGCGATAGAGCGCGGATGATCGGATGCCATGATGATCCGGTTCCCCCTGCCGCCCAGGGACCTGGCGATCGCTAGGGCACTTCGCGTATTCCCATCTGTTATGAGGACCGACGACCTGGACCGACCATCCTCCATAATTAAAAGTGGTCTCTATAGTTACTTAACTTTATCCATATCGATAATTTTAAAAATGCTAATAATGACGATACATATTTTCGGGTTGTCTAAGTGTTTCCATATGGGTAGGTTGAAGCACCAAGAACGTAAATGCGCCCCCAGGAGCGGCCATTGTCATTGCAGCCATAAGCTCAACCGCGGTCATAATTCTTGGCCGCTCCTTCGTCCCTTCTCTAGAAGTGCATGATGATTGACGGCAATATGGCGCTGAAACCGTTTTTGGGTCTCGGAGGGGAAGTTCAGTTCTGAGAAGTTAAACCGAGAAACTCAAAGAGGAAGCTGTGATCGTTTTCTGGCCTTTCCGCTGGACCATGGATGATCTTTATACAAAAAATATATGATCATGGGCAGACCGGTTTTTCGATCCACGTTCCAGTTTGAGTACATGACCGATCGTTGCTACTGAAGATCATACTGGTTGACCTACTTGCGTATCCTCTCTTTTAACCTCTCCCCCGTCTCGGCGACCTTTTCCACCACCAAAGACCCCATTATCTCAACATCGGCCTCGATCTTCCTCCCTTGCTCCATGATCTTCGACCTTTCAGCTCTAGACCTCGTCTCTTCTAATTTGGACATAGTATCTTTTATTTTTCCCATGCGACAGCACCTCTGGTATGATCATCTTGTCCACAACTTGTATATAACGATCGACCATGCCTTGCAAGGGACCTTGGAAACGAACGTATGTGACATATCTAACGAGATATGCCATTTGGTCGTTCTCCTGCCTACCTCCCCTCGAGGCCCTCTTTGAGGACACTATCTCTATCCTCGTTCATTCCAGTAAGCCATACATGGGGGTCAGCATCGTGATGGTCCACGGTAGAGATGTTCTGCATGTCGTACATGAGGGACAAAAGATCGCATTTCTTCTTGATGACCATGTCCATCACCATTTTGATCTGCTCGTCCGTTAACATGATCCGCACCCTTTCCACGGATAAGTCGTGGTCATTTGACGGATACAAGGTTCGAGGACAAGGTCACGGTCCCGGTGATAGATCGGACATCCTCCAGCTCTGGACCAGATCGAGTAGGACACTGAGGAGGTACCTAGTGCTCAGCGGCGATACGACGCAGGAGATAATGGACCTTGTTTGTTTGGAACTATACCCCAAGGATCTTGACCTTTTCATAGATCATAAAAAAATAGATGGCCAAGGCGTTCAGTTCTTATTGTCCTCTGTCTTCAGTATCTCACGATCGATCGCTGAAGTATTTGAAGAAAACTGGAACGCCCGGTCGTTTCCTAACGACTCTTTCAGGCATGAGCTTATCTAAATTGAAGATCGGTAATATGCTATGAACGTAAGAGTAGCGTATCTTATGGCGATCAAGAACGCCTGCATCATGGCGAGAGATTGGGATGAGGACCTTATGTATCCACCTAACTTGATGAACGATGGATATACTATCATCAACGTACAGAATGGAATAGAAACGGAGAATGGACCGTTCGATATCATCATCGAGCACCCAAGGACCTCACCGGATATGGTCAGGATGTATCGGGAGATGATTCAGCACGGTTCTCGTATCATGATGGTCCTTCCACGCTGGTCCTATACTGACGAAGAGATACTAGGATATCTTGAGGTTATTTGGCTTGGTCTATTTTGTGTTAGATCCGATAACGGAGAGGTCTGGAAGTGCCCCACCATATTTAGCACTGAAGGTCTGGTCCACGACAGGTTAAAGCTTTTCACTTACGAGCCCGATGGAACACTAAATGAATTTGACCATGCCAAGATAAAGAAGGACGAAGCTTGATCGGCCGATCGGCCCATAAATAATGCATTTCCTAAGTCCTTAACACGAAGACATCGCCATATGGCCTCACGATACCCCGATGAGGTGCTGCGTATTATGTTCCCAAAGACGGATGGTTTTTGTCGATATTGTGAAAAGAAGCAATCATTTCATAGCTATCGTTTTCATAAAGATCAGGGAGCCTTGAACTTGGATCGCGGCGGTCCCTGAAGCAAGGGCGGGTCATATGCTTAAGCGATTCCTTCCCAGCCTGTATCAGCTGCAATTCCAGAAGGATACCCAACATGGCAGGGATTTCAAACGAAAGGTGAGAAGTTCACCCGATAAGCGAGGGCGATAAGGACAAAAGAAAGTGTCGCTCGGACAAAGGTAAGACCGGGCGGAGATCTGGTGTTCATTCGGTCAAGGGAAGGCTGAGGGAGGGCATGATATAATTCATCTATCGAGCATGCTCGGACGTTCGAGCATCATTACAACGACGATCTATTCGCATGTGAACAACAATGATGCGAGAAAGGCTGCGTACGAAGGGGGGGTGCCGAGGTTTTAAAAACGTTTTTACTTTTTGTTGGCTTTGAGAGATGCACTGGGAAATGGTAAAAAGAAGGGGTTAAGGGGAAGGTGTTACGAAGATCGGAGCGCGTTGTCACTACTAGGATAGCTCCGTTCATATGTACGGGCTTCTGGATGACTTTGAAATCGTATGTTCTACCAGGTTATCATGACCTTCTGATCTTAAGCTCATTTTTTACCATGCTCATTCTGCTCCAGCAAATGATCATACATAGGACCAGATATAAAATTGGCAGGTGCCATTTTCTCCGTCGTATAAAATCCTGCAGGTGCATTGATGACCTGGGGTATTCTATTGACGACCGTTGCGCAGGTCAGTTCGGCGGTAGAAGGTCTGTCTATGCGAACAGTGGTTGATGGTTCCCCAATGATCTCCCAACTATTAGCGTCGAACTCATCGGGTGCATATACTTTACCAATACAACGGGTCTTTAGCGTGATACCTTCTTCTGTTTCCGTGGTCACCACGGCCGACATCCCTGTAGCATAACCTGCTTTTATGGTCGTTCCCAAAGCATTTGAGTACAGATCCATGGTATGAGTTGTTGGAATGCATTCCTGCTTTTGAGATCTTAAGTTCAGACCGAGCTTGGAGCATAGCCAACCGTTGGTGTTCCACATATATGCCGGAATATTTTTGTTGGATGCGATTTCTCGCTGGAACGAGGCCATGTTCAAACCCGCTCCATGCACTTTCGTGGTCGCGGTCCCGTAATCTTCAAGATTATAGCTCGAACTGCCATTGATCTCTTTGATCTTATGAGTGGCTCCTGCGATGACCGCGATAAGATTTCCCCAGAACACATCCTGATATCCTGAACCCGTCAGGGTGCAATCATTTGCCTTAGCTAGCTTGTCCAGCTTTTCTGTCAACTCTGGTGACGAGTTCCATGGGAAAAAAGACTCCTCGCACATACTTATAGCGTTGATACCATGTTTAGCACAAATTTCGAATTGACTGTACACATCGCTCATCAAACTTCTAGTATTGATGATGCAGATGTCCGCTTCGGTCCCATTGAACACCTTCTCAGCATCTGACTCTACAATGATCCCGAGCTTGTGTCCAAGGTCCAGTACCTCCCCAGCATCTCTGCCCCGCCTTTTCGCATTGTAATCTATTGCACCTACGATCTGAGCCCCTTTCTCCATCGCATATCTTGCTGTGTACTTGGCCATATTACCGCAGCCAAACTGGATTATTTTGATCTTTTCCTGCATTATATATCCCTTCATCCATTTAGATCAAGTTCTTATTCTCGTTCATTTTGAACGTACGATGGACGTTCAGACAGAGGACAAGGGCGGATCCTCATTTGACCTTAAGATACTTTCTCGGTTCGGAAGATTTGGTCGAACGCATGGGAAACGACCATCAGTAGCCCTCCTTTCTCCATTAAGGCGTCATAAACGCGTGGGTAGCCTTCGAGTGGTACTGTGATATAGGAAAGTTGGATATGTGGTCGCGAACTGGGTTCAAAGGAATGGCGTCCCCGCATGTGTTGAAACACAGGTCTTCGACGGTGATCGGCTCGAACGGCTGCGACATCTTTCATCTTTATCGAGCATGCTCGGACTTTAATTCGAGCATCATTACAACAACCGCAACGACACACTCCCCACGTCAACAATGATACCAGAGGGGAGGGGTATGAGGGGGGATGCCGAAGTTTCCCTAATTGTCCATTTTTATCGATATACAAGTCGATCTCTCGTCACATCTTTGTCGAGGCCAGCTCTTCCCCCATCGTTTCCAT
>CAVUGW010000026.1:0-6931 GCA_963741025.1 Methanomassiliicoccaceae archaeon
TCCCAGCTTTCGCAGGGGTGACCTTTCGCTCGCATGAAGTTAAATAGTGATATCTGACGGCATGACGCGAACGATGTACCATCCTGAGCTCGGTCATGAACATCTAATGGATCATTGATACAGAATAGGATCTAATGCAAACCAAAATGCGTTTTTAAGGTCGCAGCAGATCATATTGATATTGGCGATCTTCCAGGCATAGATGACCTTGTTGGTCATACTAAGGACGACCATCTTTAACTGTAATTGAACGATCGTGCTCATAGAGAGCGTTCCCGGAAAACCCGCCTTTTAAGGTGGGATGGGCACTTCAACTGCGTCGAGTCCGGGCTTGCTCCCGACGCTGACCTGAACGCCTCAAGGAACATCGCTCATCTTAGCATGTCCGGAACGAGCAGGCCCTCTGTCAGCGGGGCGAACTGTAGCGATATTTGATTCCGAGGGCTGTAAGGCGGTTGTGGCAGAGCTTTGTTACAAGCCCACGAACTCGTTCGTGGGTGGTTGACCATCTCGATAAGTGTGATCTGGTCGTATGATTGACCATAAAGATATATGCAATTTGGAATAAAATTGGCAATTAGATATATTAATGGCCATATCATCCAGTGTGCTCATTGACGTTCCAAACGAGAAACGATGACCTTGAACTATTGCTGAAAGCTCACCCGTGCTATAGTGAGAACGCTCAAGACAAGTTCGCCCGAATGCATCTGGCCGTTGCTCCAAAATGCAATATCCAGTGCAATTATTGCAATCGGAAGTTCGATTGTACGAACGAAAAGCAGACCAGGGGTCACTAGCAATATTCTTACTCCTAGAGAAGCGGTGGAGAAGGTCCGCTTGGTTTATGGAGATACTCCTCATTTATCGGTCATTGGAATCGCCGGTCCAGGTGACCCGCTCTATAATGAAGAGACGTTCGAGACCTTGGGTCTTTTGCACCAAAGATTCCCCAGGATGAGCTTATGCTTAAGCACTAACGGGCTCTTGCTCGCAGAGAAATGTGGAACGATTAAAGGAGCTGGGGGTCAGGTTCATAACCGTCACATTTAACGCCATCGATGTGGATATCGGAAAGAAAGATCTAACGATTTCGTTAATTATAAAGGACAACTTCTACGAGAAGAAGAAGCGGTCTCTCTTCTGATAGACAATCAAATCGAGGGGATCAAGAGAGCGGTTGAAATGGGCATGCTGGTCAAAGTGAACTCGGTTATGGTTCCTGGGGTCAATGACAAACATCTGCCCATGGTAGCAAAGAGAGCAAAGGAATGTGGTGCATATATCATTAACATCATTCCTTTCATTCCAGTCATCGGGACGAAGTTCGAGGATGTTCGTGCTCCCACCGCAAGAGAAATGTAGCGAGCTACAGAGCCTGTGCCAAGTGGACATCAGACAGATGCGTCATTGCAGACATTGCCGCGCCGATGCCATCGGATTGCTTGGCGAGGACCGCTCTGCAAGGTTCGCGAACTTCGCCTGCGGAGGCGGGACCGCTCAAGAAGAGACATTACGAAAAAGGTAGAGCAGAGGAGCATAATATGATGAAGATAGCAGTTGCTACAACGAACAGCAAAGAGGTCGACCAGCATTTCGGTCAAGCTGAGGTTTTTGACATCTATATCGTGGAGGGGGAGAACATAAAGAGGGAAAATAGCATAGATGTAACGGAACAGCAGGAGATACCCTTGTTCGGCCCCGGTCATCGTACGAAGCTGGAGCGTACTGTTGAGATGTTAAATGGAATGGATGCGGTGATCGCTCTAAAGTATGGTGAGCCGGCTTTGGATGAGCTTAGGGACGATGGGACCCTCACCTCTGGCCATTATGGGCAATATCGAGGATGCATTGCATAAAGCGAAAGCTACCTTAATAGGTCGTCCTGGGGATGGGACCTTAAAAAGTCCCTGAGCTATGCTTTTTTCAATGATCTAGATGTTAAAACATGATTCATCATTTTAAACTAACTTTGTGATAATATCACATCTCCGGTGCTCTCTGCAAATATTTACAATCGAAATGGGCATAGATAGAGCGATATGGTTTGTCCTCTCAACCCATCCCATGATGCTCTTGAGCGATCAATAAATAGAAGAGAAGGGTTTGATCGAATCGCTCAAATCGTCCAGTCCACCTGTATGAGGTCAGCCCCTGTGACGATTCCAGTGATCTTTCCGTTCCGTGTGGTCAGCACCGCATGTTCAGTCACGACGAGCATTTCGATCGACCCAATATCCACGTCCTCATCCACTATGGAAAATGGGGCGTCCATTATCGACAGAACACGCCTGTTACTGATATCTTCGAACCTTTTTCCGCCCATCATTTGATCAAGGATAGCCTTAGCGGTGATGCTCCCGATCGGACGGTCCCCGTCGAGCACAGGCAACTGCGAGATATCGTTCTGGTTCATGATCTCTGAGGCTCGCCCTATCGGGTCATCCATCTGTACTCCAATGACCTTCTTGGTGCTGATGTCTCGTAATCGAACTCTCTTGGAACGCCTGTCTGCCTCATCCTCTAATGCCTCGAAGAGCTTGACCACCTCAGGATAGCTGCCCTTGATCTTGCTTCTTTCTATCTTTGCTATGGTCGATTGGCTGACCCCTGTCATCTTGGACAATGCGTTTTGGGTAATTCCCAGAGATGCCCTTTTCTGTTTTATTTGTTTAGTATCTGGGAATCTTGATGTCTTCAATTTTTCACTCATCCAGTATCATTTTAATTTCTTCTTTCCTCGGGCCCAGCTCGCAATGTATTAATAACATGGACGATCTGGAACGGTGGTTCATCGGAACCGCAACGATTTTTCGACGACCTCATGATCGTCAGAGGGTGAGCATAGTGCTCCACCTCTTGACCATGTTCTTTCGAAAGAACAGCGCCACCGCTGAACATGCATACTCTAGTGCTCTTCCCACCTAGATGGACTAGCACTTGTCAGGCCAATCCGGTCATAGAGCACTCTAAAAAGCATCTCCCCCCGGCACCGTAAGCGGAGAATGGGAGCTGGATCCTGAACATCGCATTGGGCGCGTTTTCAAATTCGTTCGCGCCTCATAACCATAGCATGTAATGCTGTCCGGATCGACGGAGCTTCGCAAATTGATGATCCAGCTCATTTCCGTTTTCCTCCCTGACTAAATATACCTAATCGACATCATTCTTTGAACGAACATATAACAATTGTTAATTTATTTAATTTATAGGGTTCATTTTAGTCCAAATGGAATTTCAAGAAAATTCAGAAAGGCCTTAGATATCACCAGCCTCGTTCTTGCAGGCGTTGCTCGGCAGAGATAGTGGATATCTCTATCCCTTTCATGGCGTCTCCCAGACCCTTTGACACATTGGCGATCACCGCGGGATCGTCGAAATGGGTCACGGCCTCGACTATCGCCTTGGCCCTTACGGCCGGGTTCTCGGACTTGAATATCCCGGACCCGACGAACACCCCGTCAGATCCGAGCTGCATCATGAGGGCCGCGTCGGCGGGGGTCGCGATACCACCCACTGCAAAGTTGATCACAGGGAGCCTTTGAAGTTTCGCTACCTCCTTCACGAGATAGAACGGGGCCTGATTTTCCCTGGCGACAGCGTTGAGCTCCTGGTCGTCCTTGCCGTGGAGTTCGCGGACCTTCCCCATGATGGTCCTTTGATGTCTCACCGCCTCGATCACGTTACCGGTGCCGGCCTCACCTTTCGTCCTTATCATCGCCGCCCCTTCATCGATCCGTCTAAGGGCCTCCCCCAGGTCCCTTGCGCCACATACGAAGGGCACCGTGAACCTCTTCTTGTCCACATGGAAGAAAGGGTCCGCCGGGGTCAGTACCTCGGACTCATCGATCATGTCCACTCCGAGGGATTGCAGCACCTGGGCCTCGACGAAATGACCGATCCTGCATTTTGCCATCACAGGTATGGTGACAGCATCGATCATCTCCTCGATCTTCAATGGATCGGACATTCGTGCGACCCCTCCCTGGGCCCTGATATCGGCAGGAACACGCTCTAGTGCCATCACCGCCACGGCACCGGCCTCCTCGGCGATCTTTGCCTGGTCAGCATTGACGTCCATCACGACCCCGCCCTGCTGCATCCTGGCGAACCCTTTTTTTATAAGGTCGGTCCCGTAACGGAGGTTTGAAAGGTCCAATTCGAAAGGCATCTATCACACCAGGGCTTCGATAGTTCTGAGGTTCGTATTACCTTTGGGACCACGGCCATCCTCATAGAGAACGGAAACGATTCCTTTACGTCCAAAATGAGGGTTCCGGCGGTCCAGATACTTGGTCTTGACCGTCCCTAGGCCATGCTCCATGCTCACACCTTCTGCAACGCCTGGTTCAGGTCGTCGATGATGTCCCCGATGTCCTCGATTCCCACGGCGAGGCGGATGTAGTCGTCCGTCACACCCGTCTTCAGCAGCTCCTCCGGCGTCAGCTGCGAATGGGTAGTGGACGCGGGGTGTATGATGAGGCTCTTCGCATCACCGATGTTCGCCAGGTGCGAGAACAGCTTGACCGACTCGATGACCTTCTTGCTCGCGTTGGCGCCTCCCTTGACGCCGAATCCGACCAGCGGTCCATACCCGCCCTTGAGATAGCGCTTCGTCGTCGCATGATTCGGATCACCCTCCAGACCAGGATAGCTGACCCATGCCACCTTCGGATGCTGCTTGAGATACTTTGCTACGGCCAACGCGTTCTCCGAGTGCCTCTGTACCCTGAGATGCAATGTCTCCAGTCCAAGAAGGAAGAGCCAGGCGTTGAACGGGGATAATGCCGCTCCGGTGTCACGCAACAACTGCACGCGGACCTTGAACGCCAGAGCAACGTTCCCCAGACCAGGGAAGTTACCGAAAGCGTCCCAGTACACCAGCCCATGATAGCTCGGGTCCGGTTCCGTGAACTCCGGGAACTTCCCATTGTTCCATACGAACTTTCCGGAATCAACGATGACGCCCCCAATGGACGTCCCGTGACCGCCGACATACTTAGTTGCGGAAGACCACCACTATGTCGGCACCATGCTCGATCGGTGCCACAAGACCAACGCCGGTCGTGTTATCGACAACGAGCGGTATCCCGGCATCGTGCGCTATTTTGAGATCGTTTCGAAGTCCGGGGTATCGAGCTCGGGGTTACCGATCGATTCTAAATATATCGCTCTCGTCCTCTCGTTGATGCCTTTCTTGAATGCATCTATGTCAGTCGACCCAACGAACTTGGTCGTCCGACCGAGCTTCGGGAACTTGTAATGGAACAACTCATACGTTCCGCCGTAGAGGTTGTCCGCCGACATGTCTGGTCCCCCCGGTCTAGTGATGGCGAGCAGCGAGTAAGTTATGGCGGCGCTGCCCAAGCGACCTGGCTAGGGCGGCGGTGCCGCCCTCGATCGCCGCGATCCTCTGCTCGAACACGTCATTCGTGGGGTTCATGATCCGCGTGTATATGTTCCCGAGCTCCTTGAGCCCGAAAAGGTTCGCCGCGTGCTCAGTATCACGGAAAAGTACGATGTCGTTTGATATATCGGGACCGCCCTCGATCCGGTCGTTGGATCGGCGGTCTGTCCAGCATGGACCGCTATGGTCCCCAATCTTCTAGAGCTATCTGTCATTATCGATTTCTCCTTTCAGTTCTTTATTTGTTATCATCGTTCTTTGATGGGTCGTTCATCGAGCGATCGACCAGCACGCTCTCCAGAGCATCCGCTGGTCGTCTTCGTCCGTGACCCTGCCGGTCCTTCCCTACTATGCCTGATCTGGGAAGAGGTCGGTGCTCAGGTACCGCTCTCCAAAGTCCGGTGCGATCGTCACGATCTTCTTCCCCTTGCCGAGCTCCTTCGCCAGCTGAGGGCCGCCCATACGGCCGCTCCCGAGGAATGCCGACGAAGATACCTTCCTTTTTCGCCAGATCCTCGCGGTGACCTTGGCGTCCCTCGTCCTTGACCTGAACGATGCGGTCCACCAGCTTGAGGTCCAGCACCGACGGCACGAAGCCTGCACCGATACCCTGGATCGTGTGCGGACCGGGCTTGCCTCCCGAAAGCACGGGGGATGCGGCAGGTTCGACAGCGACCAATAGTGCGTTGTTCCCAGCGTGCCTGAGCCTGCGACCACCCGGTTATCGTCCCGCCGGTACCGACACCGGCGACGAAGGCGTCAAGGTCCGGCAGGTCATCGATTATCTCCTTCGCTGTCGTTTCGTAGTGAACCTCCGGGTTAGCGGGGTTGTCGAACTGCTGCGGCATGAAGGTGTTCGGCCTTCCTCGCATAAGCCCTTGGCGCACTCGACCGCTCCCTTCATCCCGGCTGCCTTCGGTGTCAGGACAGCTCGGCGCCCATCGCCTTGAGAAGTCTTCTCCTTTTCGAGCGACATGCTCTCCGGCATGGTGAGAACGAGATTTAACTTTTGACGGCGCAGACCATCGCAAGACCGATGCCGGTGTTCCCCGACGTCGGTTCGACCAGCACGATGTTCATCCCCGGTCGTATCTTTCCCTCCGCCTCGGCCCTCTCGATCATCGCCAGCGCGATGCGGTCCTTCAGACCTCATCGGGTTGGACGACTCGAGCTTGACATATACCTCTGCCGATGTCTCATCCGTCAAGCGGTTGAGCCTCACCAGTGGGGTCTTGCCTATCGTTTCCAGTATATTGTTGTACTTCATGCCCTCACCTCGCCTATATCTCATGATTCGACCTATAATCCATGAAGGTCGCTTGATTTCTTTATATACTCCTCAGGCGCGTTATCGGTAGTAACGATCGTTAATTTATTTAATACATCGGGTGTCTTTTAGTCCAAAAGGAATATTTGATACATCCATTCCATTTGAAATAGCATCAATTATTGATTTCATTTTTCCTGATAGGTTTTAAGTGCCCGACATATATAGATACCGAAATTATCTCAGAAAATTCCTAA
>CAVUGW010000027.1:0-68199 GCA_963741025.1 Methanomassiliicoccaceae archaeon
CTTGGCCATCTAAAGTGATGAGCATGGCCTCTCGTAATGCTGCCTTGTCTCCTTTCAAGATCTCATCGAGACGGTCAATGGTGCTCTCTTCATCATTTGGGGGGACCAGGGTAAGAAGGTCGTGAGATGCCAGATGCTCGATGCTCTTCGCCCCGTACAGCTCCAGGGCCTCGGGATTGGCATAGAGCAATCGCATATCACTATGCACGATGATGGCATCTGGGAGGAATCCACCAGTTCACGGTATCGTTCCTCGCTCTCTTTGAGCGCTTTCTCGGCCTTCTTAAGTTCGGTAATGTCCTGGACCGTTCCTACCACTCGAAAAGGTTTTGCATTACTATAAGTGACCTCCGCTTCGGCATGAACATATAATTGCGTTCCATCTGAGCGAACGACGCGGTAGTCGATGTTGTATGGTTTGTTTAAACGGACAGCTTCCTCAAGCGTTCTGCTAACGAACTCCCTATCGTCGGGATGAACGGCATCCAAGAACTCTTGACGGGTCGATCTGATCTCCGGACCATTTCCAAAGATACGTTGGGTCTCGGCGGACGCTTCAAAGGTATTGTTTTGGATATCCCATTCCCAGCTACCGACATGAGCTATGCGTTGCGCGTTCGCTAGACCGCTCTCGCTTTTCTTTAATGCTTCTTCCATCCTCTTGCGTTCTGTTATGTCACCGAATGTCGTGTACACCTGATACGGCCGGTCCTCCCCCGGATGGAACAACGGAACAGCATTGATGATGATCCAGCGATACATCTTCTCTCGGTGGTCGTACATTCCCATGACGACGTCCCGGACCTCTTTCCCGGTCCGAAGAGCGACCATGGCCGGATGTTCCATCCCTGGAAAAGGAGTTCCGTCCTCATGGATGGTATAGCGCTCCTGACCTACCGAACTGCTGCCGATGAACTCCTCGGGTGATCTTACCAGGATGCGCTCTGCTGCTGGATTCATTGAGATGACCGTGCCGTCGGCGTTCTGGAAGACTATTCCCTGGAGCATGGTGTCGTGGAGCAGACGATACTTCGACTCGCTCTCGCTCAGCTCCCTGGTGCGATCCAGCACTCTTTGCTCCAACTCCTCGTTGGCCTGTTCGAGCGCCTCCTCCGTCCGCCTTAGCTTTGTGATGTCCTGAGACACCGTGATGTAGCCCGACACCTCGCCCTCTCGATCGCGCAAAGGCACCGCAGAAATGATAATCGTGCCCTTACCTCCGTCGAACCTTCGGATGTCCACAACGGCACTGGATGCCTCACCTTCCCGGGCACGGAGGCCGGGCCAGTCCTGAGCCTTTAGTTCTTCCCCGGTCTCGGCGTACCATCCCTTATATTGACGTATTCCTCCGGGCCTGCGGGGGAGGGAGCGTTCATCCCCCAGATCTTGTGGACCATATCATTTAACAGAACGGTCTTACCGTTCTTGTCGCCGATGAAGATGCCAATCGGAGCTGACTCCAGCACGGCTTGGAGACGTGCACGCTCTTCTTCTGCGGTCTGTTCAGTTCTCTTCTGCTCGGTGTTGTCCCTTATTTGTAGAAGCACATCCCATTTCTCGGTACCGTTATCGACCGGGGAGCCTATCCAATCGACCCAGAACTCGACCCCGTCCCCGTTCTTTATGTGATAGTTCTTGATCTCTTTTCCTTCCCCGCTCTTAGAGATCTGAAGGACTCTGGACACAGATGGGTTGCTCTCCCCATCCGCCACATAATCGACGAATCTTACCCCGACCAGGTCCTTGTCCTTGAGCGAACCCGGAAGATACGCACGATAGGCGTCGCTCATGTACTTGATGCGGAACTCATCCGCGGAGAAGAGGACCACCGCTCCAGGTAGTCGAGTGATCAAGCGTACAACGGCGGATAGTTCATTGTCCTTTCCATTAGGGTCCATAGGTGAGTTCCAGCCATCGTTCCTTCGAGCGAGGGTGTTCATTTATCCCAATGGATAATGCTATTTGAACACCCCCTCGAAGTGTCCAACAAGATGGAACTTTTGATTATTATAATCTCGTTGCCTCCGGAGAATCAACCACGCACTTTCGTTCTCCTCCCCCGCGAAACTGACCTGAAGACCGTTCCTGCTCTTACCCTCATGGAAAAGTACTATGCGTATCGGATCAAGACGCTAACTCGTCCCATCTCGAGGATCCGTTCAGAACATCAGATCCTAAGATCTGAACATCTGATGTATTGCTCAGTTCCACATGTTCAAGTTCTCGTCGAGTGCGTCCATGATGAACCTCTCGTTGCATGACGGTGGGACCCGACGATGATCGAACATGAAAAGGTTCGGCCCAGATCCGGTGGAAGGTCCCCTTTTCTCCCTTTTGTTGCAATTTATGATCTCCAGTTGAGCTTTAAGGCATCCTCTCGCCCTCTCAATCTGGATGAACGTGGCGGGCTTGATACAATAATCAGCAGCGCCTAGACTTCGTGCTCTGACCTCGTCCTCTTTTCTCAACGAACCGGTCATCACGATCACAGGGATGGAACCGAGCGATGATTCCGCCTTCATGCACGCCAGAACATCGAAGCCGTTCATCCTTGGCAGGTTCAGGTCAAGTATTACGAGGTCGGGGGTTCGTTCCCTTCCTTCCATCATCACGCTGACCGCCCGCTTTCCATCCTCGATCACCATCACGTTCAAGTTCAGCTTGAGATCCTTCAGCATCCGCTCGACCAAGAAGGCATCCCCCGGATTGTCCTCGACGATCAGTACCATCATCTTGTTACCGCTCATTTCTCAACCTCATTAGGTAAGGTGAAGAAGAAGTGGTCCCCTTCCCGACCTCCGACTCGAACCAGATCTTACCTCCGTGGCGTTCGACGATCTTCTTCGTGACAGCGAGACCGATGCCGGTGCCCTCGTACGCATCTCTAGAATGAAGACGCTGGAATATGATGAACACCTTGTCCTTGTACTCCGCATCGATGCCTATCCCGTTGTCGCTCACGGAGAAGAGCATTTCATTTCCCTTGTTCTCGCATGATACATGAACATTTGGGTCCTTGCCGTCATGGAACTTGATCGCGTTGGAGATCAGGTTCTGCAACAAGGACGCCATCTGGTTCTCATCGGCCATCACGGTCGGCAGAGGATCATGGGTGATGGTGGCGTGCTCGTCCTGGACCTGGAGCTTGAGGTTCGTGACCACTTCTTCCAAGACCTTCTCCATGTCCGTCGGTCGGAACGTTTCGGCCTGGGAGTCCACACGAGAGATCTCGAGCAGGTCCCGCACCAGGTCTCTTGCTCTAAGACCGCCTTCGATGGCGAAGTCCATGTACTTCTTAGCGTCGTCGTCCAGCTCATCACCGTACTTTTCTTCTAAAAGGCCGAGGTACGCCGTTACCATCCTTAGCGGCTCCTGCAGATCGTGCGAGGCGACGTAGGCGAACTGTTGCAGTTCCGCGTTCGAGCGCTCCAACTTCTTTGAATACTCTTCCGTTCCAGCGAGCAATCTGTCCCTTTCTTTTTTGGGTCCTTATCGTCTCCGTGACATCGATGGAGAGGGCGACCGATGCCACGATCGTCCCTCTCGGATCGTAGACCGGGGCGCTCGAGCTGCTGATGAAGACCTCCGACCCATCAGGTCTTAGTATCTCGGCCAGTTCGTTCCTGATCACCTCTCCTTTGAGCGACCGAAAGAAAGGATACTCGTCCGTTTTGTAAGAACGACCGTCCAAATGACTGTCTCGCGAGCCTGGTATAATCGACGAACCCCTTGATGTCCGTTGGTCTGAACCCTAGACCGTACATCTTCTCGATCTCATCGTTCGCGAAGAGTATCTCCCCGGACCGAGCATCGGCCACCAGTATACCGACGGGCATCTGATCGATGATCGCTTCGAGTCGTGCTTTGATGCTCTCCAGTTCCATCTCCGTCCTTTTGCGGTCGGTGATGTCCCTGACGACCGATACCGAACCGATGATGCTGCCATTGGCGTCCCTAACCGGAGAGGCACTTACCTGGCGATACCGCAGCTCGCCCTTGAATCGGCGTCCTGACCAGTTCTTCCTGGTCCTTCACCATCTTCCTCTGAGCGCTCGTAACGGAGGAGCTTCTTCCACCGGACGAGGGCTGCCATCAGGTCGGAACACTTCCAGCCTTGAGGCAATGCTCTCCACATTGACCTCGCTGGTCGGATCCAGATCGAACTCCCGAATGGCCGAAGGATTTGCCAAAGTGAATGTTTGCAGCCCATCGGCGAACCAGACCTCTTCCAGACTTGACGCCGCGTCGATCAGAGATGTCAGTCTGTCCCTCTCTTCCTGCAGGGCGGTTTCCGCCCTAGCTCTTTCCATTATCTGTTCGCGCAGTTCCCCGGGATGTTTCTTTCCTCCACCTTCAGCCGTTCTTCGAGCCTTATGGATCCTTGCCTCACACGGGCAAGTTCGAGGGATGAGCGCACACGGGCGACCAGCTCGCGCGCGCTGAACGGTTTGATCAGGTAATCGTCCGCACCTGCATCGATGCCCTCGACCCGAGCTTCCTCTCCGGCACGGGCCGATAGTAATATGACCGGAACAGAACGGGCCGAGATTCACCCCGAACTATAAAATATAGAGCGAATCCGTCCAAGTCGGGGCATCATCACATCGGTGAGCAGCAGGTCCGGCCTCCGTTCGAGCATTGCGGTCCATGCCGCCTCGCCATCGGGCACGGCCCTCACATCAAAGAGACCGCTCAACAATCTCATGATGTACTCTCGCATGTCGGCGTTATCGTCGGCCAGTAGGATGCTTCCCCCTGGATGGTCCCTTGGTCCCATATCCGGAGAAGTGGACGACAACAGCCCATGTCCCTGCTCCCGCCTCCGGTAGCCAATCCCGAGCGCCTCCTCCATGTAAATAGCGGAGGCCTTGGTTGCCATTGGACGATCACCGGCCACGACGATGTGCCCTTTGGGCAGATGGTCCGAACCGGTCGGGATCGATACGATGAACGTGGTTCCCTCACCGAGGACGCTGGACACTTTGACATCACCACCATGCAGCTTGGCCAGTTCCTGCACTAGGGCCAGACCGATGCCGGTACCCTCGTGGGTACGGGCATGTGCTCCTCGTATGCGGTGGAACCGCTCAAAAACGTGAAGGATCTTCCTCGGCTGCGATGCCCGTACCGGTGTCCTTCACGGTGAGTTCGACCCGCCCCCCGTACAGCGCAAGGTTACGGTTATTTCGCCCTCGAAGGTGAACTTGAAGGCGTTGGATAGAAGGTTAAGAACGATCTTCTCCCACATCTCCCTGTCGATGTACACGGGTTCTTGAAGTGGCGGGCAATCGATCACCAACCTCAGACCGGCCCGTTCGATGGCCGACCGGAACATGCTCGCAAGATCGGTCGTGAGGACGGAAAGGTCCGTGGGTTCATAGGACGCTTGTACGCGTCCGGCCTCGATCTAGAGAAATCGAGCAGAGTATTGACCAACTTCAGGAGACGAAGACTGTTGCGCTGGACGATCTCGAGGCGCTCACGCTCCTCCGGATGTTCACGAAGCTCGTCCTCCAGCGGTCCGATCATGAGCGTCAGGGGCGTCCTGAACTCATGGCTCACATTACTGAAGAAGGCGGTCTTTGCACGGTCCAGCTCGGCCAAGGTCTCGGCGCGTTCTCGCTCTTCCTCATATGCTCTGGCATTGGACACAGCGGACCCGACCTGGCCCGTCACCAGGTCGAAGAACCCGCGATAGGCGTCATCAAAGGCCCTTCGTGGACTGATCCCTAGCACGAGTGCTCCCGTTGGCCTCTTTCGTCCGGGGTTGATGATGGGGAGGACCATCGCCTGATGGGCAGGCTCATCCCAGGGTTCTCTGGGCAGATATCGAACCGTTCGGCCAGGTCCTCGAGCAATTCCGGAACTCCCCCGGTCGCCACCCTGGACAGCGGCCAACCACCCTTGTCCGGTTCGTTCATTTCCACCTCGATAGGAGCTTCCGAGGTGCCGGGTTCAAGGCCGGTGCTGCCTATGAGACGAAGATGTTCTCCCTCGTCGTCCATCAGATAGACCAAGGCGAAGGGAACATCTCGCGGATCATGCCCTAGGACCTCAGCACACGACAGGGCGGCCTCCTTTGCCGTGCGGGCCTCCACCGCCAGCTCGTGTAGTATCTTAAGACGGCGATCGCTCAGGACCCGTGCCGTGCTCTCGGTGCAGGCGTTGAATATGCCGCCCACTTTGCCCCGCTCGTCGCGGATCGGACTGTACGAGAATGTGAAATATGTCTCTTCCAGATAACCTGAACGGAACATCAGGAGGAAAAGGTCCTCCGACCATGTGGCCTCACCGGTCTCCATGACCTGGTCCATCATCGGTCCGATTATGTCCCATATCTCTGCCCAGCACTCCTTCCCTGAACCACCAAAGAACTGCGGATGCTTGGTCTCCCCCAGCATAGGCCTATAGGCGTCGTTGTAGAACATCGTGCGATCCGGTCCCCACCAGAGAACGATGGGGTGCCGGGACCCAAGGCAGATGCTCACCGCCGTACGCAAGCTCTGCGGCCACGAATCCACCGGACCGAACTCCGTCCTTGACCAATCCACCAAGCGGATCAACCTGCTCATCTCGTTATCGCCTGGAAACAGCTTCTCCAGTTCTTCGGCATCGAGGCGGTCGGAGAGAGGCATGTCATGAGAACGACCAAAATGATATAAAAGTTCTACGCTCGCCGCCTGACATATTGGTCGGTGCGCTAGGAGCTTGATCCATGGAAGAATATCGAGACCACTTTCGTTCCCATCCCCGTAAATCACCTGAACACCGTTCCTCATTTGTTCAATGAAAAGTACTATATGTACAGGATCAAGACGCTTACCTGTCCGAGCTGTGCTCATGATCAGAATGTGAAGTGGAAAAACGGTCTGATGTTCGTCGAGCAGCCTTGCAAGGGATGTAGTGAGATGGTTCGGTTCAAGGTCCCTAACTCAAGGGATGATCCTATCGACACCATCATGAGACACATTTCCAGATTTATTTCGGCCATTTCCGTCATCCCAAGGTCGTTTCGAGGCATGATGATGGTTAGAATCAAGGTCCATCGAGGCATATCCGTGGGGAATGAGCAAAAGGACCGTGATGAACATCAACATCAAGGACACCCCCATCTATTCCATGTCCTTAGGTCCCAGCTCTTCTGGCATCGTCATGGGGGTAAGGCTGAAGGACCGAGATGTTCACCTGACCTATTGCCTGAACATGAAGGGGGAATTGGACTGCCACATCAAGGACAATGGCGAAACGGTTTGGAGGGAGACCGTCACTGTTGATGAGATGGAGAAAATGTTCAAAAAAGCCTTCGAGCGTGGCACCTTTAAATGGAGACCGTCGCAGAAGCTCATGGTCTTGGACGCTAAGGTCTTCGAGGTGCCAGAGACCATCGTGGGAAAGACCACCATCGTGGACATTCTTAGCTATCTTCAGAACATGGCTTCATTGCCATGGACGAACAAAAGGCATGGAAACGGGTAGATGAGGTGGTCGATGATAAGCCGGTCATCGGGTTGCGCCGACATTTCTTTACATGGTGGGTGTACATCGTAGGTTAGGATGGTCTGTGGTTGGCAGGTGTCCCGATAGAGACCATCGCCCAGATACTCGGGCACGAGGACATCAGGACCACCATCGAGTACCTCGGTCTGAACATTGACGACCAGGACGATGCTATGAGAAAACTAGCACAATTTCAGTCCTCTGTAAAATACAGGGTAGGGCAAAACACTGGATGTGAAAGTGGACAGAGCGGGATTTGAACCCGCGGCCTCGACATTGCGAATGTCGCGATCTTCCAGCTGATCTATCTGCCCTGATGACCATGGGTATTGAGAGGATACATATAATCCTTTTTCCAGAGCAGCACCGCCACTGAATCGGGCGATCCCCAGAAAAGATTATTTACCCACTCCGGTGAGATGGAGGCATTTCGAACGAGATTCCTTGCTTTGACCTGTCGACTTGTATTCCGGGCGCTGAGATCATAGGGAACCGTTTTCCACGAGCACATGTTCCGATCATACCGGCCTTTCCCCATTTAGCATCCTTCACCCTAACCCCCTTTCTCCTACTGACTTTGATATATGGATCCTTGCTTGAAAAATTAAAAGAAACTTTATTTTATTAGAAAGTTTTTTAATTACATCCCTACTAATAATTCCTGATAATGATGACCGACGACAAGAAAGAAGACAAGAACATGAGAACACAAGTAGTGGAGACCATTGCCGCTTTGATCACTGCAGCTTTCGGACTGATAGCGGCATTGGCATGGAACACAGCGATCTCTGATGCGGTGAAACAATACCTCAGTGCAGGAAATGCGATAACAGCAGAGTTCATCTATGCCATCCTCGTAACGATCCTAGCGGTGATAATGACCATGTGGATAGGAAGGGTGGTGTCAAAATATCATAGGGCGGGTAAGAGTGCCTAAAAAGGCCGAAGTTTTTTATTATTTCCGACCTATCTTCTAGATCATGCTATGGACCAATATTCTGTACGATAGTTCATCTAGTACGAAATGGTGCCAAGCTGAATAAGACCATCCACTTGTGATCACCTTTAAGAGGATCCGAAATGAGATCACTTGGATCGCGATAGCTGCGATGACAAGACCCCTATTTTGTCATAGTTGACAAGACTTGATCGACAGTGTGTCTAGAATATATGAAGGAACTGCTCAAGGCCGCCGAATGGGACATTTAGGCGGTGAATCCCCCGGTCATACTATTGGACCCTAGGTCGACCTGGGAATATCAATGATCCGGGTGCCTGACCGGTACATTGCAAGAGCAGATCTTACCATACTATGGAAAAGGGTTTCCACGCTCACGCGAACGAAACGGCGAACAATAGGACGAGGAAGACCAACTGCAGGACCAAAACCCCTATCGCCATCTTGTGGATCGTATCCACCCTCTTTTCCAATCTTGCGATCCTCGAGCTGGCTCCTGAACCGAAGCGATCTTCCTCCTGCCTTCGGGAACCTCTTCCTCTGCCCATGAAACGGTCCGAACCTGGAGATGGGGGGTTGAAGGTCTGGTCCTTCCCACATACTGGACAATACTTTGTTCCGTCCGGCATATCTGCGCCACAGTTCCAACATTTTGCCATATCCCGATCATTCTCCGATGAATTTGAAGAAACTACTTTTGAAGAAAGGGTGTCCAATTATAAAGAGTGTCGCCGGGATGCCCATTCTCAAAGAGGAGGATAGACCGATCATCTTCTTTTTCTGTACGCTCACCATCCCCTCATGGGAAGCTCCCCGGCATCTACAAGAGGTCAGGTCCTCCAAAAGGAGGGACGAGCCTTGTTCGGTCAGTAATGGATGGGCAGTGTGAGAATGGAGTAGCCTGATGATAGGGTCCACCCCAAACCACCTATTACGGCCAGGATGATGACGGTTATTATGATCGCGAACACAACCGCAAGTATCGCTATCGCCAACGCTCTCAGCCAACCTACCTGGAACAGCACCTTGTACAATCCGAGGAATGCTAGAAAGCTAACTATCAATGCAACTAGCACGGCCGTACTCGAGCTCGTAAAAGTGGTAGTGACAACGAACGTCAACCCATATACAATGGCAAAGACGATACCCCCGAGGAACATACCAAGCATGGCCGCCCCTAGCGTCGCACGTCCATGGGTCATGACCTTTGCCGCGAGCCACAACGGTATCGATACGATTACCCAGCCGATCAAAAGAATAATCACCGTGATGATCAATTGCCCGATGCTCATGTTATTCCTTCCGATCCGTTCCCATTCTGGGATATAGATTTGAGGTCCACATATAAAAGAACGGGTGTTACCCTACACGATTATGACAAATACGGGCAGTTCATAAAATTAAGGTCCCTACTAGGAGCCTCACCGAACCTACCGTCCTTTTTCTGCCTCCCCCAAGGAAAGGTCCTGTTGGGGTTCGATATTATAGGGGCGTATATCGTGCTCATAATGATCTTACTGATCGGAAAGAAAAAGGAACGGATGTCGGTACTATCACATCTCTAGGAGGTCCGATCTTGTACCTTTCATACGAACATTTGGTCGATCCCGCTCTTACCCTCGAGCACATCGGCCACACAAATCGCCATTTCCTCGATCTTGAACGGTTTGGGAACAACCCCCTTGAACCCATGCTCTGTATATCTTGCAATTACAGGATCGTTAGAGTAACCTGATGAGACGATCGCCCTGGCCTCGGGGTCCATCTCAAGGAGCTTTGCGATCGCCTCTTGACCTCCCATGCCTCCTGGGATCGTCAGGTCCATTATCACGACATCGAACTTCTTATCCATATCCATGGACCTCCTATATTTTTCGAGGGCCTCTTGCCCATCATGAGCTGTGTCGACGGAATACCCAAGACCCTGAAGTATCTCCTTGTCCACTTCCAATATGCAATCTTCATCGTCCATCACCAGGATCTTCGCTCCTTTCTTCGACCTCGGACGATCGTCAGATTTGGCCTCTACGACATGATCCGAGGCGGGCAGATAGAACCTGATGACCGTTCCCTCCCCTATCGCCGACTCTGCTTCCATAATACCTCCATGTCTCCTGACGGTCGCGTAGGCCGTGGCCAGTTCAAGGCCGAGCGCGCCAGGACGGACCGTTAGGTAAAGATCGAACACTTTTGACAAGACCTCTGGAGGGAAACCGGTTCCATGGTCCCTGATCGAGATCATCACGTATCTTCCATCCTTAAGTTCTTTGAGATCCCCTTTCCTGACCTCGATGTTCTTTAGAACGATCTCGATCCTGGGGTCGACGCTCATCGGGCTCAAGGAGCTTTCGATCAGGCTACGGACCACGCTTTTGACCTGGCCATTGTCTGCGAAGACGTTCCAAAGATCGTGCGGATGATCGTAATCGAATGTTACGGGCACCCCTTTATTGACCTGATCTGCCACTCCCTTGATCAAGTCAAGTATATCGGTCGCACTTAATATCGGGTCCCCACCCTTTGAAAAGGCCAGCATACCCTGGGATATCGCTGTTGCCCTGGACGTTGCTCGTTCGATCTCGTCAAGATTACGCGCGACATCAGCATCGTTATCGACCTTCTTCCTCAAAAGGGACAGGTTCCCATCGATCACCGTAAAGAGATTATTAAAATCGTGAGCAACACCTCCGGCCAGTTGGCCTACGGCGTCCAAACGTTGTTGTTCATCTCGTTCTGCTCTGCCTCGATACGTTCGGTAAGGTCCCTAATGACGACAAGGATCGCGTTCTTTCCCCCCCAGGTCACTATCCGAGCGTTTATCTCTGAGGGAGTGAGCTCCCCTGTTTTCGTAAGATTGATCGTCCTGATGGTCGCGGTCCCGTTCTTAAGGATCATCTCCATGTTCTTCGGGACATTGACCGCCTGATCACTTGCATCTAGGTCCTGGGGATATTTCGTAAGCAGCTCCTCTCTAGAAAATCCGAACCTTTTCACGGCCGCATCGTTGACCTCGATGTATGGCCCGCCTGGATAATGTATCAGGATCGCATCCCCCACATTGTTGAAGAGCTTTCGGAACTTTTCTTCGCTCTCCTTAAGGTCCCCTTCTGCCTTCTCGAGGGATGCGAGCATCGCATTAACATCGTCCGCAAGGGAACGAACCTCGTCCTTACCTTTGACGCTTAATCTTGAGGAAGTATCACCACTGCTCCCGATATCCTTGACCTCCCGTCCAAGACGGTCCATCCGGGAGAAGATCATCTTCTGCTGAAGCACCAGCGATACACCTGCTATGATCATCCCGGCGATCATGAAAAGGAAGAGGAGGACCGTCATATCCCTTTCCCCCTGCTGGTACTCGCCCCTTCCTAATCGTGTCTGGAGGATGATCACAGGCTGCCCATGGATATCATTGATCACCCCATAACCTGCGATGGTCGTATCGTTCATCGGTACCGCTAGAAAGGCCGCACCGTTCTCAAGTCCGATCTTGGCCTCGATGAAGGCGCCTTCGGTCGGGTCAGAATATCGTGAGATGGAAAGAGGCAGATCTGTAAGATTGGATATCAGCGCTATCTCCGAGCCGTCGAGATATCTTCCCGCTATGATGTAACCATCGCTGGGACCGGACAGGTCGTTCCTAAGGATCGGCCGTGAGGATATCATGCACACCCCTCCTGGAAGGTCCATCAATCCGCTAACAGAATTTTGAGCGTTGGGCTGGGTCGGGGTGGACAATATCATCGCGTCCGCCGTTAAGGAATCGATCGTCCCATTATCTAGGACGGCACCGCTCCCGTTATCGAGGTCCACGGCGGTCCCTGTTTCAAGTACCATCGATGAATTGAAAGCCAAAATAAAATTGACGCCCAACCCAACGACCGTCTGGATATTAAAGTTCCCATCGACATAACTAATGTTATGGTTCGTCATGAAATCATAACTATCGTTCCAGTAGGCGTATGAACCGGTTACGGTGTTCAGCAGGTCCATTTGATAATCGAAAGAATTATCTAGCTGGGTCATTGCGCCCGCCACCTCCCTGTCCTCCGTGCTTTTCACCTCGTCATCGATGGAAGCCGAAACCATCACCTGGGCCACCATTACAAGCAATAATGTGGTGACCAGAATGATGACCGCAGATTTTGTATAGATTCTCATATGGACGAAGGCCCCGGGATGGGGCCGATATGTATTTTTCATTAATATAAAAAAAGCAGGCCTGAATCTCAGATCTGGTACCCTTCCATCTTCACTGGACCGATGAACGGCGATCATACTAAACTATCGATGATGTCCGATCCTGGATCCGATCACTATCGTGGGATGATCGAGCTCATGGTCCCCCCGACCTTTGCGACGAACTTGTACCAGTTAAGAAAGGTGATCGATCGCGAACAGGACCGGGAACATACGTCCTTCGATCCCCTTCATATCTTGGTGAAGGCGAGCAGGGAACCTCCACAAATATTTTTAGAGCGCCCACGATGTTGGTACGATAGCATGAGATTGACGTACTCGCTGCACACGGTGACCGTTCCGTTCAAGATCCATCTTCCCAACGGAACAGTCCTTGGATAGGTCGGTGAACATGCTCATGGTCGAGGGGAGTGAGATCGTCCTGATCGACACTGGTATCGCAGGTTCCGAGAAGATCATATGGGACTACATAAGGTCGTTCGGGAGGGACCCGAAAGAGATCTCGATGGTCGTACTCACTCATTCTCATCCAGATCATATCGGGTCGGCCGCACGGATAAAGGAGATGACAGGTTGCGTCGTTCTGGCCCATGGATCAGATAAGGATTGGATCGAGGACGTCGAGCGGCAGAAAAGAGAGAGACCCATCCCTGGTTTCGATGAACTTGTCGCGGGTCCGGTCCATGTAGATCATGTGCTTCACGATGGGGATGGGATCGACCTTGGTGGGCTTAAAGGAATGATCGTTCACTCCCCGGGTCATTCTCCCGGGTCGATCTCGATCAATATGCCCATGGAGAACGTGCTCATCACTGGGGATGCCGTCCCTATCCCGGGGGACATACCGATATATGATGACGCTCTAGCCCAGATGAGGACCCTGGATCGACTAATGAAGATCGATGATGTTGACCTCATGGTCTCAGCGTGGGACGTTCCTAAAAAAGGTAGGGAGGTCCGCGATGCCATGAGGGCAGGGAAGGATGTGGTGAAGAGGATGCACAGGTCCGTCCTTGATCATTCTGGCGGATCTGTGGACCCCGAACTGATCAAGATGGTCCTAAAGGACATGGGTCTTCCGACGAACGTACCTAATGCTCTCATCGCGAGGACGATCGGTTCTCATATGAGATACCGGGACGAGACCGAACTGATGTCATGAAATGATACATGTCGAAACCAATGATATGACTAAGATATCCATCGCTTTCGAACCCCATAATGCTCCTAAGGAACGAATCGGTCTCGACCGATGGGCTTCCAGAGATAACGTTCGCAATGCCCTTGATCCCATCTAGGAAAGGGAAATCGATGTCGGACATCACGAAATGTGGTTCTCCAACGATCTCGACAGTTCTCATAAAGAACGAAATCATGGCTCAAAAAGGATACGCTTTTGTCCCCCTGCATGGCCCTCGCCTTCTCAGGGTTCACCCATTCGCCCACCAGTTGACCTTTTTGGTCCTTTAGCTGGATAAGGTTCTCTGCCCGATCGAGAAGACGGGAACCTGCCTCGAAGATGAGCACCATCGATATTTGTCGTTCTAGAGCATTGAAAATGCCGAGGTTGGCCACCCTCAACAGCCCGTTCTTGATGCTGCTCTCCTCCGCCTCTCGTTCGAGCACGATGACCTTATCTTTGGTCTCTCTTTCCAATCTTCTATATGCCTTGAGACCGTCGATATGGGACAGTTTCTCTTCGACCGAGCTAAGGATCTCGTCCTGGGACATGAATAGATCGATCCATCCAAATCCATATAAATGGTTGTACATTTTGGGATCATGGACCAAAGGAGATCGGGATCGCCCTGACACGGTCATCGAAGGAGACCGGATCTACCTGATCATCTTGGGCGAAAATACGACGGATCTAATAAGGGTCCCATTTCGACGCTTTTTGCTTGTTCAGCAGCCGTTCCCCTTTTGCGACCGCCCTGTCGACCATCTCAGGTGCCTTTCCCACATAGTTCCTCGGATCCATGAGATCGTCCAGTTCATTGATCGATATCAGTGACATGATCTCCTTCGATTCCAGGAGCTTGACCTTGAGACCTTTTCCCTCCTCGGTGGCCAACATGCTGATGTTCCGTACGATCTCATGAGCCTCCTGCCTTCCTATTCCCTTCGCGGACAGTGCCAATAGCACTGCCTCCGCCATGATGAACCCGTCGGCCTTCTCGAGGTTCTTGTTCATGTTCTCCTTGTTCACCTCAAGATGGGAAAAAACGTCATCTATCTTGTTCAGGATATCGTCCGTCAGGACGAAAAACGTGAGGAAATATGAACCTCTCAGCGGACGAGTTCGTTAGGTCCCGTTCATGCCAGAGCACCATGTTCTCCATCTCAGGGGCGATATAACATCTAACGACCCTCGCAAGCCCACAGACGTTCTCGGATATGACGGGGTTCTTCTTTTGTGCCATCGTTGAACTGCCGACCTGTTTCTTGATGTCGAACGCTTCGGCGACCTCTGCGATCTCCGATCTTTGTAGGTTCCTTACTTCCGTTGCGAACCTCTCACATGAAGTGGCCATCAGGCCCAGAAGGCCGACCAGTTCCGCATATCTGTCCCTTGAGACCACCTGGGTCGCGATCTCCTCGGTCCCAAGACCAAGGTCTTCCATGACCCTTTTCTGGATCTCGAAGAACTCGCTCCCGAAACCCGCTCCCGTCCCGATCGCTCCGGACATCTTTCCAACGCACGCACGTTTTTTGATCTCCTCGAGCCTCTCCCGATGTCTGATCATCTCCATAAGGTAACCAGATATCTTGAAACCAAAAGTGGTCGGGATAGCGAACTGCCCATGGGTCCTTCCGACCATCAAGGTATCGCGATGTTCATTTGCAAGCTTCGAGAACGTCCCGATGAGCATTTCGACATCCGAATTGATGATCTCGATGGCCTCTTTGAACTCCAATGCGGCCGCGGTGTCGATTATATCGTTGGACGTAGCACCAAGATGGACGTATTTGCCAGCATCCCCGCATTGTTCCGACAGGGCACGCACCACGGCCATAACATCATGTTTGGTCTCGGATTCGATCTCTTTGACCCTGTCAAGCTTAACGAACTTGGTGGTGGCCTTCTCAGAGATCACCTTTGCCGCATCATCACTGATGTTCCCTACTTTGGCCTGAGCCCTTGCCAGAGCGGCTTCGACCAATAATTGGGTCCTCAGCCGGTTCTCCTCGCTGAAGACGACCTTCATTTCCTTTCTACCATAACGATAATCTAAGGGGCAAAGAAGCATGCCATCACCTGGGACCGATCATGATCTAATAATATAACTTTTGCGAGCAGGCAACTCAGTTGAACAATTCCTCCCGCCTCATCGTGTTCCATGTCCAGAACTTGCTCTCGACCTCAGAGAACATGAGGTCGCGACGACGCGACCTCACCTCGCTACCGAGCGAGCGTTTCACAGCGGAGAAAACGTACTCGACCATCCAACGAAGCGAGTACTCGTAGCGAACTTCCCATTTCTCCTGGCCAAGAGAGTTCCGTTCCCTGACGGCGAAAGGTCTGGCGTTCGTATGCCCTCGTGATAGTGTCCTAGCATCGTTGGCGATCTTGATGCCCGCTTCGATACCCTGGTCCCGCAAGAAACGGAAGCTGTCATGCGTGTCGTAATTACCGTCGGCCAATACCCTTGTGATGACGATGTCCTTATCCAGCACCTGCTCGATGAGCTCGCAGAACACGGCGTTGTCGCCTATGGTGTCGTCCGTGACGACCACTGCGAGCACGTCCAACGTCATCACATCGACCGCAACGTGCGCTTTCACAAAGCCCCGACGCTTGTGCCAGTGGTCCCGCATCCATTCTCCTCGAAGCGTGGTCGAGAAGCCCGTGCTATCGATGGCGACGATAGCTCTTCGAGGCGGAACGACCGGTCCCGCCTCTCCCTTCGATAAACGCTTCCAGATCGTCGTATGGTCCGGTGCTTTGATACCGAGCACCGATAGCATTCGGCGCAGGTGCCCCTCCGCCGCTCTCAAGCTGAGGCGAAGCTCGATGATGTACCTCCTGACGAGCTCGAGCATCGCCGGTGGCAGAACACGTACGGCCGCCCTCGACGGCGGCCGTTAGCATCGTTCAACGAACGATGCCATAGCATCGCATCGATGCTCGTTCTTTCCCCTCTTCCAACATATCGTTCGTCGTTCTCGTGCCAAAAACTATCTATGTTGGCCTCAGAGGTCACTTTGCCTGGCATCTTTTTTTCACCAAACAGCTCTGTGAGCGCAGAGCTGAAAAAGATCGCCAGGCACTTTTCCGCCCCATTAATTCAACTGAGTTGAGCAGGCCCCCAATGAGGGACCTGGGGATCGGCCAGATATGGATCGGGACAGTGGTCGTTCGCGATCCGGACGAACGAGGTCATACTGAGGAACCACCGACGTTCATATGAACCGGCACCCGGGGATCATGTTGGTCGAAACATATGCGCAGATGGACGGAACTAGTTGAACGATCCGCTATTCTATGATGATATTGTGATCTCACTTTAGCAAGGTCGAACCGCTAAAATGGAAGATCGGGAGACCGATCCGGGATCATCACAATAGTTAAGGTCAGACGGACCATTTCTTTGATCGAGCGATCGCACGGATCGAACATTGTTAGGGAAAACTATTAGACCAAGTTGATCACCGCATGGTATCGTCAAAACCAAGTCCTGTGATAATAGGACGGTTCGTCGCTAGGTGTCGAACTGGAGCGATCGTGCTCGAGCGTTATTGAAGATGAATTTCTCAAATCGACCCACTATGAGCGTAAACAGTTAATACCCCCTTGGTAAATATTGAATCAAGTCAATAAAGCGTTGGTAGAGTACCTTGACCACCTATAATGTTCAAGATTTTCAGAAAGGAAGGATCCTGAGGTCCTTTTGAACTTCATGCGTGCATCGGGAGGCCACTCTCTCATCGTGAAAGGGGACGCAGGGACAGGGAAGACCACCCTTGCCCTGCAGATAATCGAAGAGCTTTCTGGTGAACAACCGGATTATTATCTATCGACAAGGGTTTCCGACGAGGCCCTCTTCAGACAATTCCCCTGGGCAAGGGACAGGGCGAAAAGGGATAATATCCTCACCGCCGGAAAATCGTTCCTAAAAAGAACAAAGGACCCGGTACGTGAGGAGAGCCCAGCCATTCACCAGGTGACCATGCAGGCAGCAAAGGACCTTCTCAGAGCACTGAACCAGATGGAGAACAATCCAGTGGTCGTAAGAACAGAGCTCCATAAGCTGGAAGGGCAGGTCGAATCCGGCGAGATCAGTGCCGAGGAAGAGGGGAGGTTCATGGGCGAGATATCGGACGAAGAGATCACCTTGGACCTCGGGATAATGTTACCAGAGATCGAGGTCGCTTACGATCTGGCCGAGTCGAACCTTCCGAAGAAGACCCTCATGGTCGTGGATTCCATCGATGCCCTCTCAGAAAGATATGGTATTGTCGCATCAAGGATCATCAACATGCTCCAGAAGGATCTTGTAGAGAACTCTGGCACCAATATCATCTACACTCTAGAAAAGGCTGGAAAGACCAATCTCGACTATCTTGGTGATGGGGTCATCCAAGTGCTCTCGGAGGACAGGGGAGGCCGCCGGATCAGGCAGATCGTCATAGAGAAGCTCAGGGGCCAGCCTGTCGAAGAGTGGAAATACTTCTTCACTCTGGTCGGAGGTCGTCTCACTGTGTTCGAACCGACCTGGGTACGTATACCCGAGCAGATGAAAAAGCATGTTCCCGTCAACGACCCTACTAGCAGGATCGTATCTTCAGGGAACAAATACATCGACGATTACTTTGGCGGTTTCCCAAAAGGGTCCCTTGTTCTTCTCGAGTTCGAGCTCGATGTTCACCAGGATGTCGTTCGAAGCCTGGAACTTGGGGTAATGGCGGACTTCCTATCAAAGAAAAGGGGTGTCGTTTGGCTCCCGATGTACGCCACCGATTACAGCGTGATCGAGGAACAAATGAGCGCCCTTGTCGGAAAGGAAATGCTGGCCAGAGGGTTCCGGATCACTTGACCCTGAAGCTGGTCAGGACCAACCGTTCTCGTTCGTCAGCGCTGTCGAAGGGACGGACGCTTCCCAGGACCTCAGGTGGAACAATCTCAAATATCTGTTAGGTGATTCTTCCGCTCCCTACCTTTCAATGTTAGGTCTGGACGCCATGGAGGGGGTCTACGGCCCCAACGTTTTCAAGGACACACTACAACATATCGATGCGATGCGAAGAGGTGGGCATGTAGTGATCGCCATCGCGTCCACAATGTCCCAATCGCTCCATCAGTTGAGGGAACAGGCGAAGATACACATCAAGTTCGAGAACATGTCCGGAAGGGTCATGGCCTGCGGACAGAAACCACATACCCCGTACTATTATCTCGAGTTCAAGGGAGAACAGGACCTCCCGGCTCCAGTGCTCATGCCGATGATCTGATCTGTTCGAACGGGAGGGTCTCCATAAAATGTCAGGACCAGAACATTCTGCGGACTTGACCCGAGCTTTTGGTCCTTACAGCATGACCTCGAGCGAGCTGACGATCGATATCTGCCTTTATGATCTCTTCTTCGCCATACCAACCTCATGAAGCGACCGGCCCCATATGCCAGATGGATGGTTCATAAGAAGGTATCAGGTCTGATATCCGATAGCAAAAGTCTTTAAAATAACGGATCAATAAATATCCAATGGATGAACAGTTCTCAAGTGATGAGGAGCTGTCCCGCCTGATCGCGGACGAGTACGCAGGGAAGATCCTTAGCGCTACTTTCAAGAACGCAATGTCGGTCCAACAGATCAGTAGATGCTGCCAGATACCGATAGCGGTCGCGTACAGGAGGGTAGCGAAGATGGAGGATCTTAACCTGCTGAAATGCGTTGGATATGAGGAGGTCTATCGTGGAAAAAAGGTCTCCTATTATCAATGCGCTGTGAACGTGGCCAAGGTCACCTTCTCCGATGGTAAGTTCATCGTCGAGGTGGATCGCGTGCCAGAAGGGGAGCTGATGCATAGGAGAGAGACAATTGCAGAGAAGGCCTGATGAACTCTCGACAGCATGTCCTAATCTCGTTGGGGCCAATAAGACACTGGCAAAACAGTTATTTACGTCTAGAGTTTCTACCCGGTCAGAAAGAGGGGTGGGAACCAACATGGGAAAGCGCGTGAACGTACGGACAAGATCTCTGCCATCGTTTGGCATGGACCTAGGATGAGAGGGCGGGAGGGACATGGACGTTCTAAGGGTCTCTCAGCTATTGACCGATGAGTACGCGATCAAGATACTCGTTGCGACCGTTCGGCAACCGCGCTCGGCACAAGATATCGCGGTCAAGTATGGCATCCCGATCGCCGCATGTTATAGGCGGATCAGGGACCTTGAAGCTGCCGGCCTTTTGGTGTGTAAAGAACGTAGACTTTCTCAGCAGGGTAAAAGGGTATCATATTACATCTCAATGGTGAAGAACGCTTACGTCTTCTTTGAGGATGGCCACCTAAGGGTAAAGTTCCAGCTCAAAACGGGTGGCGCGGACAGGTTCGGGACCGATTGGCATGAGGTCCAACTGGAGCCTGGGTCCCACGGACCGAGCGAAGAGCACGAGGACGGGGAAGATGAGGAACAATAACTCGTCTGGCCAGGCAGTAATAATAAGCAGTACGTTCCCAAAAGTGTTATAAACAAGTGTTAGTATGTCCATCTTTGCCAAGCCTATTTAATCGCTTGCTATTAGAGTGTGAACGTATGACTGAACTCTTGGAGGAGCTCGAACAGAAGCGCCAATTGCATAATATTGATGCGGAAAAACACCGCCGGCAACGCGACGAGCTTAATGAGAAGACCAGGGAATGGGTCGAAAAAAGGGATGCACTGAACGCTCAGGTCAGGGCTTTGGTCGACGACGCGGCCAAGCACCGTGAGAAAAGAGATACATTGAACGAGCAGGTCAAGGCCGCTAAGGAGAACAGGGACAAATGGAACAAAGCGGTCAATGAGCTGAACGAAAAGGTATCTAAGGTCAAGAAGGACAACCTTCCGAAGAACGGACCGCCGATATCAAAGCTCAAGAAAGAGCTCAAGAACCTAGAGTTCAAACAGATGACCTCAGTGCTAACAACTGAAAAAGAGCGAGAGATGACCGAGCAGCTTTCTAAGCTCCAGGCCGAAATAAAGGACAGAGAGAAGCAGCTAGAGCAGAACGATGAGATAAAGGGCGTCATTAAGGAGCTGCGAGATGCCAAGGACAAGGCCGAGAGTTTTCATAAGGACGTTAGCCAGGCAGCAGAACAGGCCCAGGCGGAACATGATTCGATGATCCAGCTCTATGAAAAGGCCGATGCATTGAGAAAAGATGCCGACTCAGCTCAAGAATCCTTCATCGCGAACAAGCTGAACGCTGATGAAGAGCACAAGAAGCACATAGAGAACATTCGCCAGGTCCATGACTATGATAAGATAATCGCGGGCATCCGACAGAAGGCTAGAAAGGCCAAGAAGAAAGAGGACGAGAGCTCCGCGAAGGCCGAGGCCGAGAAGATCTTTGAGAAGTTCAAGGCCGGCGAGAAGCTGAGCACCGAAGATCTCATGGCCCTTCAGAAATCTGGATACCTCTAAAACCCTTTCATCTATCAATTCTTTTTTATTATAATATAGAAAAACATTCTGCTTTTGTCGTTGTTCGAGCGATAAACTATAAATAGCCTTGAGTGAATATTAGGAATGGGAAGCGTTGGGCTAGTTTACAGAGTGCATCCCATCCCTTCTGACAGAGCTAGCCCTTCCCACTTCCTTTTTTCTGATCTTGAAATTCTCGATAAAAAGGTCGTTATTGTTGAATACACCTCGATCAAAATGATCTGGACCACCAAGTGAACGTTATCGAACGATCAAACTGGTGTTCTGAACATCGACCTGTGGTAATATGGATCGACCAAGATGCCAACCTTTTTAACATTCTTTTACTCTCAGCTACCCAGGTGCATTAGATGGTTCTCGAAGGCCTCGGCGATTCTCTGAAGAGCGTACTGCGAAAGATCGCAGGTGCCAGTCATATCGATGAAGCGCTGGTCAAAGAGGTCAATAGAGACATCCAGCGCGCATTATTACAGGCGGATGTTAATGTCAAGCTCGTCCTCGAACTCACAAAAGAGGTCGAAAGGAGGGCGTTGAACGAGAAACCACCCGCGGGGACCTCTCCGAGGGAATATGTCGTTCGGATCATATATGAGGAACTGGTCAAGATCTTGGGAAAGCAGAGGACCATCCCCCTCACGAAACAGACCATCATGATGGTCGGTCTTTATGGCCAGGGGAAAACGACCACAACAGGAAAGCTCGCGCGATATTTTCACAAGAAAGGTCAAAGCGTTGCATTGATCGCCGCGGACGTCCACAGACCAGCGGCCTATGACCAGCTAAAACAGATCGCTGAAAAGGTCGGTGTACAGCTCTATGGTGATCCAGGTCAGAAGGATGCGACCAAGATAGTAAGGAAAGGGCTTGAGCAGTTCAGTAATGTGGAGATCGTCATAATCGATACTTCGGGGCGCCACGCCCTCGAGGAAGATCTGATAAAGGAACTAAAACAGGTCGCCGACATAGCCAAGCCGAGCGAGAGGATCCTCGTCCTCGATGCGTCGGTCGGCCAACAGGCCGGTCCACAGGCAAAGGCGTTCCATGATGCGGTTGGGGTGACGAGCGTCATCGTCACCAAGATGGACGGCACAGCAAAGGGAGGAGGCGCCCTCAGTGCCGTATCCCAGACCCAGGCACCCATAGTCTTCATGGGTACGGGCGAGCACTTGACCGATCTGGAACCGTTCGATCCGACCAGGTTCATATCGCGACTGCTGGGAATGGGCGACCTTCAGACCTTGATGGAAACGGCCAAAGAAACGATATCGGAAGAGCAGGCCGAAGAGACGATGAAGAAGGTCATGGGGGGTCATTTCACTCTTAAGGAGATGTACGAGCAGATGGAGATGCTCTCTGGAATGGGGCCTCTTAAGAAGATCGTGTCAATGCTGCCCGGAATGCCAGGCCTTTCGGACAAGGTAAACATGGACCAGTCCCAGGAACGTTTACGCAAGTTCAAGGTAATAATGGACTCCATGACCGATGAGGAGATGGCGGACCCAAAGCTCATCAAATCGGGGAGGATCAAACAGGATCGCCCGAGGGTCGGGGGTCGAGGGCAAGGACGTTAGAGAGCTTCTCAAACAGTTCAACATGTCCAAAAAGGCGGTCAAGGGTTTCATGGGGAACAGAAAGCTCAGAAAACAGCTCATGAAACAGATGCAGAGCGGCGATATGGGGATGCCGAAATGAGGCGGTTCGTGGTGGTTGGTCACAAGGCGACCTCCTCTGGCGACTTCAGACTCGATGATCTTGCCGGAGGGGCGGGAAGACTTGATGTTCTGCTCAGATGCGTCAACTCATCTTTCTTCATATCTCATGACATTCGCCGCGATGTCGAGGCAAGGTTGGTTCTTCAGGGTGATCCGAGGCCCCCAAGGACCGTCCGGATCATGGGATCTGAGGTCAAATATCTAAATCCCGATGAAAGGTCCACCGGTGCTTTGTTCAGGAACGCCCTTCTGCGTGAGGACATTAATGAGGTCAGAAGCTCCCCTGGCATATACGTCTCTAACATGTCCTTCATGGACAATATCGAGGAATTGTCCAAAAAGAGCAAGCTGGTCTATCTCAAGGAGAGCGGTACGGATATCCGTTCATCGGATCTGACGGACGATATGACGTTCATATTGAGCGATCATATGGACCTATCTAGCGAGGAGGAGAGCTCCCTTCTATCATACTCCCCGATGATCGTGAGATTGGGGCCCTTATCTTACCATGCCGACCATTGCATCACGATCATGAACAACGAACTCGACAGACGGACCGAGTGAGAACCTGTGCCAGGGCCTTCGTTGAGTGGATATCAATTTTGCGTCGAGCGTCCTAAACCTTTTAAGTATTATCGCCAATGAGGGCGATCATGACGGATAAGATCCCGCAACACAGCCATTGCCAAAACTGTGGCAAGGCGTTCATCGGGGAAGGCCGCTTTTGCTCCGAAGATTGCAAAGTGGATAAGACGGCCTTCATCAAAAAGAAGAAGAGACAATATACATTGCTCTACACGGTCGCATTGGTCATGGTCCTGCTAGTTGTTCTGTTCCTTGCCTGAGGTGTTGGATGAAGGTCGGTGTTGGTGGTACGTTCAATGTCCTCCATCGAGGACACAAGGTGCTTTTGGACAAAGCGTTCGAGGTCGGGGACGAGGTCTTGATAGGCCTCACATCCGATGCCTTTGCATCATCCACTAGACGAGAGGTCCAAAGATATGACGAGAGGCGTTCCGCGGTGGAATCATATCTCGCCGATAAGACGAAACCATGGTCGATCAAAATGATCGACGATTTCTCGGGCAACATAACCGAGGACAGAACGATAGGGGCCCTGATCGTATCACCAATGACATATGATACAGCAAAACTGATCAACCAGAAACGAACAGAGCTAGGCCTTTTCCCTTTCAAGCTCGTCAAGATCGACGAGGTACTTGCAGATGATTGCACCCCCATCAGCGCGACGCGTATCATCAACGGGGAGATCGATGCCGAAGGTAAGATGCTCAGGACGATGTCGATCTCGGTAGGTTCGGAGAACGATCACAAGGTCGAGGCGGTCAGGAACGTGTTAGAAAGGCTGTATGGGAAGATCGAGGTAGAAGGTATGAAGGTCTCTTCGACCGTCGGTGAGCAGCCCAAAGGCCAGGAGACCATCAAAGGTGCGATAGCGAGGGCCTTCGCTTGCATCGGGACAGCAGACTATGGCATCGGTCTAGAGGCAGGTGTTTTCGAGACCGAGCAAGGGTTGTACGATGTACAATATTGTGCCGTCATAGACAAGAGGGGGATGGTGACCATAGGCCACGGACCCGGGTTCAAATATCCACCTGAGATCGCTGAGAGGGTCCGAAGAGGAGAATCGGTAGGCCAAGCGTTCAGGGAAGCATATGGATGGAACAAGGATGGCTCCAATGGAGGGGCCATAGGATATCTGACAAAGGGCCTGTTGAAGAGGACCGAGCTTACCGAGCAGGCCGTAATGGCCGCAATGGTCCCTAGGATAAGAAGAGAGCTCTATCCTGAGCTTTGAAATGTTCTAGCTCTTGTGAAGGATGGGGCTCTGAAATCGTCCAGTTAATTTGCGGAGACCATTCTGACACAGCATATGTTGACCAACATGATGTGTTGGTCCTGGTCTTTAGGAGGGTACCTGCCGACCAATCCCTCTACTTGCTTCTTACGTTCGACCTTTCAGAAGGGAACTTTTTGCTCGTACCGAACTAGGACCTTGCCTTCTCCGGGTTCGCCACTCTCATATATTCTTCGAGGGTCCCGCCGCATCTACTGACCCCCACACAGCCGAATCGCCTGAACTTTGTGCAATAAAAGCCCTTATCATAGTTCGCGCAAGGTGGTTCCTTATCGGCCCTGCATTTCTCACCTATGCACATGAAACCGTGATACATACCGTCGCATTTTCCGTTGGGAAGAATATGGAAACACTTCATCGGGACTTGCCTCCCTTCATGTTCTGGAAGTTCGATAGATAGCTTTCCATCGATCCGCAATGCTCCTTTCCGGGGCAATAGAACCGTTGGTATTTTGAACAATACAGCCCCAACCATTGCTCGTTACAACAATCTGCTTGTTTGATCTGCACCTGCACTGGGGCTACGACATGGACACAGTCGTTCTCCCCGATACATTCCCTTGTCGGTACCGATCTGTGGGCACAAAATCTAGTGCCGTACTGATACTTGCACAATTCCCATCCCTATTACTATATGTAAAAATGAGAATATAAATGTTATTAGATGGTGAACTACCCTGCCCTTGCGGGCGAAGCTACTTGCCTCGTCCGGTCGGCTTGCAGAGCGTCATCGACGGTTGTATATGTCCAACCCCAAGCGTGAGCTCCGGTGGTTCCGATCCTACATTCCATTGCTCTCTTTGTTAGGATAAAGACGTAACATGCGGCCCAGCAACGTTTCAACTTACGTACCGAGCGAACTTGCATATGAACGTCTTTCGGTGGGTAGAGCAAAAGTGCATATCAACCGGTCCATTCTGACGGCGTTCTGACGAGGTTTCACACTTGCTAGCTCCCATTCACTGGCTGGTGCAGGGGGACCTCCCGCTCGCAATAGTTAAGAATATTTACCCTGTCCAAGCCCCATGAACAATGTCATAAAAAATATCCGCTAGATGGCCATGAAATGATCTGCAAGTACGGATAGGAAATGAGCGCCGAGGGGGAGATTCGAACTCCCGTGGTACAGAGTACCACCGGCTCTCAAGGCCGGCGCCGTGATCCGGGCTTAGCTACCTCGGCTCAAGTATAGCACCTGATGATCATCCTGCTCTTATGTTTTCTCCTAAGCGAGCCGTTTCATCTTTCCGCTGGTCATCGAGGCCACGTCAAGCTCGAACGCCGTTATCGGATATCCTAGCTCAAAGTTAGTAATTACCTCTGGATGGATTCCCCCAACGTACCTATCCTCTTGCCATCCATAAGTACATCAGCACCCCTGCCATCGATGAAAGTTCCGCAGGACGAGGGCGCTAATGTTCCTTTGACCGATAGGTCCCTCAACAGGCTCTCCACCAATGACTTGATCTCGGTGAACGATGATCTCGAATGCACAGATACGCCGGCGATCTGCTTCGACCTTACCATCCCTGTCATAATATCTCCGACCTCGAAGACCTTTTGCGGGAGGTCCCTATGCTTGCTCTTTCGCAGCACGCTCATGAGGCTTGGGAGCAATCTAACACGAAGACATGTATGTTCCTCAGAGATGGGATTCATCACCGACACCACCTCTTCCTCTGGCAACCTCATCTTGGTGAACTGATCGGCCTCGTTCGTCAACATGAGCGTCGTCGCCTCCAGATAGCCATGCCCGATCATTATCTGGCGAAGAATATCGGCCGCGTGCTCGATCTCTCCTGATCTCGCCGAACGTCTGGACCTTAGGCAATGATAAACCGTAGTTCTCGTAACCATACCCTTTGGCCACATCTTCCATGAGATCGACCGGATGAAGTATGTCCAGCCGGGTCGCTGGGGAAAGAACGTCCAAGAACCCTCCCTTTACCGAGCAACCAAAACCCATCCTTTCGAGGCTTTCCGCGGTCTGTTCCGCCGTGAGCTGCGAACCAAGCCATGAATTGCAATCTTTGATATCAAGGCTCCATTTTGTCGGTTCAAGGACCGGAGCTCTGAAATGCGCAAGGCCTTTGACCTCGACCGTTCCGATCCTTCCACCTCTCTCAGCAATGGCGGTCGCGACGATGTTCAGGGCACCAGACACTGCCTTCCGGTCGGTCCCGGTGACATCGAGTAGAACGTTCTTGGTCGAATCCGTGATCATTGTGAGCGTTCCATTGATGATCGGTGGGAACGAGAGAACCTGGTCCATCGAATCCACGAGCAGGGGATAGTTCTCCTTTCCTTCGAGAATATATGCATAATCTTTCCCCTTCTCATGTTCCTCGAGGATCTCTTCAAGGTCCATCCTCTTGGTCTTGCCCAAGGGAACGAACGATGCCGATCTTGGATGGACCGCTTTGAAAGTGAAAGGGGGTGTCACCTTATCCAGGTCATGGACACCGATCGATACCTTTGACCTCTTCCGCCCCATCGTCAGATGCAATTTCTCTTGCAGTTCCATAAGGGAACGGATAAGATGGTCCGACATCCTGACGTCCCTGACGACACCGGCAACCATGAAAGGACGCACGTTTCGAACGCTCTCATCGAGATGCAGGACGATACCAGAATCCTCGAGGGGATATGTCCTGAGGCCCTTCTCAATGCCCAAGAAGGTCCTCAATGCCCGGGCAGCCCCTTCAACGCTGTAAAGGTCCGGGCGGTCCGGAAAGAACTCTATCGATATTGACCCGCTCTCCCTATCGTACGAATGTAGGTCCGCTCCGAGCATGGGGATCTTTTCGAGAAGTGTATCGATAGGGACCTCCTTGCCTAGTAGGTCGGTAAGATCATCGTACTGGAAAGTAACAACTGGCATCCAGGCGGCGATAGGAATGAGACTATTTTAACCTTAGCGAGCAAAAAGATCCCCGGCCTTAGCTGGGGGGCGATCGAACGGAACGACATGGTTCCAGAACACGCTTTGGAACCTGCGGTCCGCGGAATACAACTAGGTACTTCGGTCCATCCTGTCGAAGGACGGTCATAATGGAAGAAAGAGGATATGCCTCACGATGATTGGGTATCTCAGATCGATGATCATTCCCTTCTTGCCCTCGCATGCCGCCATACATCAGGGTCAACGATGTTATCTGGTAGCCTGCCCTCGAGCACAGTTCACGAGGTTCTTGGCAGCAATGATGGACATCCTTTCCCTCGCCTCGAACGTTGCACTTCCGATATGCGGGGTCAAGACCACATTATCTAGATCGGCCAGGCCTGGAGAAAGGCTAGGTTCGTTCTCATAAACGTCCAGTGCGGCCCCCGCTATCTTACCATCCTTTAAAGCCTTTACGAGGGCCCCCTCATCGATGATCTTACCCCTAGAGGTGTTGACCAGTATCGTCGTAGGTCCCATCAAAGAAAGCTCTCTTTCACCGATCATGTGGAAGGTCATATCGGACAAAGGTACGTGCAGCGATATGAAGTCCGATCTTCCCAAGAGCTCGTCCAGCGTGACAAGTTCAGCACCCACCTCATCTTCTCTAGCACTTCTTGTTCTATTGTGGTAAAGGACCCTCATGCCAAAGCCCTTCGCCCTTCTCGCGACGGCCGCTCCGATGTCCCCCATCCCGATTATCCCGATCGTTCTTCCCGCGACCTCTCTGCCGAGGAACAGTTCAGGTGACCATCCTTTGAAGTTTCCCCTCCGGACATACGTATCGGACGATGGAACCTTTCTTGCACAGGCCATCAATAATGCCCAAGTGAGGTCTGCCGTGGCCTCCCGAAGTACGCCAGGTGTGTTCGTTACAACTATCCCGTTCTTGGTCGCAGCACTAACATCTATGTTGTTGAAACCAACTGAGTAGGCCGATACCGCAAGGAGCTTTCTTGCCGAATCGATCAATCCAGCATCCATCACATCGTCCAGCATGCAAATGATCCCTTGGACATCAGGCACTCTCTCCAAGAGGGCCTCCCTTGACATTGGAACATCTCCGCCGAAAACTTCGACCTCCGCTACCTTTTCCAAAAGCTCCAGGCCCTTCTTCGGTATACGGCGGGTCACCAGTACCTTATGCTCGATCATAACCCACACTGCCAAGATCGGACGATCCTACCTTCCCAGTTCCTCATGCGCACTGGCGAGATGGCCTGCCGTCTGGGCCGAGAGGGTGGAGAGCTCCCCTGCTAGAACTATCGCGCCCACTATCTCCGCGAGCTTGATCGAACGACCTTCACCGAGGCAGTCGATCATCTTCAGAGCTTCTTGCTGGCATGGTAATCTCGTTCCACCGCCCACCGTTCCCACCTCGACACACGGAAGTCTCACCGAGATATAGAGGTCATCGTCGACCATTTCACAGGTCGTCGTTCCCATGCTTCCTTCGACCACCTGTGCAGGGTCCTGTCCTGTTGCTATGTATATTGCGGCCAGCATGTTCGCGACGTGGGCGTTCGAACCGAACGAGCACGAAAGGGAGCTGCCAACCTGACATTTTCTATAGCATGTTTCGAACACCGACCCGGGCGAGCAGTGCATTTTATCCTCCAACACTTTCTCCGGAACGCGAACATCGGCAAGGACCATCTTTCCGCGGCCGAGGATGGCGTCGATCGCTGCGGGCTTTTTGTCGACGCAAACGTTTCCGGATACCGATATCAGGACCGCCCCTGTCTCTCTCTCGATCAAATGGGCCAGCGTCTCTGAGGCGATCGTAGCCATGTTCATTCCCATCGCATCACCTGTTTCGTAGGCGAACCTTATGAAAAGGGACCTCCCCACGATGAACGGTTGTGCGGCCTTTAGCCTGCCATGTCTTGTAGTTTTCTCTGTCTCCTTCTTCAGGAGGTCCAGGTTCTTTTCTACCCAGATCGAGACCTCGTTGCCGTGACCAACGTCCCTGACCCTGAACACCGGTGCCCTTGTCATATGGTCCTGTACGACGATCGATTTCGCACCGCCCGAGGCAGTTATCACGGAGCAACCCCGGTTGACGCTCGCCAATAAAGCTCCTTCGGTCGTTGCCATGGGGACCAGGAACTCCCCCTGTGCGGACGCACCGTTAACTTTCAACGGACCGGCGAACCCAAGAGGGACCTGGACACAGCCTATCATGTTCTCGATGTTCTTCTCTGCCATGATGGGATCGAAGGAGATGGAGGCAATGTTGTTCAATTTGGTCCCGGTATGCTCCTCGACCGCTTTCCTTCTGTCCTCAACATCCTCCTTTCTCCTTCCTCTGTTCTTTAGCCCCTGGTTCATCTGATCGGCGGATATTGGCGATCTAGATTAATAATGCGGTAGGTCAGAAGGATGGCGAAGGGGCCGGCATTTCCGAAATAAATGAGGGCATGTGTTCAGATCGTCCACGGACGGTAGTACCATGATATGACAATGATATAGATGATCAGATGTAATATCAATAGGACGGGGACCAGTAAGAACTTTCTTTTTCTCGTTTTATGCCTCAACGTTTTTCATGGCGATATATGAACCGAAAGGTGCGAACAAAGATAGCTCGAGCAAGCGCGATTCTGGGACCCTCCACTTGTTCTTTCTCGCCCGTCCTTTGTCAATAAGGAACACCGAGAACGAGACCAGATTGAGGACCATGATCCCCAGAGCGATCGATAGCAACCACGATATCACGGTCCACCCTGCCCGGTCAGCCCATATACGCGTTCGTATTTATGAAGATCGAACATTTTCCATCAAGGATGGTCATTACAAACAAGTGGAGATGTGGCATCCTCTATTGAACGAAAAATCATCCTTTTCCCGCACATGATTTATAACACCTGATCATAATTTTCACGACATGACGACCACTGGACCGCCATATCAACCTCCTGCGTCACCTCCACCGTATCCATATGCGCCCTACCCAACGCGCATGAGGAGACCGGTTGGGGTTACCATCCTGGCGGTTCTTGATATCATCGCGGGGATTATAGTTCTTCTGGGGGCCATCGGGGCGTTCGTTCTGGCTGGATACTTATCATCATCGACCGTGAAACAGAACCTTCAACAACATCTCCCGACCTGGTTCCTGAACATTGCCCCGGTGGCCATGGCGGCGTTAGGAATGATCCTCCTCGTGATCGCGATCATCATATTCCTGGTCGCAAGGGGCTTTTTGAAGGGAAGGAACTGGTCCAGGGTCCTTGCCATCGTCCTACTGGTGTTGTCGATCATCTCCTCGGTGTTCGACCTGATAGCGACAGCAACGTTCATACCGGGAGCACTCATCAGGTTCCTAATAGCGATCATCATACCGGTCCTGTTGATAATATATCTCACAAGACCTGGTGTGAAGGCTTGGTTCCATCAACCTAGGACGTACTATTGAGAGGGAACGGGAAGGGGCGATCATCGGGCCCTCATATCTTAGGGGCCTCTTTGATGTAGGTGTCCTCACCGATCTCCCGCAATGCGGTCTGGACCTCCTCCCTTGTGTTCATTACCACCGGCCCACCCCATGCTACCGGTTCCTTAAGAGGGCTGCCATTGGCCAAAAGGAACCTTGCTCCCGATGGGGCAGACACCAAAAGAACCTCCTCCCCATCACCGAGGACCGCTGTCATCCCCTCGCTCACCTCCCTGCTGTGTTCTTTTCCGATGGAAAGGACCCCTTCAAGCATATAGACAAAAGAGCTTGCCCCCTTCGAGATGGGGATGCGAAGTGATTTCTCCTGCATCATCGTGACGTCCGCCAAGCTCACGTCCATGGGCATATTCATTACGGGGCCAGAAAAACCGTTCATGACCCCGATGAGGACATCGATGCTCACATTCTTAGTAGGTATGTACCTTTTGATTCTCCCCTGCCTTAACGTTCCGATATGCTGGCCTTGACATCTTTTTGGAGGCCGGCAGATTTATCCATAGTTGTAGGCCCCATAGCCCTCCTTCCGAAGCTTGAGGCATCTCTTGGTGGATTATACCACTACCTGCGGACATCCACTGTAGGTCTCCAGTGGAGATCAGGCCCCTGTTCCCCAGACTGTCCCCGTGCTCCATCATTCCTTTGATCATGTATGTTACGGTTTGGATCCCCCGATGGGGGTGGAGGGGGAACCCGGCCATGTAATCAGCGGGATCGTTCGAATGAAAATCATCCAGTAATAGGAACGGGTCCAAAATATCTACCTCTTCTGGACCGAACGCCCTGTTTATCTTGACCCCGGCGCCTTCCATCGTTGGGCGACCAATGAGAACCTTACGTACCCTACTTTGCTGCTTGACTTCCTCCTTCATGCGATTCAATACGAACCAGCTGTTATTTATTCGTTTGAGATCGGCCGCTCGATACGTGATCGCTTATTAGGCTCATTTCCAAAAATGGCAGGGAAATAAGATCATGCCCAGTTCTCTGAGGTCCCCAAAGGTACAAGATCAGTATGTATTATTATGAATGGCGCCATATCAACAAAACGAACCGGATCTGTCCTCTTATATGGGCATGGAAAGTTTTAAAATGGTTTGTACCATTCCCATGGAGCACAAGGGCCCATAGCTTAGCCTGGCTGGAGCGCCCGGCTGATAACCGGGAGGTCAAGAGTCCAAATCTCTTTGGGCCCACCATTCATGTCCAGCAGTTTCGAGGTTGCGAAGAACCTTCTGCGATCCACTTATCGACTGATGAGCAGGTCCCGCCGGTACATTTTCACCGGCAAGGGGTTCTCTCTCATCGATGCTCTTACTGTTTCTAGATACGAAGCGTACTTCTCCTGCGCCCGCTCGAGCTTCTTGACCGTCCGGCCGAGATAGATCGCTCGTCTGCTTGAGGTCCGCATGCCCGAGCATGTCCGAGATGTCCTCGATCGGGACCTCCGCTTCGTCCATCATCATCGCTCCGGACCTCCGGAGCACATGGTCCGACACACACTCCTCCGGGACCCCTGCACGCTCTGCTACGGTCTTGAGCATCGCATCGATCGCGGTGTCCTGGTACGCGCCGAGCTTCCACCCGTACTGAGCGTAGACGAGGAACTGCTGCGGCACCGGCTGCTCCGGCCTTCTCGATAAGGCGGCGGAGATGGTCCGCTCCCGGATCTCCTGATAGTACGACAGCTCCTGCAGCGTATCGATCGCCCAGGGGATGTTCCGCCACTTGCCGCCGGCCTGACCCTTGCCGAGCACGTTGATCAGGTTCAGCTGCACATCCTGCAGCGTGAGCCGCTTGACCTCGATCCTGCGCATCAGCAGCATGAGCTCGAGGTGCAGCAGGTCACTCTCGAGGCCCTGTGCCGCATCGAGCATCGCGATGCACTGCTCCGGAGCGAGCCACTTCACGTTCAGGCGCTGACCCTTCGGCCAGGGGATGTGCATCTTCTCCACCAGCGTTGTTGTCGTGATGCTTGAGATACTGACCGAAGATCGGCGATCTCCCGCCTGTTCTCCTTCGGCTCCAGGTGAGCGAGCGTCTCTTCCCTGAGATGGTTGATGCACCTCGCATCGACCTTCGACGGCGTCGCCGCATATCCCTCGGCCTCTAGCTCCGAGATCATGCTCATCACGAGCCGCCTGTATTCTGCTCTCGTGTTCTGGTTGGTGCACGGTCTGAGCGCTTCCAACCATTCGTCCACTAGCGAGCTGAGGTACCTCGTTCGATTGTTGGGCATCCTCAGTCCGCCCCTGTGATAGTGATGATAAAATTAAATCTTGCCGAATGAAAAGCGGCGTCGACGTTGAAGTGCATCCCATCCCCCCTGACATTCAGCTGTCACTCTCCGGAACCCCGAAACCGACGTCCGTCAGGTCATGGCCTTCCGCCTCAACGGCGATCGCGGCGATCTCCCTGCGTATCAGCGGATCCTTGAGGAGCTCGATGAGCTCCGACGAGATCTTTGCACGGAGGCACTTGGAGCAGTAGGCCTCTACAGGACCGCCGCATGCTTCGCACCGATGCGAGGGTGGGAGCTCTCGGTCCTTGTTCCTCGATAGGTTCGAGGCGGTCGTGAACTCGCTCGCGGCCGACCGTCCGTTCAAGGTCTTCTGCTCGACCATGTTCATCCGCTCCTGTAGAGCTTCAGAGACTCTTCGATCGCCTTCGAGTATCCCTTCATCGCTTCGGCGAGGTCCAGCTTCGCGTGGATCTCCGGAACACCACAGGCAAGGCAGTTCCGTGTTATCGAGCAGGTCTTCCACCTAGCTTGCATCGATAGCCCTTGCCCTCGTCCAGGACCATATACTCCTTGTCCATGCGGTCCAACATGTCGGCCATCATTGCTTGGCCCCCATCCCTTTGACCTTTCCATCCGTTTGGAGGAATATCTGGCACTTGAAGCATGCCTGATATGGCTTCCCGTCCTTCGTGGTCTTGTTGATGTCCTCGTTCCCACATACGCACCGGAGCCACTTCTTGTTCGTTGCGTCGTACTCATCGCCGGCCTTTCGATCATTGTACACTTGTTCCTTGACGACCGATGCATTGACCGGCGGGACCTTCAACGACTGCTCGGAGGCCTTGGCGGCCGACGCCGCCCTCTTCGCCTCGAGCGCTGTCCTCTCCTCGGCGTTCCATTCTTCGACAGCGGTCTTTATCTCTGTCCTCGCCTGATCAAGGGCCGTGGCGATGTCCCTCTTCTGAGAAACCAACAACTCGGGTGTGAGCGGGTCCATTTCCAGCTGTACCTCTGGCGTCCAGGACCACAGGCCGTTGTCGCGTATGAAGCCCTTGAGCCCCACGCTGACGACCTTCATGCCGAGGCCCCCGCAGCGAGCTCGGCCGCCTTCGCGACGAGCTTCCACGTTCCCTCGTTCGGTACGTGCACGACCGTCCCGAGGACCTTGAGGTTCTCGGTGCCGCGCTCGTGCTCGCACACTTCATACGAATTCGGACACGTCCCCTCGCCTGACGCCCTTGTTCCACACCCTGAGCGTCATCGCTTTGCCGTCGACGATGACGTGGATTCTCCATCGAGGACATGCTCAATAACCCCCAGTTTGCGCAGGGAAGTTATCGAGCCACTTCCTGGCCTCTTTTGCCTCTTCGATCAGGACGTCCAACTGATGCCCTATCGAGTTGATCTGAGCTCCCCGCTCTAGGTTCAAGGTGATGTTGCCGGTCAGCGCATGACCTACCTCACCCTCTAGCTTAAGGGTCAATACCTTTCCCTGGAGCTCATTGACGGCGAAGTCTCGCATCGAGCTCACTCCCCCATGATGAACTTCTTATGCTCCTCGAGCGCGGCCCGGAGGTCCTTGACGCTATTATGAAGCTCATCTAGCTGCTTCTCCATCAGCTTCATGACGTCCAGATGAACCTCCTCGGTGTCAACATCGTTCTCATCGTTATGCTCCGGTTCTAGGTCTCGATGTATCGCAGAAGCTGATGAGCTCAAGCGGTTCGCATTGAGCTCGAACCTGATAGGCGAGCTCCATCGCCTTGTTATAGGTCTCAGGGGTCTCCATGTTTAAGCCCCCTTCTTGGTCGAGTCCAATCTCTTCGCCATGACCGCCTCGTATCGTGCGAGGAGGTCCTGCGCGTCCTTGTCGCCGGCCTGGGCCGCCTTGCGGAGCTCGGGGATCCTCTTGAACTTGGAATGATCTATCCCGTGGTAGACCTTGCAGACGTCCTTGTGCGCCTCCCTGAACGCAGGGATGCTGAGCCTAGGGTCCTTGGCCATCCTTAGGCCCCCTTGACCTTTGGGACCGCCATCAGTCCGCAGGCGTTCGCCTCGATCTTAGCTTCCTGCGCTTCCTTCAGCTTGACCTTCAGGTCCGCGAGGTCCTTGTAATAGATCTTCACGCGGCAATCCGCTGGACCTATCTCTATCGAGTTCTTCGCCTCGGTCTCGTCGGTCATCGATATGTTCACCGATACCTGAGCTCCTAGCGATCTCAGCGCGTCCACGGCCGTCGCGATCCCCGCCATCTTCTGCGATATGAAGACAGTGTGTTCCTCTGCCACCTTCTCGTCTATCTCCTTGCACATCTTGTCCAGTTCTGCGTTTCCTTCCATGTTACTCCTCCGTTACTAGGTGATAGTGAATGGAAACGGGAGCGTCCAGTAGGGATGTTGAAGACCTTTGTTCATTGGGCACTGGGTTTTCTGATAGGACGTCTCCCGGTTCGTTCATCGTGAGAGCCACCAAAGGGGATCGAACCCTCGACCTCTTGTTTACGAAACAAGTGCTCTTCCTCTGAGCTAGGGTGGCGAGGCGGGCGGGCTCGGCGGATATTTCTGGAGGAGAAACAAGGTGTACGAATGGCAGATCCTCGCAAGGGGATCCATTACCGCCGCCGTCCCGCCCATTATGTTCTCTTCCATGTTGTTCGTCTCCATAGGTGCCGGGAGAACGCTTCGTTCGGCCCAAGAACATAAGTGCGTCCCCCCTGGCATGAGTTCTGAGCTTTCGCTCACAGATGTCGTTCTCTGGGCCTTCCGATCCGAGGACCGGATGTTGTTCTTTCTGCTTTCGGCTCTCCCGAATGCAGAGTTGGAATAGATCATCTATATATTAATGGTTTCGGTAATATCAATTGCCGAAGGCCGAATACTAAATTATATAATAATATAAAAATTTAGAAGGGGTATGCCTTCTGCAAATTACAAGTCCGAGATCCTAGAGAACACATTAGCTATTGGAGTTATGCTGGCACTTGAAAAAAGAAAGGAACCAGTAATGAGCGGGGTTCTACCTCAATATGTGGGAAAGAAGAGTGCAGGGACGACCATCGAAAGGGTCAGTGAGTTCGAAGAGGCAGGTCTGGTAAGAAAGGTTCAGGAAGAAAAGAAGCCGTTCCGCAAGTTCGTCGAGCTCACCGATCGCGGACATGTCGTGTCGCCGAGCATCTGCGGGCGATCGAGGACATTCTTGAGGAGAGATGAACGGAAATGTCGAGAAAAAATCATGACCGTTCCCCCCGAAGTTCTTCAAGCCGCCCCTCCAGCGTGGCCACTTGAGCTTCCGGACCCTGGAAATGACGTGGCCAAATTTCTCGGATGGGTAAAGAGACGAGGTCTTTACCATCCTTTAGATCTGTGCGAGGTTAAATGGAAACAGATGGGGCATAGGGAGGACCTGAACGATGTGCTCGACCCATATTCTCCCGGCCTTGTGCGGATCGGGAGGGAACAACATGGCACGCTCTCTGTAAAAGTCATCGATAGGGCATGGGCTGACAATTGGGCATCGCACTACGGTGTGGAGACGTTCCACCATGGACAGCAGGCCAGGTCGGGGAAGGCGACAAAGAACCTGATAAAAAAATAGAGTAATGTAACAAATATGTAAAGTTATATATGCCCTCGGTCCTGTAACCATGTTCGAGGAATTGAGATATGAGCAAGAATAAGGAGTCCAAGATCTTTGGGCCCGCCCCGTTCGGTGGGCTGGTTCCGGATACTGTCAAGGGCCGTGTGCTCGCGGAGATAGTGGCCGACCCGTTCTCTGAGTACACGCCGTCATCGATGGCCGATCTGACCATGCACAATTCTAACAGGGTCAGCGAAGCGCTACGGGAATATGAGGTCCTCGGCCTATTAAAGAACATGTCCCGGGACAAGCGACGCCCTGTCTTCCGTCCGGTCGTGTCCAAACGGCTCAACGCCCTGATGTTCCTATCCCTGGCGGTCAACGATGACGTTCTGGGGGAGAACTGCATGGACCGCGCCGTCGTCGATTACATCGAAAGAATAGGTTACCAGGTGTACTCTTCCGCCCAGACCATGGCGGTGACCCGGTTGACAAGGCCTGACGGGTCGGATCGGTTCATCTGTCAGCGGTGCGGCCGAAGCCCCACAAAAGGTGGCGGAGGCGATATCATGAGCGACGAAAAGGTGAACGCGCCCCCCATCGAAGCAATACTGGAGAACTATAAGTACGATCTAAGCAAGCTGAAGGTCAAGATCGATGGGGAACACTATTCAAACATGGCGTACATGCTCGTGTCCGGAAGGGACGTCTATGTGGACTTTCTCAAGATGCCGGGAGTGATCATCGATGGCGTCCCGGTCGCCTCTGGCGTCAGGGTGTACATGCCGATCGCCGCAGCACAGCGTCTTGCGGACGCATTGATCACCACGATAAAGCAGGCCGAGAAAGCTGGAGGGATTGAACCCATCCATACGCCGTAATCATGGAAAGATCATTGAGCTCACAGATCGCGGACATCGTGTCCCCGAGCATTTGAAAGAGATCGAGAAGATACTCAACGAGGTCTAGACCTCTCCCGCACATCCGTCGGGATAACTATCAATATCGGTCGGCGACATGGTATCGTCGATGACCATGACAGAAGGCAAGCAGTTCACATGTCCAGTGTGCGGTTTCTCCGTGATGACCCCGACCGGCGAAGAAGAGATCATGAAGCATATCCAGATGCATCATGATGACTACCATTCCGACATGAAGATGACACGGAACAGTTCCCGCGAGCCCTAAATGATCGTCCAGAGCCATCGGCCCTTCGATCTTGACGATGCAAAGGAAGAGGGGTCGGAACAAAATACCAGGAAAAGATGAGAAAATGAAGAGTTTCGCAAGGGGTTTGGTAGGTTGCAGGGGACATGGGTTACCAAAGGTATCGTTCTTTTTCGAGGCTTCGGAAAGAGCTTGGTGAGAAGGATGAACGTCTCGCTCCAATCATCCAGACCTACATCTCGTCTTCTGTACATAGACAACCTTCGATGGTCCCTCATCCTACTGGTTTTGTTCGTCCATTCCAGTATCGTGTACGGGGCGTTGGGTTCATGGCCCTACCATGATCCGATGGTCGGCGATCCTATGTTCGCCACGATCCTAACGATCATTGACGCCTTGATCCAATCGTTCTTCATGGGCCTGCTGTTCCTCCTCGGAGGCTACTTCGCTCCTTTTTCCCTCGACCGTAAGGGTCCGATCCGCTTCATCAAGGACCGATTCGTTCGTCTGGGCATTCCAACGTTGATCTATGTCTTCATCCTCGCCCCTATGATAATTTATCCTCTAGATTTCTCCTATAAGGAGACCTTTATGACCTTCTTCAGTAGCTACTTCACAACCCCCGCCCACTGGGACACCGGTCCGCTGTGGTTCGCCCTGGCCTTGTTGGTCTTCTCTGTTCTCTATGCGCTTGTTCCCAAGAATAGGATCACGAGCCACGAGGTCAGTTGACCAACCGACTGCTGGTTGCTATGATCCTGCTGATAGGTACGGCCACTTTCTTGGTGCGGATTCCCTTCCCGATAGGGACCAATGTATTCAACTTCCAGCTCTGCTGGTTCCCTCAGTACATCGTCCTGTTCATCATTGGTGTGCTCGCCTATCGTGGCGATTGGCTTTCGAAGCTCGATGTGAAGATGGGAATGAAATGGCTACTTGTGTCGGTCGTCTCTTTCCCTCTGGTCTTCCTGCCTGCCGCGGTCGTTGGAGGAGCGATCAGTGGTAACCTCGATGCCTTCTTGGGAGGCGTGACCTGGCAGTCCGCGTTCTATGCTTTATGGGAGGAGCTGTTCGGCATTGGGATGTGCGTATTCTTATTGGTCCGGTTCCGTGAGAAGAGGAACGTTCAGAGCCGCTGGGACAAGGTCATGGCCGAAAACTCCTTCGGAATATATCTCTTCCATGCCCCTGTACTTGTGGCCATTGCCTTCCTTATGTCCGCTCTGATAATTCCAACCTTTTTTAAGTTCGCTATCCTGCTTTCCGCAGGTTTGGTGATGACCCTCATCTTGTCGATCGCCCTACACCGTGTTCCGGTGCTAAGAAGTGTGATCTAATGAACTTTCTCAGCTTACAACATACAAGGTCGTCTTACGCTCGCGAGAGATCATCCAGGACGGAATCCTGTTGATCAGGGCGAATATAAGGGCGTATCCTCATGCCCCCATCTTCCAAGGGTCGGGCGGATTGCAGAACGTTCCTGGACCATACCTTGAAAAGAGGCGAGATGGAACGATCCGTGCTACCTCACTATCTGCCAAGAGATCGGGAACATGAACATAGGAGAGATCGGTATAGGTAGATTAGGTGGATACTTCAGGGGCACGATAGATCGTTTCGGAGAACGATTTGGCATCGAAACCCCGTCACGCAGGAATAATATGAGATTCTGCATCATAGGAAAGGGTTGCCCGTTTAGAGCATCAAAATATTCTTATGAATGAACCTGAAACATCGCGAGAGGTCCCGCCTTCAAATATCTTATGAAAAGTATTTTCCGTTATTTCATTATCTGCTATAGGTAAAACACCAAGGTAACAAAGGTCGTTCCAAACCACTATTGTTCAAAGAAAGGAGGAAGGGGATGGACAAAGAGGTCACCACGGTCAGTGATATCAAGGAGATAGCTCAAAAGGACCTAACCTTCCAGAGGTTTGTTTTCAGAAAAGCATGGGGAACTTATTTTGCTATATGGGCCACCTTGATCGCCTACTCTGTCCTCCTGCCCGATCCCTCACCCCTCGCACCCTTGATAGGAGATCTGGATCTTGTGGTTTATTTTCTGATCACGGTAGCTGTGGTCCTTATAGTGATCGAAGCGACTGTACGAATAACCAGAACATGGGACCGTACATTGATCTTACGGGGGATCCTCAACAATGATGGCAATCAATCAAAGAGATCGACATATGAACGAATCAAGATTTTTTTTGGTTTGGGTGCTCATAGCATATATCACAAGGCTCCTGGCCGGGACATATCTTCCATCTTATGCCGATCCGATATTCTATGTCTGCCTGATACCTATCGCGGCACTTCTCATTCATTTTTTGAGACACGCTTTCCCCACAGGCTGGCCTATCGAAACGATCATCGCAATGTCCTTCCTTTCTGGTAGCATTGTTCTGAGCCTCATCGTTTCGATCCCGGGAACCCCGTTCTCGGACAATGTTTTGACTACATACTTCTGGGTCATGACGATCATCGTTCTTTACTTGGCCTCGTTATATGCCTTATTACATGCTCCAGAGGAGCTGGAGGCGATCACCGAGGGATGATGGAAAAGACCCCCTCCTCTGAAGTAGAGGCGTTGGATGCCCTTCGCGAACAGTTCAGCGATTCGTCCCTCAAATCCTCGACCAGGGTTCTGATATTGATTTCTCTAGCTTTGAACAGGAAGATGAGCTTCGTGAACCTGATGAGCCTCACTGGGATGGGCAAGGGAAGTTTGAGCAATCATCTTGAGAAATTAGAATCATCGGAGCTCATCATGACCAAAACGAAGGTCACTTTTAGCGGGACCAGGACGGTCGTGGAGATAACAGAAAAGGGTCTGAGCGCTTACAACGATCTACTCCAAACGCTCAACACGTTCCAGAAAAAGGGATGACCTGAAGTTCTCATTTCTATCCGATATCGCTTCTAATATCGTTTATCTTCGGCATGATCCATTCATCATCTTTCAATGCTCTGGTATGATCAAAGGTCGTTCAAATTTTGAACGCGTCTTTGCTTGTATATACGCTCTTGAATAATGAGGTGTTGAGGGTGACGGACACGCTCCGGGACCCTCCTAGCGACCTTCCCGATCGATCGGACCCTCGCTCGGGACGTTCGGGTAAAAAGAGGGTTGGAACAAAGAAAAACAAAGGGTGAGAGCATGAGGAAATACGCAATACGAAATAAGGTCAGCCTCTTTGGACCCATCGTTGGTATGAAGAGCAGACCTGGTAGCGCAAGAGGCCTCTGGGAGGTGAGGCTTTGAGCACGGCTATAATGGTGGATGGTTTGTCGAAGGTCTATGGTGGCATTCGGGCCGTGGACGATATCAGTTTCCGGGTGGATGCGGGGCAGGTCTTTTCGCTCCTGGGCCACAATGGGGCCGGGAAGACGACAACCGTGGAGATCCTCGAAGGGCTGAGGAGACCCACTTCCGGTGGGGCGAGCATCTTCGGCGTGGACGTGACCAACGGATACGACAAGCTGAGGAAAAAGGTCGGTATCCTGCCTCAGGACTTCGAGCCATTCGAGCGGCTGACACCGTTGGAGGCGTTGGAGTATTGGTCCTCGCTTTTCGATGACGACCTGAACAAAGAGCGGACCATCGGATCTTTTGGCAAGCGTTGACCTTGTCCATCGACAGGGCATATTGTCCAAGAACCTCTCGGGTGGGGAGAAGAGGAAGCTTGGCATCGCTATGGCCCTGGTCAACCGACCAGAGCTGTTGTTCTTGGACGAGCCTACAACCGGTCTCGATTCCAAGGCCCGCAGGGACCTTTGGGACCTGATCGGTGACCTCAAGAAAGCCGGGACGACCATCTTCCTGACCACACACTATCTGGACGAGGCCGAGGTGCTCTCCGACCACATCGCCATCATGAACAAGGGTAAGATCATTGCCGATGGCAGCCCTGTGGAGATAATCAAGAAGCACGGTCACCGACCGGTCGTTACCCTGATGGGGGCCGGTCGGCAAGGTCTCGAGGAAATGCATAAGCAGAACGTTGAAGCAACGCTTAGGAACGATGACGTGGTCATCTCGGTCTCTGATCCATCCAAAATAGGCCATTGGATGGCACGTCTGTTCGATGCCGGGGTCAACGTTCAGGACATCTCCATCAAAAAGGACACTCTGGAGGATGTCTTCCTACAAATGATCGCTCCCCAAGAAAAGGGGGCGGCCCGATGAGCCGGTTGAAGGGCGACATGAGGGCCACCGCTCGAATGTATATGCGCTCGAGGGCGGCAATGTTCTTCACCTTCTTGTTCCCGGTGCTGCTCTAATCCTGCTGTTCGGAGCGATATTCTCTCAGGGCAATGGCCCGATTACAGTTCCAGTACAGAACCTCGACGGCGGTCAGGCATCGGTGGAGTTCATGGAAGCTCTGAACAACACTGGGGTGATCCAGGTCCAGGTCGTCCCTGCGAACGAGAACTTGAGCAGCTACATTGACAATAACTCCCTGAGCATCGCTATGCAGATACCAGCTAACTTCACATCCGACCTCGATAAGCGAATGACCGACCCACAGGCGCCGATGGCCTCGGCCACCCTGTTCGGCGATCCTTCGAAGTCGGTCTACCAACAAGCGGTGGGAGCGAGCAACGGCGCGGTCGAAGCAATGAACTTCCATCTTGCCAACGCCACTCCGGCCATATCGGTGAAGGCACAGACCATTCCAACCGTCAAAGGTTCCAGCTTTATGGACTTCTTCCTGCCAGGGGTCGTGGGCATGACAGTGATGACGGTTTGCCTGTTCGGAATGACCAACATCTGCTCCAACTACCGCAGCAAGGGGTACTTCAAGCTACTTTCGACGACGACCATCAGGAAGTACGAGTGGATGCTGAGCAAGTTCGTTGTCTACTCTGTCATCTTGACGCTCTCGCTGGTGGTATCGTACTTTGTGGGATTGGAGCTCTTCGGCATGACCTCTTCCCTTACGGTCCTGACCTTTGCCTTCATCTTGGCCGGGGCGTTCCTGTTCGTTGCCCTCGGCATGTTCGTGGGCACGGCAATCAAGGACGAGGAGAGCGGAGTGACCATCGCCAACGCCATCGGCTTTCCGATGATGTTCCTGTCTGGGACCTTCTTCCCCGTCCAGAGCTTTCCTGCGTTCCTGCAGACAGTCTCGGCGTTCCTGCCGTTGACCTATTTGAACAACGGGTTAAGGGACACGATCGATCTACGGGAACAACACATCGGCGCTGTTCAATCTGGTGGTCGTCCTTGTGGCGGGAGCAATCCTGACGGTGGCAGCGTCCAGACTGATGTCGTGGAAGGGGGAGTAGGACAATGGGTCGGTCTCGATCGTTCTTCGGTACGATCATGGCGGTCTTGTTGGTCCTCTTGCTGGCCTCCGTCGTGATCAACATGACGGTAGGCTGGTCGAACGCATGGGGAATAACGGACCTCACGGACGAGGTCTTCGCTCTAATCCTTGTCCTGTTCCTCATCGCCATCATCGGGCGATTGACATATGGTATCGTTTACGGCCTTTTGCCGCACCACCATCATGGGCGGCGGTACTGGGACGAACCATGGGGAAGAGAGGCCGAGGAAGTATTGGATCGGAGGTATGCCCGTGGTGAGATACGCCAGGGAGCAATATCGGCAGATGAAGGAGGATGTTCAGGGAGATGGTCCGGGCCCCCGACCTTAGGCCGACCCGGCCCTGCTAAATCTTTTTTTTAAAATTATAACATGATGGAAAACGCATAACGATCGACTTGATGTAAAATGATTGGGATTCTGACCTTCGATAAGAATGAACAAGAATTATCGTCACAAATTGTAAAGATACTGCAATCTTTCCTTCTAAGCATGGATGTCAAGGTTATTTTGCCTATGATGTTAAAGGTGTTAAAGGATGAACAGATCAAATAAAAAAATAAAAGATTACTGTTGAGGCAACAGTAAGCCAGTACTTTTTCTTAACTCATCATTACTTTACTGTTCAGGTAATTCTTATTTAAATATAGTCAAAGGGATGTATCATATTTCTAGGGGTTTTCTTTCTCATTTTAGACCACTATCGGTCCTGCTGCTCTAACATCATCTTCAGTCTCTCTGTCGTCCGTTCCATTTCCTTGATGGTCATCGGCTTGACCAGGTAACAGAAAGCACCCTGCTCTTTTGCCTTTTCAGCATCGCTTGGGTCTGTCCAAACCGGGTCATGATAATTAATTGAATACCGAGATGGTCGGTCTGGACTGCTGCTTGTGGTTTAATTTCGGGCAGCCCACCACCATCCAGAGCATCATTAAATAAATTCTATATTTATAAAACCGCTCGAAACGGGTAGGCCAGTAACCGGCGCCTCCTTCTCCCTCATATGCAAGCTGCTCCTATAAGCAGCGCGAACGGCTCGATGTATCTAGCTATCTGCAGCGGACCCGCATCCACAACGGATCAGAACAAAATGCGTTAATTAGCCCGGCTGCTCAATTCTTTGGCGCTTAAGGTCATTTCTGCCACAGTACACGATGTTTGGTCGATTGGCTTTGCGCGTTGGCCCTCATAAACGCTGAAAAGCACTTCACTGGGCTGTAGGTATTGAAACGCGACCACTATCCTGGCCTTTTGAATCTTCTTCGCAAGTCCTCCGAGCCCGATGAGGCGTGGGCCACGACCAGTTCGGCGTCGTTATCATTCATCGGGAGGCTACAGCCCTGATGACACATCTTTCCTGCTATAGGTCGCCTGCCCGATTCAGGACATCGTCCACTCTCGACGAGTGAAGATGGCTAACAATATCGCATCTGCGTCTCGTACAGCTTCACGAGGTGCGCCTGGTGCTTCGCCTTGCCTCCAGCGTCCCTTGCGAGCTTCTTTAGCTTCTCTCGTCTACGGCGTAGCTGAATACCACTTCATGTCCAGCTCTCGCGAAGAGCGTTCCGAAGCTTGCCACCAATCGGTTCATTCTGAGCCCAAAGTGCCAATTCGCATGTTGCTCACGATTTTTCACCTCAATAACGCAGAATTCATGCCAAGGAATTCGCTTGTCTGTATAATGTTCAGCGTCGTCAATATTCACATCCGGGAGCTCTCAACATTGAGCGCCTAGTTGTCGCCACAACGAATAATTCTATAATGAATCAATCATGGATGGAGCATATACGCGTTCTTCAACAACGCAGTTTCATCGGACGTCAAGCTCGCACCGAGAGCAGCAGCCACTGCATCTTCGACGTGGAGATGCTTTTTTCGTAGCACTCAACAATAGGCGATGTCATTGTTCTCGTTCTGCAGCAACGCACAGGCGAGTGCAATCTGCAGCCATCGGTATGCTTCGCCTGCTCGCCACCTCCATCAGTCGGCTTCGACTTACTTCTTCGGTCCATCTCGGCTGTTGGACCGTAAAGAGCTATGTAAACTGTCATTTTATCTTCGAACCAGGTGTTAGTGTTTCCCATTCGCGCGCCAATCTCCCTGCTGCAAGCGGGGCCGAAGGAACCACTGTCGTACTCCCCTTCCTCCTTGCAGAGCGGCAGCATCTCCCTCTCCTCCTCGCGGTACATGAGATTCTGATTGATCCTGCATCGCCACAAACTTGGTCCATCCGTTTTTCTCAGCCACATGATTTGCCTTCGCAAACTGCCATGCGTACATGGAAGAAGCACCGATTAACTGGCCTTCCCAGCCTTTACAACGTCATGCAACGCCTCCATAGTTTCTTCGATCGGGGTATTGTAATCCCAGCGATGAATAAGAATAGAGATCCACATAATCTGTACCAAGGTCTTTTAAGGCTTTTATCAATCTCATTCATGATCGCTTTTCGGGAAAGCCCGGAACCATTGCGGCCCTTAGATGCATTCGGAAATGATACCTTTGTCGCAAGGACAATTTCGTTACGGTTTGCATAATCCTTTCAGATGCCCGTCCAAGAATTTCTTCGCTATTTCCAGGCTGAATATCCATTTGACGGTATCAAAGAAATTAATACCTAATTCAAGAGCCTTTTTAATAATAGGAAGAGCGCGCTCCTCATTGAGTGCAAAAGGAAAGAATCCCGGAGTATAAGCTGAATCTTGATTGGGTATGGGGCTCCTTACCAAGTGCCGATGGAAATAATCCCCTATCAGGTATGCCAAAGGCCAAACAGCCAAGACAAATCCGAGACACATCCATCCCGGTGTTTCCGAGTTTAGCATATTCCATTAAACGAGCCTCCTTGAGGTAATCGTACGATTTTTAACGGTCATGGAATTTGGAATCGGCTTGATAATATAACATTTCCAACGATCCCGGCGATTACTGTTGGTAAGCGTCGGAAAAGAATGAAAAGGGTTTGCCCAGCAAGGCACTCAAGGACGGAATGACCGTCATTGAAATCTGGAATAGATGTCTGGCTACCCTCTGATTAAAGTCCGGGCGAATTTGAATCCTGAATCAAGGCCATCATGCCCATCTTATACGATAATGCTTCATGATAAGATGTATATTTAGAACGAGCCAGTATATGGAAAAACATCCACCATCATATCATCACAAAGAAAAGAAAGATGTAAGGTAAGCTCAAAGCATACGCTTTGTTTCTTTGAATGGGGTCGTTCCTCTTAGAGCCTTAATGTTCGTAGTGGAAGCAATTTATTGGCTCTGCCGTGAGCGGGGCTATTTCTGAGGGAGCCAGACAGTTTCGCGGCAGAAATCCGCTCTATCCACGAATTAGTTTAGAATCAACACGATCTAACCATAATTGCGCCGCCAAAAATAATCCTCATCCAGTAAAGAACGATACAAAGATATAGGTTAGATAGGTTAGATAGGTTAGATAAAAAGAGGGAAAGCGTTTATCGTTTTCTTCTCCAAAGCTACAAAAATCTTTCCGAAAAATTACTTTGAGTAGGGCATTTTCGAGCTTATCCGGTCATTTCGCTCATCGAATTCTCTTTGGGCCCACCAGACGCTACTGGCTCGCCTACCAAAATTTCCTTTTGAGGAAAAATAAGGGAATTTTGATACTGGGCGAGCTTTCTCATTCCTTCGCTTTTATGATCCAGAATTCAACATACTCCATTAGCATCCCGTTCTGACACGGTCTTGACCTAACCTTGATCTAGTATCGAGCGTCTAGGATAGATCGATTCCGTATGACCTATTTCCAACCCCGCTGCCTTTTGCTCTACGAACTGCAACAACTGGCGGATCATCTTATTTGGGGCAACGATGTTCTATGACCCAAAACATCCGTCACCGTTCATTACCCCTCGAAAAAGGTGGGTTTTCCGGAGACTTATTATAATGTGATCTCTTCAGATTATGTTAGACGATCATCAAAAAAGAGACTCAGAGGTCCAATGTCAAGAAAAGAGTGGGATGTTCAGAAGGTTATAGAACTTAGGGTCGACGAACTCCCTGGACCTGTGGCCCTATTATCGTCAGAAAGGTTCCGAATAATTTATATTAGCAATGATTTTCGGACATATTTGTCCAGTGCATATAGGGACATGGACCTTGTAGGGACCAGCGTGTTCGACGTTCTCCGAGATGAAGAGAACAATCCTGTTGTCCCGATCCTAAAGCGCATCTCGAGAACTGGAAAAGGCGAGGAGATTAGGGATTTTTCGGTCACCAATCGGGACGGATATTCTTTTCTGGGTAGATTGGGTCGGCTCCCCTGTTAACAATGGTTCTGAACGATGGGATGTATTGGTCCAGCTCAAAGACATTACGGATCGTAAGTATCTGGAACAGACGCTCAAGGTCAGTGAAACGAATTTAGAGAGCAAAGTGCAGGAACGAACGGCAGAGCTTGCCGAAAGCGAGGCCAAGTTCCGTCAGATCTTCAATTCTACGAACGATGCTATTTTCATCGTTGGCCTTGATGGGCATTTCATCGAAGTGAACGACTCGGCCTGTAATAGACTCGGTTATTCTAGAGAAGAGCTCCTCAAGATCGGGCCCTCCCATATATCGCCGCCAGAGCATGCCAAGGATGTTCCAAGAAAGATACGTGATGCTATCGAGGGCGGAGCTCTGATGTTTGAAACGATCCATATCGCAAAAGATGGACATGAGATACCTGTCGAGATGAGCTTGAGATCAATGGACTATCGCGGGACGCCTGCCATTCTCAGCGTCGAAAGGGATATCACAGAATGTAAGGCCATGAACAATGCATTGATCGAGACCAACCAACAGATGAGCGATCAAATGAGCCTCTTGGATGCAATATTAGAGGCGAACACGTCGGCGATCGTCCTGTTCCGCAAGGACGGTTCTGTAAACTTCGCGAACAAGCGAGCTAGGGAATTGATGGGTTTCGATCCTATTGGGAATGACCAAGACTACATTTGAATAACATAAAGATCTTTAGGGTGGATGGGTCATCCCTTTCGCTAAATGAAATGCCATGGATACCTTCGCTGCAGCACGGAGAGGTGGTCCATGATCTTGAATTCATGATCAACAGAGCGGACGGTAGCCTTTCTCATTTGTCATCGAGCTCGGCTCCAGTTTTTGACCCCGGATCTAACATCATAGGTGCCGTCGTCACTTTTGAGGATATCACAATTAGAAAGAATGAACAAAAGAAGATCGAAATGGAACGGATCCTCCTAAAAGCGATCATCGATTCCCTCCCCGTTGGAGTATCGGTCGTCGACTCGAACGGTCATATGATTTTAAGAAACCAACCCATGTACAGCTACCTAGGACCGGACGCATCCTCTACAGACATCTCAGATCTGTCCCTTTTCAGCGTATTCCGTCCAGGTTCTGACATGCCGTTAAAGGCAGAAGAGATGCCTGTTGCGAGGGCATTCCTGAATGGAGAGACCGTGAGCGAGGAGGAGCTTGAAATCCAACGGGCCGACGGACGTCGGGTGGTCGTGCTGGCCCATGCAACTCCAATGAGAGACGAAAAAGATAACATCATTGGTGGTCTGGCAGTTTTCACTGATGTAAGCAAATTGAAGGTATTGGAGCGTGAGCTCAAACGTTCGAACGCCGAACTTCAACAGTTCGCCTACATCGCATCTCACGATCTAAGAGAACCGTTACGTATGGTGTCATCGTACCTCGAGCTTATAGAGAGACGCTACAAGGGAAAAGCCCTCGATTCTAAGGCGGAGGAGTACATGCACTACGCCATCGACGGCGCTGACCGCATGCGCAGGATGATCGACGACCTGCTCACATACTCGAGGGTCGACACCAAAGGAAATGAGTTCTCGAAGGTGCGGATGGAGGACGTCCTCGATACAGCGCTCAAGGACCTCAGGAAGAGGATCGAGGGGAGCTCCGCCTCCATCACCCATGACTCGCTGCCAGAGATAACCGCGGACGGTACTCAGATGATCGTGCTCATGGAGAACCTGATAGGCAACGCGATCAAGTTCAGGGGCGAGAGACCGCCGGAGGTGCACGTCTCGGCGAACGCAACGGTCGATGGTTGGACGTTCTCTGTAGAGGACAACGGCATCGGCATCGCTCCGGAGCAGAGGGACCGCGTGTTCGTCATGTTCCAACGTTTGAAACGATCGAGAGAGCTACGAGGGAACCGGTATCGGACTTGCGATAGCGAAAAAGATCGTCGAGAGGCATGGCGGCCGTATATGGTTCCGTTCCGATGTCGGTAAGGGTTCTACGTTCCATTTCTCCATACCCCACAGGTAGAACGAACTCGATCCATACTTTGCTGTTGCAAAATGTGGATCGCTGGATCCTTAACGTCGGAACCATCGGGCCACAAAATAATGTAATTGTTCATTTGTCGGTTGGTAATCCTTCGTGCTCTTGACAAATTTGACGATGATATCTTGAACGTGGACATCTGCGGTAATGTAGAGGGCCACATGGAAATGTCAACCGGAGAAAAAGCTTAATTATCCATAATTATGGACAAATGAGCAATCATTAGTGAATATGTTAGACGAAATGATACATCAATCGAACTAATGCCCTGCAATTCTATTTATACAAAAATACAGATGCTCCTTCGCCTTCACGATCAGATCTGTGAACGGACAAGGAAGCGATCTTGAACCAAAGGAACGGAGACCATTTTGATCATGGAACAGGAAAAAAGGATCGGAAGCAACATTGGTCTCACAGTTCCAGAAAGTTCTTCGATAATGAACTTGAAGATGATCGATTTTCCTATCAAGAAGGGGTAAAAAGTGGTCAGAACTAGGGGGAATAAAAATTACTGAAGGTATTGAACAGGTTGCGGAAGACGGAAATCTGTATAAGCGTACCATAGGTTGGAGACAAGGGCTATACATCTCAATGGGCGTTCCAGTTTTCGTTCTTCCTGACATTGGATATTTTGCAGGATTTCTATGGGGGGCCGCTATCCTTTTATGGGTGTTCTCGATCTGCCAAGGATTTCTGCAGGTTACGGCCTATGGTGAGATGGCCACCGCTTTCCCAGAGGAATCTGGACTTCCGGGATATTGTCAGAGAATATTTGACAATAAGAACAACCCGAGCAATCATTCGTTCGGTAAGTTCATAGGGGGGTTCAGTGCGTGGAGCTACTGGTTCGCCTGGAACTCAGCACTGGCCATTTATGCGATCCTTATTGCTAGCACCGTCCAGGGTCTCGATCCTGCTTTGGCCGGGATGAACCTCACCCTGCTCTCACTGATCGTTGGGGCGATAACGTTCGGAGGTTTGATCATTCTCTGTTCCAGGGGCATCGGGAACGGTGCGATGCTTGGATTGCTGCTGGCAGTTCTTTCGATCGTACCACTCGTTCTTCTCTCGAATCGGACCAATGCTCACTGGTAGCTTCCATCTGTCAAACATCACAAACTCGCTGTGGCCTTCTGGATGGACGTGGAACATGGGAAGCGTTCTTATCCTGTTGGGCCTCATAGGTATCGCAGAGTGGAGCGCATGCGGGTTCGAAGGGGCGGCCATTTTCGGTCCGCAGTACAAGAACCCGAGCTCCGATGTTCCAAAGGCCATCTTTGGATCTGGCTTCGTCTGCCTCTTTTTCTATATCATTGTCCAGGCAGCTTGCCAGGGAACGCTCGGAACGGCCGGTATCCTAGCGCAGACCATTTCTCCGTTCGTCCCGATAGCTCAGATGACCTTCGGTAGCGTGGCTGGCGACGTTCTCCTGATACTATTAGTGGCCTCTATGGTGCTTTGCATCCTGACATGTTACCTTGTATCCGCTGGTGCGATGCAGACCATGGCCCAGAGCGGGAATTTGCCGAGTGCCTTTGCAAAGCTGAACTCGAGGGGGGTCCCGGTCAGGGCAATGTTAGCATTAACTGTCTTCAACATGTTCCTGATCTTCATGGGAAACCCTGTGGCCATCATTTCTGCGGCCGCGTTCGGGTACATGATGGCGAACGGTATCAGCTGCTTTGCCTACTATAAATCAAAGACAGATCCCGAGATGTCAAAGTTGCCAAGGCCGTTCAAGGCGCCAAATGGCTACAAATGGGTCGCGTTCGCCGTGGGACTCCTTAACATACCGCTGACACTCATCGGTGTAGCGTATCTCAACGGCGTTACGTCCGGTTGGGTGCCTGTGATCGTGGGTGTGGGGATTCTCCTTCTGTACATTCCGATCTGGTATTATTCAAGGCTGCAGTTTGGAAGGGTCCGCGATCTAGGAAAAACCATCTCCGATGTGAAGAAAGGGGAGTCGGAGGCATAAACTCTAAAAAAATTGAACTGGACGATGCTCATCCTAGGATGGAGCATCATCCTATTTTTTTCTTTTTATTCCTTATTCTTTTTCTCATTGGGAATTGGAACAGGTGGAAGACCTTCCGCCGAACGATTATCTGGTCATACCGTCCTCATCGGACCGTTCTTGCGGCTACGCTCTTTATCTCTGCTCAATATAAGATGCATGGCCTGTTTCACGGGATGTCATGTTTCCCCCATCGACCTCATCTGCGCTCACCGATCGCGTGAGAGCACGGTCTTTCATTAGGGCGTCATTCTCAATGTTTCAAATAGGTCGTTCCATCCTGCTCGTTCCCCGCTCTCGATGTATGAGGATAGGGCGGACCTAGAGGTAAAAAGTGAACTACCCACCCTTGCATGCTAAGCGTCCTGCTACGGCCGGCCGGCTTTCATGACATCCGAAAATGTAAATAACTATCATCCGTCCGCGAGCTTGAGTTATGGTCGTTCCGACCATATGTTCAGTAACCCCCTGTGTTCAGATAGGATGGAGCTTATGGGCCTTCAACGCTTCACCATCAAATGTGAACGTTCATGAACATGAACGCCTTTGGTGGGGTGAGGGAAAGTTACCACCCGCTTGTCCCTTTTAGTTAGGTCCCCACTTGTTCGCTCTAACTCCCCAGCTTTCGCATGGAACCTTGCTCGCAATAGTTGGATCACCCGGGCCTTCCCAACCCTTTGACATGGCGAAGGGGTCATAAATGGATAAATAGGAAATTTGCCCTCATTTTACGATCCTAGTTTTCATCTTCATTTGATCTGCGATCTTTTTCTTATTTTTGGGCTTTTCTTCCATTACGGTCTCCGTATCTTCGAGATCGATCTTGAACTTTCCCGTGATCCTTGGAGGTTGATCGCCATCTCTGAGAGCGATTGAGCACGGGCCGTCATGTCTTCCATGCTCGCAGTGAGCTCCTCGGTCGATGATGCCGATTGCTGGGATGCCGAGGCAGTTTCCTGGGCGATCGATGCTATGCCATCGACCGCTTTGGCCACCCTCTGTGTACCGTCCTTCTGGTTATCCATCGTTTTGGTGAGGCCGTTCAATTGTTCGAAAGATGTGGAAGCCATCGTCTGGATTTCCTTGAAGACCTTTCCGGTCCTATCAACGATCTGCATGCCCTCCGCCGCCGTTTTCGTACCTTTCTGCATCGATTCGACGGCCTTGTTCGTCTCGAGCTGGACCTCTTTGATCATCTTTGCGATCCTCTCGGCCGCTTCCCTCGAGTCCTCAGCGAGGTTCTTCACCTCTTCAGCTACGACAGCGAAACCACGTCCTTGCTCTCCAGCCCTGGCAGCCTCGATCGCGGCGTTCAACGCGAGCAGGTTCGTCTGGTCCGATATCCCGGTGATCACACCGACGATCTCACCGATCTCTTCGGACCGCTTTCCAAGATTGCCGATCACCATGGCGCTACCGTCGACCACCTTCTGTATTTCCTGCATCTTCTTTACCGCGTCTTCTACAGCGATCATCCCGTCCCCGGTCATCTTGTAGAACGTCTTTGAGCCTTCGGTCGTGTTAGTGAAATAACCTGATAGGGTGCCGTTCGTCATAGCGATCTCGCCCATTATCTTGGCTGTCTCCTCGACTTGCGAAGCTTGTGACTGAGCTCCCTTGGAGATCTGCTGGATCGCTGCCGAAACCTGCTCGGTCGACGCGTTCATCTCCTCAGCTGAGGATGCAAGGTCCTGTGATGTCGCGGAAACGGTATCCACCGACCTATTTACCTGAACTATCAGGTCGGTAAGGTTCTCGCCGATCTTGTCCAGGGATGAAGCGAACTCGGTGAAATCGCCCTTGGTCTCGATCTCCACCCTGGCCGTCAGATCACCATTGGCGTAGGAATCGGCGATCCTCATCGCCTCGTTTATCGGTTTGACCATGGCATCGAGCGTTTCATTGACCCCTTGAACGATCCCTCTATACTCACCTTTGTGGACCTGTGCATCGGCCCTTGTAGAGAGATCACCGTTCACAGCCGCCTTGGAAAGCATTTTGACATCCTTCGTCAGGGTGCTGATCGCATCTTTTGCAATGGTGAGACTTTTATTGATCAGGATGAAGTTCTCGCTCGCCGATCGTGTGTATGAATCTCCTTCGGCGACAGTAGTATCGAGGTCGAGGTTCCCATCAGCGAGTTTTATGAGGTTCTTTGCAAGCCTGTCCACTTCGATCCTGGTGTACATGTCGGTCTTTGCCACGGCAGTAACATCAGAGATGTATCCCTGGACCGCTATGGGGATGCCCTCGTCAGATAATATCCCCTTTCCCTGTTCCCATACCCATTTTATGTCGCCGGAACGGGTCTTTATGCGGTAAGTTGTCGTGTAGCCTGTCCTTTTCTCGACCCCACTAGTCACGGCTTGTGTTACTTTGTCCTGATCTTCCGGAACGATCAGATCGCCGTAAGCGATCTTATTATTGTTTATAAGATCGGTAACGGCGTATCCTGTTAGCTCGGGGCATCCATCGCTCACGAACTCCATGGTCCAGTTCTCATCCAATTTACATTTATACGCCATCCCTGGCAGGTTCCTAATGAGGCTTGCCAGTCGCTGGTTCTCTTTGATGAGATCATCCTGGCCGGGCTTATCGTCCGATCCTGATCGTTCCAATAACAAGATAGCTTCGGACAGTGAACCTTTCTCATCAACGACAGGCTCGACCGACATCAAGAACGAAAGCATTCTCCCACTGGGATCTTTGAAAGCGATGCTCTTAGGGGAGGGGATGTTTCCTGTTTTCATGCCCTGGAAGATCAGGTCACCGGACCTTCCATTTTCTCCCAAGACCTCCTCTAGCTTGATATCCACAGATTTGGATCTATCCATACCCAGCTCCTTGATGCACTTCTCATTGAACAAGATGATGTTGCATGTGCTATCGATCAACATGGAGGAGCAAGGCAAATGAGCGATCAAGATCCTTGCCTCTTTGTCTTTCAGAACATTAACTGAACTACTTTGCATATGTTTCCCTACCTGTCCGTTCTGGAACCTGTGAACGTGCGATAGATCGAAAAATATCCTATTTAATTATTTGAGCGCGATTATCATAATGGATTTCCACCATAGTTCCCTTACCGAAATAAAAAATAAGATCTTCATATCGAGATACTTGACCGCTCATGAGCGTCTGCCCATTTACATGGTCTGATGACATATCTTAGGAATAAATATCGGACCCATACCATTTTTCGGGAATATACTTATATAATCCATTATTCTCCCATGGAATGCGCCGCGAAGAAGAAAGTATCCCACTTAGCTATTGGGCTCATCCTCCCTAAAATGAGACCAAATTTCTTCAGGCGCATTTTCCTTTCATCATTCTAAGATGGATCTATAGATGGAAACGATCATGCTGGACCATCATGATCTCATACAATTGTTCAGGTCCATTTGACGACCTTCTCATTCCTTCCATCTTAATGGACCGTGAGATCGCTATGCGAGATCTCATATCCGGATCGCCAGAGGCTGGATCTTCCTAACGCGATATATAGCGCAGCACGATCCGTTGTCGAAATGGCACGACATTTATGGTCCGATGAACGTAACACAGATATATTCTGGGAACAATATATGATTTCATGGATCTGTTCAATAAGATACTAGTCCCTACCGATGGAAGTGACTATGCGGATGCTGCGGCAAAGAAGGCCCTGGATGTCGCCAAGCTTCTCAATGCCGAGGTCACGATATTGAGCATTGTAGATGTCGGCTCCATGGCCTATGCGGTAGAGGCTGGAAAGAACGCGCTAGAGTTCAAATATAATGAAAAGGCAGCCGATGCCGCTGTGCAAAAGATCGCGAGGGTCGGAAAGGATATGGGCCTACAGGTGAAGACATTGATCAGGCAAGGATCGCCGGCCAATGAGATCATTGAAGAATCTAAGAACCATGATCTTATTGTGATGGGGTCGCTCGGCCGAACTGGACTATCGCATCTAATAATGGGAAGCGTGGCGGAGAAAGTGGTTCGTTTCGCATCTTGTCCGGTCCTAGTGGTCAGGAAGAAGATCGCAATGAAAGAGTAAGAACGGATCTTTGAACAAAATGCTCGACCTGATGTCGTTCACATTCCTTCTTTTTCATTATTTTTTAGGATCCCCGCTCCCGGACGCAAATGGTACCCCAAGCTTGTTCACCTGAATAAGTGAAGGGTCTGATCAATTCCCCTGATGCTCATTTGTTCGATGGAGCATCAGAGTTCGATGTTCTATCCTCCTTTCCCCTGAGGATCGATAGTATCAAGGCAACGATGAGCAATAGAACCGAAACGATGAAAGCTGTATGGATCCCGTCAACGAATGCGCTTGCCGCCGAAGCCTGAACCCCACCGACCCCCAAGAATATCTGGAAGGCAACATCACGCGAGATGGATATCGATGCGAAGAACAGAGCCACCGCAAAGCTGCAGACCTTCCAATGTTGGACATCGTACGGAGAAGACCGGAACTAATTCCATATGAACGCGGCGGGGAATTGGCCATCACAGCGCTTATGTTCGCTGGTTGGAACGTACTGGCCCCGGACCCGTTCAGCACTGACCCGACCACTATCAAATATAGTGACGAATCAAGCTAAAGGGTCGAGAACACAAGGATCCCCATGATCTGCAGTGCCAGGCCGACCGAGGCGATGATCCTCGCACCATGACGGTCTGACGATCTCCCCGAGAATGGAGCGACGAGGCCACCCAAGACATAACCCGGAATTTGTAACAAGGATGCGTTCTAGGGCGTCATTCCCCTTGGACCTTGAAGATACATGATAACAAGAAAGATGACGGAAAAGTTTGCCTATGCCTGGAAGAACGATGCGAAAGAAGATGCGGCGAATATTCTATCATGGAAAAGTGAAAGGTCGAGGAACGGTTCCGAGGTTAGACGTTCCCAAATGATGAACCCTGCCAAAGCGATGATCCCCAGGAGCAGTTCGATTGAGTATTCCGTCATCGATCCTGAACCGGTTATGCTCGTGATCGAGTAGAGCAAAAGGAAAAGACTGGAACCCAACAGACAGATACCCACCGATGTCCAACTTTTCCTTTTTTCTAGGTGAGCGGTCCTGGAAGAGATAATAACCAGCGATGGTGGCTACGATGCCGATGGGCAGATCGATGAAGAAAATGTACCTCCAACTAAGGAATGTAACGAACGCTCCTCCTACCAATATGCCAAGAATAGCTCCTATTGAAAATCCCATGCCAGTAATACCGAAGGCCTTTCCCCTCTCTTTCTGAGGAAATGTATCCGCTACGATGGCCCCACTGTTCGATGATATCAACGCTCCCCCTACCCCTTGGAGCACACGAAAACCGATGAACATCGACCCGTTGGTCGCTATGCCGCAAAGTAAAGAACCGAACGTGAACACACCGAACCCAATGTTGTACATCCGTACCCGCCCGAACATATCCCCGAGCCTTCCGACCTGGGTACCCAGGATGGCGATCACGAGTAGATAGGCAAGTAAAACCCAAACCATCGTTATTATGTTCGAATTCAGATCGACGATAATGACAGGCAGAGCTAGTACAACGGCCGTAGTGTCCACGGCGCTCATCATGACCCCCATCATGACGATAGTTATCGCGATCCTACGATACCTCATCTCCTTCTGGTCCAAGGTGCTCTGGGTCATTTACCATCGTGCGAGCGAGAGGTCCCCTAGCTTTCGCAGGTGGATGAGAGCGTTCACTTTGTGAAATGCATCAAATGGGATCATGGATGACCAGATAGACCGCAGATCATTACTTACCTTTCGTTTCCCCTTTCTCTCTTTGTCTTGTTCACGGTCGCCGCAGCGATCCGTTCTGCAGTACCTTCAGATCAACCCCCCTTCCCTTTGTACCCCATGGTATGTTCCTATTGGCGTTCCCTTCGCTCGCTCGAAGCTCTTGAGATGTTCTCACCATCGGAATTTGGAAGGTCCTGATCATATAAAATCAAGGGTCCCGGATCTAAGATGGCAAATGGAACGATCGATCGCGATCATATATTAGATCGGGACGATGACCTTTGATCATAGGTCATATCAGAACGCAAGAAAAGTGATCATCCCAGCGACCATGAGACCTAATGAAACGAACTGCATATACCATCCCAGGTTCGGACCCATAACGACGTAAGTTCCACCAATCGTATTATCATACCAGAAACCGTAGTGAATGAGAGGTGCCGTGGTATTAAGTGCACCTTCCCAAAGGAACATGAATATGAGCGGTGTGAACAAAGTGATCACAAAGGGTGTTCCCATCATAATGCTCAGAGAAGATCTACCCACGGTCGCATCGTTCAGCATGAGCATTTTCACCAGCCATAATAGAAGAACGATCGCCACGATGGTCATGAACATAAAGATCAGCATTGGCACCTGGAAACCAGAGGGAACGTTCAATACCGTTTCAAAGGTCTTTCCATTGAACAACGGATAGCTGTTAGAGCTCCAAATGTAAGTGTAACTATCTATCCGTATGTTCTGTTCTGGACCTATGAGAGAACTTCCAAAACTGTAGATCGGGGACATGATGGAAGCGAACAGAGATAGGATCCCGAGAAAATAGAGCCAGATCGTTGTTCGCCTTTTGTCCAATTTTTGTGACCCTGGCGTCTTGTATCGCATGTTCTAACATAAATCTACTGACGCAAATTCAACGGACATGGGATCGTTCGCATATTTGGGCCCATCCTCTCTAAATCTTCGTCAAATGATCTTTTTCTTCTTTGCTCATCATACTGGATGTTGATCTTATAGGTCTTGATGGCCTGGGAAGGTGACCGTGACCTGGCAAGAACTCAAATGCTGACCGACCTGGGAACATTTCTGAAGAAATGTGGACGCTCCAATCCTTTTTACCTAGGAACGATGGTACGGGTGAGGGGACGAGATCGTTATTGAGCGATCTCGTTGAGACGTTCACGGGGAGTTCGATGAAAAGAAAGGGCGTGGTCATCGTTGTGGTTTCCATTTTGATCGCCATCGGGATCTTGGGAAGTATCCTGTACAGTGTGGTATATGCTCAGGGAAACGAGGGGAAGAACGTCGCCGATCTTGATCATAACATCGTTCACGGTCGATAAACCGGATATGCTGGTCAACCAGACCATTAATGCGACATTGGACATAAAGAACCTCGGAAATGTCACGGGGACGCGTCTTTATGATCTGACCATGGATGGCACGCTAGTAGGGTCATCGACGGTCGATCTTGGACCTGATATGTCAACATCGATAACATTCCCGCTCAAAATGACGGTCGTGGGTGATCACACACTTGTCGTTGAAAATGACAGCGTCCATCTAGGTTGCTATGAGCGTGACAAGGTCGGGGATTATTCGACCTATAAGATCTCGGAGCACGATGCGGAGGGAGTGACCTTTGGAAACATGACCATAACAATGACGTCGCTCAATTCGACATCAAGATCATACAATATATCCTACACTGGTGTCCCCTTTCCAGATAGGAATGTCACCTCTAATGATGATGCGAACTGGTCGTCAGATTTTCAGGAGGTAAAATATATCGATCAGGTGACGGTGCAGACCAGCTATGGGGTCAAGACGCTGTCCAATTACACATATTTCGAAGCAACGGACTCGAGCGAGTGCTATGCATGGATCGACAACTCTACTGGAGTTGTCTTCTTCATTTCATCGGCACACGGTGCATATGCTCTTGTCCTTTATCAACTGGTGAACGACAACATGCCCTGGATACAATATATAGGGGAATGAACGACAGCAGATCGTTCCCGGATCCATGAATTGGTCCAAACAATCCTCCGGAATGTGCTCATCAGAGATGTTCTGTCTAGAACATCCCGCGCCTTAATGGCCCTTGATTACCGTTGGGCCCCGAACGGTTCCAAGACGGCTCCATTCTTTTATTGACGGTTCTGATCCCGAAGGTAAGAAGGTCAAGTAATATTGTCCGAGGGGCAAGAACTAATTTATGACAGGGTTATAAATAACATGAACATTTGTGGTGTTATGAGGGAGAAGGTTCATCCACGCTTCAAAGGAGGGCATGGCTGGCTTCAGATAGATGATATAAAATATGAACATGATATCATCGTCCATTCTGACGGGGTAGTGACCAAGAGAAATTGTGGTTGTTCACCTTTACTGAGAGAACAGATCCCGGCGAGGTATAGGTCCGACTATTTTCATGCTCCCCTTTCAGAGGATGAGCTTTCTTTCCTGAACGATGAAAGACCTGAGGCCATCATAATCGGGAACGGTTATCGAAGCATGATGCCCATAACACCATTGGCCAAAGCAATATTGGAAAGATATGATCACCATGTGCTCTCCACACAGGACGCTATAGAATACATTAACAAAGAACCGAGAAGATATGTGGCGATATTTCATTTAAGCTGTTGATAGCTTAGCATTCTTTTTGGTGTCCGCCCAGATGGAATACATGGACCGCCCTACTATTTCGGGCGGGGCTTCTTACTTCATCGAACATACTTGAGTTGCATTCACCGGTTCATGTAGAGGTCCGCCGTCCATTAGCATGGGAACAGGTCGTCCCGACCGTACCTTCCGTCACCCTGATCATTGGGATGGTGACGGAAATTATAGGCAAGCAACGCTACACCATCGAAGGTGACGGTACATGTGTATGAACATCCATCAGTAGGGTGAGCGAAAGTTGCCGATCCGCTCATCTGTTCCATCTCGCGCTAGCTCTCATCCCCGGTTTTAATAGGAGGACCTCTCGCTCGAAATAGTTAAAAAGGTTGACCTGGTGCGACCTGGTGCAAGAAGTTGGATGGACCGGACGCCCGGCCTTGCTCTCGATCATGTGCTCGCTTTTTTACGTCCCGGCCTCAGCATTGCCACGACCACCGCGACCAATGCAACGATGAAGAAGAGGAGGAACGCCAGATGCAATCCATTATCGAATATCGTCATTGCCTGAGAGCTTATACCCCCTCCGTAAAGGAAGAGCTTCATCATATCGACCTGAGAGAATCCCGCCCAAAACGAGCGGGAAGGCCAATGCTAGACTGAACATCTGACCGGTGTTCATAAGCATCATCCTGGTCCCAGCTGCCGTACCTCGCCTTTCGGGTGGGACCGAGTTCATTATGGAGCTACTGTTGGGCGAAGAGTATAACCCTCCGCCCACCCCCATCATTACCATGAACAAGGCCAATGCCCAGAAGGAAGTGTTCTCGTCGATATAGGCCAATCCAAGTAGCGCCGCAGCTGTTAGGGCCAATCCCAGTATCGTTAGGTTCCTTGGGCCATATTTATCGGACAACTTTCCGGAAAGAGGGCCAACTACGATGAACGATATCCCGAAAGGGATCAGGCTGAGCCCAGCTATCAAAGGACTGTCTCCATAGGGTCCTTGGAAGAAGAATATCAGCAAAAAAAGAGCGGCCCCTCGGCAAAGGCCGTTCAGAAGGTTCGTGAAATTACCGACAGCATACTCCCGATTACGGAAGAGCTTTAGGTCCATCATCGGATGCTTCGCTCTGATCTCAATGACAAAGAACGAGATGATGCCTATGATGCCGATGATGAACAACATATCGACCGCCTCTGAGCTAACGAGCGGGAAGGCGATCAAAGAGACCCCAAGCAGCAAGCCAAGAAGACCGAAGAAGAAGGTCACGCTTCCGGCCCAATCGAAGCTTTGAGCTTTTCCAACCTTGGCAGGCTCCCTGAGCCGGATCGACGCCCATATTATTCCGAACAGACCGAATGGTACATTGGCTAGGAATATCCATTGCCATCCGAAAGGCGATAGCAGACCTCCGACCACTGGACCGAGTACCATTCCAGCACCTGCCGCCACCATGTTCACGCCCAATCCGAAACCAAGTTTTCTCGGTTCGAACACATCCGCGATCATTGCGGCACCGTTCGCAAATATGAGCGCTCCTCCGATGGCCTGTATGATCCGATAGCCCACGAGGTCCCAACCATGGAACTGAGGCTGGGCGAGACCGCCTAACAGGGAGCCCAGAGTGAACATTCCATAGCCAAGAACATAGAACCGTTTCCTCCCGAACATATCGGACATACGACCGAATATCGGGACCATAACGGTGGTTATCAATAGATATGTGAGCAATACCCACATAACGGTGAGGAAGCTCATGTTCAGGCTGCTCATCATGTTAGGAAGCGATATGAGCAACGCTGATTCCTGGATAGATGCTGATCAGCGCTCCTACGGTCGTCACCGAGAGAACGACCCATTCATACCCCGTGCCTTTTCTTTCTATCTCGGCCCGTTCATCAGTTGAGCTAAGGAGCTTACCGTCATTGGAATTGAATGAGATCTGAATCACCTACCGACCCTTGAGTATAGTCTGCCGCCTATCATGACGAGCACGACCGCGATGGCCGTAAGAACGACCATGTCCGTCAATATTCCATACTGGCTCACCCCGCCTACGATCATTAGCCCCCTAAGCGCATCGACCATGTAGGTCAAGGGGTTACCGTACGCTATCACCTTCAGCCAATTGGGCATGATGGAGATGGGATAGATCGCATTGCTAGCGAAGAACAATGGCATTGTGATCATCTGGCCGATGCCCATGAACCGGTCCCGGGTCTTGACCATACATGCGATGATCAAGGACAATGTTGAGAATATCGCAGCGCCCAAAAGCACGACCAGTACAACGAGCACTACGTTCACTGGGTCCAGTATAACGCTGACACCGATCAGCAATGCTAGAACGAAGACGATCAGGGCCTGGGAAAGACTGCGAAGCCCGGCGGATAGGGCCTTCCCTGCGACGATCGCCGTTCTGGGCGTCGGGGACGCCAGAAATTTCTGCACTATTCCGAGGTCCCTTTCCCAAACGATGGATATCCCGTAGAAAATGGACATGAAGAGAACGCTTTGTGCTAGTACCCCTGGGGTAATGAAATCGATATAAGGTATGCTCCCGGTAGGTATCGCCTTTACCTGGGTCAATACTTCTCCAAAGACCAATAACCATAGGACCGGCTGGACCGCCCTAGTGAACAGGTCCGCCGGATCGTGCCTCAGCTTCCTCGCTTCTAGCTCCGTGATTATCAGCGCCTTCCTAATGAAAGAAGTCACCTTGGATAGGCTATGAAGGCCGGTCCTATCAACCGAAGACGTCTTGCCGTTTGCCGCTCTCTTTGAACATCACGGAAACTACCTCCTGTTTCGATCGTATTTCCTGTAAGTTGGATGAAAGCATCGTCCAAGGTTTTTGTCCCCGCCTTGTCTTTGAGCTCCTTGGGGCTACCTAGTGCGATCAGCTTACTGCGGTGCATGATGCCGATGCGATCGCACAGCGCGTCCGCCTCGTCCATGAGATGTGTCGTCAGGAATATGGTCGTCCCATATTCCTTCCGCAATTTGTCGACCATTTCCCAGACCGCCCGTCTTGCCAATGGGTCCAGTCCGATCGTTGGTTCGTCCAGGAACAATACCTTAGGCCTGTGAAGAGTGGACTGAGCTATCTCGAGCCTCCTGATCATACCACCAGAATATGTGCGGACGAGCTTGTCACCGAACTCTTTCAGCCCCATATCCTCGATAGCTTTTCGGACCCTCGGACCGAGCTCACCGCTTGGAACCTCGTACAATTTGCCAAAGATCAGAAGGTTCTCATATCCTGTCAAACTAGCATCCGCGGAAAGCAATTGAGGCACATATCCAGTGACCTTCCGTACTGCCGATGCCTGCCGGACGACGTCAAGTCCATCGACTGTGGCCTCTCCTGAGGAAGGTGGCAGGAGCGTGGTGAGCATCTTTATAGAGGTCGTCTTCCCAGCGCCGTTAGGTCCAAGAAGGCCGAAAACCTCCTCTTCGTCTACGCTCAGGTCCAGTGAGTCGACCGCTGTGAAATCACCGAAATGACGGGACAGTTTGGTAGTTCTAACCGCGAACATTCTTCATCTCTCCTTGTCCTCAGACCTTTCCTGACCGTTCGTTCGATATGATCCTGGGAAGTGCTGATTTGACCCTTTCGAACGTGTCGAACAATCGATCGAGCTCTTCATCAGTGAGTTCGGAGAGGTCCTCGACCAGTCGGTCCTTCATCCGTGCTTTGCGTTCTATCATGAAAGTTCTTCCGGCCTCGGTCAATGAAATGAACAACACCCTTCTATCCAACGTGTCAGGCGTCCGTTCGACATACCCCTCTTCGAACAATTGATCGACGATCTTGGTCAGGTTTTGTTTTGAATAGGAAAGGGCCGAGGCTATACCAGACATCGATATCGGCCCTTGCTTTTTGACGACGGAAAGGACCGCGATCCGAGGAGAGAAAGGGCTCATACCTGTTGAATCGGGCCGAAGAATCCATCTATAAAGAACGGGGATGGTCTGGAATACATCCTCCGCCAACAATGAGATGCGTTCATCATGGTCCATCAGTTGTCCGATTCTCCTTTGAAGAGCGGTCGTTTGAACGTCAACCTTCGAACTGCCAACAATACGACCTCCCTATTTATTATTACCGCATTAGTACTATCTACTGAGGTTACTAATTATCGTCCACATTCAGGATGATAGGTACATATCGGTCCAAACGCTCCGAACCTCGTGGTCGATCGATCGTGCATCAGACCATTTTCAAGCGACGACCGAACGGATCATCTAGCAGATCCACCCGTAGCGGGGCCATCCAGTTCGCAAAGATTAAATATGCAACTTCGGATGCCAACCACACTTCGTCTGGATGTCGAAGCTGGAACTCAGAACACCTTGTTAGGTGAGGTTACCGTACAAACATAGGCTGCTGCCCAGAAACATCGAGAGAAGCCAATGGGTAAAGAAGACACTGCCGGATTAAGGCTTTGTCCGAAGCAGCTGAGTGACCGGTCCCCGGCCATTCACTCTACGTTTCTACGGTGCCGAAACTGCACTAGGAGAGTGTTCGATCTACGACCTTATCAACACGGTCGCTCCCACACATTCCATCTGCTCAAAAGGTGCGGGTTTCTAGGCATTGGAGGAATGCAAGATGTGGAGGGAAAAGGATCGAAAAGAGGAGGAGACCGGAACATCTCTCGAACCAAAAAGTTCCAGTCTGTCGACCGGGGCAAGGTTCTATTATCGCTATCGGAAGTTCGTTAAGACCCTCCAGATCTATCTTGTCCTTGCCGGACCCGGTATCATCGTGATGGTCGCCGATAATGACGCTGGTGGGATCACCACCTATTCCGTCACAGGAGCCACCTATGGTTTCAATCTGATATGGTTCCTGATCATCCTGGGCCCGATAGCATATTTCATCCAGGAGATGACGGTGAGACTGGGCGCGGTGACGAAAAGAGGTCATGCCGAAGCCATCTTCGATGCATTCGGCTCTTTCTGGGGATGGTTCTCTCTTTCTGATCTCGCTCTTACTGACTGGCTTACGCTCATAACCGAGTTCATCGGAATGACGGCAGCATTGAACATTTTTGGTATTCCTCCGATCATAACGGTCATAGTGGTCTGCATCTTCATGATGCTATTGATCCTGAACGGAAAATATTGGACCTGGGAAAAGATCGTCCTGGTGCTCTGTGTTCTGAACCTGATATATATTCCTGCGGCCTTCCTGGTGCATCCCAATGTATCACAGGTGGTAAGGGGTGTCGTCCCGAACCTGCCGGGCGGATTGAGCGGGGGCCTCTTCTTCATTCTGATGGCGAACATCGGGACGACGATCGCTCCATGGATGCTGTTCTTCCAACAATCATCCGTGGTTGACAAGGGTATGAAGGAAAAGGACATTCCGTTCGGGAAAATGGATACAGCGGTCGGTGCGATCCTGACGGTGGTAGTGGCCATTTTCGTCATCGTAGTGACCGGAACATTGCTATACGGTCAGACCCAATTATCAAGTGCCGCACAGGCGGCCGTCGCCCTTCGAGGCATCAACTACTGGGTCGGGACATTTCTTGCGATAGGTCTATTCGATGCGGGACTTCTTGGCGCGATCGCGATATCGTTGGCAAGCTCTTGGGCCATCGGAGAGGTCTTTGGATGGGCCCACTCGTTGAACCACAAGGTTCGTGAGGCCCCTTGGTTCTATGTCGCATATTTCTTCCTATTGATCAGCGCTGGAACGGTCACCCTCATTACGTCGGAGGCCATTCAAGTTCAGATCACATTGTTCGTCCAGGTGATAGCGGTCACTTTGCTTCCTGCTGCATTGGTGTTCCTGCTATTGTTGCTCAATAGTGAGGAGCTGGTAGGAAAGTACAAGAACAGCAGGACGCAGAACATCATCGGCGTAAGCATCGTCGCGATGATCATCCTGTTCTCGACACTTTATGCTGTGAGCGCACTGTTCGGAGGTATCTGATATGGTCCAAGAAAGACCGATAAAGATGACGAAGGGCTTCCTGAGGGACCGGTTCCGTCCTTTCGTTGAGATCACCCGGAAATACAGGAACCCTAGGATAAAGATGACCCGACCGGTGAAGGTCGCTCTGCTCCTGCTGAGAATATATCTTATCGCGATGGTCGTCATACTCTTATACAAACTCTTTACAACGGCCTGAGGAGGCGTGATGAATGAACGGAACTGGGACCAAGAACCAAAACGATATCACCTTCAATCTGAGCGAGATCATGAACCTCCGCGTCGATCTTAACGAGAAAAAGATCGGAAGGTTGGCCGACATCATCATCATGGAGAACGGTAAAATTCCAGAGGTTACTCATCTTGTTGTGAAGAGACCGTTCGGAAACCCGACCCTGATGGTCCCATGGGAAAAAGTGAAGCTGTTCAATGACAAAAAGATCGTCATCGATATCGATGACCTACAAAGTCTCCAAGGCGAACCGAAGGATGATGCCCTTCTTCTCAAGGACCACATTCTAGACAAGAAGATCTTGGACCTTGAGGATACGGAGGTCGAGGTGGTGTATGACCTTAAGCTCCTCCTAAGGGGAGGGAAGATGTTCGTGACCGCGGTCGATTCCAGCCGTTACGGTCGATTGAGAAGGTTGGGGTTCCGAAGGACTGCGGATCTCAGACAAGCGGCCGATGAGATGCACGAGAACCTTATCCCTTGGACCGTCGTGCAACCTCTCCCACCGAACATGACGTCCTTCAAGGGTGATGTCAAATTAAAGGTCCTCAAAGATAGGTTGGCCGACATGCAACCTGCCGATGTCGCAGACATACTTGAGGAACTCGACCACGACCAAAGGTTGGTGGTGTTCAATCAACTAGAGACGGACCATGCCTCAGATACGCTGGAGGAGATCGACCCGAACGTTCAGAGGGACCTCGTCTCCTCATTGCACAAAGACAGGGTCGCGGAGCTCGTCGACCAAATGACCCCGGGACAGGCGGCGGACCTATTAGGAGCCTTGTCCCACGGTGAGACAGAAATACTGATCACGAAGATAAACAAAGACCTCGCGTTCAAGGTGCGTTCCATCCTAGAAAAACAGGAAGAGAAGGTCGTTAACTACGCAACTTCCAGGTTCATGAAGGTCCCCGGGGACCGGACCACGGACGAGATACAGAACGACTATCCCAAGCTTGCCAAGGGGATGATGGTCGTCATGTACTTCTACATAACGGACGAAAAGGACAGATTACTGGGTGTTATGGACATAAAGGACGTCCTCGAGGCACCTGACGAGGCCAAGCTCCAGGACGTGATGATCGATAATATTATCGCCCTTCGGCCGGACAGTACTCTTAAGGAGGCCTCTGAACTGTTCGCCCGTTATGATTTCAGGGCCATACCGATCGTCGATGAGAACGATGTGATCATCGGGGTGGTCCCTTACAGGGACGTCATGAGGTTGACGCATCACTTCGTTGAATGAAGGGAAACATCGTCAGTTCGCGAGGCCCTTGCCCACTTCGGACCCAAGCTGGACCGCGTCCGAGGAACGATATGGTCCAACATCATCAAGCTCTGGACCCGTTCATGAGCTGAAACGATATGCGGACGGTAACAGATTATTAATGAGAAGATCATTATACAAAAGTGAACAAGATCTGGGCCCTCCTCACGGTAGCATTGGTGATAATGGCCGGGCTCGTGGGATATTGGGCTTTCGATCGCAGCAGCGCAGAAGGATTTAACGGTGCCGATCTTTCTGTTCCGCTGACAAGCGATCTCCAGGGAGCGAACGTCACATTTCCATCTCCGGGGACATACGATCAACCGCTTGGTCAGTATGGTTCCATAACGATGAGCTGGGATGTGACAGAGGATATTTATGCCGGGTATGGAGGGGTGATGAACCTCAGCATAGGCGAGGTTGGTGCCCGGCTCTT
>CAVUGW010000028.1:0-98731 GCA_963741025.1 Methanomassiliicoccaceae archaeon
TCGGCCCAGATCTTGGCGCTCGATGTTCATGGCTTTCCATCGCGCCTCTGTCTATCTTTACCTGAATAAAATCGATTGCCCAGCCGCTAGATGGGTCGAATATCATGTTCTCGACCATTCCAAGGTATCTTGCATTGCTGCAAATGACCCTCATTCCTATCAATGTCCCGGCAGAAATTGTGCCGGAGATCTTGTTCGGTTACCGCCTGTTGCAATTGTTCAAGGTACTTGTTCATTATAACAGTGTCCGAGACCGTCAGACCTCGGCCGTCTTCAGATATGACCTTTCGACAACAAAGTGATGACGTTTCTTCCCGACAAGTTCTTCGAGACCATGCCTCAGCCCCACATGTAAAGCACGTGCTGTCCACTCTTTGATATCGATCTCCACCCCTTCAACAGTACCGATCACACGAGCGTCGGCACTGATCACCTCTAGACCGATCATCTCATCGAGCCCGATCATCTCCTCACACCAACTAATACTCAGTATGCCTGATGTGAACTACCCCGCCCTTTCGGACCGAGCTTCCTGCATCATCCACCGAACGCCCCCCGAAGAGGCTTACATGATGTCGACAGGCATGTATTCCGGTCGTTCCGACCGTATGTCATTTGAAATATGAAGCAGGGTATTTTAGGTTTTGGACCGGATGGCCGAGATGTGTGGCTCGCCCTCATCCCCTAGCTTTCACAAGTGGGCCTCCCGCTCCTCGAAGTTAACTCATGCGAACCTGCTTTCTATCCATCGGTCAGTGCAATGCTGTACGGTCATGAGCGATAACGGTCGACCGAAATGATTTGCCAGGACCGCAAAGATCTTCCGCGAACATCCTAAAGTTCAAAAAATGGCCACCGGACCCCATCAGATGGGGCGGGTGGACATATCGCACGGTTCAGCATCACCTTTTGACCATCCCCTTTGACCAGAGGGATGGGCGATGGACGAATGGGGCGATCGCACCCTCATACGGATTCTGGAGGACCATGGCCGAGCACCGTTGTCCTAGATTGTTCACGAAGGAACTGCTGAAGGTAGTTCTGAGAACCGGTCCCTTTTCCAGTAGAGCCACTGTTCTTCCATCCACAAAAGGCCTGCGCCCCGACCATGGCGCCCGTGGTCGCACCTCTACTTCGGTTAGCGTACGTCAACACCGAACTGAATGTTCTCGAAAAAGAACCTCTGCTCGACCTCATCCTTGCTGAAAATCCCTGCGGTGAGACCAAAGTCGGTGTTGTTCGCTTTACCAATGGCCTCATCTAGGCCCTTGAAACGCTGAACGCAGAGTATCGGGACGAACAGTTCGTTCCTCATCAGTTCATGGTCTTCGGGAAGGCCCTCGATTATGGTGGGTGCGACATAATACCCTCTGGACATAGGTCCGTTCTCGATCCTGTCCCCCCCGATGAGCACTTTGCCATCCTTTCTTCCCTGATCTACATATTTCAGATAATTGTTCATGGCCGTCTCGGTTATTACCGGCCCCATGAACGTATCCCGTTTCGTAGGGTCCCCTACCGTAAGGGAAGAGGTGAGCTCGACCAATCGTTTCATCAGATCATCATACACCGACTCATGGACATAGAGCCTGGAACATGCGCTGCACTTTTGTCCGGAATATCCAAAGGCGGAATCTAGAACGCCCTTTGCCGCCTCATCCGAGATCGGCCTGGGAGGTTACGATCGTGGGGTTCTTGCTCCCCATCTCGGCTATCACCGGTCTTACCCTGGTCCGATGGGAGGAATCGATCATATCGATCCCGACCTTCTTTGAACCCGTGAAAACGATACCGTCTATTCTGGGATCGTTGACCAGGGCGTTACCCGTTTCACTTCCTGGACCGGCGATGAAATTTAGCACACCATCCGGAAGCCCGCTCCTGGCCAGTATCTCATAGAACATATAGACCGGCAGGGGTGCGGATGAGGACGGCTTTAGAACCGCAGTGTTCCCGGTGATCAGCGCCCCTGTGGTCATCCCTGTCGTTATCGCCAACGGAAAGTTGAACGGACATATGACCGCCCAAGTACCGTAGGGCCTCATCACGATATCCACATGCTCATCAGGATATGCCGGATCGGACCTGACAAGAAAACCGTCGTTCCTTCTGATCTCGTGACAATAGTAAAGAATGAAATCTATCGCCTCGTCCACATCGGCGATCGCTTCGTACCTGTTCTTTCCGTTGTCCAATGATATCGCTGCAGCAAGCTCATATTTTTTCCTTCTCATTAGCTGCGCCGCGTTCTCGAATATCCTGGTTCTGGTCGAATGGTCCTCCAACGACCATGTCCCAAAGGCATCCTTTGCCCAAGAGACGGCCTCCTTGACCTCGTCCATAGAACTGTTCTGGAATAGACCAAGGACCATGTTCTCGTCGTTGGGACTTCGGTCCTTGAACTGGGATGGAGAAAGACGGACCTGTCCCCCCACATGGTTCGGATACTCCACGGGGCCGCTCATTATCTGTGAGCGGATTCTCGTCGACCGCTTTTTCGTACCTCTTGATCAAATTCATCCTCCATGCCCTGGGAGGTCGCCCGAAATATCGTCTCTTCGTTCTTGTAGACCATGAGGTCGCCCACTTCTAATGAGGATACGAAGGTTCTATAAAACCTTCTAAAAACCAGAAGTTCGAAATAATAATCTTTTCTATCACTGTCGCATCATTGCTAACCGGACCGATGGTAATATTAAGTGAAATGGTCGATCCGAACGAAGGTTACGAGGAAATAAATGACCGATGTGAAAGAACAGGACCTGTCCGATTGGTCCACCTGGTTGGAGACCATCGATATGCCCGCATATCTATTGGACCGCTCTTTCGCATTCATTTGCAAAAATTCTCGAACCACTTCATTTATACGAACGGAGGGGGCCATCTCGGACATGCTAACGGATGTCCATCTCAAGGACGAGGGGACGAGAGACGATGGGACCTTCGAGGTACCGGGACCGATGGGAAAGAAACTGGTCGGCAGGTCCATAGATGATAGGACCCTTGTCCTGATAGCGGACAGGGAGAGCACTGGACAAGCAAGATCGGTCTGCGGTATGTTCTCGATGATATCTAAGCTTCTTATCGAGCTGGATCGAAAGAAGGATAAGATCGATGTGTACCATGAGCTCTTCACGCATGACGCACCCAATTTCATAACGGCCGTCTACGGGTATATCCAGATGATGAACTCGATGGACCTTCCGCGGGACAAGCAATTGAAGTATCTGAACGCCTCGATAGTTCAGACCGAGGCCCTGAACCGGCTGATCGATAATGTTAGGACCATAAAGCGGCTCGAATCAGCGCCATCGGACGGTATCGCGACCATCGATATCGGTGCGGAGATCGATGATGTGGTCGCAGAGGCCCTCGAACGATATAGTTCAAAGAGACCTCAGATCGAGGATCAAGTTCCAAGGGGTGACCATATCATGAACTTGGAACCCGAGGTCATCACGGTTTTCAAGATCGTGCTCGACAATTCCATAAAATATTCGGATGAGCCCAAGGTCACCATATCGATCGGACCAGGTTCGAACGACAAGACCCTTCATATCCTGATATCGGACAACGGACGAGGGATCCCGGACGAAAAGAAGGATTTCGTGTTCCAAAGGTTCGATATGTTGGACAAACAGAGAAAGATCAGAGGCAGCGGTATCAGCCTGGCCTTGGCAGGAAAGGTCATCGAACGGAACGGAGGGAAGATCTGGGTCACGAACAGGATAGAGGGAGATCCCGCTAAGGGGAGCATATTCCATATCATGTTGAACCAAAGCTCGGGAGCTCTTCCGTCCGCTCCATGAGGGCATCCGTCCTCTCATGTCAAAGGAAGTCTCAACAGCCTTTCCCTTTTAGCGATGATCAGATACAAAGTGCTGAAAGCGGTGTTGAACAATCCGGTCGCGACCAACGCCCATGCAAGGGTGGTCGGGTCCAACTGGCCGATAGAAACCAAGATAGCTGTGATCAGGCCCAGGACCAACGCTGAGAATAACATGATGACGGTGTACGCATGACCGTCCGTCGCGAACCCGTACATTAAAAATAGGTTCCCTATCGCAATGAAGAACATCGCTATTCCCAATATGGGTAACAGAGATGCTCCCTGAACATATGCCGAGGATGCTCCCCAGAGCGTGGTTATAACAAAGTTCGGAGCAACGATATAAACGACCGACACCATGCCCGCCAAAGCGGCCGTCAACCATATCGAACGTTTTAAGATCGTCGTGGTATCGCCCTTTTGTGAGTAGGCTTGAGATATCTTCGGGAACATGACCGCGGATATCGCGTATGGTAGGAACATTATGATCTTTCCGAGCATGCTCATGGTATCATAAACACCGGCGACGTCCTTCGGGAAGAACGCTCCCGCGATGACGACGTCGACCTGTGTGATCAAGGTGAAGCAGAGCACTCCTATGGTGACCGGGGCCAGGTAGACCCAGATCTCCTTACTTTCGACAGGGGTTCCGGGCTTGCTCAGGTAATGTCGGATCGGATAGAAGGTTAGCACTAGCGCAAACGCGATCCCCAGAACGACCCCTCCAAGGGCGCCCGCGACGCCAAACCCTAAGAGAACGAGCCCGATGCCGATCACTAGTTTCAACATATAATTTCCAAGACTTTGGAACGCAAGGATGTGAAATCTTTGAAGTCCTTGTATGGGCCCCGACCCCACAGGGGAGATCATGGACAGGAAGACCCCCACCGCTAGGATCTCAACGTCCAATGTCGAACTTAATTTCAACACATGGATGAAATATGGGGACAAGAACAATATGGCCACCGTCACTACCGTCGCCACTATGGTCATCGACAGCAATACCCTTCGGAGAAGCCATGATATCCCGTCCTCGTTCCCGACCGCATGATACTTGGCGACATACCTTATCAGCACGTTCTGAACGGTGCTCGAAGGGATGGAAATGATCATCAATATGGCAAGTATCGAGCTAAGTTCGCTATAGGATGTAGGCTCGAGCTTTCCGCTCATGTATATCTGGAATATATAGTTGCACAGTCCACCCAGGACCGTTGCGATCAACATTATGAAGGCAGGGCCATAGTATCCATTACCGTTCAACAGATCTGCGACCAATCCCTTTTTGAAATTGCCTGCCACCTCTCCTGGGGAGGCTTTCATTATTTAAATAGTTGTTCTCGTGGTGATAATAATACATATCCGAAAAGCTCGAGGACCGAGCGGCCCATCGCTCTAAAAGGCTAGGTCCAGCGATAGGTTAGCATGACGGTCCTCTGTGGTCGACATGTGACCTTCATCGAGCCATGTTCTAGAACGCTGCTCGATGATGATACGGGAGATCACGGGCAAGGAGAGGTCATGGACCATAACGGGACCGGGCATGCCCAAGATCTCATCTTGGATGATGCTAGAGATGAGGACATGAGGCCCTTTCGGGTAGATTATTAGTAAGGATGCAATGTTAAGGGGGTCCGGGCGGGAGAGAACCACTAAGATGACGAACGTGGAGGTAGAGGCCAGCGGGGAACAGAACATCAGGAAGGCCATGTTAGCGTCCCTGTTGGCCAGTTTATTATATGGCTCTCAATATGTTGTGATCAAAGAAGGAATTGATGGTTATTCGCCGTTCTTCTATGGTTCGATCACGATGGGCATCGGGGGGGTGATCGCCCTTCTCTATGTACTGTACAAAGGGCCGTTCCCTGCGCATATCTTCAGGAGGTGGGAGGTTTGGGCCGGTATCCTGCTCGCTACGATGATGATCTCCTTCCAATATGTGGGTCTTACATTATCGACGGCATCGATAGGAGGGTTGATCGTGGGGAGCAACGTGATATTCGTAGCGCCCATCTCCGCCATCCTGTTCAAAGAGGCTCTAGGACGGGTAAGAACGATAGGCGTGATACTGGGCCTTATTGGATTGATCACGGTAACGACGAACTGGAACTTTTCACAACTACGGTCAGGAGAGTTCCTAGGTTATGCGCTATTGTTCGGGGCCTCCCTTAGCATCGCGCTCACCTATCCCGTGGCACGCTATGCGCTGAGGCACATGGAGTTCTATCACTGGGTCATGGCGTTCCAGCTGGTCTCACCTATTGTCCTTCTGACCATCGCAATGCTCACTGGGGGGCCGGGTCACGGCAGATCATCTGACCTGATATTCCTTGCATACGTGGGCCTGTTCTGCACGGCCGTTCCATCAATGCTATGGGCCAGTGGTCTTAGGACACTTTCGCCCACAACATCGGCCACGATCCGTATTGTCCGAATCCTCGTTCGCTGTGATCTTGGGGATAATCGTTCTGGGAGAACCGATCAGCTTCGTTCAGACGATCGGGATCATCATGGTGTTCTCAGCGATCCTGCTTGTAGCAGCGATCGGTGGCCAAGATCCAAAAAAGAAGTAAAGGAAGAAATTGAAGAGATCATTGATCCGATCAAGCAGACGAACATCACTTCTTCTTATCTTTCTTCTTGTCGTCAACTTTCTTGGAATCTGCTGGTTTAGCCTCGGTTTTGCATTTTGCACATGCCATTCATAACACCTTAGTTGGGGAAGAAGATCTTTCCATATAACCTTTATTAAACAAATGACCAGGACATCAAGGACCATCAATACCCTCGACAAGAAGTTCCCGGATCGAGAACACTGCAAGAAAGTACCCTGTTTTTCAAAGTCTGGATATTATATAAACAGAAAAATCACAAGTGATAATCAATCAAGATACCTTATATATCGTACTAAGTGGTTCCAGCCGCAAGGTGTGATTGATGCACGCATTGGAGACCTCAAGATTGCTCACAGAAGAGTACTCTGCAAAGATACTCTTAGCTACAATGGGTAAGGCAAAGAGCGCGTTCGACCTGTCGGAGAAACTTGGTATACCTATAGCTGCATGTTACAGGAAGATCAATCTGCTCGAGAGCGCTGGTCTGATATTCTGTGAAGAGAGAAAGCTCACCAGGGCCGGAAAGAGGATCAATCTTTACAAAGCGAGGGTAAAGAACGCCCAGATCACATTCGAGAAGAACAAGATCAAAGCGAAGATAGAGATGGTGGATGGTACCACTGAGGACTACAACTACAATATCGACATGACGATATTTGCCAAGGATGGTACCGCCCTGCTCGTTGATCTCTGAACGCAATGCGTTCATCAATCTTGTCGATCAAAGAAGGCCTTTAGGCCGTCTTTGAGAGATACACTGACCTTGAACCCAAGTTCGTCGCGAGATCTTGAGACATCGGCCACCGAATGCTTTATGTCGCTCGTTCTGGGCGATACATGTTCTATGACCACCTTCCGAGGGGCGACCGAAGCGATGGTTTCAGCGACCTCTTGGACCGTGGTACCGTGCCCGGAACCGCAGTTCATCACAATGTTACGAACGTCCGATTCCATTACCGCTTTGACCATGAGCGCCACATCCTTGGCGTGAATGAAATCCCGGCTTTGGGACCCGTCCCCTTCGATCAGCAGGGGTTGTCCAATTCTTGCCCTTTCGCTGAACTTCGTTATCACCCCGGAATAAGGACTGTTCGGGTCCGCCCTTTGGGAGTAGAAATTGAACGGGCGTACGATGATATAGTCCATGCCGAAGGTATGATGATATGCCTGGACGTAGTGCTCCCCTGACAATTTGCTCGCCCCATAGAACGATTTTGGCTCGCACCGGTCCCCTTCGGATATCGGGACGCGTTTCGGGTCCCCATAGACCGCGGCGCTAGATATATGGATGAACGTCGGTACCTTTGCCCTCTTGGCCGCTTGAAGCACGCTTATCGTACCGATGATGTTCATATCTGCATCGACGGTAGGTTCTTCGGTGCTCTTCTGGACGCTTACTTGTGCGGCCGTGTGTATCACCACATCGGCCCCGGCGCATTCCTCTGCCATGGCCTCGGTGTCCCGAATGTCGGCGTACTCGACCATCCCTCTATGGACCGGGTCGTTCGGTTGTCTTAGGTCTATTCCGAACACATCATGCTCCCCGCACAGCTCGTCCAAAAGGTATGAACCGAGCTGGCCCGCACCGCCAGTTACGAGAACTCTCAGGATCTCACGGCAATATTGATGAATTCACTGACATAAAAAGTTGATTGAACTAGCTTGGATCGGTATGTTGGTGAAAAGTTGTAAGATTGATCTTGGAGCGCCGTATAAGGCCTTCTGGTGAGCAGTTTTAGTGAAATTCTTATGTCCATTATGATGGAAATAAGGAAAGAGAGTGGAGAACAATGCAGACAGGAACAACCATCACTGCGACACAACCGTTGGAACTAGGTTGCCTTGAGGATCGAAATGTGATCACCACCGATGGAAGAATAATCGGAACATTGAGCGGTGCGATGATCGATTCTTCGACCTGGAAAGTATCCAGCATAGTTGTGGACGTGCACAAGGACGTTATCGACGAGCTTCAGGTCAAGAAACAAATGCTCAAGACGCCAAAGGTCCACATAGATACCTCCATGGTGAGCAATGTCTCCGATGTTGTTCAGCTGAACGTACCGCTGGCCAATCTCAAGGGAAAGCTATAGGCCCAGATCATGTCGATCTCGTTCTTTCTTTTTTATCCTGGACCCGCTCGGCCGTTCCCAACGCTTTTTCCTACTTAATGGGCTTGACATCCTCCGGCGATGCCCTTACAACCTAGGGGGACCAAGATATGGGGTTTTATCCCGCCGGTCCTCTGATTTTCTCGATTCTTGACCTCTGCGGCCCCCATTGGCAGCGACAGGAAACGCCTTGACCGATCCCGTTCCTGAGGGGGCACTTACCCCATGGAGCGCGAGCCGAAGATGAATGTCCTCTGGATCGTGGACGACCTCCCCGATACGCAGCATCCAGGGGTGAGCATCGGACCAGATATCAGTAGATCGCTCATGGTCCCTGATCGGTGAGCCTTCTTTCTGCGGTCCGGATCTCAAGGACCCTCGCCAGGTCGGTACGGCTGATTATCCCTACCAACTTGCCATTGTCCATGACCATCATTCTACCGACCCCTTTTGCCCCGATCGTCTGGACCGCATCGACAGCGGATGTATCAGGTTTCACGGTGACGATCTCGTGGGACATTATCTCCATGACCCGCGTGGTGGCTTGGCGCTCGGAAGGGACCCTACTAGCCTCCTTCAGTGAAACGGTACCGATCACCTTATCGGAATCCATCACAGGGTAACCAAGATGCTTGTCCACCATGATCCTGTCCATGAGATCTTTAACGCTCATGTCCTTGCTCACGGTGTGAACGTCCTTGGTCATGATGTCCCCAACGGTCAATCCCTCAAGGGTGGCGGTCAAGCGCGTTCCCCGTTCCTCCTCGTTCGCTCCAAAGTAGAGGAAAAAGGCGATCAGGATGAGCCATATGTCCAGGGTCAACGCCCCGAACAGGCCGATAACAAGGGCGACCCCCTTTCCTATCGCGACGGCCGTCTCGGTGGCCCTGAGGAAACCCAACCTTTTTACCAACACCGCCCGTAGGATCCTACCCCCGTCCATCGGGAAGGCGGGGATGATGTTGAACCCGCCGAGCAAAATATTGTAGAAACTTAACAGTCCGATACCGATAGATATGATCTCGATCGACAATTGGGTCGAGCCAGAGGTCAGATACCAGAACGGGAGCAGTACCAGCCCTATTATGAAGCTCGATGCAGGACCGACGAACGCCATTAGCGCTTCCCCGGGCGCATTTGGTGGCGTGCTCTCTATCTCTGATACGCCGCCAAAGATGAACAGAGTGATCCCGGAGATCTTGTAACCATATTTCTGGGCCACGTACGAGTGAGCAAGTTCATGCAACAGCACCGAGATGAAGAACAGGATCGCTGCCACGAGGCCAAGGAGGATCTTGGTGAGGTTATCTATCGGCAACCCTCCGAAACCAAGAATGAAACTGAATATGCTTACGTTGGCGAACCCAAAGGATACCGCGAAAAGGGGCAATATCAATAGGAACGACAGATGTATGTAAATCGGTACACCGAGCAATTTTCCAACCTTAAGCGATCCTCTCATCTCATCTCGATTGCAAGTTGATGCTAATCTTTCTATCGTTCGATGTGCGGAACGATCTTGATCATGCGCCGATAGGATCGTGGTAGGTCGCAAAGGTCACTAAAGATGACCAGTTCTATTATCATGAGATGCGATCGACCTATATGATCTCCGTTGAGAACACCGAAGGGGCGATCGTGAAGAACCTGGACGATCTGGTCGAGTTCGCCTCGGATGGAATAGTATCAAAGACGTTCCTTGATAGGCCCGAGGTCAAGGAGGTATTGTTCGCCATGTCCATGGGGCAAGAGCTATCAGAGCACACCGCTGGGATGCCTGCTTCCATCCATGTTCTGAAAGGAAAAGGTATCATCACATTGGACAAGGACGAAAGTGAGGTCAGGCCGGGGACCTGGATATATATGTCGAAAGGCCAGGTCCATGCGGTCAGGGCAACGGAGGACCTCGTCTTCCTACTGACCCTATTCCGCAAAGGATGAAACCTTGATGGTCGCATGACGGATCCTACATTTCGATGCCCGCTCTTGCGGGCGTTCCGCAATGGAACGGATGTTTCACACAGCGCATCTCACTGACCAGATCGGCCATCTCTATTATTCTCTTAGGGGCATACCTTCCGGTAAGGACCACCTCGATATGGGAGGGCCTGTCCATGAGCATCGAAATGACGGCCGTTTCATCGACAACTCCCCAGGCCATCGCCACATTGATCTCGTCCAGGATGATGAGGTCGTACTCTGCGGACATGAGGGCCTTTTTGACCTTGCCGAGCGTATTTACACCTGATCTTATATCCTCGTCCGAAGGTCTACCCGGTTCGACCATCTTTTCCCTCCCCATTGCGATCAGCTCGAACCCAGGTAATCTTTTTGATGCTTCGTACTCACCCGTCGCTTGAGCGGTCTTCATGAACTGGACCATCAAAACGCGCAGACCGTTACCCACGGCCCTGAGCGCGAGCCCCAACGCCGCGGTCGTCTTACCTTTCCCGTCCCCTGTGTAGACCTGGATCAGACCAAGCCCTTTCCTCAACTCCGAAATGGAGGGTGTCTCCACCATGTTCTATCCCCCTACGGTGAGGTCATTATGAGGTCAGGACGTTAATTAGTTCTTGCGGACCACACAGGATGTCACCAGCCATACGACCCGGCCAAACGATTGGCCTTGAGCAGGTCCCTCAACCCAGGCCTTGCCAACCATGCCGCTCCATATGTCAGGATGTTATAACCTCTTGAAAAAGGCCTAACTGTATTTTCCAGTTCCTCGTTCGTCATGTTCTCGTAAGCATAATACGCATCGAGAAAACCACCGTATGAATATGGAGATCTCTTCCACCATCGTTCATATCTTGTCAGGTCCCCCTGGACGATCGCCTCGGCCGCACTTTTCCCCGCCTCGAGCGCCATGCGGATCCCCCCTCCCGTCATTGGATTGGTCTGACCCGCCGAGTCGCCCACAAGGCAAACGTTCCCATCGACCAGACGTGCTACTCCCCCTCCAGGGATCGCTCTTCTATGGACCTCCAATATCTCCGTATCGATCGTGTCGGTCCCTCTCGGGAAACCGATCTTGGTCAGCTCACCACACGGGAACTCCCAACGGTATCCTCCACCGTACCTCTGGTCCTGGTAGAACTGCATCACATCCCGTGGGATGTCCTTTTTGACGACATATTGTTCTGCCCAATGCATTATTGCTGGTTCTTCTTTGAACAAGGTCCTTCTGACGATCGAATGTGCACCGTCCGCGCCGATCAGGTATTTGGAGCTGAACCTCTCACCGGACGATGCTGTGATAACGAACTCATCGGACCCTCTTTCGACCGATATTATCCCCTCTTGGAGAAATGTTCCGCCCAATGCCCGGAACTTGGAGATGATGCCACGAATGAAAGCCGGGCGGTCCAGGATATAACCGTTCACCTTAGCCTCGATGGTTCTGCCACCCGGATAATGTTCCCTATAAGAGCGGATGACATTGACAACGTGCTCTGGAACGAGCGGATCCAGCCTTTTAAAGGCATCCTTGTTGATGGCCTCCCCGCACATTCTATGATATATGCCAAATTTTCGATCGTCAAGGCGATCTATTAGCCCCACTTTCAGCTCCTTGTCTTGTAGATGATCTAAGAAATATGCGGCGGAAGCTCCCCCACATCCTGCACCTATTACCAGAACATCATAGGACTCCAATCGATCCCTCCAATGGTGAGAGGTCCAAGATATCGGGTCCAGGGAACGGTCCATCAGGACCTGATGATATCTGACATGGAGCGTCCATGATCTCAGGACCGAAAGTGCTCGAAGGTCCGTGGGTCGTTCGGGGTCTCATCGACCCCCCGATGATCAGTATAGAATATATCCATTTGGAGACGGTGGATCGTTCCAACCGGCCCCTCATCATTTGTTCGGTCCTCGAACCTCTCGAATGGGGGCGATGAAAGAACGATAGGCTCCGTAACTCCTTTTTTGAAGATGGGGGTGTTCCGATCGTAACGATGTCGATCACGCACCTTACATTCATTTCGGTCCATTACTGTACAATTACATGCAATATTCATTAAATATGCGTATTACTGTATGTAATAATGCATGTCTCAACCTAAGATAGAGTTCACGAATGTGGACCTAAGCGTCCCCCCATACGAGCTATACCAGCGTCTCAGGGTCGGAACAGAACGTTCTTTCATACTAGAGAGCGCGGTCGGCGCCGACCGGACGGTCGCATACTCTTTCATGGGCTTTGATCCTAAGGATGTGTACACATGCAGGAACGGTGTCGTAGATGGTAACGATGAACTTGATGGCCCACTTGACGAACCGCTGGAACTATTGAGGTCGCTAGCAAGACCTATCACGGATGATCTAAGGTTCCCCTTCTCTGGGGGCCTGGTCGGATATTTCTCCTATGAGTTCGCCGGACTTGTAGAACCAACGGCAAGAAGCACGGTCCCATCGGATTTTCCAGACTTCGAGCTCGGCAGATACAACGAATGCATCATCTATGATCATTCCAATTTTCGGGTGTACCATGCCTCCATCGACGGACAGAAAGACCTCTTGGATAGGATATCCTCCCTTCCAGAGATGGAGCAGAAGACCTTTACCACGACCGAGCCTGTGTCCATGATGACGCAAGAGGAGTTCGAGGATGGTGTCATCGAGATCAAAAAGAAGATAATCGAGGGGGAGACCTTTCAGACGGTACTCTCTAGGAGGCTGGAGGCCACCTACAGCGGGGACCCGCTCAAGTACTATGGTGTCTTGCGCTCCATCAGCCCGTCCCCCTACATGTTCTATATCGATTTTGGTGGTAGGAAGGTCCTAGGTTCCAGTCCAGAGACCCTTCTGACCGTCAGGGGTCGCGAGGCCACGACCTATCCTATCGCCGGGACCAGACCATTGGGGAATGGAACGGTCGAGAGAAGGAGAAATCGAGAGGAAATGCTCCTTGATGAAAAAGAGAGGGCGGAGCATTGTATGTTGGTCGACCTGGCCAGGAACGATCTTGGAAAGGTATGCGAGGGTGGGAGCGTGAACGTCCCCGAGTTCATGAGGGTAGAAGAATATTCGCATGTCCAGCACATCGTGTCTAAGGTCCAGGGCGTGGTCCAAAGGGGCATATCCTCGGTTGATGCCCTATGCGCGGTCTTCCCGGCGGGGACCGTCTCCGGGGCGCCCAAACCCAGGTCCATGGAGATGATCGCGGATATCGAGAAGGTTCCAAGAGGACCATATGCGGGCGGCGTAGGGTATCTTTCCTACAATGGGGATCTGGATACCGCCATCACCATCCGCTCGGCCTTTATTTCGGACGATAAGATCTATTTCCAGGCCGGTGCCGGGATCGTCGCCGATTCCGATCCCACTAATGAGTATCTCGAGACCGGACATAAACTGAACGGAATGCTGGCCGCGTTAAAAAGGAGCGAATGATCATGAACGTTCTCGTGATAGACAACTACGATTCGTTCGTTTACAATCTTCACCAGGGACTAATGGAGCTTGGGGCAAAAAGTAAAGTGATCAGGAACGATGCCATCGATATCGCCGGTGTCAGAGGACTTGACCCGGACGCCATCTTGATCTCACCAGGGCCAGGCCGGCCATCGGTCAAAAGGGACTTCGGGATCTCCATGGATATTTTGAAGGAGGTATCTCCGGAGGTCCCCACGCTAGGGGTATGTCTGGGGCACCAAGGCATCGCGGAGGCCTACGGGGGAAAGGTCATTCGGGGGGATCGACCAGTACATGGAAAGGTCTCACTGATAGTTCACGATGGGACAGGACTGTACCAGGGGCTGGGACTCCCTTGTCCGTCGGGAGATATCATTCCTTGGTGGTCGCTCCTGACCTTCCTCCCGTTCTAAGGCTGACATCTAGAACAAAAGAAGGGATTGTGATGGGCATCAGACATCGTGACCTTCCGATCGAGGGCATCCAGTTCCATCCTGAATCCGTCCTTACCCCTGATGGAAAAAAGATCCTTTCGAACTTCATATCAGGGGTGAGGTGTTGAAAGATGGAGCGCTTTCGACCATGGACTTGGGATCCCTGGCCCTCGGCATCATCTCTGGGGATTTCGATGACGATCTGGCCGAAGAAATGATCGTGAGATTGTCGGATGGAAAGAGCAACATCGACGATGTCCTGACCATCGTGCAGGCGTTCCGCGATGCATCCATCCCCATACCGACATCCTTTGAGGTGATCGGCGATCTGTGCGGTACCGGAGGGGCAGGTTTCAGAACGTTCAATGTATCGACCATTTCATCGTTCGTGGCGGCAGCCGCTGGCATGCCAATAGCGAAGCATGGGAACCGCTCTTACAGGGGCAGATGCGGAAGCGCAGATCTTATGGAGGCCCTCGGAGCGAGGATATCCCTCTCACCATCCCAGGCATCCTCCCTTCTTGATGAGTATCGGGTTCGTTTTTCTTTATGCCCCGGACCTTCACCCTGCCATGAAGAACGTTGCTCCCTTGCGTAAGAAGATCGGGAGGAGGACCATCTTCAATATGATGGGGCCTCTTCTCAATCCTGTGGCGACCATCAGGCGTCAGTTGCTAGGGGTGTACGATGAGGACCTTCTTGACATGGTCCCACAGATCTTGGACAGGCTCGGGTCCGACCGGGCGATGGTAGTACATGGACATCCAGGGATGGACGAGGTATCGACCCTTGGCCCAACAAAGGTGGCGTTCTTGAAGGATGGATGCATCGATCGGTTCACTATCCTCCCGAAGGAATTTGGCATCGAGCTGCCGATCGGATCGGCCGTCGTCGAGCTTCCACCCATCGATGCGGCCAAGGCCGCATTGGAGGTGCTCTCTGGAAGGCAAGGGGCCAGAAGGGACATGGTACTGATGAACACCTCCGCGGCCCTATTGGCGTTCGGCAGGGTTACGGGTCTGGAAGATGGGTTCAGACTGGCCGAGAACGCGATCGATTCGGGAAGGGCGAGAAGGCTGATGGAAAGATACGTACATCAAAGCAACAGGTTCCAGGAGGCATGATATGGCCCAGCGGGATTTCCTAGAACAACTGGTCGAGAACGCCAGATCGCTCATATCATCATCATACTATAGGACCCACGGTGAGGTCTCAAGAACAGTGCCTTCAATGAGCGGGGCGATAAGAACCTCTTCCACATTTCCATTGATCGCGGAAATAAAAATATCGTCCCCCTCCTACGGCGTTCTTTGCGACCGGTGCCCTGAGGAATTGGCCGACCTGCTACGTCGCTGCAGGTGCCGCCGCCTTGTCCGTGCTCACCGAACCCAATTATTTCAAGGGTAGCATAGAACATCTGATGCCGATCTCATGGAAGGGCGGACCGGTCATGATGAAGGACATCATCATATCGGCCGAGCAGATCGATGCTGCCGCCGAACTGGGGGCCAGTGCCGTTCTTCTCATTCAATCCATATTCTCGGACGACCTTGTTCCGACAGATAGGGACGAACTTATCGATAGGGCCCATGCTCGCGGACTTGAGGTGGTGCTCGAGTCGGCGGACGAAGATGAGCTATCCGATGCCTCGCGTTCGAGGGCGGACATCCTCGGGATAAATCAGCGAGACCTCCACGACCTTTCCATGGACAAGGAGAAGGGGATCAAGCTTCTTCCTCATCGTGATACGAGGGACAGGGCGATCATCGTTATGAGCGGTATCGAGGACAGGGATCAGGTCATAAGGCTACGGGACGCTGGAGCGGACGCGGTCCTAATAGGGACCTCCCTTTCCAGGGCGAAAGATCCGGAGAAGATGCTACGCACGATGGTGGTACCAAGATGACCCTGGTAAAGATCTGTGGTCTCACCACGATCGAAGATGTTGAAGCTGCAAGATCGGCAGATTTCAATGGCTTCGTCATCGAATCCGGTACGCGAAGGTCGCTGCTCAGGGTCAAGGCAAGGGATATCATGTCCACCTGCTCGAGGCCCAAGGTCGTGATCACTACATCTCAAGACCCCACCTTTATCGAGGAGCTCGTGAACACCGTCGAACCAGATGTTGTCCAGGTGCATTCCTTGATCGGGAAGGAACGGTTGTCCGTTCTGTCCAGAGCGGCATGTGATGTTTGGGGACTGGTGCCCATAGGGTCCGGGGATGAGATCGAGAGAGCGAAAGAGATGTTCTCGGTCAGTGATTGCGTCGTGCTCGATACGTGCTGTCAACAATTTGGAGGCAGTGGAAAGGTGCACGATTGGGATATAAGTGCGGACATCAGGACCATTTATCCGGACCGGAGGGTCTCGCTGTCCGGTGGACTTTGTCCAGAGAACATGTCATAGAAGCGATCAAGAAGGTACACCCGGACATAGTGGACATATCTTCCGGTGTGGAGCGGGAAGGGGCAAAGGACCGGACCAGGATAAATGATCTCATTGGGAAGGTAAGGAATGCTGAATGAAAAAGGACAGGACAAGGTTCGGTGAGTTCGGGGGGCGGTACTGTACCAGAATTGCTCATGCCGGCCCTCGAAGAGCTTGAACACGCGTATCTTGCAGCAAAGGACGATGAGGTGTTCCGCTCAGAACTTGATGGGTACATGAGACATTACGGTGGAAGACCAACACCGTTGTATCTCGCTAAACGGCTGACCGAAAGATGTGGAGGAGCGAAGATCCTTTTGAAAAGGGAGGACCTGTGCCATGGAGGGGCCCATAAGTTCAACAATGTAATGGGACAGGCACTTCTCTGCCAGAGGATGGGGAAAAAAAGAGTGATCGCAGAGACAGGGGCCGGACAGCATGGAACCGCGACCGCAATGGCGGCGGCCGTCCTCGGGCTGAAGGCCGAGATCTACATGGGCTCTGAGGACATCAGACGACAACGTATGAACGTCTTCCGGATGAAATTGATGGGAGCGGAGGTTCATGAGGTCACTAGCGGGTCCAGGACCCTTAAGGACGCATTAAACGAGGCGTTCCGTGATTGGGCGGCGACGGTGGAAACGACGTACTACATGCTGGGAACCGCGGCCGGTCCATACCCATATCCCATGATGGTCCGGGATTTTCAGAGCGTGATAGGAAAGGAGATCAAAGAACAGTTAGGTGCTTACGGTGTCGATCGACCTGACCTCCTTGTCGCATGCGTCGGAGGCGGGAGCAACGCGATAGGGACGTTTCATCCGTTTATTAGAAATAAAGGAGTAAGGCTGCTCGGGGCCGAAGCGGCTGGATGTGGGCTTGGGACCGAAAGACATTCGGCATCGATCAGCGGAGGTAGCGTTGGTGTCCTTCATGGGTGTAAATCATACCTGTTACAGGATGAGAACGGCATGATCCGGGAGACCCATTCCATAGCCGCAGGTCTGGACTACCCGGGTGTCGGGCCGGAGCATTCACTGTTGAGCTCGATCGGTCGGGCGGAGTATGTAGCGGTGACCGATGAGGAGGCTCTTCGAGCGTTCAGTGACCTCTCGCTGCTGGAGGGAATAATTCCCGCCCTGGAGTCCGCACATGCGGTCTCGGCCGGGATGAGGGCAGCGGCGTCGATGGACAGGGACGAGGTCGTGGTCGTTACGATCTCTGGCCGGGGAGATAAGGACCTGGATACGGTCATGGACCTGATAGGTGGGGAAAAATGAGCCAGATGCGATCGACCTTTGAGGGTCTTAGAAGAAAAGGTGAGAGCGCGTTGATCTGCTACCTAACTGCAGGGTTCCCATCCCTACAAGAGAGCAAGGAGCATATTCTAGCATGCATCGATGGTGGTGCCGACATCATGGAGGTCGGTGTTCCATTTTCCGATCCCGTCGCAGATGGTAAGGTCATCCAAAAAGCATCCCAGAAGGCTTTGGAGAACGGTATGACCCCTTTGAAGGTCCTCGAACTTGTCTCGGACATCAGGAAAGAGACCGAGGTGCCCATTCTATTGATGGGCTACTACAATCCGATCTTCAAGATCGGGGAGTCAAGATTTGTCCATATCGCCAATAGGGCAGGTGTGGACGGCATGATAGTACCGGACCTTCCGTTAGAAGAATCCACGACGCTCGGACGAGAGATGGACGCTGCAGGAATGGACCTGGTCCAGTTGATCGGCCCATTGACCAGTGAACGCAGGATGAGAAAGATCGCATCGGCCTCCAAAGGTTTCGTTTACCTGGTCAGCGGCCTGGGCACCACTGGAGAACGAAGGACCTTGGACCCGAACATCGGGGAGCTCATAGCAAGAGCAAAGCATGCCTCGAACAAGGTCCCGGTCTGTGTTGGCTTTGGCATATCTGGGAAGGAAAGGTATCGCCCAAGTGCTCGAAAAAGGAGCGGATGGAGCGATCGTTGGGAGCAAGTTGCTGTCCATGATCATGGAAGGTTCCTCACCGAACGAAATGGTCGCTATCGTCAGGGATCTAAGATCAGCGTGCAAGATGGGGTGAACATAACGGATCGGTCCATTGGGGTTGGCATCGATCTCGCCCCATCTTCGATCCAGGTTCCGCCACGATCCTGGAACAAACGTTTCATTCGTTCCGTACCGGATCGGAGCGCTCTTCCGATCCAACATGGCAGGAGGAAATGTCCGAAACGATCTCTATGACCCGCGATCACGGGGCATTTGCGATGCGTTCCGGCGAACGTTCTTATTTGCCCTCTTCAGTATAGTATCACGATGGGTCTTCAGAAGGTAGAGCATATCATACAAGGAAGGATCGAGATGCTCTTGATGAGCAACCCCGAGCTCAATGAGGAGTGGGGGATAATCGATGATGATTGGGGTCTGATCTCCATATATCAAGGGGATGTGCTCCTTGGTCTAGAGTTCGTTGAGTCCGAAACGAGCTGGGCAAAGGATGAAAGGTTATTGCTTTACAAAGAGGCACAGGATATGGGTTTCTCGGTGGTCGTGATAGTTCCACAGCAGGTCTATTTGCGCCTGTCCGAACGGCTCCGGTCCTTGGAATGGAGCGCCCCGTTCCTTCTGAGCTATGATGCCATAGGAATAACCCAGGTCCCCAGACCCTCCTGATCCCGACCTAGGGGGGATCTGGTCTGAAGATCGAGGTCCCCTATCGTTCAGGGTCGATCAGGACCCATAAGGTTCGGCAAAAGTTCTTATTCTGCTATAAGATATCAACCCACATCAGGGGTATGGGATGGGTGCACCAGGAAAGAGCATCCCTACTGGGGTGGCCGATTTTGACTCTATCATCAAGGGTGGCTTCCCCGCAGGGTCCGTAGTACTATTGATCGGAGAGCTAGGAGCAGGACAGACGGAGTTCGCGTTGACCTCGGCCGCTAAACTTTCGATGGTCAAGGAATTTCCGGAATCGGCCTCTTTCCTTCTCGGGCCTGGAAAAGGAAACCACATGCCGAGCAAGATATGCTACATCACCTTCACCCGTTCTCGTGAAGAGGTATTGCAGGAGATCCAGAACTCCTTCAATGAGGAGTTCTATCAGGCATTTGAGAAGACGGTCGAGTTCAAGGACTTTTCCGATGCTTATTTCCGTAAGACGGTGGTCCCGAGGTCCTGGACCGGCGAGAACAAGACATTGTTCGGGACCCGGACGGAGGAGAACGTCCTGGAATCACTGGTCAATTATCTGGATGCGAACGCTCCGGACAGCATAGTGATCATCGATTCCCTGACCGATCTTGTGGTCAGCGCTAATATCGAGATCGCGGATCTGGTCGCTGTCCTCAGAGGAATGCAAAGAGTGTCAAAGAGATGGGGCGGCGTAATATATCTCGTACTGACCCACGATATACTGGACGAACGGAAACAACGAATGATAATGGATTCGGTGGACGGATCGCTCGTATTCGAATGGAGCAGGTTCGCCAATTCGTCAAAACGACAAAGATATCTTTATGTCGAGAAGTTCATGAGCATCCTTCCGCACCTGGACAAGGAACGAATCGCAAGATTTGCTACCGTGGTCACCGCCCAGAGCGGGTTGGTGGTCATAGATACAGAAAGGATCGGATGAGAACATGGATAGAGTAAGAACAGGGATCGAGGGCCTTGATGAGATGCTTGAGGGAGGTATACCCAGAGCGCATGCTGTCGCCATCATGGGCTCTTTCGGTACAGGGAAGACCACTTTTTGCCTTCAGTACATCACAGAAGGATTGAGATCAGGAGAGAAAGGGATCTTCATTAGTCTGGAAGAGGACGAAGAGTCCATATTTTCGAACGCGGCCGGTTTCGGATGGGACCTCAAACCTTATGTGGACCAGAAAAAGCTCACGATCGTAAAACTAGAACCGACCGATGCAAAGAGCACCGTCACCAGGGTCAAGAGCGAACTGCCAGAGTATATCAAGGCCTTCGGGGCCTCACGGATAGTGCTGGATTCGGTCTCCCTTCTTAACATGTTATACGATTCCGAGCATGAGAAGCGGCTGAACCTTTTCAATTTGATCCAAATGATCCGAAAGACGGGAGCGACATGCCTCATGACCGCTGAGGTAAAGGATGATAATCCCAATACGTCCCGTGATGGTCTTGTCGAATACGCTGTGGACGGGGTAATAGCCCTGAGATATGAGGAGATCAAGGAAAAAGGGGAGATACAGCTTACCCTACGGGTCCTCAAGATGCGGAGGACCGGCCATTCCCGAAGGATCAAACCTTATGCGATCACAAAGAAAGGCCTAGAGGTCCATTCTTCCGGCGGAATGTATTGAGATGGACCGGCGGATCATCCTTATAAGATATTTGGATGGACCGGGCGGGCCTTTCTCTGATCCATCTTCGAACCATTTTCCTTGATCTTTCTTTTGTTCGGACCATTGGTCATTCGTGCATGGCCCTTAGAGCGCTCTTTCGGATGTTGGACCTTTCCGCTACCTGTTTGATCAGAGGCAAGGACGAAAGCCTTGATAAGGTACGGACGGCCCCTCTTTTGGCCTGTATCCTGATGACCGGGAGGTCCTTGGCCCCTAGCCTATATTTGAACTCCTCTGAACCGGTCCCAAAATCGAACTGGGTGAACCCAGCCCTTTGGGCCTCCTGCATTGCCATATGGGCGACCAGATTACCAGGGGAGAACTCCGAGAAACGATTGCTCATGCCCACCCTGTACGCATGCATGGTGTCACCGTCCTCCAGGCAGAGCATCTGTGACGCAAGGGACCCGTCGATCCAGACCTCGAACACCATCCCTTTCCCGTCGCTCGCGGCCGCCCTCATAACCTCCGTCAGGAAACCGGTGATGCGCTCGTCGCTGAATATGGAGCCCCCTTTATCGGTCCACCTTTGGAGGTGTTGCAAGGCATACATCTCTGCCGCTTCGGCCGCCTCCTCTGGAAGTTCAACGGTCCGATAACGGATACGATTCTCATCGTCCAGGTCCGTCATGGCCTTTTTGATGGTCCTTTTGGTCCTTGACGAGACGACATCGAGCACGTCCCCGTCCGAAGGAAGAACGGTCCTGGGACATGGAACACTGACTATCTCATCGGTCTCCCAAGTGTCCGAGATCCGTTCGTACAGTGCACGGGACATAGCGTCATCCCGCATCTCGTCCAGATGAAGAACGTTCCAGTCGATGTCGTTCAGGGCCCTGATGACCACTTCCAGTATATCCTCGATGTTCCCCCGGTACAAGACCCGAGAATCGTACAATTGGGCCATCCCTCCCCCGTTCCCCACCAAGGATAGCTTTTTCATTTTGACCCCGACCGTTTTCACCTCGGTCAGGACGAACGGGGCTATGCCTATGAGGTCATGGTCCTCCTCTATCAGTATGACCTTTGGTCGAGCGACCGAGTCAAAATGTCTGAGCCATTCGATGGACCAATCAAAGGAAGTGAAGATGGATGCCCTGCATGCTTTCCTGAGCCGCTCCCACTCGTGATGGAGGGGGGAGAGCGCCTCGGTCGACTCGATCACCTTGTACTTTATCATCGGTCAGCACCTCCGATCGAGCCTTTCTCCATATCATCATGAAGATCTTTATCGGTCCTTACCTCGTCCTCGTCGATATCTTCGTCCTTTTTCTTTCTAAGAACGAACATCAATCCCCGCAATGGTGAGCTCAAGGGGGCCCTCTTGAACTCCTGAACGTAGCTTCGATACCTCGCTTTCTTGCTGGTACGTTCGATCATCGCCTCGATCGTCCCAGGAGAGACCTTGGATACGCCTTTGTCCGTCAGCGATGATATGTTCAGGGTCCCGATCTTGGCCCATCCGATGAGGTCGGTAGGTTCACGAAACCCTTGTTCTTTTGCGATCTCGTATAACTTGGTACCAGGATATGGAACATAAACACAAAACTCATTGAAGTCCGATCTGACCTCGTTCAGCAGCTTCTCGGTCTCTCGGATGTCCTGCTCGGTCTCCCTAGGAAGACCTATGAGGATCATGGAGTATGCCTCCATCCCATTCTCATGGATCGTTCTATACGCCCTTTTTAGAACGTCCAGGCTTGTCTCTTTATCGACCATGTCCAACATCCGTTGCGAGCCCGACTCGAGGCCTACAAGGATCTGACAGCAACCTGCTTCCTTCATCTCCCTCAAAAGCTCAGGTTCGACGGTATCTGCCCTCATCTCACAGTTCCATAGTATGTCTATGCCCTTCTCCTTGAGCAAAGTGCATAATCTCCTTACCCTTTTGGTATCCAGGGAGAACAGGTCGTCGTTGAAAATGAACGCTCCGATCTTAGGATCGATCGAACGGACCAGTTGGATCTCCTCGATGATCATTTCTGGGGAGAGCGGCGCCCATTTGTAGCCCCACATGACCTTTGTATAACAAAAAGTGCAATTTCCTGGGCAACCTCTACTGGTGATAAGTGGAACCGCTGTCCTTCCATGTAGAGGTATATGATAACGATCAAGAATCCCCCAGGTCCTTCCATAGTGGAAGGGGGAGGCCTCCCAGATCTTTCATCCTCGGTCTCGGGGGCGTTCTGGTGAACTCGCCATCCTTGAGGAACGCTATCCCTTCGACCTCTTCGAGGGATCGTCCTTTGTTCAATGCATCGACGAGGTCCGCCATGGTCTCTTCACCTTCCCCTAGAACAAGGACGTCGACGGGACCATCCCTCAACATGAGCTCCGGCAATATGGATGGTCCAGGGCCGCCCCATATTATCTTGGCGCCCATGTCCCTTCCCCATTCGCTCACCTCCATGGCACGCTCGATGGCAGAACTTACTTTGACATGAACACCTATCAGGTCCGGACTATAGGCCTCGAGCACACGTTTCTTCTCTCTGTCCAGGTCCTCGCCGCTCCAGTCAAAGAGCCGGACCTCCGTGCCGTTCTCACGCAGGTATGCTCCCACGTACATTATCCCGAACGGAGGGCTCACCTTGAAGCATTCCTCCCCCGGATAAAATCCAACGTTCAAAAGGGCCATCCTCATCGTGCAACACCTTCCATCGATCCCAAATAGCGTTCCATGTAAAGTTCTGGGGAGTGTTGTGAACCGTACCTCATTAATGCGTTCTTCGACATGGAGGTAAGTCCCTCTCGGTCATCGAGGAGCTCGGTCAGGGCTTTGGCGATGGCCGAAGGGGAGGTTTCGATCACGATCCCGCACTTTGGTTCGGTCACCAGTTCTGGTAGACCGCCATTGGCCGAAACGATCAATGGCGTTCCTATCGACAACGCTTCTATACAAGACAATGGAGAGTTCTCATTGCATGTGGAGGGCGCGACCAGACCTGCCGCCGAAGCCATATCTCTGATCGAACACGTTCCTATCTTGGAACCCATAGTATCTTATCTTACCGTTCGATGAAGCGGACGCCTCGACCACATACCTTTCCAATGACCCTTTGCCAAAGACGTGGAGCTCCGCAGGAACATCGTGGGAGAGGAAGATCTTGATCAGCAGGTCAATACCCTTATGCTTCTCCAGCACCCCAACGAAGGTGAAATGAGGTCTTGCATCATCGGTCGATCGGACGACGACATCTGGCCTTGGAACGAAATTCGGAACGACGATGCTGTCAAGACCCGATCTTTCTCTGAGGAATGTCGCCATGTATTTCGATGGTGCGATGACCTTGTTCATTCTCTGAAGGGCCGCCTTGAGTTCGTTCTCGTTCCAAAGGCGAGGCGGCCTTCCCGATAGCAATGAACACATGTTGCAGGCAGAGCTCTTGCATTGTACGTTCCCACGGTACATCATATCGTTCCTGGGACACGCCGTCCAATGATCATGAGAGGTATAGATGGAGGGGCCTTTCCACACGTTCAGGATCCCATATCCTAGAAGAGATACATTGTGATGGTGCACCCAGTCTGGACGCTCACTAGAAACGACCTCTTGTAAAAGACGCTCGGCGGCCCGGTTGGAACCAGTTAGATAGGTGAGCCCTGCGCTCATCGAACCTAGCTTGGTCTCCAATGGATGAACGATAACGTCCGAACGGGGTTTCGTCGTCCTTCTCCCTGAGGACTTGAGGTCGTACGCATCCAAACTATGAACGACATGGACCTCATGACCCTTCTTGACCAGTTCTTCAGCGAGATATCTTACATGGACCGCGTCGCCACCGAGATGATATGGTGGGTAGAACGTGGTGGTCATCACGATCTTCTTTGTCTCCATTCCACTACCTCAATGGGCGTGTTTCATCCCATGGAAAAGATAATTATTGGTTATCTTCAATGCGTACCTAAAGGCAAGGTCAAGGTCCGAAGGTTCGGTGATCACATGCCCGATGTTCGCCAACCACCATCTTCCGCTGGTATACAGCTCTTTGTAGGCCATCTTCCGAACTTCGTCCAGGTCCTTGGGTGTGAGCGCCTCGGTCCCGACGACAGATGCGTCCTGGTACAATTTTCGGAAATCAAGCTCGTTGCCCTTATTTCCATAGGTCTGCTGATAGAGCCTTGTTCCTGGATATGGTACAGCGACGTTGAACTGTGCGCTCGTTGGAAGGGTCTCCCTCACGAACTTTAAGGTATCTTCCACCGTGCTCCAGTCCTCGCCTGGAAGCCCAAAGATGAAACTTGCGAACGTTTTTATCCTGGCCTCTTTGGCCCATTTTATCGCATCACGGCATTGCTCCACCTTGATGCTCTTTTCGACCGAGTCCAGTATCTTTTGGCTACCCGATTCGATACCATAGGATATCCCGCGACATCCTGCTTTCCTCATGAGCTTGAGAAGGTCCTGGTCGACCAGATGCGCCCTTGTATTGCAGTACCATTTTATCCCCATCTTTTCTTCGATGAGCCCATTGCACAGGTCCACCACCCTTGTCTTATTGAAGGTGAAGGTCTCATCGAAGAACGACGCGGTCTTGAGGTCGTAGTTCTTTTTCAGGAACCTGAGCTCTTCGATTATGTTCTCGGCGGACCTCATCTTCCATTGGGTCCCCGCTACAGTACAGAAGGAGCATCGGAACGGGCACCCCTTTGAGGTATACAATATGGTGAATGGCCTTCCAGCAGGGGCGGTCACAAAGTATGGGTCAAGAGAGGGTAAAAGATCATATGCGGGCATGGGAAGGGAATCATAGTCCTTCAGGGGTACTGAAGGTTGGGTGATTTTTGATCTCCTCCCCGGACCTGTACGCTATGCCCTTTACGTCCGCCAATTGTCCACCTTTATCATATGCCTCGACGATCGCTGGTGAGACGGTCTCATAGTCCTGTAGCACATAAGCATCCATGTATGGGGATTGCTCCATGACGTTTCGGTACATGGTCCTTAATGTCCAACAGATGCCTATGGTGATCGTGCTCTTATCGAGCTCTTTGATCTCCTTGGCGACCATCATGTCATGATCGAAGGTCGTAGGGGTGAAACGGAACATGACCATGTCAGGTCGGAAGGATGTTAGTTCAGATACTAGATCTTCCATCTTCAGATCGAAACCGTTCATATCGATCAGAGCGACCTCATGACCCTGACGCCTCAGCAATGCTCCGATCTGCAACAGACTGTAAGGTTCTAAGATGGAATATCTTTCTGTCACTTCACATCTCTCTTCCCTGATCACAGGGATACCTTGGAACCTGGGTGGATTTACTAATAGCACTTTCATGTGCATTCCTCCAACGTTGTGCGATAGACCTCTGATGTACGTTTTGCCATAAGTCTAGCGCTGAACTCCTCGTTTACCTTTTCCCTTGCCCTTACGCACATGGACCTAGATACCCTAGGATCGTCAAGCAAGGACCTTATCGCCTCGGTTAGCGCCCCCACGTCCTTAGGGGGGACCATCAGACCGTCCTTCCCGTCCGTGATCATTTCCGGTACGCCTCCTACGGACGAAGCAACTACAGGCGTTCCTGAGGCCATGGCCTCCAATATCGTCATCGGAAAGCTCTCTGAATAGGAAGGCAGGACGAACGCTGAGGCAAGGGGATAAAGGTACGGCATCTCACTATAATGTACAGGCGGAACGAAGATGCACCTGGATGCCGGGACACCTATCTCCTTTGCCGACCTCCTCCATTGGTCCTGGTCCCCTGGCCCTGCGAACACGAAGTGAACGTCATGGTCCTGCACGAGCTCGGCCGCTGACCTGATCGCTGTTCCTATACCTTTCAACGCGATCATCCTTCCAGAGAACAGAATTATATTGCTCACTCCCTCGAGCGTGGGAAAATGTTCGAGGCACTCCTCGGGGGTCCTTGGTCGGAACATCTCTGTATCGATCCCATTGTGGATGACCTCCGACCTGCAATCAAGCTTGAAACTATCCTCGCACCATCTTCTGATGAAATCGGAGACGAAGATCACATTACTGCAGCGCTTCATATACACACGTTCAGCCGCTGAGAGGAAAGGTAGCAGTAGATACGTCATCTTTTCCGACCTTTCCAAACTTCGTAATGGGAGCTGTGACCGTTTTGTGCCCAGACGCTGCGAACCTATCGTGGTATGGACCGTAGTTACCGATGCAATATCAGATCCCAGCACCTTGAGCATGATGTCCGACATCTGGGCATGGTTTGCATGAATCAGATCGAAACCATAGATGGAACGCAGCTCTTCGAACCTTCTCCACAGGTTGATCTGGAACTGATTGTTGTATACGAACGTGTCCTTCGCGGTCCCCAGACCGTGGAACGTGATCCGACCGTCCAGGTGCGACCCGGCCCCGGAGGCGTTCTTTCGATCTAACGATATGACGTGCACCTCAAAGTCGGATGGTAGATTCTTTGCGAGCTGGACAACATAACTACCGACCCCGCCCCAGCTCATGAACTCGGGAGTAACGACCGCGATCCGCATTCTGATCCCTTACATATAGCGACTCAGTGCCGCGTTGGTCGAACCCTCCGATCTTCGGCTGATCCTCATATCGAACTGGCCTTTCGCGCTCCAGAACCTTCGTGTGAGAAGTTTGCTGAATATCATCATCCCCGCCTTCAGCGGGACCAGTTTCGACTCTCCTTCTCTGACACGGTAGTGGATAGGTATCTCCTCGATACGCAATCCTTTCTTTGCAGATTCCGCGAACATCTCGGCCTCGAGCTCGAAATGAACAGAGTTCAGGTCCATCCTCTTGAGAGCCTCCGCATCGAAACCCCACATCCCAGTACATAGATCGGTCACCGGGGTCTGATACAGCATCGTTGCAATATTGCTTAGCAATCTGTTCCCCATACTGTTCAATGCGGTCATGGCGCCATCGTCGATGGAACCTTTGAACCTGGATCCCATTACCACATCGGCCCCGGAATCCAAGGCCTTAACGACCTGTAGTATGTGCTCGGGCGGATAAGTACCATCGGCATCGAGCATGACCAGATATTTGAGATCGAGCATAGCTGAGAGCACCTCGACGTCCGAGCAAATGCCATTCGAAAGAGCTAACGCTTTGGGCACTACCTCTTGCGGATAGCAAAGAGAGAACGCCTGTCTTACCCCGACCCCTTTTCCTTTCCCTTTTTGAACTATGACGGACGCCCCTTTCGAACGGGCGATGTCTAAGGTCCGGTCCTTGGACTGGCCATCGACCACAACCGTTTTCACGTCATAACCCAGCGAACGCAGGTCCTCTACAGGTATCCCATCGATGACCTGCCCTATGCTCCTGCCCTCGTTCAGGGCCGGTATCATGACCACCACCTTATTCGCGATGGTCATTTTCATTCCTCCCGACAGAGCTTGCGCTAATCGTATCACACCCCAGATCTTGTCTCGAACCACCACTTCTTCACAATGGAAGATCTTACTGTTTAGCCAGTTAAATCGATGAATTGTCTAACGGCAGTTGAATAAATCTAGACCCCCCCATACTTAAAGATTTCCAAGCCCAGGAAATCTAATTGAATTTTGAGGATGATTTTTTTTAACGATCATTTCCACCCGAAAGAGGGGGGTTCTTTTGATCGCTCTTGGGTGAAAACGAGACCTGCGAACAAATGAAAAGAGACCCGAAAGAGGGGCTAGTCCTATTGTCAATTGGCGGATCCGTTTCATGAAAATAATATATTATGACCTGGTCATTTCGTCGGCGACCTATCACCCGAGCTCCTGTGGACCAGATCGATCTGAAGCGCTCTTCATTTTGTTCTGGGCCCGTTCAGTTGCGCACTAGTAAACTTTATTACCGTTAGGGTGTCATAGATCAGCAACAAACGCTGGGAGGGGGTCAGATTAAGTCAAATGCTCGACTCAAGGTACGTTCATCTCTTGTGTTGGGTCTTTCCTTCATCGGTTTTGCGATAGTCATTGCTTCTTCGATAGGATATAACTTCGAATCGATATCATCATCATATTCCTTCGGCCTTCTGCAAGCCCTTCCTGTCGCATACTGGATCGGTGTGGCCATTTTGGTAGGCTCACTTATCATAGGGATCCGGAACGGAAAGGAGAGCGTGTTCATCGTCGGGGCGCTTTTATTGTTCCTGGCGCTCTGGGGGGCACCTAGTTTCTTCGAGAGATACCCGGACATCTGGGACAGCTATATGCATTATTATTATTCACTGCAGATAGTGAAGACGGGAATGGTCTCGACCGATCCAACATTATCATATTCGTACAATTTCCCTGGGTTCTATGTGGTCGGTGCTTCGTTCGCGGTCGTGGGCAACCCTCAGGCCCTCACCTTTCTGAGGTACTATCCATTGTTCGCATCGGCGTTCACGTTCATAGCGCTGTATCTGTTCGTGCGGACCTATGTACCGACCGTTGATTACAAGATAACGTTCTTGGCCGTAGCCTTCGTGAACGTTTGGTTTCAGTTCCATTATTCACCTGAATCGATGGGGCTGGCGGTGGGCCTGCTCGTCTTTGTATGTTTAGAGAGGGAGGGGAGGGCCTGGCGTTTGGCCGCGGTCTCCTTTTTTGCGTTCGTCGTGATCGCCCATCCCACCACCGTCATATTCGTGCTAGGGGCGGTCGCATTGAAGGAAGTATTGGAACGGATGCATCGCTGGTTCGTGTCCAGGAAACATGCTGTAAAGGTCGAGAAACCTTGGCCGCTTTCCATCTTCGTATTGATATTCTTGGGATGGACATTCACAGGGGCAGCTACATACTCCCAGAACATCACCCAGTTCATAGCCGCACGTATATCCGACCTTACCAAAGTGGGATCGAGCGTTTCGACCCAGGTCTCTCAGAGGACCGGACATAATGTTTTCAGTTACGCACCACAGATAAGGACCGGATCATTGGGCCTGTTCGTGCTATTGGCGGTGATAGCCTTTGGCATATACCTCATTATAAAGAAGAAGAAGATCGCCACATTGCCCAAGAACATTCTACCTTTGTTCATCGTTCCGTTCATGTTGGTACCGCTCGACACAACGGTGTTCAATGGTCAGATCTATGATAGGGCCCTTCTTTATCTGATGATAATAACACCGATGATATTTGTCCCGATCATCATCGGTCTTGCACCCCGATATATAAAGCCGATATTTGTCGTCATTTTGATCTTGGTGGTGGCCGCATGCATGTCCACGATATATTATCAAGAGAGCTTGTACATCGTGGGCCAGCAGTCGGTCGAGACCACGGATTTTCTTGCAGGACATATGCCAGATAAGTCATTTGTCGTAGGTGGTGGTTTCTACCCATATGACGTGTGGAACGGAGGTTCCGAACAGTTCACCCGAATAGTATACGATTCCGCCTGGCCGAACACCATGAGCAATCTGACATCTTGGTATGGTCCTGGTGCCATCGAATTCGATAGCACCGGCCAGCTTTGGTACACTCAATGGGGCATCACTGCTTTCTACGACCTCTATCTCAACCAGACGATGGGCCTGGACAAGGTCTATGATAATGGACAGTCGTGGGTCGTCTATGATCCTGGGGCAGGGGCATGAGGATAGGACTGGTGAACCTTATGACAAGGACCGCGGACGATCTTTCGGCCCGGTCCGGACCTGGTGGACTTGCTCCCGCGAACGATTCCGACCTTAACATCGTGGAGATGGGAAGGAGGATGGTGAAAGGCGGTCATCAGGTGAACATCTACATTTCTGATGCATATCGACCAAGATCACCATTCCAGGGCAGTCCAGAGCTGGTGTACCTGCCCACTCGTATACCATGGGCCTTCCCGCCTTCGTTGGCCCCACTGACACCTTCGCTCCCAAGGAGGTTGAGAAGGGACCATCTGGACGTGGTTCAGTCAGGTGAGGTCTTCCAGCCAGGCACGTTTCTTAGCTGGTCGGGGACAAAGAACGAGGATACAGCTTTCTTCGTATGGCAGGAGCTCGATATCCTGATGAGAGGGGCGGCAGGGTGGGCCCAGAGGAAGTATTACCGATTTATAGGCCGAGGGATGGTCAAAGGTTGTTCGGCGCTCATTCCCAGATCGCTGTCCGCAAGGGAGCATCTCATCAGATATGGGTTCCCAGAGGAGAAGATCGCCCCAGTGGTCCATTCAGGGGTCGACACCAACGTCTTCTCCCCCCGGGAGAGAACATCTTCCAGGGCTCGGTTCGATATTCCGCAGGATGCCAAGGTGGTTCTTTCGGTAGGACGCCTTCACGAGAACAAGGGAATGGACATTCTGATCAAAGCGATCGAGGCGATAAGAAAGGAACACACCGATATCATGCTCATCATCAAGGGGACCGGTCCGCAAGGGGAGGTCCTTGCCTCGATGATCAAGGAACGAGGACTTGATCGGCACGTAAGATTGCTGACGGACCGACTGGACACCCCGTCCATGGCAGAACTTTATTCATGCGCTAACGTTCTCGCTGTCACGAGCCGGGTCGACCTCTTTCCTTTCACGGCGATAGAGTCCATATCATGCGGCGTGCCGGTCGCTACCTCGTACGGCAGGGGGCTAAGGTCCGATATCGTCGAAAAAGGGGCTGGGACCATGGTCGGATCGGAGCCCGCCAAGATGGCCGAGATCTTACGGCACTATTGGAGGATGACAAGAGGTTGCGCTCCATGGGTAGAACAGGAAGGGAGTTGGCCAGGTCCGATTTCGATTTCGGGGTCTGTGCCGACCGCCTCATTTCGATATATCAGGGGGGACCGACCTGACGAAGGCGCAGGGGACCAGAAAGGTGGTCTTTGTCCCTGGGGTCCCGCTCGACCGGGAGAACACCGAGAGAACCCCTAAGATGCGAGCATTATTGACCGACTGGTTCGAGGTCGTCCCGGTCCCAACCCGTAGTTTGAACAAGAAGGTCTATGACCAAAAGGGTAACCGATTTCTTAGATACGTTATGTTCCTCGCCGATGAGGTCCTCATATTCTTTGACACTCTCAGGGTCTCAAAGAGAGAGCACGCCGACCTTGTCTTCGCAGAAGGGACCTACTTTTCTTTGGCGGCGGGCCTGGCAGCAAAAATAAGGAACATACCTATGGTCTGGGACAACCACGGGAACATCAAGAGCTTTTCTGAGACGCTCGGAAAAACGAGGTTCTTCTTTCTAGGAAATCTGATGCTGGAGAAGTTCGTTTTTACCCTGGCGAGCAACGTTCTTGTGGTCTCGGAGAAGGAGGTCGATACCTATGCATCTCTTGGAATGAGGCCGGATAAGTTCTTGGTCGTCCCGACATGTGCCGATATGGATGTCGTTGAAAGGAAGGTCCTCCCCAAAAAGGAGGCGAAGAGGCTCCTGTCCTTACCGGAGGACGAGGTCGTTATTTTGTTCTTCGGTACCCTCAAGTACATGCCGAACAAGGACGCCGCTCTGTACATATCCAACGATATGATGCCACATCTGAGAACCTCTTTCCCGAACGCCCATGTGTATCTAGCAGGGAGCGGGGAGCTCGGGACCGCGCCTTCAGATGGCGTCGTCGTTCTCGGGTTCGTGCCTGACCTATATACTTGGTTGTCCGCATCGGATATTTGCATCGCACCCATGTGGAAAGGCGTTGGGATCCTCACAAAGGTCATCGATATGATGTCGGTCTCCCGGCCCACCATCGTCAGCCCGCTGGCATTGGACGGTATTCCTGAACTGAAGGACGGCGTCAATTGTCTTGTGGGATGGGACCCGAACGACTTCACGGAAAAGGTGGCCTCATTGCTGAAGGATATGAGCGTCGGAGATATTATTGCCAACAGAGGAAAGGAACTGATCATCGAAAGATATAATTGGGATGTCGTCGGGACGGTCCTACGGAAAAGGTTAGAGGACCTGATCGAAGAGGGATAGAAATAGACCGACAGATTATTAAGCGGAGCATTAGAATAATAATACAGGAAAGGGGATGGCCGTTTGGTGGGCAGAACAAACACGATGCTCTTTGGTCCAGGTAGACCTTTCGATCTACTGATCATCTGCGTCGTGGCCATAGCTGGCGTGCTCCTTCCTGTGCTCGGCATCAGTGGTACCTTCCAGGTGGTCATCTCCTTCCTGACGATCTTCTTCGTACCTGGTTATGCGATAACGGCCGCCCTATTTCCCGGCAACAAGGTCGTGCTCGCCCAATCCTTCTTTGCATTAAGGGAGGAAAAGGTGTTCAAGATCACGATGCTCGAGAGGCTCGCCCTCTCGGTGGGCATGAGCTTGACCGCGGTCGGGGTGGTAGGGACCATCATCACGAGAGGGATCATTGGGCTGGACCAATTGTCCATATCCATCGAGGTCATCTCTTTGACCTTCTTTTTCTCTGGTTATGCCTTGTACAGAAGGTCGAGGCTTCCAAGGGGCGAACAGTTCGTCCTGACCATCAGCAGGGTCCCCAGATCGAACCTCAATGGGCTCGAGAAGGGCGTGGTCGCACTGATAGTCCTCTCCCTGGTCGTACTTGCCACGGTCTCATTGAACGGCATCACCTCCAAACCAACGTCGAACGCCAACACGGAGTTCTACATCCTGGGACCCGATGGCACCTTGGCATCCCTTCCCCAGAACATATCTGCTGGATCTACCTCATCGATACAGATAGATGTCGTTAACCATGCATCCGTTACGATGCAGTACGATCTCATCGTGGGCATGGACGGTGATGGGAATTATAGTGCGATCTCCGGTTTCAATATAGCCTCACCTGTAACACTGACCCCGAACGTGGGTATGATGACAAGCTTCGATGTGGCCCCTGGTGGTTCATATACTGCTATGCTGAGGTTCTCCACAGCCGCTTTGGGCCAACATGTTGTGTTCTTCGATCTTAACGATGGGGCATCGGTCAAGCAGCTGTGGACACAGATCAACGTGGTCGAGCTGATCCATGTCGGCACTGTCCTTGTTGATCGTGCCGCCAGTGGACCAAAGCTCATGGCAGCCGGGTCAGATTCTCGTGCTTTTGGGGATCGCACTGATCGGCCTGCTCTTGATAAGGAACATATCTGCCATAAGGTTCAGAACGCTAAATCTCAAGGTCACCACCCCGGCGTTGCTCTCCTTCATGCTGGTCTTTTTGATCATTGATCGCAAAGTTGGTCTTCGGGGCATGGTAGGCCATGTTCGCAGATGCAGGCCCCGATCATAGGACGAACGCATCTCAGTGGTGGATTCCCGTCGTGGTCGTTCTATCACTATTGTTCGTTGTCGGTTCGTTTTCTTATACGTTTATGTTATTACCATGATCCCCGAGGCGGCCGAAATAGGGGCCGTCATCGATCCTCGTGGTCCTACTGATGTCCCTAGCATGGGCTTCGTTCGCTCGCGATCCTGGACCCGCAAGATGCGGTGAGGCATTTGGCGCCCTGTCCGCCATATCCCTCGTGGCCATCCTCGTTCCGTCCTCAGGTAATGTCTATCTTGACACGATCGATATTGACGGTGTATCGACCTCCCTGGTGGTCTTCCTTTCATATAGGCATATGCAATGGCCAAGTTCTTCGAAGTACATCGGTGTCGGGTCAATTCGCCATCGTCGTCGTTCTTCCAGATCTTCATGGCCTTCATGGAATCCTACTTTCTCGGGTTAAGGTTCTGGGAACAGTTCTTCGGTTCGGACCCGATTTTCATGTTCATCCCTCTCGTCTCATTATATGGTTTCATAGAGGAGACATTGTTCAGGGGGGTCGTTCTGAGGTCGATGTCCCCACTGGTCGGTATACCCGGGGCGCTCATCCTGACCTCACTTTTGAACGCTGGCCTGATGTTGCTTTGGGGCTCCATGATGTTCGCGATATTCTCGTTCCTATCAGGAGATGTCTTCGGCATCTTGTACATACGCACCAGAAGCCTTCTGATGGTCGGAACCTTGCATGCTCTCCAAGATACCTGGCTGATATTAACGCTCATCTTGCTGGGGATCGACTTTGTGATGGTAGCCCCATCTCCCACCATCGTATGCGGGTCCATCGCCCTATTTAACCCAGGTCTCCCGGAACAGGCATTCAGGATGCTATCATCGCAGGTCGGAGGCATCAAAATGACCATGGCGACATGCGCGGTCCGGTGAGCTAGCAGAGGATAAAGGTGTAACATCATCCCATCAATGGATCTTGAACTGCGGGTCAACGCACGAAAGGATAAATATTCGTGCCTGTAATAAATGTCAGCGTGCACCTATCTGATATCTTCTTGTTCGACCATGCTGGCACCATGTATGAGGTATCCGTTCGACCCATCGTTCGTTCGAACATCGGTGGGACCGAGAAATGTAGGTCCGGGTACATTCCCGAGGGGATATGATGGAGAACGAACCTGACGTGTCGGTCATCGTGTGCACATTTAACCGGCTCCAGTGGCTTCCAAAGTGCTTGAAGTCCTTATCCGACCAAAAGTCCGTTCCGTTCGAGATCATCGTGGTCGATGGGCCATCGAACGATGGGACAAGAGAAATGCTCGAGCTTCTTGACAAGAGGACGGAGATCAGATTGGTGAAACAGGACAAGCTCGAAGGATCTCTGCGGCACGGAACCTTGGGCTTAATGCAGCGAAGGGTGACATCGTTTGCTTCATAGATGATGATGCCATCGCCTCCAAAGAGTGGTTGAACGGGATCATTGAGGGGTATACGAGCGAGAAGATCGGTGCGGTGGGAGGCCCGGTCCTTGATATGAGCGGGGATCTGGTGATGGGGCGGAACTTTGTGTCCGAGGAGGGGATGTGGTTCGATCAGGAATGGGAGACACTTGTTCCAGGATTGTTCCCGGTCATGGTGGGCTGCAACATGTCCTTCAGGAGAGAAGCACTGGTCAATGCAGGCGGTTTCGACCCATATTTTAAGTTCCATCAGGATGAGGCGGACGCCTGTTTGAGGGTGTTCTTCGATGGGAACGACATAGGTTATTCAGAAAAGGCCTCGGTACGTCATGAATGGTGCGAAGGGTCCTATAGAAAGGACCGCCTGAAATGGTATCTTCGCCTCAGATATCTATGGGGGAGGAACAATTCATATCTCGTTCAAAAATATTTCAAAGAGTCCATGCCGTTCACCAAATATGCGGCCAATCGGGTCAATGATTTCTTCCGTGTACGTCTGGTCGGGGATGGGGGCGAAACAAGAACAGAAGCCGAACCGATGCCTCACTTCTTTACCACCATGGGGGCCGTCTTTGAGATATGTGGTATAGTTAAAGGTTGGAGGGACAGCCGCGGATTCTCGGACCCCCAGGGACAAGAAACCGGTATGATCCATGTATGTCCCGAGAGGGCGTACCAAATGCTTCCCTCAGCTCGATCGATCTTCCGCTCGGTGGACCGGAGGGATCGACCTATCTTCGTGAACATGGTCATCTGACCAGATATGACATTGACCGACAAGATCAAAGCATCAGGTCGTGACCGATCCGATCAGTTGAGATCAAAAGGTCGCGGGCAGATGTCCGCTCCCGATCCGACCCTAAGTAGTTTATCGTGCATCCCATCCCTTCTGAGCTAGCCCTTTCCACATCCATTTCGTGGAATAAGTCGTTGAGGACCGGAACATTACCGACCCGAAGGCTTCGCTCCCCATCAACTATTTCGAGGTGACGTTATAAATGGGTTATTTTCCAGATATCAAGGTTGATTTTCATCGGACATAGCACCCACCAAGCTGCTGGGGCATGAACGGTCCATATGATCATGTTTAGATATTATCACGAACAGTCAAACCAAGGACGGCAATCAACTCATCTGCCATGTCAAGCTCAAAGCCTTGACAGTGCGATGCTCGGGTGGGGCCTAGCACCTGTCTGATATCTGAGAACGGCATCCTTTGCCGCGTTCTGGTAACCTTCCGTGAACCTTTCCATGCCGAACCTCGCGACCGCCATGTTCCTAGGTGTCAGGGAACCATCGTTCAACACGGTATCGATCGCCCCGGAATAATCTTCGGGTCGATAAGTGGGAACTATCCTGCCGATGGAGGTCGCATCCATGTCCTCGAAGACTCCCCGTCCTCGACGCCACGACCGGAAGATCGCATGACATCGCTTCCAGGGCAGTATAGCCGACCGATTCGTATCTCGATGGGAAGAAGAAGAAATCCGCCGCCGAGTAGTGGAGCGGCATTTTTTCGTTCGGAATGTTCCGATAGATCATCAACCTATCATCGCTGACATTGGTCGGTGTAACGACCATGATCTTGAGATCATCTCTGGACCTTGCGACATCCTGGACGATATCGAACCCTTTCGTGCGATTCGCCCCTTCCGACGAATATCCCGATAGGCCCATCATATTTGATCCAGGATCTCCCTGGCCTCCTCTTTCGGGGTCGGCTTGAAGACCTCTGTGGGTATCGCGTTCTCGACCACTGAAGATCCGAACGTTATAATGTTCCTTCAGCTCACGCTTTACTTTATGAGCTTACCGATACGACCAGCTTCCCACCTACGCTGAGCTTCTCAAAAATAGGGCTGAAGTACTTGGTTGGAACATAGCCGGGTGTGCCTTTCAGAACCTGGTCGGCCAGTCCGATCATCGTGAAGTGAAAGATGTTCATCATCGGTACATCGGGCCGAAAAAGACTGATGTACCATCCTGCGGTGTTGTTCGCTATGACCAGGTCGAAGTCCTCCTTCCTTTGGGTCCTCGCGAACTCACGACCGATCACGAGCCCCATCTTTGGTTCTTCGAGGTTCAACCGGGTGAAATCGAAGTGCCGTCCGTTCTCCCTGGCGGTGGAGTATGTGATCAATTTCATGTCCGGGAAGACCTTTTTCAAATGCTCGATGAATATCTCGGTACACGCCCCGAACCTCCTCGAAGCGGAACAACGACAGCAACGCTACCTTCATTTTATCCTTCGCCCGATATGTGTAACATTAATTAGGGTAACGCTCCCCTAATATTCCTTGTGGGTGCGGATTCGGCAACTTTAGAGATGAAAATAATAATCGAGAAGCTGAGGAACAGGTTCAATGTCCCTTCCCGTTTGGAGGGGACGGCATGGAACCCAAAGGTCATGACCCTACCGCCAGGTGAGAGGTTCTTGGTGGTTTCCCCTCATCCGGACGATGATGCGGTCGGTTGTGGCGGGACCATCGTGAAATTATTGTTCCGCCAACAAAAAGGTCAGGGTCCTATATCTCTCGATCCAACGTGGGGATTTCACCAAAGAGCATAGGACCGCAGAGATCATGGCCTCCCTAAAGAAGATGGGTGTGACGGACCATGTGCTGCTCGATAATGATTTTCCGTCACAGAAGGATGCGACCGAGGCCATTTCCAGGGAGATCGAACGGTTCTCCCCGGACACTGTGTTCGTCCCTTCGCCCTTCGAGAACCATAACCAGCACCTTCGGACCTTCGAGTCCATCTGCAGGTCCTGCAATACAGGACAGTAAGGTACTCAAGACCGTTATGTACGAGGTATGGGGTACCCTGATGCCCAACCTTCTGATAGACATCACGAACTACATGAACGTGAAAGAGGATGCGGTAAAAGAACATGGAACACAGACCAAGGACATCGATTATGTTCGTGTCGTAAGAGGCATAAACAGCTACAGGGCGGCCGCCAGCGCTCTTGACGGGTTTGCCGAGGCGTTCATGTACATGGACAGCGCTGACCTGGTGAGGTCCTTTCCCAGGTAGATCAGCAAAGTGGCTGCTCCCTGATGGAGCAGGAGGCTATCCTGATAACGCCTTTCCTGATCATGCGAAAGTGAAGATGAGGACGATCGATCGCATTGAACTTGTACTTGTAGGCCTCGTTCCCCCTGAGCAGATCGACCTCGGACAGTCCCATAGAATGACATTCTTCTATGATCTTTGATAGAAGGACCGAACCAGGCGAAAGCTTGCCGTACTCGACATCAAATCCAGAAAGATAATAGAAATATTTCCCACCATACTCGAACCCCATGGTGATGGCGATGGGGCTCCCTTCGATCTCGAGCGTGTGGAAGACCACTTGATCTTCCGCAGAGAGCAACTTGATGACCCTTGAAACGAAATCCATCATCCCAGGGGAAGATAGAACGTTCATCGAATCCCACCTAGCATCACTGAGCTCCCGCAAGATGCCCATTCCCTCCTCGACCTCGCTCTTTCGACGCCTTACGACGAACTTGGCGTTCATCTCATCCATGAGCTTCCTTGTATATCTCGAGAGGTTCGTCCTCATGCTCTTTGAAAGGCCAGCCAAATATTGACCATAATCACCTTTTAGCACGATGGTCGGTGCCCCTGTGGGAAAGAACTCCCCCTCTGGATACATGTTCATGATGTTCCGAGCCGTCGGACCGTCACCTCTCATGTCCCTCAGCTCGATCATATCCCATCCCTCCCGATCCGCCAGATATCTCCAGATGGCCCTATGGACTGTCCGGTCCCCCGTTCTTGGCCACGATCCCAGATCGGTCCGATGGCCCGGACCCTATGAACTCTACCTTCCTCCATGGTAGGACCGTTCCTCTGGAGGTTATCATTAGAGGAGCATAACCGATCAGTTCTCCGTCCTCCTCTACGGTAAGCACCATCATCCCTCTTCCCTCGCCATATGTTCTCCACCAGGACATCAACCATGGTTGGGTCAGGAAGATCTCGTCCTCACCGCTTCCTCTAAGGATGTTATTCCATTCCGTTTGAATGCTCCTAAGTTTTGAGAACGTTCGGATCTCCTCTATGTCCAGAGACATTCGGTTCTATCGATTAGAAGGCGACCGTAAAAATAGTTTGTGTGGCGGTCCATTATCCCGATAGAAAATGGACAACCACAAACCATATAGTCTTCCATATGGTTACATTCGCCAAGGTGGACAAGCCACATGAAATTGGTCAGAACTGGAAAGGTCAAACAGGTGTACGAGGTCGATGATTCAACTCTGGAGTTCGTTTTTACGGACAATATATCGGTCTTCGACAAGATCATCCCATCTGCGATACCTTTCAAAGGAGAGACATTATGCCGTTCCGCGGCCTTTTGGTTCCAGGTATTGAAGAAATCGGGCGTAAGAACGCACTTCAAGGAGCTGGTCCCACCGAACCGCATGAGGGTCAAGAGGGTGGAGGTCATTAGTGATTATGACCGCCTAAACTGCTCAACGACCAATTATCTGATACCTTTGGAGTTCATATCAAGACATTATGTTGCTGGATCCCTTTTCGACCGGGTAATGGCAAAAAAGATAACCCCCCAGGAACTTGGATTTACTGCCAACCATGAGGTCAAGTATGGAGAGAAGCTCCCTGAACCGTTCTATGAAACGACCACAAAGCTGGAGAAGATCGACAGGCTTCTCACGAAGGATGAAGCCATCAAGATATCCGGCCTCACCGAGGAAGAGCTGAACAGGGTCTTCGAAGAGGTGGCAAAGATAGATAACATCATCTCGTCCGAGGTCGAGGACCGGATGCTGATCCATGTCGATGGGAAGAAAGAGTTCGCGTTCGATGAGAAACGCCGCCTGATGGTCATAGACACCTTTGGGACCGCGGACGAGGACAGATGGTGGGACGAGGACGCGTACGATGCGGGGGAGTGCCTTGAGCTCAGCAAAGAAGCGGTCCGCCAATACTACAGGTCCAGCGGATACTTCGATCAACTGATGTCCGCAAGAAAGAATAAAAGCGTCGAACCTGCCATTCCACCCTTACCAGAGGACAAGGTCAAGGAGGTATCTGACCTGTACATAGAGATGTTCGAAAGGTTGACCGGCGAGAGCTTCAGATGACCTTTTGACCTTTCCTTTATTTTTTTAGGTCCGACCCTAACGACGCCTGGAGCTCACCCGATTATGTGAAAGTGCGTACCTTGGAACGTTGTTCCGATCTACTCTAGTAGGACCTCTATGATCTTCAGTCCTTCCGGGCAGACCAGTTCATCACAGACCGATGTCACCTTGCACTTCATGTTCTTCTCGAGACCCAAAGGATGACAGGTTCGATAGTTGGCACACCCCAGTGTCCTGCATCTGATGTCCTCGAAAGTGATGGTCGAGCCTTCCATGGCCTGGCGGCGTACGATGGCACATCTGATAGGTACCTTCTCCACCTGTACCACTCGAACGCCCTCCTCATGGATCTCTACATTCATGATGAACGTCCCTGATCTTCTTGATCCGATACATACTACCAGGGTCAAGATTGAAGCATACGGCCTTCAATTTACACTCCCTGCACTCCGTGAGCGGCCCCCGATAGACGAACTGCTCACCTTCTTTGGCCTGATGTTCTCCGATTAATGTGATAACGACCATGATATCTCTCCTTAGACGACCTTTGTGATCGTGGCAAGCCTTTCGGCCGCTTCGTAGGTAAGACCTACATGACCTAGTATCGTGAACCTGCTGCGGATCTTATGGGCGGTGACCAATGCCTCGATCACCTGTTCCTTTGTGACCCCCAGTTCCTTTGCCGAAGTGGGGGCACCGATCTTTGCGAGGGTATTACGGATCTCCATCCAATCTCCACCGTGAAGATACATCATCATGATGCAGCCTACCCCGCACTGCTCTCCATGAAGTGCTCTTCCTGGAACGATCATATCTAGGGCATGGGAGAACATGTGCTCCGACCCGCTCGTTGGTCTTGAGCTTCCGGCCACGGCCATCGATATCCCTGATATTATTATCGGACGGATCGCGATCCATACGCTCTCCTCAAGGTTCGGTTTGATGAGGTCCGCATTATCGATTATCGTCTCTGCGGTATAAAGCGCAAGAGAATATGCCGATCTGGAGAACTCCTCGCCCCTAAGTCTTCGCGCATACTCCCAATCTTTGACCGCGGTCGAGTTCGATATCACGTCCGCACAGCCGGCAGCGAGTAATCTATATGGGGCCTGGACGATTATCCCAGTATCTGCGACCACACCGATGGGCACCTTCGCGTCCAGTGACATCGGCCCCGTCTCGTTCTTTATGGACGCCCTTCCAGAGGCGATCCCATCGTGCGATGCTGACGTTGGCACACTGATGAACTCGGTCCTAAGGTCCTTCGCGGCCATCTTGGCAAGGTCGATCTTGCTCCCTCCTCCTACACCAAGAAGGAAGTTCGCGTTGACCTCTTTTGCGATCTCTTCTACCTTCCTCAGGTTGTCCGAGTTCGCTTCCCCAACGACCGCAAAATGGACACTGAAGCCAGCATCGGTCAAGCGCATTGAAACTATATCTGCAGCTACGTTCTTGGTCTTGGTCCCGGTTATCAAGAGGGCGGTCCCCGAAAGACCGAAGTCCTTGCACATCTCCGGGATCTGGTCTAATACCCCATGACCTGCCAGAACGTTTCTGGGAAAAATCATTGAGCGCGCCCTTGTGAAGTCGCCCTCGTCCATTCGTCCACCTTAACTATAGCCTGATATATGTACCTTGTTTATAAAGAGCGTCGTCAGAGAACCCACCTTTTCGAAGGGTGATGACCACCGTCACATGTACGTATAAAAAAGTACCCACCAACAAGATGATCCGAACCGTCAGTATGCCATTTGGATGATACGGACCATGAACTGATGGTCGAACATGTGTTCCCACCGAACACAGACCTGAAGGGATGCAGGAACATAGCGACCTCCTACATGCGAACTGATGGCGGGCCGTCTGTTAGTGGATCGGTCATTACGGGCGATGGGACCGGGGGCGGCAAGGCATTCCGAGCTCTGTCACATCCCCCGGAAACGTATGGGTTTCTGAGCTGGCAGCAAGATATTTTCGTTCGATCCAAGGAAAATCGCAAGGGCATCAAACCCTCCTTTTTCTTATAGATCATAGCCGGTCGATATGACCAGTTCCCGGCCATGGGTCATGTATGAGGGTCGATGGCAAGCTTTTGTGAAATATAACCGTTCGATCCAAAAACGTACAGAGATACGACCTAACGGACGAGGGAATTGGATATATCATCCAATTTCTTTATGATCATAATATTGTTTATATATCGGACATAATAGCTTTGTTCATCATGCCAAAGATGAGCGAGATCATCGAAATGCTATCCAAGATGAGGGGATCGTTCTGTGTCTTTGAGGTCGACCCAGGATCGAAGGATGAACTGATCACGATAGAGAGGGGTGTGGAGGGCTCGCTCGGTATGAAGGTCGTGAACGAAGGCATGGAGCAGTGCCTGAAAAGGCAACATGTCATCTGCATAATAAAGAACAGGGCGTTCCGTCCTCCGCCCGAACCGACCGTGCTGCTGATGACCGGGGATGGTGTTCTGCTCGGTGAAGAGGTTCTCCCGGGGGACAGGAAAAGGTTCGAAGCCAAGCCAGAGGTCATTTTTTTGTCCGAGGACTTCGTTCTTTATACCGATCGCAAAGGCGAGACCAGAGAATATTTCCTAATGCCCCCGGTCTCGTTCCCCGAGGTCGCAGCGATGGAGGGGGCGAAGAAGCGTGGTAAGCTGTTACCCTTCCCCGCCGTCCGACATGAAGTTACGTTCCATGCATGGCCTTGACGACGATCCAAGCTCGCCAGCATCATGGTGGGATTCGATTGTGACAAGCTCGAATCTTGATGCCCTATTTTCAAAGGAACATTGCCGGCATGGCCTATGGCATCTGCGAACTACCCCACCCTTTCCAATGAGGCTTGTCGCTTCATCCAGCCGACCTTCAAGGTACCTGAAGTTACATCGGCGGTCCGCCGTCCACGGGTGTTGGTTTCGGTCGTTCCCACAAACGTTCCATGGCCCTCCCGCGGAACACGAAGGAAGAAGTACGATCACAAGGGAACGGGTCATTGTTCCCTCAGGCTCGTTCCTATCCTTTAGTGGCGAGGGAGGAACTACTTGATCAACGCATGTCCATCTATCATACTTTTCAGCTTGCGAGGCATATGACATCGTATGACCCTTCACGGTACCCTCGGTCGGTGGATACCCCTCGGTACCTTTGAATACGTCCATCCATCCAGATATGTTGGATGATACATCCGATCTAATTTCGATGCCCAAATCATTTTATATCATAAGTTTTGATGATCAATCAGTTGGATGATACATCCAACTCAGACGAAAGGAGAGTGAAAAATGAGTCTGGTTATGTGTAGGATGGAGTGCAAGGTGGACGGCAACGGCCTTTCGCACTACATAATATACAACGACGAGGGCGAAGAGCCGTTCTAAACCTTTTCAAAACCATTTTTTTCGAGGTGAAGCACTTGATAGATGACGATTCATCGATTGAAATGTCCAGACCGATAGGCCTGAACACCGGGGAAGGACCAAGACTGCAGCTCATCGACGTAGGGGAAAAATACGTTCTCATCGAACCGGAGAGCATGTTCTGGGCCCTCGTCTCGAAGGACAAGGATCTGGACAAGGTACTTCGGGAGGAGGTCGTTCCCTTGTATCGCGAACACTCCGCTCGGATGCGGAAGGAAATGGAGGAGTTCAGGAGATCAGAGAGGTTCAGCGCCGTTTATTTCAATCCCACCGGTGCATGTAACGCGAGCTGCAGGTACTGCTATCTGCCGGACGATCTACGTCAGCATGGCAGACACATGTCGACGGAAGAGATCTCTTCGGCCTTGGACAATATCCAACACTTCTTCGAGACGTACCCCGGTTCGGTCTGCAAGGATGGAAAGAGACCTGTCATCGTGTTCCATGGGAGCGAGCCGATGCTGGTGAAGGATGCGCTCATAGAAGTGATCGATAGATACTCGGACCGCTTCGTGTTCGGGGTCCAAACGAACGGATATGCCCTTGACGACCAAACATCCGATTTCTTCAGAAGCAAGAAGGTAAGCATCGGTATCTCTCTCGACTCCCCTTATAAAGAGGTCCATGACCGGATCCGACCTTTGAGAGGGGGTGGAGGAACGTACGACCGGGCGGTGCACGCGATCGAGCATCTTGACGGCTACCGGGCCATGAGCGTGATCTGCACGATCAGCTCGATGAACGCATCCACACTGCCTGAGATGATAGACTTTCTTGCAGATAGGAAGGTGCCCAGCGTGCTAATGAACCCGGTGAGGGGGACACAGATGACGGCCAGAGGTCTTAGGCCTCCGAACGATGTACTGATACCCAAGTTCCTAGGGGCCGTTGACCGTGCGATCTCACGGACCAAAGAGGGCACCAGGATCACGATCGCCGACTTCTCCAATCTGGTACTGGGGATAGTGGCACCTGAGGGCAGAAGGCTGATGTGCGACATCACTCCATGTGGTGGAGCGAGATGCTTCTTCTCTGTCGCCTCGGACGGATCGATCTATCCGTGCAGTGAGTTCCTGGGCCTTGAGGATTTCAGGTCGTTCAGCGTGTTCGAGAAAGGAGGATCGAGAATGCCATCGGGTCAGAGCGCCTCAGAAGCATACGCTCAAGGATCGCCGAGAACATCCCTTACTGTAGCACCTGTGCCCTGAGGAACATATGCGGAGCGCCCTGCCCTGGTGAGGTATATAGCGAGAAGGGCACGATATTGGGGAGAAGTCCGTACTGTGAGTTCTATGAAGCATTGATACGTTATGCCTTCAAGCTGATAGGTGAAGGGGAGCTTCCTGATCTGATAAGGGAAGGTGATTACCGTTTCAGATACAGCGTGTTCGATAGCTGATACCATGAACATCTGGTCCTTTACCATTTTTATTTTTTTTGATCGAGCATATGTCAGGAACGCTCACCGCTAAAGCTAGATGACCAGAGATGAAATAGGGTAACGATAGAACGCGGTGTCAACATAAAGATCCGTTCCATCTTATCACCTTGGGTATGTCCATCATTCTCCTCATATCGGTCGATCCTTCTCTCTAACAGGCCGAGGGTCGGAGTCCTCGACCACGACCGCATCGGCTCGACCTGGACGCTGTCATCCCAGGACCGCTGAGGTCCTAGGGTATCGACCGAACGGCGTATCTAGGCGAACGCACCTAGACAAGATAACATGAAGCCGTTCAACAAGATCCTCATTGCAACCGATGGAAGCGAAAGTTCCAAGATCGCCGCAGCCAAGGGTATAGAGCTTGCCAAGATCATTAATTCTGAGGTCACCGCCATGAGCGTAATTGATCTGGGAGGCTTGGCATATGCCGAGCAGGGCCCGGACATACCACCCAAGTACAACATTATGCCCATCTACCAATATCTCAAGGAGGGCGCGGAGGCCGCCGTGGACCAAGTACGTTAAGGCAGGGGAGGCGGAGAACATCGATGTCAGGACGATCGTCGAGGAGGGTGCTCCGGCCGACGAGATCATCAAGGCGTCCAAGGCTTATGACCTTATAGTCATGGGCACCCTTGGTCGGACCGGTCTGTCACATCTGCTAATGGGAAGCGTGGCCGAGAAGGTCGTCCGCTTTGCTCACTGCCCGGTGATGGTGATAAGGACCGTGGAAAGCACCGAAGGACCTTAGTTCTCTGAACGAGATGAAGCTGGACCGCATTAGCACCATGGCCGAGGAGGTGGATGGCTGGACCGTAGAGGTGACAGGGTTCACCCCTACTATATATCCATACACCGGACCGCGGTACAACGGGCTCCGCTTAGCGCGGTCCGGGGACCTGGATTCCGAGGAGCGGCCCATCTTCGTCCGCCACCCTAAGGACAAGAGGTACGATGCTAGAAAGCGCATCATGGAGATGCTCCTGCTGGCAGGGGAGGCGGTGCTTCGCTTTTAGAGGCGAGCGACGAACATCTCAGGGTCGATCGGATCGAACGGGCCGAAGCGCTCATTCCCATCTGGCACAAGGACCATTTCCATTTCTATAGCTATACGCGCTCCCTGAAGGTCATATCTCTCCATCATCTACCTTGGATCGGCACAGGGGGCACGGCACATCACCAAGATCGCCTTGGACGGCTGACCGGACCAGGCTTACATCCTTGGAACATCGATGCATCCCCTCGGACCGTTTCGAGCGCCTCCTTGGCCCTGGCATCACTGTTCTCGTGTTCGGACCATACTTCCAAGAGCACGGGGGTGTCATTCATCGATGGCAATGCTCCGAGGTCGATGTCACCATGTCCCGCTCGAAGAGCTTCTCCGTACGGATACTTCCCATCGGAAAGATGAACATGCATGATGGAGGGCGATAGCAGTTCAAAGAAATGGGCGATCGCCGCATTCCCATCGCCCTCCACCGACAGGTAAGCGTGGGGAACGTTCAACGTGATACCTTCCACGAACGGTAATACCCGATCGAACTCCTCCGGGGCCAACAACAGATTGCAGAACCAAAGGCCCGACCCTATATGGTATCTTCGGGGCATGTTCTCTATCCATAACCGGCCTTCAAGGGAGTTCAGGGACCGGACAAGTCGGTCCATCAATTGAGCTGGATCGACCTTCATAGGCCTTATCCCGCCTGGATGGACCACCAGTGGTACGCCATAACGGGCCGCGGTCTCGCTGATCTCGTTCACCCTTAGAACTGAATGTTCCCTGACCGGACCATCGTCGGCCGCTAGGTCCAACAATACGGTAGTTCCATCCACATCGACGTGTTCAGGGGCATGCAGGACGAAAGCTTCATGACCGCTCATCAGTAGTCTCTCTATGTCCTTTATGTCATCGTCCTTCTGTACCAAAAGCTCTATGAAGTCGGCTCCCAGGGTCCGCATCACATCGATGTCGTTCACCGTCGCGGTGATCCCAAGGTACAGGTTCTCGCCCCCAATGAAGCACACATCGTTCCTTGATGCGGGTCTCGTTCTTCGATCTCGCAGTAAAGCGTTCGGGACCGGGTGTTCAAGGCGGAACACTCTATGACTAGTGTTAGGAGGAGAATAGAAATAGGGTGTGCCCGATTCCGACGCTTCTGGTCGGATCGCAATGCTATAATTAATAATTATTGCCATAATGGTCCATTCATTTCGTTCGATCGACCATGACCGCGCGGGACCGCCAGCTGACCAGTTGATAATATGACATACATAGTTTAATAATCAAACGATGGTTCCGTACCAATGATCGAAGAGCCGGGGCGCACCGCTCTCTTGAACGAGGATCAAGGACGTGCTAAGGTCCCATCTTGATATTTCTCATTTGATGGAACTCATAGTGATGCCAGTTATAGTTCTTGACCTGGAATCAAGGATCGTCTCCATCAATGGGGGAATGGAGAACCTTCTGGGAAGGTCGTTCCCAGAAATTTCCAATTCAAGGCTCGCGTCCTTGTGCTCGGCGCCTGAGGACCGGCCAGGCGCGATCGATGCCGAGGTGGTGGGGGCGATCGAAGGTTGCAGAAAGAGCGTCCCATGCATATTGACATTACCCATGGTCACACAGGACCGTGGGGTCGTAGAATGCAAGTGTACGGTCGTTCCGCTGAACGACCCTGTTGGGAAACGTCATCGGAACGATGGTGGCGATAAAGGACTTCGGGGAGATGATATCGGAGGACGAGCTATCCGATAACGGGCCCGGTGATGACATCGAGTCCCCTATCCAGATCCTGGCCAAAACATCCATAGATATCATCGAGAACATAGATCTGGCAGAGATCATAGAGGTGGAGGTCCGAAAGCTCATGGAGTCGTTAGGTCTGGACTTCGCGATCTTTCGCCTGATGTCGCCGGACGATAGGCCGCTCATGTTGTGCCACGGTTTGGATTTCAAAGAGGCGAGGGAGAATCCTTGAGACGAAGATGGCCGACGGCTCACCGCTTTATATGAGCGTATGCAAAGGAAACTCGTATGTGTTCCCGGATGCGGCCCATCAGAGCGATCTTACTTTCCAAAGACAGGGACCTGGGTCTTTGGTCTGCATCACCATCCATTGGTCGAACAAGGCCTATGGGTGCGCTTTCTTCGGGAGCAGGAGACCGGATGCGAACATCGCTTCCCGCTTCCCTGTTCTCCAGGTGTTCTGTAACCAGGTCGGAATATCTCTTAGGAACGCGATGCTTTATAAGGAGCTCAAGAGCCGCAACGTCGAGCTGAGCAGTCTTTATGAGGTCTCGAGGGTCCTTCTCGGGACCTTGGACTATAAGGAGGTCATGCAGACCATCCTTGTCAATGCAAAGAAGCTTGTCAATGCCGAGAGCTGCTTCATCTATGAACTGGACCCGGTCCATAACATGTTGAGATGCATATCATCCGTCTCAGAACCACCCGTGAACATCGAGAAACTGGAACTTCCCATAGGGGAGGGGTACACTGGTATCGTGGCCGAACTGGGAAAGGGGCTGCTGATCGAAAGGACCGATATGGACCAGCGTGGCTCCCTGATCGAAGGCACCGCCAGTGAACCGAGGTCGGTCATATCTGTTCCCTTGAGCTTTTCAGGGAAGCTCATCGGCGTCATGACGCTGAGCAAAAAGCTTGGGACACCGTTCAATCAGAAACAGTACGATCTCATAGCGCTCTTCTCCTTGAAGGCCGCCCTGGCGGTCCAGAACGCCTACATCTATGAAAAGGTAAGGAGCTATGCGTCCAGTTTACAGATGTACAACTGTCCTGTTGACCCATGATGTCGCGAACTTCAACGTTCCCATACATGGGTTCCTGGAGATGCTTCTCAAGGACCCAAAGCTCGATGATCGCCAGAGACGATATGTCAGGAGCGCCCTGGTGCAGTCCGACAACATCTCAGAGCTCATCTCCGATGTCAGGGAGCTCTCCCTGCTAAGGTCCAAGCTCGGGGACCAACCCCTGAGGGAGGTCGATATCATCCCGGTGATCAAGGAGGCGAAGGAGGACATCTTCTCCAACGCTGTCTATGAGGATATAGAGACCACTTTCGAGACCCAGACGGAGAGCGCGAATATCATGGCCGACGCCTTCCTCAAGGACCTGTTCTACAATCTGTTGAGCAATGCATGCAAGTACGGGGGCGGAAGGCCGGTGGGATCAAGGTATCCAGCACCGAGCTCCAGGAGGAACGGTTCTGGAAGATCCAGATACTCGACGGCGGTAAAGGTATCCCCGACGAAAGGAAAAGCACCCTCTTCAAGAGGTTCGATCAGCTCGATACAATTCAAGGTTCCGACGGACACGGGCTCGGTCTGTCGGTCGTAGGAGCGCTTTGTGAGCGTTATGGCGGCAAAGTATGGGTAGAGGACCGCGTCGAAGGGGATTCCACCAAGGGGTCGATGTTCAACGTCATCTTGCCGATGACGGCTCAAACCTCTGGATGTCCAGCTCAAAAGGGAGAATGAACTATGCCAAAATCAAGAGGTAAGATCTGGGTCCTGATGGTCGAGGACAACAGGGAACATGCAGAGCTTTGTGTGGAACATCTACCTTCGGAGGAGTTCCAGGTGGACATAGCCAACACTGCATCGGAATCGCTCGATCTTATCGATGTCAATCCCTATGATATAGTGCTGGTCGATTACTCGCTCCCTGACATGACCGGTCTGGACCTTCTCAGGGCGATAAAATCGAAAGGGTCCAAGATACCAGTGGTCTTCGTGACCGCGTCCAATGATACGGACATAAGCATGAAAGCGCTCAAAGCTGGGGCATGCGATTACTTCGTTAAGACCTTCAAATATTATGACCAGCTCAGGGGAAGGATCATCGAGAACCTTGATTATACTGCCGAACGGGCACGGCGGAGCGACCGTCACGTCCGGTGAGCGGTAGATGATGTCATATGGGACGGTCATGGCCGAAAGACCGGACCATCGCCCGGGACCTCCCCACCGTTCATATGAACGGCATCTTGGTGCAATGCGCTCAGTGAGCGTTCACACTTAATATCGTCATGAGACATATGGATAAAGGGTGGCCGAGGCCCTGCAGGTGAACGAATGGCGATGACGCTTGGTATCTTGGGAAGCCCAAGACGAGGAGGTAACACCGAACTGCTCTTGGACTCTGCGTTGAACGGTGCCTCATCGGCGGGTTCCGAGGTCGTAAAAGTGATCCTCAATGACCTTGACATCCGTCCATGCCAGGAATGTGGTGGATGCGATCGTGGCGGGGTCTGTGTCATCGACGATGATATGACCGCCCTCTATTCCCTCCTCGATAGAGCGAACATCATCGTTCTTGCAACGCCCATCTTCTTCGATGACGTCAGCGCTCAAACAAAGCTTATGATCGATAGGTCACAGGCGATCTGGACGAGGAAATATAGGTTGGGTGTTAGAGCCGAAAGGAAACGTCCGGGTGCGATGATCGCGGTGAGCGCCAGGATGAACACCAACTTCGATCATGCCTCTTCCGTCGTTAGAACTTTCTTTTTAACTCTGGACATAGAGCTACTATCGACCTTGACCTTCGGGGGGTTCGAGGAGAAGGGGTCGATCACCGATCATCCGACGGCCCTTCAAGAGGCTCGAGAGCTAGGAAGGTCCCTGACACAAAAAGTATAGTACGGACCTTGCCCTCAGGGGCTCTTATGGTCGTCATAAGCGTATCACTCTCGGCCAAAGATCTGAGGGAGTTCGATGAGATATCCGACAAGGCGGGGTTCTCTAGCCGTTCGGATGCCGTCAGGGACGCGATGCACCGGTATGTTTCCGGTAACAACTGGGCCAACAGGGCCGAGGGAAGAGCGGTCTGCGCCGTATCGATCATATACTCGGACAGAAAGAAGCTGAAGGTCCACGAGATAATCCATGATCATTCTGACATCGTTCGGTCCTCCCTTCATACCCACATGGATTCACGATGCATGGAGCAGATGGTGCTCGAGGGCGAGATGGAAGAGATCAAGAGCATGATGGCCCAATTGTCCGCCCAGAAGGACATACGTCTTTGCATCTGCGTCCTATGAGACCTACGCGACCTTCACTGATGGCAATAGTGACCCGCCATCCGCGGGCATCGACCCCCGTCGCTCGTTCCTTCCCGTTCGGTTCGCAACTTTCTTCCTAAGATCCCTATGCTGGCTGCGAGGGACCTCCCGCGAGCTCATACTAACATTCGTGTCTCTTTTTAGGATAGATGTTTTATAACCCTCACCGGCTGGTTCATCGTGAAAGACACCAGGCGCCTCACATTTCTGGTCGAAGGGATGGATTGTATCGAATGTGCCCGGAAGATCGAAAAGGCCGTCAGGGATATCGATGGTGTCGGACAGGTACGTATCTCTTACACGACCGGGAGGCTCGATGTCGAGGTGGAGAACGGGAAGGTCCCCGAACAAGATATCGAGCGTTCGTTGCACAGACTTGGATATAAGATCGGAAAAGGGGAGCTTGGGCTTGGGGAGTTCTTCTCCCTCAAGAACCGCCACCTGACGACGACCGTAATATCTGGTATCCTGTTCGCTCTTGGTTTCATGGCCGAGCGGACCGGTCAGGTCGAAACGGTCTACCTTTCACTATACCTGGCCGCGATCGTCATCGGCGGATATCATATCGCCCGTCGTGGAACGGCCTCCATAATGCAACTATATCTGGACATGAACGTGCTCATGATGATCGCGGTGGTCGGTGCGCTGGCGATCGGAGCATGGACGGAGGCAGCGGCGATAGTCTTCCTCTTCTCATTGGCAGAAATGCTGGAATCCTATTCCGTGGCAAAGACGCGAGGTTCCATAAGAGAGCTCATGGACCTCTCACCCAGAACGGCGAGGGTCCTGGTCAGCGACAGCGAAGAAACGAGGGACGTTTCTGACGTGATGATAGGGGACATCATCGTGATCAGACCAGGTGAAAGGATCGCTATGGACGGTCAGGTGGTGGGGGGAGCCTCTTCAGTCGATGAATCCCCCATCACCGGTGAGAGCGTTCATGTGAGCAAGGGCATCGGCGACCAGGTCTTCGGGGGCTCCCTTAACACCACTGGCTCACTTGAGGTTAAGGTCACAAAGAGGTTCGAGGACACCGTCCTGTCCAAAATAGTTAGATCGGTCGAGGGGGCCGAGATGTCCAAGGCGCCCACCGAAAGGATCGTGGACCGTTTCGCTCGATATTACACACCGACGGTGATCGGCATTGCGCTACTGACCATGTTCGTTCCGGTCCTGTTCTTCTCCCAACCCTTGGAGGTGTGGTTCTATCGCGGTCTGGTACTCCTGGTGATCTCCTGCCCATGCGCATTGGTGATATCGACGCCGGTCTCCGTGGTCTCTGCCATATCGGGAGCGGCGGGCCATGGGGTCCTCTTTAAAGGAGGGACTTCCCTCGAAGGACTGGGGAAGATAGATGTGATCTGTTTCGACAAGACCGGCACTCTGACCCAAGGTCGACCCAGGGTGGAGGAGATTGATACCTCTCAACGGGCACACGGAGAGGGAGGTCCTTAAGGTGGCTGCCTCGGCGGAGAACCGCTCCGAGCATCATCTGGGCAGAGCATTGGTCGAAAAGGCCAAGGAAGAAAACATCCAGATCGAAGAGACCAGATCGTTCGAATCACATTCTGGAATGGGCATATCGGTGGTGATACATGAGAAGAGGATCATCGCCGGGAGTCCCCGCTTCTTCAAGAAGATGGGGATGGACCTCGCTCCGTATGAAGAACATATAGAAAGATCGGGGAAGGAGGGAAGGACGGTCATCCTTGTCGGTACGGAGGAGGAGCTGATGGGCATCGTGGCCATAAGGGACCCACCGAGACCCGCCGCCAAAGAGGTCGTTCACGAACTGGGGTCGATGGGCGTGGCCGTCGTCATGCTCACAGGGGACGACCATCTGGTCGCCAAGCGGATGGCCGAAGAGCTGGGCATCGACGAGTACTACGCCAGGTTGCTCCCCGAGGACAAGGTCAGGATGATCGATGAGCTGAGGTCGAAATATGGAAAGGTCGCCATGGTCGGGGACGGGGTCAACGACGCCCCCGCCCTTGCAAAGGCGGACGTGGGCATCGCCATGGGGGTCGCTGGCACCGATATCGCCCTGGAAGCGGCCGATATCGCATTGATGGGGGACGACCTTCATGCCCTGACCTATGGTGTACGACTTGGAAAACGTTCCTCGAGGGTCATAAAGCAGAACTTGGCATTTTCCCTCACAGTGAAATTATTGTTGACCGTTCTTGTCTTCCCAGGGGCCGTTACGCTATGGATCGCGATATTGTTCGGTGATGTGGGAGTGTCACTGGGTGTGATCGGTCACGCGATGAAATTGCACGGATATCGCGGATCACCGACACTGGATGGCGTCCGGCCGATAGTCCCTGTCAAGCTCGACGATCTTCCTTCTGATGGTCGTTATGGAGACCACGACCAGCGCGAAGGCGCAAACAAGCCCGAAAAGGGAAAGGAGGCCGGACTGGTCCGGATAGAAGTCCCCGAGCGAAGCAAGGAAATTGAATGAAGCATGCATCAGCACCGCAAGAAGATAATATGGGAACCATGAGGCGGGTCTTCCATACCAGTGCTTGAAGCACTTGGACCTGGATATGCCATACCCGGAGGTCGCCGTTGCTGAAGTATGTAAAAGGGTCGACGTGAAAGTTCTCAATATAGCGGTGAAAATGAAGATCTCAACACCCTGAAGGAACGCGCTGCCGAAGTAAAGAACGTTCTCCGAGGCAGCGAACCCTAGACCGCATGCGGCCCCGTACAAAAGACCGTTCTCCGGTTCCAGAAGACGGTTCCCTGCTGTGAACACGCCCGTCGCCTTCGCGAACTCTTCAACGAACGGCGCGACGATGATCGCAGAGAAAAGCGTGACGAAAAGGCTGTTGTTAAGAAGTTGGTATAATAATGTCCCAGGGGTCAAAATGGCCGCGACCGAGCTGATGAGATACAAGGCCAGGAGCTCCAGGACCAGCGCGATGAGTATCGATATCGTTGCCCCATATAGGAAGACCTTCTCGACCGAGAAGAGCGGCTCCTTTTGATAGGTCTCCGCGTTCCTGATCCAAAAGAGGTAGATGGTCGAAGGGATGAAGGCCGCGAGAAAGATGACGCCTATCGATACGAGGTTCAGGGCCATGTTGATGGATGGTATTGTAAACGTTGATATATAAACCTGAGAACCCCACGGTTCTGGTCCCAGCACATCCTGACCATTTCGTCATATCTGGGAAGATCACTCGGTGGTCCACTGTGGTCTTCCAGATGGTGCCCGTTCGACCGCCGGTATTTCATGGGCGGTCGGTGAGGGCATCGGGACGATGTTGTCCCCCGACCCTAGAATGTTCACTATCATCGGCGTAAAGGGGTCCATGAAAGCTCCCTTGGCCCCAGACGTTCTTATCTGCTCCAGGTCGGTCTCTATCACCCCACCCCCATATATCGTGCGTATCCCGTCAACGATCGATCTGGCAAGGAGCTCGGTCGATATACCGCCCCTTCGTCCCAGTCGGTCCATGTCGATGACACCGATCGTATCGAACCCTATTTCCTTAAGGCCTTCCAACGAGCCCTCCAGATCCGTGGGTCCGGCCTTGCGCCCCGGTCTCAGCACTTTTCCCCCTGATACCTGGACACATGGAACGCACCTGTCGGAGAGCTCAAATGCCTCCTCGAACACGGACATGTTCGGTGCGGTCATCGTTCCGATGATCGATCTCGAAACGTCCATCGCGAAGGAATCGAACAGATCCTGGATGTCCCTCATCCCGATGTCGAGCCAGACCTCGTACTTACGCTTGATGAGGTCCCTGAGGACGTCGAAGTTCGGTCTGCCCTGGTTGATCCCGGACAGATCGAACATTGCTATCTCCTTCGAAGAATAAATGGGGCCCCCGACCGCCTTGTAATAGCTATAGAATGTGGCGTTCTGTCCGGACCTTCTCAGGGTCATGTCCTCGAACTCGACCCCTACCACCTCCGCCACCTGTCCGATCGGCAGTTCGATCAACGGAATGTTGAACAACACGCCCGTATCGATGGGCAAGATAGGAATGCTGATGAACGTCTCACTGTTCGCCGAGGTGTCCTTGTTCCTTGATATCTCTCTCTGATAGTTCTTGAGCTCATCGATGTTATCGAAGTCCAGCGGGACCGCCGTCCTTCCGCAGCTCCTGCATATATATCCCCCATCATTGTGGTCCACCCATGGGATGGGCCCGCCGAACAGGAGCGCAGGATGTGTGTCCATGCTTCCACAATAAGGGCAGGCACGGGGAGTTACTGTTTCTACCATGTCGGGGGCGTCTAATATGTGGCCAGGATAATACCTTTACGGTAGTTACCGCAGGGAGGCGGATCCTTAGGTCCATCGATGGGGTCCATTTTCTATGACATGATCGACTGGAGCTCACGGTCGGAAGGAAGTTCGATGGCAGGACATGGGACACGGTCATTTCTTGGACATATCATGTTAAAGGTCATTGTGAACGCTCATCATGCATGGTCGATCCCGGCTAGGGGATGAGAAGTATAATTATCGATGTCCTGACATTTGTTCATGGATGAAAAAGGTCGCGGTGATCGGAGCGTCCGGGCTGCTGGGCGGTCATCTGGTGGAGATGGCCATCGCAAGAGGGCATGAGGTCCTGGGGACATATCACAAAAGGGAAGTGCTCGATCCGAGGGCGACCACCGAACGCATGGACATCACCGATATTGATATGACGGAAAGCGTCCTGACGAAGTTCGGTCCCGATACCGTCATACTTGCATCGGGAATGACGAGCGTCGAACAATGCGAGAGCTACCCTCAACGAGCATGGTCAATGAACGTGGACGGGACGATGAACGTGGCGATCACCTGCAATAAGATCGGCGCCAGACTGATGTACATTTCGACCGATGCGGTCTTCAACGGGGAGAAAGGCTCGAAATATTATGAGTTCGACACCCCAGATCCGCTCACCATATATGCAAAGACCAAGCTAGAAGGGGAGCGGCTCGTCCTGGACGCATCTCACAAGAACGGCGTCTGTCGTGTTTCTCTGCTCTATGGGTGGAACAGGTTCCCCGACAAGAGCAATTTCGTAACCTGGGTGATCGGTTCGTTACGCAAAGGGGAGGAGCTATCGCTCTTTGAGGACCAGCACCTGTCCCCGACGTACGCCCCCGATTGTGCGGAGGCCTTGATCAGGATGGCCGAGGAGGTGGCGGTCGGAACCTATCATGTCTCCGGTCCCGACTGTATCGACCGTTATTCTATGGGAATAAAGATAGCCGAGACCTTCGATCTCGATGCCAGCTTGATAAAGAGGGCTCGAACCGATGACATTTCGACCACATTTCAGGAGGGGAAGGTTCCTCTGTCTTGACGATCAGAGGGCGGAAGCGGAGTTCGGCATAGATATGATGTCCTTCTCAAACGGCCTTGCCAGCATGAAGAGCTCTGAACCTTCTGAATGACCTATGGATGCTAGATATCACTGTTCGGAGCAGCATCGACGGAAAGAATGGGAGGAGGAACGATCCACAAACCTTTGTTCGGCCCAGGTCGTTCGTTCCGATAGGTCTTTTTCATCAAAAACATGATATATTATGTACGACCGTGAAGCGAGCAGGACGATAGAGGATCGGACCCCCAGAGGGATGGACCATCACGAGGCTCGAACGAGATAGGAACGAACGGGGATTCTGCCCATTCGTTCCGTCCTGAACGAAAGGTGCCAATGGTCCACCGGGGGCCGTTCTGTAAGGCCAGTTCGGTCCGGTACTGAAACTGACCGATGATAGGCGGGTTGAAAATGACGGAACAGGGCGAGATCTATAAGTGCAGCGTGTGCGGGAACATCGTCGAGGTAGTTCATGCGAGCGGCGGAACGATGTCATGTTGTGGAAAACCTATGGTCAAACAGACCGAGAACACGACCGAGGCATCGAAGGAGAAGCACATCCCAGTGATCGAACGGACCGCCAATGGGGTGCTCGTTAAGGTAGGTTCCGTCCCCCACCCGATGGAAGAGAAGCACTATATCGAATGGATAGAGGTCATCGCAGATGGAAAGGTCATGAGAACGTACCTAAAGCCAGGGGCAAGGCCGGAGGCCGAGTTCGTTTGCACCGCGCAGAACGTGGTCGCGAGGGCCTACTGCAACATCCATGGGCTCTGGAGATCGGGGATGGCATAGAGAAAACATTGTATAGAAACACCTTATTTTCCATCAGGTTTTGACCGAACTGAATGGGCGGACATGATCGATCTTGGACTTAGGCGGTACGAGAATGGCAGATGAAAAGCAAGCGAAGATTGGCGTTTTCCTGTGCAACTGTGGCGAGACCATCGACCGACTGATAGATTTTACCGATCTGAAGGAAAGCGTGAAGAAGTTTCCCAACGTACAACATGTGGAGCTCGACAAGTTCCTTTGTTCCAAGACCTCAAGGCAACATATGGGAACGATCGCCAAGGAAAAGGGTCTGGACAGGATAGTCATCGGCGCATGTTCCCCTAGGATCTATATCGACGAGTTCAGGGAAGCGGCGGAGCACGGCGGGGTCAATCACTATATGGTCGAAATGGCCAACATCCGTGAACAGGACGCCTGGGTCCATTCCAAAGGGATGACCTCCCAGGCCACGGAAAAAGCAAAGGACCTCCTTGCGATGTCGATCAGAAGGTCCATGAAGATGGTCCCATCGACCCATGGTCCAGCGGCCGCGGTCACGCCCGAGATGTGCAGCGCCTGCGGGATCTGTGCCTCGACCTGCAGAATGGGGGCGATATCCATCATCGAGGAGAACGGCAAGAGAAAACCGGCGGTCGTCGATGCCTCCGAGTGTCGCGGATGCGGTGCGTGCGTTGCCGCCTGTCCCTCCGGTGCGATGAACATGGAGGGCTTCTCCAATGAAGAGATGGCCGCCGAGATCGACGAGGTGACCAAGGGGCTTTTGGGATCAAGGGTCCCGACACCTACGGTCCTCGTCTTCGCGTGCAACTGGTGCACATATGCCGCTGCAGATCTGGCCGGTCTTAAAAGATTGCAGATGGATCCGCGTTTCAGGATCATCAGGACGCCTTGTTCGGCCAGGGTGGACCCAGAATGGGTCCTTAAGGCGTTCTCCCAGGGGATCGATGGGGTCATGGTCCTGGGAGGAAGAGAGGGTTCTTGCCATTACGAGGGCGGTAATGTGAGGACAAGGAACAGGATGCTCATACTGACACAGTTGCTCGAGCAATTGGGTTTCAGCTCAGAAAGGTTCAGCGTCGAATGGGTGAACCCGGACGAGCCACATCGTTTCGCGGAGCTCGTCAACGATTTCATCGCTAGGATCGACCGTCTCGAGGCCAATCCGGTCAGGGCACCGTCCTCGGAAGAACGGATGACAAGTGCCCTTTATCACCCTGAGCAAAAGGTCCAGGACTGAGGACCCGATACTTCTTGGGAACGATCCGATTTCCCAAACCTGGGACCGATATCCTTTTTCGGTCCATCGATCTCCCTATCATCGGCACGATGGATTGTTATATCGTCCGCTCTGTAGAACACGTCCGGGAGCGATATCGTGCAAGGAACTGATAACAGCAGAAGAAGGAGAAGGAGACCTTTCGGACCTCCTACCTTCGGTTGGAGATATTGGGACGACCCTAGGTACTGGAGGTTCCCTCCGGACGTGGTATACCCGGGAATGCCGTACGACCCTTACTACCCTACGCAGATGCGACATCCCTCTACCGAAGAAGTGATCCATGCCATGGAGGAAGAGCTCGAGGACCTCGAGGACGAGAGAAGGGAACTTGAGAGGGACATAGAGGACCTGAAAAGGGACATCGAAAGGAGGAAGCGGGACCTCTCGACCCAGTCGGACATAGCATGATGATCGAGATGCACGGACAAGGCGTGAGGTGCATCGAGCTGGGCAACTTGTCATCTGCGGGAGGTTCAGATTCCAAAACGAATTGGTCCCTCTACCTAGAACAGGGTCATGATAACGCGCTCTTGATCGTCCTGATCCACTGCGATCCCCTGGACCGAAGCTCGCTGAACGGCCGGGTTCATGTCATCATGAACGGGGTCGATCGGGATCTTGCTAGTGCCGATCTACAGATCGTCCGGTAGCCACCGACAAAATGATCAAGATCGCCAATATCGAAAGATGACCCCCAAGAATCGCAATGGAATCATCCCAATAAGGCATTCATCGTAGGGTAACTGCCAAGGTTTATTATCCCAGCGCTCATACCATCCAAAGATGCCAGCGATCGTAAAGGACTATATGGTCCAGAAAAAGGAGATCGTGTCCCCCGAGGATTCCGTTCTGAGCGCCATCGAACTGATGGTGGAGAGCGACATGGGGAGCGTGATCGTCGAGGATGATTCTGAAAGAGTGCTAGGGATATTTACGGAAAGGGACCTCCTCAGGCATTGTCTTGATAATCAGTCGAAGTTCTTACATCTCAAGGTATCAGAGGTCATGTCGACCCCCGTTCTGACCGTGACCCCGGACATGAGCATGTCAGAAGCTCTAAGGATAATGAACGACAAGAACGTGCGTCGGCTCCCTGTGGTCGATAAGGACAAGAAGCTCATCGGTTTCATCTCATGGAAAGAGATGTTCACCAGGATCCCGAAGGACCAGCTCTGAACCGGTCCGTCGGATGGCCTTGACCCGGCCGATCCTGGCCTAAGGGTCTTACCGACCGGGCCTTGCGATCCAAAGGTCTTGCCTTTCCAGGGTCGTAAGGCATCGATCGGAGCTATCTTCCGGCCTCACATCTGCATGTTTTGTTTGGGCTGCAACAATCCGTGCATGTTCCCTTCCGTGTCCACGAAGTACGCCAATGTCCCGGCCATCTCGACCTCCATCTTAGGAACGACGACCTTACCGCCGTTCTTCTCGATCATTTTGATCGCCTTATCTATATCGACAACATCGATTGTGTTGACCACCGGGGCTCCATTGGGCTTCCTTGGCTGGATCGCCCCATTTATCCCTGGTTCGTCCTTTTCCCCAGTGGTCGCGAGCCAGTAATCACTTCCTTCGAACTGCTGGAACTTCCAACCGAAGACCTTCTCGTAGAAGTTCATTGCCCTTTTCGGATCGTCCACGCTCATTTCGAACCAAGATACTTTTGCCATATCATCCTCGAATAAAGAGCGGACGGAGCGGTATAAAAACCTCTTTTGATCTATTATCGGACATCTTCCTCCGATAGACCGCGAGCTCACTGGCAGATCGGTCGTGGGATCTTCTAATGATCTCTACCTTTCTCATTGAAATGTGGAACGGACATCGCTAATTGGACCTGGAAAAAAAATAAAAAAGGTGGGGGTCAACCCATCGTTCCGTTCAGTCCTCCAGGGTCGAAAGGTCCCCAAGGGGCTGACCGAGCTCCTTGGCCTTGAGCACGCGCCTCATGATCTTGCCGCTCCTGGTCTTGGGAAGGGTGTCGACGAACTCGATCTCTCGCGGGTAGGCGTATGCCGCGAGCCTTGTCTTGACGAAGTTCGATATCTCATCCTTCAGCTTGTCCGATGGCTGGTGCCCTGGCCTCAGGGTTATGAACGCCTTGACGATCTCACCGCGCAGATCATCGGGCTTGCCGATGACACCTGCCTCGGCGACCGCGGGGTGCTCGATGAGGGCGGACTCGACCTCGAACGGTCCGAGCCTTTCTCCGGACGTCTTGATTACGTCGTCCGCCCTGCCGAGGAACCATATGTAGCCATCCTCGTCCTTGTAGGCCTGATCCCCCGATATGTACCATCCTGGAACCTTGAAGTACTCCTTGAACTTCGGGGTGTTCCTCCATATACCGAGCATCATAGAGGGCCATCCTGGCCTGAGGGCGAGGAAGCCTTCCTGTTTGGGAGGTACCTCGTTCCCTTCCTCGTCCACGATCCCCGCGATGACGCCCGGGATAGGGCGGCCCATCGATCCCGGTTTTACGCTCATGCAAGGATAGTTGCATATGAGCTGGGCCCCGGTCTCGGTCTGCCACCAGGTATCGTGTATGCGCTGATGGTAGACCCTCATTCCCCAGCGAACGACCTCTGCGTTGAGAGGTTCGCCGACCGAGCATATATGACGTAGTTTAGAGAGGTCGAACTCCCTCACGACGTCATCACCCGCCTTCATGAGCATCCTCAGGGCGGTGGGAGCGGTGTACCAGACGTTCACCTTGAACTTCTGGATTATCCCATACCAGGACCTGGCGTCGAACCTACCCTCGTAGGACACCAGAGAGGTGCCGAGATACCAAGGACCGAATATCCCATAGGCGGTGCCGGTGACCCATCCGGGGTCGGCAGTGCACCAATAGGTGTCGTCCTCCCTGAGGTCCAGCACATATTTGGACGTCATGAGCTGCTGGACCATGGCCCTATGCCCGTGAAGGACACCCTTTGGCTTCCCCGTCGACCCGGATGTATAGTGTATTATGTAGGGATCCGAGGGCTGCATGTTCCTTGGTGCATAGCTCTCATCGCCCGAGGCCATCACCTTCCCGAAGCTTATCGTCCTATCCCCAAGGTCGGCATCGTCACCGACGACCACGATCTGCTGGAGATCGGTCAGGGATTCCAGTATCGGTTCGATCCTATGGTATAGGTATGGGGACGTCACCATTATGTTCGAACCCGAATCGAGGGCCCTGTCCCTGATCGCCTCCGGTCCAAGGGCCGAGAACAGCGGTCCGGCTATACCTCCCATCTTGGCTATCCCGAGCATGGAGACGTACAGCTCCGAGTTACGGTCCAGGTAGACGAAGATCCGGTCACCCTTCTTGGCCCCGATCTTTTCGAGGCCGCTCGCGAAGCGAGAGCTCATCTCTGACATCTCGCCAAAGGTGAACTTCTTGACCTCGTTGTTCGCTGTCACCGAATACAGCGCGATCTTGTTCTTTCTCCAGTTCTGCGCGTGGCGATCGATCGCCTCGTGGACGACGTTGTACACCCCTCCGTTCGACCAATCGAACTCCTTATCAAGGGATGCCCATGTGAACTCCTTGCATGCTTTCTCATAGTTCTCGAGATTACCCGCTCGGGTCGGGACAAGGACCTCTTCCTTGGGAAGCGGTGCCGGAGCTCCCTTCGCGCTCTCGAAAGCCATTTCTTCCTTCATTCCAATATCTCCTGACATTTGACCCCCCTTCTCAGATCTCCTCGTAAACGGGTTCCTGTTTCGTCCTTTCCTTGACCCTAGCAGGGAACACGGGTAGGACGGACCGTCCGTACGTTTCGTTCAGTATCAGCGCTATCGAGGTGTACATCGCCGCAAGACCCACTATTATCCCCTCATATCCCGCTAGGTGCGTGATCGAGGTGTTTCCCGTGACGAACCCCAGACCAAGTAGGAGGAATAATACCGCCAGCGATCCGAAGACGAACATAGTGGCCTTGTTGGTCCTGAGAGTTCCGAAGAACAGCAGGGCCGTAACTATCCCCCACATGAACATATAGGACGCCAGGGCCGACGATGAGTTGACGGCCGCTAATCCGGCCGCCGGTAATATCAGTAGACCCACCAGGCTCAGCCAGAAGAAGCCGTAAGAGCTGAAGGCGACCATGCCGAACGTGTTGCCGTTCCTGTACTCCATGACCCCTGCGAACACCTGAGCTAATCCTCCGTAGAAGATGCCCATCGCCAGTACCATGCTTCCAGTGGGAAAGAGCCCGGCGTTGCTCAGGTTCAAGAGCACTGTCGTGACACCGAATGCCATGAGACCTAAGGTCGCTGGGTTGGCTATCCAGATCTTCTCCTTCGGTCCCTCAGCCATATATATCATGCTCCATCGAGGACATCATGTCGTTCGTTCCCGCACATGCATCGCGGACCGACCCGCCTTCGTTCATGGTAAGGACTTTACGATCGACCTCACCAAGGCCGGACCTCGATCCTTTCTTTTTCATAGCGGATATGTGCCGCATGCTTCGAGCCTATGTTCGAGGTCATATATTAAAAAGTAACGATCACGCTACGATATTTGTCGAATTATAGTGATTCTCTTACGGTATTCGTACGGAATTTCAGATTGTTCATTTGTCCACCTAAAAAATATATTAGCGAACAAATGTCGATCGATCAAAGAAGGGCATTTAACGATGATATGTTGTCATTTTACATCACATCCTGGGATCTGGCCCGCGCGGTCGGCGGACCCCGATCAACGTTCGGTCCCGGTCGAGGATCTTAGGTCCTTGTCATGATCGCCGGGTCGAGGGGCGGTGAAAATGAAACGAAATATCATTCCTTAAGGAATCAAAATACCCTCTTGGGCACATTTTTCAGGCGGTTTGGACATCTCGGCCGAGGTCCGGGTCCTTCGCCTTGTTTTTTCCTACGAATTCTGTAGGTATCGCTCATTTGGCTAATCTTTATATACCCTGGCCTCCAAGCATCCAACGCTGGACAGTGGGATGATGGAGACTCGTTTACAAGAGGTTAAGAGAAAGGTCAACGGAATTGAGGTTCAAAAACTCGAGGCCACCATAGAGGCCATCAACCAGAACCCGGACCTGGCCTCCTTCAGGTTCCATGCGACCAACGAGTGGGTCGATGGGGCAAGGAACCGGACCACGGTAGTTAAGTTCGATGGCGGGCCCGAAGAGATCATACACCGGTCACCGTTCCTGATCGATTCCGATCAGCCCGAGGTCCTGATGGGAAAGGACAGCGCCCCCAATTCGCTGATCCAACTGCTCCATTCCCTGGCATCTTGCATCTCGACGACCATCGTTCTCAACGCATCCGTACGGGACATCAACATAGACCGGTTGACGATCGAGATGGAAGGGGATGTCGACCTTCATGGTTTTCTTGGACTGTCCCAGGAAGTACGACCGGGGTTCCAGGACATACGGCTCACGGTGGACGTCAGGTCCGACTCACCGAGGCAAAAGATCGAGGAACTGTTGAAATATGCACAGAAGGTGTCCCCGGTGGTCGACACACTGAGGAACAGGGTCCCGGTCGAGATAACATTGAAAGAATGAATCATTCCGGCGGTGCGTTCATGGTAGGCATGCCTTTCGGGGCGCACTCGGGATGCTTTTTAACATAGTTCTCGATGACGGACCATACCGTACCGTCCTCGTCCATGACGACCTTGACATTGTTCGTGGTCAGCTTCTTCTCGCCGTGCGGTCCGACGAAACCGGTGAGCACGATCTCGGCACCGAGGGAGATGACCTGTTCTGCCGCGAATATCCCGGCCCCGACCCCTGCTTCCGGTGCTTTGTTAGGGAAAGCCTCCCATGAGCTCTTCTCCGTATCATACACGACAAAGAACGGTGCATGGCCGAACTCTTCGGAAGTCAGCGAGTGGATATCAGGTTCTTCAGCTGTTACGCAGATCTTCATTTCAGGACCTCTTCCTCACATATTCCAACTAGTGCATTATCAACCCTCTGGTCCCCGGGGGAACGGAACGACCGGGCATCATGTCCGATGGACCGGTACCGTATCCCGTTCGACCGATATCGATGGTTCGATCACCTTTTCTTGTTCTGGGTCACCTCATAGACCTTGTCTATGATGGCCTGGAACGCCTCCGCGGCGGGTGAGGCGGGGTCCGCAGCGACGATCGGCACGCCCGAATCCCCGGTGTCCACCACCTTCGGGTCGATAGGGACGCGGCCCAGGAACGGAACGTTAAGGTCGGTCGCAGCCTTCTCCCCACCACCCTTCTTGAACAGGTCGATCTCTTCCCGACAATGCGGACAGATCAGGCCGGCCATGTTCTCGACTATGCCGAGCACCGGGATCTTCAGACCCTCCGAGAACACCACCGTTTTTCGAGAATCCAGCAGAGCAACGTCCTGAGGCGTCGTGACGATGATCGATCCGTCCGCCTTAGGGATCAACTGAGCGATGGTCAGAGGCTCGTCCCCCGTCCCTGGCGGTAGGTCGACGATCAGATAGTCCAGGTCCCCCCAGTTCACATCTTCTATGAACTTGCGTATGGCCCCCATTTTTATAGGACCTCTCCAGATGATCGGCTGATCCCTGTTGGGCGAAAGGAACGCCATGGACATGACCTTGAGATGGGGAGGGACCTCCGCAGGCCAGATGCCATTGTCGTCCGCCTCGAGAACGACGTCCTCGATACCGAGCATCTTGGGTATGTTCGGACCGTGGATGTCCGCGTCCAGGATACCGACCTCGAGACCCCTCATGGTGAGCCCGACCGCAAGGTTCGCGGACACCGTGCTCTTCCCTACCCCTCCCTTCCCCGACATGACGATGACCGTGTGCTTGATCCTCGCGAGCTTTTTGATCATCTTTACATCCTGGCTTCTGGCGGTGATGACATTAAGGTCCCCTTCGGTCTGCATATGAGCACCTCTGATCTAGGTTGTGATGATGGCAAGCAATGTATTTGATATCATCCAAAAAATGCGATGCGATCTCACGGTCCAGGTGAACGACCGGCGATGTTCCGAAGGGTAAGGGATGATGATGGGGCAAGTCGGCACCGGGCCGCGAAATAATATGAAAATAAAGGAAGGGTGACACCGGGATGAACGAACAGATCACGGTCGTTCAGCAAAGAAAAATAGAAAGATGGTAAATGGTTTGAAAAAATTATCGAAATAGTGTTTGAACGCTCAGGCCTTTGGTCTCCTGCTTCGAACGAACATGATCACACCAAAGAGCACTGCGATCACGGCGATCACGATGCCGAGGATCGCGAACGATTGATCATTGTTGGCAGCGTTCTGTGCGTTGGCGACCTCCCCGTTGGTCGAGTTCAGCTCGTCCTGTGCCTGGCCCAGCTGCGACTTTGTCTGGTTCAGTTGCTGGTTCGTGCTCTCGGCGTTCTGCTTGAGCCCTGGTACCGGATCGGTGAAGGTCACGTTCGTCATGGCGGTCGTCGAGTACGCATACCTTGTCTCGGTCGCCGTTATCACATTGTTGCCTTCCACCAGCGAGAGGACGACCGAGAACGTACCGTTCTCGTTGATGTAGACCGCGACACCGTTAATGACCAAGTAGGTTCCGTAGTCGCCCATTCCCGTCACCAGCACTGTCGGCGTTCCTATCGTCGTACCGCGGACCGGTGTCGATATCACGAGGTCCAGGGCGGTGCGGTTCGCTATCGGGAGGTAGTCCATGCCCTCGCCCCCGGCGATGGCGTACGGCACATCCACGATGCGGTCGTGGTTGTTATCCGGGGCGAGCCAATCGCTCCAGTAGTTACCCTCGGTGGTGTCGTTCCAATGGTTCTGCATCAGACCGCCATCATCGTACGCCTGCTCGTGCAGCGGGCTCCATATCGAGGTCGCGCCGTTGTTCGATGTCAGCGTGTTGTTGTAGATCATGTTGCCGTAGCTTTCGGTCAGATAGATACCGTAGCTGGTGGACCCGATGATCGAGTTGCCGAACAGGGTGTTGTCGTCCGACGAACTGAGGTATATACCGTAGTTCAGGGCGCTCGTGACCGCATTGTTCGATACGGTGTTGTTCCAAGATTCGTACAGATAGATACCATCCTCCGACCATTCGTTGTTGAAGGTACCGCTGACGATAGAGTTCCCGATCACGATATCGTTGGTACAATACCCGAGATCTACACCGTCCCACAACGGATCGATGATGTGGTTATCGGCGACCGAGCAGTTCACCGACGAGTACAGGTAGACAGCATCGGCGGCGTTGTCGAAGGTGTTACCCTCGACGGTCACGTTCACCGACCATGCCGCTATCACCCCTCCATAGCTGAAGCTCAGATCGCTGACCTTGAGGTAGGTGACGTTCAGCAGGATGACCTCTCCCCATCCCGACCCCATCGTCGCATTGTCCATGTTCTTGTTCTCAAGGAAATAGACCGGCAGTCCGTTTATGGTGTTGGTCGAGGTGATGTTCGTTCCATCGATGAACCTTGCCTCGTTGTAGAAATCATCGAACCACAAGGCGATCGAGCAGTCGGTCAGCCTGTTGCCGTCCAGGTACGCCGGACTGGAGCTCAGGTATATGCCCACCATGCCATTTCCAGATAGCGTGTTATTGGTCACGGCGCTCCCTCTCGTTTCGTAGAGGAATATCCCCACTCCCATCGTGCCGCTTATGGTGTTGTTCGCGATGACGGCACTGCCCCATTGTAGGTACACACCATCCTCGCCCGAACCTGAGATCGCGTTGCCGAACACCGTGCATCCCCTCGATTCGAAGATATAGATGCCTACCTCTTTGGCGTTGATGACGGTGTTGTTCGCGATTAGGACACTTCCCCTCTGCGAGTAGATGCCATCGTACATCGCCCCGGAGATGGTGTTGTTGGTCACCGTACTGCCTCCCGCGCTATAGAGATCTTATGCCTCCGTTGTCAGCACCGCTGATGGTGTTGTTCGCGATGACTTCATCGCCCGAATAATAGCAGCAGTATATTCCACCGTTGTCAGCACCGCTGATGGTGTTGTTGACGATCGTGCAATAACTTGCCTCTTCGAGGTATATGCCATTGTTGTCATCACCGCTGATGGTGTTGTTCGCGATGACTTCATCGCCCGAATAATAGCAGTATATTCCACCGTTTTCAGCACCGCTGATGGTGTTGTTTACGATCGTGCAATAACTTGCCTCTTCGAGGTATATGCCTCTGTTGTCAACACCGCTGATGGTGTTGTTCGCGATGACTTCATCGCCCAAATAATAGTAGCAGTATATTCCACCGTTGTCAGCACCGCTGATGGTGTTGTTGACGATCGTGCAATAACTTGCCTCTTCGAGGTATATGCCATCTGTTGTCATCACCGCTGATGGTGTTGTTCGCTATGGTGTTCTGACTCCCATCATAGAAGCATATACCATCGTTGTCATAACCGCTTATCATATTGTTCGTGATCATGTTACCGCTCGACTCTTCGAGGTATATACCTCCGTTGTCATCACCGCTTATCGTGTTGTTCGTGATCACGTTGTCGTAACCCCTGCAGTATATGCCATCATCGTGCGCGTTGGTGATGGTGTTGTTCGCGACGATATTGTCGTACGTATCGGACATTAGGGTCATGCCGTCCCTACCAGCGTTCGACACGGTGTTGTTGGCGATGGTGTTATCGTACGAGCCGTACGCAAGATGGATGCCCGTCGAACCAGCGTTCGTCACCGTGTTGTTCATTATCTCGTCGCCGTACGAGTATCCGCCTAAGAAGATGCCGTCCACGTACGCGTTGGTGATCACGTTCTTGGTGATCAGCTCGTTCGAGGAATAGGCCTCCATTCCACTCTCACCAGCGTTCGCGATGATGTTGCGCGAGACGATGTCACTTCCAGAATCGTCGATGTATATGCCGTCCTCGTTCGCGTTGGTGATGTTGTTGTTCGAGACCGTGTTCGCGTACGAATCCTCATCGAGATAGATGCCATCGTCACCGGGTGATGTGATCGTGTTGTTCGCGATCACGTTGTCGTAACCCCTGCAGTATATGCCATCATCGTGCGCGTTGGTGATGGTGTTGTTCGCGACGATATTGTCGTACATATCGGACATTAGGGTCATGCCGTCCCTACCAGCGTTCGACACGGTGTTGTTGGCGATGGTGTTATCGTACGAGCCGTACGCAAGATGGATGCCCGTCGAACCAGCGTTCGTCACCGTGTTGTTCATTATCTCGTCGCCGTACGAGTATCCGCCTAAGAAGATGCCGTCCACGTACGCGTTGGTGATGTTGTTGTCCGATACGGTGTTGTTGTTAGATCCCTCATCGAGATAGATACCGGAGACCCCCGCACCGGTGATGTTGTTACCTGAGATCGTATCATTGCCCGACCTGTACAGGTAGATGCCGTCGTAGCCAGCATCGGTGATGTTGTTGCCCGATACGGTATTGTTGTTAGATCCCTCATCGAGATAGACTCCGCGGTCCCCTGCTGAGGAGATCGTATTGTTGGATATCACAGTATAGTTCCCGTCGCAATAGATGCCCTCGCCGCTCGGACCTGTGATGTTGTTCTTCGATACGGTGTTATTGTTGGCCCCCTCATCTAGATAGATGCCAGAGTCCCCCGCACCGGTGATGTTGTTGCCTAAGAGGGCATTGCCGCTCGACCCGTACAGGTATATGCCAGCATAATACGCGTCGACGACAGTGTTGTTCATCACGGTGTTGTTGTGCGAGTCCACATCAAGATAGATGCCGTCGTCCCCGTAATTCCGGTTCATTGCATATTCGTTCGCTCCGGGGTTCGTGATATTGTTGTTGACGATGACGTTGGTGAACCCGTCGCAGTATGCTCCGTTGTTCCCCGCATCGGTGATGTTGTTGCCCGATACGGTGTTGTTGTGCGAGTCCAGATCAAGATAGATGCCGTCGTCCCCTGCTAAGGAGATGGTGTTGTTTATGATCAGGTTTTTGTTACCGTCGCAATAAATTCCTTCATTCGCATCGCTGATGGTATTGTTCGTTATGGTGTTGTTGTGCGAGCTCTCACCTAGGAAGATGCCGTCGTAGAACGAACCGGTGATCGAATTGGTCGATACCGAGTTGTTGTAAGAGCCCTCGTCGAGACAGATACCATAGGTCCATTCACCATCGACCATGTTGCCAGCGATGATGTTTCTGCGCCCATCGCAACAGATACCGCAGTTAGCATCACTGTTCACGGTATTGTCCGATACGGTGTTGTTGTACGAGTCCACATCAAGATAGATCCCATTGGCGATCCACAACCCTGGAGATGAGATCATGTTGTTCGTTATGGTGTTGTTGTATCCATCACAGTAGACGGCATCATTACTAGAGCCGCTTACGGTGTTCTTGGAGACGGAGTTGTTGTAAGAATGATCGTCCAGATAGATACCACAATCGCCAGAACCCGATATCGTGTTATCGGCGATGGTGTTGTTGTATCCATCGCAATATATACCCTCCATGTACGCATCGGTGATGATGTTGTTCGATAGCGTATTGTTATAGGTGCTCTGGTCAAGATAGATGCCGTCGTCCCCATCGGACGCCATCAAAGCAGAACCGTCCGTTCCAGCGTTGATGATGATGTTGTCCGAGATGGTGTTGTTGAACGAACCGTCCATTAGAAGTATGCTGTTGTTCCCCGTGTCATCGACGATGTTGCCGACGATCGTGCTATTTGAGCATGTTTCGAGATACATGCCATATTCTGAACCGATCACCATGTTGTCAGATGCCGTATCGTTCGAACCCATCAGACCTATGCCGATGTAGCCGCCGGTCACCGAGTTGCCAAAGACCGTGCTGTTCAACCCAACACAAGCGATGCCCATGGATCCCTCATAGCCAGTGTTGCTGATCGATACAATGTTGTAAGAGATCGTGTTGTTGTAGCCCCAGCACAATATGCCCACATCGATCCTCATCGCCCACGTTGGTGTTCGATATGATGTTTCCAGAGATCGTGTTGTTGGACCCCATGCAGTATACGCCTGCACAGAGGTGGTTCCCGATCATATTACTGTTAGATACATTTTGTTAGCTGAAATGTTGTTGAAGTTCCCACCGCACCAGATGCCAAAGAACGCATCGGTCACGTTGTTCCTGGTCACGGTGTTGTTCAGAGAGCTCGTGTCGAGATAGATGCCGCTGTCCCCTGGAGCGGCGATCGTGTTGTTGACGATGGTGTTGTTGTACCCATCACAGTAGATCCCATCGTAACTCGTGTCGGTGATATTGTTGCCCGATACGGTGTTGTTGTACGAGTCCTCGTAGAGATAGACGCCACAGTCCCCTGCGGCGGCGATCGTGTTGTTCGTGATGGTATTATTGTCCGCGTTGCAGTATATGCCCTCGTCGATCGCGTAGGTGATCGTGTTGTTCAGCATAGTTACATCGCTCGATCGGTAAAGATACGCACCATAGTTGTCGTTGCTGAGATCGCTGTTCTCGATCGTCACGTTCGCAGCGTTGTATAGTTCGATCCCACTACCGGTGTTGTACTGATAGGAAGAGAATGTCTCGTTGGTGACGGTGCAGTTATCGATGATGACATAAGAAGTGGTATTACCAAGGAAGATGCCCACGCCGCTGGCCGTATCGTTCATCGTCAGGTTGGCGATGATGTACGGGTCCGATGCCGTACCGCTGCCAGGCCATCCATTGGCTAGGGCCTGGTTCGCAAGGTCCGAATTATTATTGATCGTGACGATCGTCGGCTGTACCCCTGAAGCGCTGACCGGCCCTGTGAAGAGCACGGCCATTGCGGTCAATATCACTATGGTAGCTAGTATCGCTACTGACAACTGCGACTTTGATCTCGTGAATAACACCCCTTACGAAATTGTGAACGGACATCAACGTTCCGATCTGTGATGACGGACGTTCAACCAAATCAGCAAACATTCTAGGTATATAATATATTTGATTCATATAGATCGATTCAGATCTAAAGCGGGACCATCCCTAAGATCACCATAAAAGAGCGCGATCGAAATGAGCTAAGGGAACGATCGTTCCGGGACGAAATAGGTCGGACGAAGGTGGTTCGATCGAGCGAGTGCGCGGCCCGACGACCTCAATGTATTATCGGGAAAGGACGCTCGATGGATGCGCGTGGCATCGGTCCGCAGGCGATCATGACCATGATCATATCTATACATAAGATCATGAGGAAGTGATGAGAAAGGACATCTACACGATCGGACTGGTCATCGGTCTCCTGGTGCTCCTTGTCCTGATCATATTGTTCGGTCCGTTCCCTTTGATCCAGTACAACATCGACGGGACCCCCATACTGATCGGTTTCCCGTTGTTGCTGATCTTCCTTTTCGACCTCTTCCTCCTGATCGTTTCGTGGATCGGTCGCAGGAAGGGGCGCTGGGGAGGTGTCCCTCCGTTCTTCTGGTACTACAGGTCGGGATGGGACGAGGACGCCTTCGAGATCTTGGACGAGAGGTACGCACGAGGGGAGATCACAAAAGAACAGTACGACCAAATGGCCGAGGACCTGCGTCGACGCCGGGAGAGGGACGATCTCCGACCTTAAGGATCCTCGGACGAAAGAACCAAGATATATCAGTGACGACGATCCCGGTCCCAAGGAAGGGACGCACTTGTGGGACAGAAGGACCGGGTTCTGGATCGTAGTGACGATGATCGCTTGCATTTCTATGATGTTCGTGTTCCTGGCGGCGTTCATCAGACCATCGACCGACATCACCGGGCTCACGAGCTCGGAGGCGACGATGATGGAGAACATGGCCGTCATGATATGGTGGATGACGCTCGCCCTGGTCCTGTTCCCGATCATGCTGGTGCTCACGAGCGTGGCCGTATGGCTATTCCTTACTGACAAGGGGGCCGTTACGAGCGGAGGGATGACGATCGACAGACCCCGAAGATCGAAGGCGATCGGCGCCCTGGACCAGGGGTCGGCGTCCGATGTCCTCGACATGCGGTACGCAAGAGGGGAGATCACCAGGGACCAATATCAGCAAATGAAGAAGGACGTGATGAGCGCCAGGCTCTGATCACGGTACGATGAGCTACATCATCAGGTCCCGGGTACACGCTGGTGCGGTGTAGAAGGGCATCCAACGATCGACGATCTTGACCACATCATGATAGGTGACCTTTAGATAAGGTCAGCTCCATCTCTTCCCAAAGAAAGTCGATCATCTCGGAGATATCTGATGAGTACAGCGATCGTTCTAGGCACAAGACCGGAGATCATCAAAATGTCTCCGGTCATCAGGGAATGTGAGAGAAGAGGCTCCGAACATTTCATGATCCACACCGGACAGCACTATTCCTACGAGATGGACAAGGTCTTCTTCGATGAGCTCGACCTGCCTCACGCCAAGTACAACCTTGACGTCGGTTCGGGTCCGCACTCCGAGCAGACCGGGAAGATCGATGGCCGGTATCGAGAAGGTGCTCATGGCCGACCGCCCGGACGTTGTATTGGTCCAGGGGGACACTAACACCGTGCTGGCCGGCGCGTTGGTCGCCGCTAAGCTGTTGATCCCGATGGGCATGTCGAGGCCGGTCTTAGATCGTACGACCGGAACATGCCCGAGGAGATCGAATCGTGTACTGACCGATCATGTCTCGACCTTCCTGTTCGCCCCGACCGAGGAGTCGGTGCGAAATCTAGCAAAGGAGGGTATCACCAAAGGTGTCCACATGACGGGGAACACCGTCGTCGATTCCGTGTTCCAGGGCCGGGAGATCGCAAAGCGGAAGGCGAACGCCCTCGAGGAGCTCGGACTGAGGCCAAAGGACTATTTCCTCGTCACCGCCCATCGACAGGAGAATGTCGATGACAAAGAGCGGCTGAGCTCGTTCATCAAAGGACTGGAGGACGTACAGAGCAGGTTCGGAACGCCCATGCTCTTCCTCGTCCATCCAAGGACCCAAGCTCGCATCGACATGTTCGGGCTCGTACCGAGGAACATAACGCTCGCAAAGCCGAGAGGGTACCTCGACTTCCTGCAGCTCGAATCGAACGCGAGGATCGATCCTAACCGATTCGGGCGGGGTGCAGGAAGAGGCGTGCATCCTAGGCGTGCCGTGCGTCACAGCTAGAGAGAGCACCGAGAGGCCCGAGACGATCGAGGTGGGAGGGAACATGCTCTCCGGGGTCGATCCAACACGAATGGTCGAGTGCGCGGAGCGGATGATCACGAGGCAGGGCGGATGGATCAAATCCGTTCGGGGACGGGCGTTCAGCGGAGCGCATCATGGACATCGTGGAAGGGGTCCGTCCCATTTAACGTAGGGCGGCGGAATCTTCCCCACGCTGGGAGTCCCCGCTGATGTTCGAGAGGCTGACACTGAGAACTCGTGCGGGCATCATGTCAAGGTTCGGGACCGGTCCTGGAGGGATCGGGCCGATGCATCATTGCACCTTTTTGAATAAGGACGACCCAACGATCGTGAGAACGAAAAGTAACAAGAAAAATAAAAGAATGGAAAGAGGAGGCAATTAAGCCTCTTTGTTCCGCCTTACTTCTTCCTGTGCCGTATCAGCAGGAACGCCCCGATCAGCACGGCGACGATGACGATCACGCCTACGGCGATGAGAGCGTCATCGTTAGAGCCCGCGACCGATGATACGGATATCGAACCGAGGTCGCTTGTACCGGCCGCGGTGCTGTTCACTTGTTCCGTCATCGTCTGGTATCCGCTCTTCGAGATCGTTACGTTGTAGCTGCCCGCCGTAACGTTATCGAAGACGAACGCACCGTTCGCATCGGTCGTGGTCGTCATGCCGTTGCTCAGCGTGACGGTCGCGTTCGCGATCGGGTTCCCGTTCGAATCGGTCGCGGTCCCGGTGATCGTTCCGGCGGTCTCGGTCGTGAAGCTCCAGGACGAGGACATCGCGTTGCCCGCTAGGTCCTTTCCCGAGACGCTGACCGAGTACCTCGTGTTGTACACCAGCGACGAGGACGGCGTGAACGTCGCTGTGTTTCCGCTCCATGACATCGTTCCGCTAACACCGTTGACGACGATGCTGACGGAACCTTCGTTCATCGCTTCGGAGAAGGTCAGGGTGACCTTGCTTTCTATGCCGACATCGTTGCCGCTCGGTGAGATGGAGACGATCGTCGGAGCTACGGTATCGACGATGAAGCTGACCGATGCGGAGTTCATATTGCCCGCGTTATCGAACGCTTCGACGTACACAGTGTACGAACCGTCGGTCAGAGAGCTCAGCACCTTGCTCGTCGCGGACATGTCCGTATAATTGGTCCATGCCTTTCCGTTGAACACATCGACATCGTAGTAGGCTAATCCTGAACCGCTATCGGACGCGGTCCAAGAGACCGTGACGCTGCCGGTGTTGTTGTACATGCTCGTGGGCGATACGATGCTGATCGTCGGTGCTATGGAATCGACATCGAAGCTGACGGTCGTGGTGTTCCAGTTCCCAGCGTGGTCCTCCGCCTTCAACGAGACGGTGTTCAGGCCCTGCACCGCGGTCATCGAGAACGAGGTGTTCAGGTTTTCAGCCACCCATCCCGCTCCGTTGACATCGATCCAGTAATGCGATATGCCCGAGGCGGACGAACCGGTCCATGTCACCTGCACCGAGGTCGAATCCAGAAGCGCGTCCTTGGACGGCGAGGATATCGACACCGATGGTGAGGCCATCTCGACGTTAAAGGTCTTCGTGCTCTCGTTCATGTTGCCTGCGTTATCGTAAGCAACGACCTCGATGGTGTTCGAACCCACGATGAGACCGCTGACCTCGGTGTAGTTCGTCGTCACGTTCGCGATCTGTTCCCCGTTCTCATAGACGAGGTAATAGGCGATGCCGCTGATCGGATCGCTGCCAGACCATGTCACGTTCAGCGCCGTCGTGTTGTACCATGCGCCCGGTCCGGGTACGGTGATGCTCACCGTTGGTCTCGTCGTATCGTAAATGACCGTGAAGGAGAACTCCTTCGAGTTACCCGCCGAGTCGTTCACGACGACGTCGAAGAGGTCCATTCCATTCTGCAGGTGGATCAACCAAGTTTCCTGGGAGTTCGTCAGATCCGCCAGTATGCTCGGGTCGATAGCCTGCTCATAGTACCTCGTCCCGTTTCACGTATTGAACGAAATATCCGCTTGTCAGCGGGGCGGTGTCCTGTGCGGATACGGTGACGTTCACTTCATCTCGATCGGTATAGATGGGAGATGAAGGACCGACGGAAACGGTCGGTCCGGTGCTGTAGACCACGGTGATCATCTCGTTCACCGAGCTCCCGGCGGAATCGTTAACGATGAAGTAGAACACGTTCCGTTCCAGGCTGCAGATCGAAATTGGTAGTCTGGTTCAAGGAGAACAGTCCGTTCGGCGTCTCATCATCGAAATGATGTAGGTACAGAACGCCGTTCACGTACTGGCTCATGCTCGCGTTCGTCATCGGAGCGACATCGGTGATGTTGAACACCACGTTGATGTTATCCTCGTTCGTGTACAGTTGTCGAACCATCTCCAGGCGTCATCTTGATGGTCGGACCGAAGCTCACTATGAAGCTCACCGACGTCTCGTTCATGTTCCCGGCGTTGTCGACCGCTTCGACGACCACCGTGTAGGAGCCGTCCGTCAGATCGCTGAAGGTGTAGCTCGTCGTGCTCGCGGGCAGTTCGATCGGCGTGTTGCCGTCGATGCTCATGTTGTAGTACGCTATGCCCGAGATGACATCACCGCCGGTCCATGTCACCGTCACGCCACCAGTGTTGTTGTAGGTGTCGTTAGCGGGCGAGACGATGTTCACCGACGGCGGTGTGAGGTCATAGACGGTCGTCAACGAACACATCACCGAGTTCCCGGCAGAATCGTTGAACATCATCACGACCGTGTTGTTACCGAGCTGTAACGGGTATGTCGTATCAACCGCGAACGATCCGAGACCGCTGATGTGAGCGAACGCTCCATGGGCGACCTCAGTGCCGTTGACATAATAGGTCCAGTTACCGCTGGTCAATGGGACGATATCGGTCAGATCACCCTTCACGAGGACGGAGCTGACATTCGTGTAGTACGGTGCCGCCGATGTCGCAGGGGACATGATGCTCACCGGTGACGAGACATCGATCACTGGCCCTGCCATGACGGTGATGTTCTCGCTGACCACGAAGCCATGCTGTCCGTGACGTTCACCGTTATGTTGTTGTACCCTACCATGAGCGGGATGTCAGCGTACCATGACGATGTTCCGGAACAATTACCGTACGCCCCGTTCGCCTCGTTATACCATGTCACGTTCATGCTGTTGCCGAGCGCATCGGACGCCGTCCCGGTGACGTTCACGGTCGAGACCCCGGTGTAGTACGGCGAGCTCGGCGACATTATAGAAACGGTGACCGCCACCATCGGCATGTTGTCCTGCGCTCCGGAACCTCCATCGATCAGGTACGGGACGGTCACAATGCCGTTCTCGGCCGGGGACTGCCAGTCGCCCCAATAATTTCCCATCGTTGCTGTGTTCCAGGTGTTCCCGCTGTCGTCGTAGGCTTGCACATTATCTCCGCCGTTCGTGACGTTGTTGTTTCCGACGAGCAGGTTCCCGTAGATCGTGAAGCCGTCGGACCCGGTCAGATAGATGCCGTATCCCTGGTTGTTCTCCACGACGTTGTTCGATATGTTGTAACCGTTCGAGTAGACCACGTAGATGCCGTTGTTCCCGATGTAATTGACCGGACTGTAACCATTGTTATCACAGGTGTTCCGGTCACGTTCGTTGTCCCTATCGAGTAATAAAGGATGATACCATCTTGACCGTTCCCGTTGGCCGATATTGTTGTTGAAGGTGCTGCCACCACTGATAGCCGTCCTGACCGGTCCCATAGGCCGCATTATCGTTGCAAACGCTTCTTGTCCACGGTGTTGCCATAGGAACCACCGGTATTGGAATTCACTGGACAGATAGATGCCGAACCAATAGTTCCCGTCGCAGGTGTTGTTCCTCATCGTGTTATAGTTCGATCCGGTGAGATAGATGCCACCGTAGTAGTTCCCGCCGCAGGTGTTGTTCTCGACGAGGTTATAGTTCGAGCTATAGATGCTCACTCCACCGTAATTGTCGGACAGGTCGTCATCGTTGACCCGGTCGTTCGTCACGGTGTTGTTGTCGCAGGCGGTGTTGAGGCAGATGCCCTCGTTCTGGTTTTCTTCGCAGGTGTTATTGACGATGGTGTTGTTGTCGTCGGCGTTCCAGAGATATATGCCGCAGGTGCCGTCGCTGCAGGTGTTGTTCGCTACGGTGCTGTTATCGCAATAACCGTTCAGCTGGATTCCGTTACCGTCGTAGAGGCAGGTGTCGTTCACCAACGCGGTTCCGTTAGAGCCGTACATGAGGACGCCGTAGTTGTCGTAGCTCAGTACGCTGTTCTCTATCGTAACGTTGAGTGACGTTGTAGAGCTCGACACCGCACCCCATGCCCGAGGTGATGTTGGTGATCGTGCAATCATCTATGACCACGTACGCCGTGGTGTTCCCGATGTACATCCCAGCGTTATCGACACCGTTGATGACGAGGCCCGATACGATGTACGGGTTCGCCGCGGTACCGTTCCCCACCCAACCGTATGTCGCGTTCAACGCTGCCAGGTCCCCATTGTCGTTCGCGACGACCTGCGCCGGCTGTACACCTCCAGCGCTCGCCTGTGACGTGAAGATCATCGCGAACGCCGTCATCATCACTACCGCCATCAATATGGCCAAGGACAACTGCAACTTAGATCTCATGATAGATACCCCGATGCGATGGGCGGTCCTCGATCCAACGACCCCAGGACCGCTTTCGGGGATATAGCAATTTACAAGTATATAATCCAAAAGAATCAAATCGACCAGATCAAAGATGCGGGGGACCTTCCTCGACCGTTCCGATCTGAGGGAACGGAGAGGGCCGATGTATCGACCGGAACGGATAACATGCTGAGAAGGACCGCATGGAGCGAAAGGTCCTGGAGATGGACCGGTCGACGACGGACCATGGCCATCGCACGAAGGTTCGAGGTCGCCAGGGATGGATCGATGTGCATGAGATGTGGTAACGTCGACCTTCCGGCCCCAATGTCATCGAGAACGCATCCGCACGTCGAGTTCGTCATGATCGCAACGCCCTACCTAGCGGGGTTCCCCGTCGCGTTCATCACTTGACGTTCAGGTTCAGGTCGAGGGTGTACGAGGTGTTCGAGCTTATCTCGTTCACGAAGTTCGTCGCCACCGCACTTCCGGCATAATCCGTCGTCATCACGGAGCCATCGAACGCGGGGGAGTTCTCCAGCAGCACGAACCAAAGCTTGTACTGTCCAGCGATCGGGACGGAGAAATTATAGAACCGCTGATATTGGGCGGTCCAATTGCCCTGGGTGTTGACGGGTACGCTGTTAAGGACCACACTGAACTCGTCCATGTAATAGAGATGATGGACATCGGTCTGATTGTTCGCGAAGGTCGCGTTCGCAAGCCAGACCTGGACCGTATAGTTGACCGTCTGGTACTCATGGTTCGCTATACCGAGTATGACGGAACCCTGCTCTCCGACGGTAAGGTTGCTAGGATAATCGGTCGCGTTCCCGGTCGGACCAAGGATGTAGAACTCCGAGAAGTGCTCTCCCTCCCTCGGGAAGGCGACCACATAGGTGAGAGCGACCAGTGATGATGCTATCGCCAGGACCAGGACGATCGTAAGGACCCTGTCCACCTTCTTCTGAGCACGGAACTCGCCGCGGAGCTTTCCCGTCACCTTGCTTAGATCGAACGGAAGGTACGGGTCCTTGCTCCTTTCCCTCCTATAGAAGGCCGCAAAGCTAACGACGATGTCGAAAGCCAGAAGGCAGAACAGTATCGGCCCGAGCCTGATCCCGTACGAGGTATAGTTCAACCCGAACCCTATGAGCGGGACGATCGCGATGCTCAGACCGAACGAAAGTGCGACCCTCTCGATGATATCGATCGAAGCCCTTCTCCGGGAACAGGGTCGCGAATGAGCGCATAACCCGGGAAGAACAGGATGAACGGAACTCCGAGAACGATCCTCAGAACGCTATCTGGAAGTAAGTAGATCACTAAGGCTACGGCTAACGATAGCAGGACGATCGCGGCAAGGTCCCACGACCGTCTCGTCCTCTCAATGCCCAACATCCTCACTAGATGATGCGAGCTAGCTTTTGATATTTATCAGTTATCTTTTCCCTTTTCCGAGACCGTAATACTTGAACCCCTTCCTTTCCGCATCCGAGGCCGCCAGTACATTTCGGCCGTCGACGATGATCGGGTGGCGCATTACCTTCCTGACCATGTCCAGATCAAGGTCCTTGTACACCGTATGGTCCGTAACGAGCACCGCACAGTCGGAGCCGGTCAGAGCGTCGTTCAGGTCCCTGAGCAGGGGCACCTTGAACCCTTTCTCCACGAACGGATCGTGGACCCTGAGCTCGCGGACGTTCTCGAGCGAATCGATGATCACCAATGACGGGGAGTTGCGGGTGTCGTCCGAGTCCCTAAGGAACGCGAGTCCGAGGATCGTGATGCTTGCTTCCGTGATATCGATGTCCGCCTCGTTCAACGCCCTCTTGACCAGTTCGACCATGTGAAACGGCATCGACCCGTTGATCTCCCTCGCCTTCATGATCAGCTGCGGTTCGTTCTTGAGCGACGAGGCGAATAGCCAAGGGTCCTTGGGAAGACAGTGCCCGCCGACGCCAGCACCGGGGATGTGCATGTCCCGGAAGGGACAGGTGTTGACCAGCTTTCGCACCTCGTACGCGTCCGCCCCGAGCTCCTCGCATGCGAGCGCCACCTCGTTCGCGAAGGCTATCTGCACATCGCGATAGGCGTTCTCGATGGTCTTCGTGATCTCCGCTGAGAGAAGATCGGTCGCGTGCAGCTTCCCGTCCACGATCTTCGAGTAATAGTAAAGCCCCTTTTCTATCGATGCTTCGTCGATGCCGCCGATCACCCGGTCGTAGCTGCGCAGATCATGGAGCAGTCTTCCGGGCATGACCCTCTCGGGACAGTGGACCAGCATGATGTCCTTTCCTGCCCTGAGGCCGCTCTCCTCCTCCAATATCGGTATCACGACCTTCGTCATCGTTAACGGGGGCAGGGTGGATTCGATCGAGACCAGCGCGCGAGATCTCAGGTTACCGCCGATGCTCTTGCACGCCTGCTTCAGGACCTTGAGGTCGGGTCTCTTTTCCTGGTCGATCGGGGTGTCCACACAAACGAAGATAGCATCCGCATTTCTCATCTCGGAATGATCGTCGGTCGCATGGAAGCGACCCTCTCTCACGACGCGGGCGAGCATCTCCGGCAGTCCGGGCTCGTCCCCGAGTATCGGACAGATGCCGTGGTTGATCTTATCGTTCCGTTCCCTGGCGATGTCCACGCCGATCACATCGAACCCGGCATCCGCGAGCGCGCACGATACCGGAAGACCGACATAGCCGACACCGACGACCGCGATCGTTCCCTGCTGCATCGATCTTGGATGATGGTCTTTGGCTAAAAGTGTTTGGAGATGACAGCAGTGCCCGGTCGAGTTCTGTCTCGAACATCGAGGGATCGACGGGGAATTGAACGAACCTGTCATTTGGTTCGACCATTATCTCAAATGAGATATCCAACTGAGAAGAAGTTATTAACATAATGGCACATGCCATCGAACATGTTGAAGGTGGGCGTGGTCGGGGTCGGCAGCATGGGCCAGAACCACGCGAGGATATACTCCGAGATGGGATGCCTGACGGGCGTCTTTGATATCTTCAATGACGCGGCGGTGAAGATCGCTAAAAGGTTCAACGTACCTGCCTACGGTTCTGTGGACGAACTGATCGATAATGTCGATGCCCTCTCCGTATGTACCATCACCTCTGAACATTATGACATCGGGGTCAAGGCCATCGAGGCAGGAAAACATGTCCTGATAGAGAAACCGTTCACGGGCGATGTGGCCAAGGCCGAGGAACTATGCGAGCTCGCCGAAGAACGGGGTACCGTTCTGGCCTCCGGTTTCGTGGAGAGATGCAATCCCGCGGTGACGGCTGCCAAGGAGTCTCTCGCGGCCGGAAGGTTCGGGGACCTTGTCACGATCTCATCACGGAGGGTATCGTCGTTCCCTTCGAGGATAAGGGACGTCGGGGTGATAATGGACCTGGCGGTCCATGACGTGGATGTGATGCGCCATATAACCGAGCGGGAGATAGTCTCGGTCTATGCGTTGGGCGGAAAGAAAGGGAACCCGCAGTTCGAGGACTTTGCGAACCTCCTCATGGAGCTCGACGATGGGAGCATCGGGAACGTCGAGGTCAACTGGCTGACCCCGATGAAGGTCAGGAAACTTTCTCTAACCTGTTCGAAGGGATACGTTCAATTGGACTACATCGACCAGAGCCTGGAGTACTCGACATCGAGATATGCGGAGCTGGATCTTTCTAACATGTCCCAGGTGCCAATGGAACTTGATGTTCATCACATCATGCTGAAGAAGGACGAGCCACTGAAGGTAGAGCTCGAAAGGTTCTTGAGCGCCGCCGAGGGACGGTCTGGCCCGGGTGCCACCGGAAGGGATGCGGTCGCGAACCTGAAGGTGTGCGACGCCGCCCTGAGGTCCCTGGTCGAGGGGAGAAGGGAAGATATCTGTTGATCGAAAGGTAGAGCCAAATGACCGCGTATGAGTCCCCCGCCCGAACCAATCGAAGCTCCTCCTTCATAACAAAGGTCCAAGAGAGCTATCTCTGGCTCAAATTGCTCGTCCCAACCGCGCTTATCGTTATCGCCGAGGGTTTCCTTTTCGTCCACAACCTGGAAATGACGGCGCTGTTCCATGGACTGAACCTGCTTCTCTGTATCCTCGTTCCCGTCCTGCTGAGGGATGACCCGACCCTCTGGGAGGCGTTCTCGATGCCGTCCATCCTGAGGCTGCTGAACCTCGGGATGCCGACCTTCACCACCTCGACCTTGCTCTGGTTCCCGCTGATCTACGCCCCGGCGATCCTCGTGGGCCTGTTCATCGTTCATGATCAAAGGAAGAGCATAATAGAACATCTGGGGATGATCAAACGTTTCCTGAACACTGAAGATCTCTGGAAAGGGTTGGAAGATCTACTACCTGCCGATAGCGTTGGTGGCCGGATGGTTGCTCTCTAATGTCGAGTTCAATGTCCTGGGGAGCATCAAGCTCGTCAACGATCTGAACCTCGACAGCATCGCCTTGCTCTTCGTGGTGATGGTCTTCTTCGTCGGTTTCGGGGAGGAACTGATATTCCGTCGTATCCTCCAGGGAGGGCTGGAAACGAAGATCGGCCTGGTCGGGGCGATAGTCCTCACTTCGATCATTTTCGCCGCCATGCACTCAGGATACTCCTCGATCCCATACTCCATCTATGTCTTCTTTGTATCATTGTTCTTGGGATACACATACCACCGGACGGACAGCCTCGGGCTCGTTTCGTTGATGCACGGGATGATCAACGTCTTCCTGTTCTCCTTCCTTCCGTTCGGGTACCTTGTACTTTTCAGATGACTGATCTTGAGAAAACAAAATGATCTGAGAATTATTAAATAGCCATTATTTCATTGTCCTATCTATGCTATCAACGGTTGCAACCACCACCGCGACCATAACGGCGACCACTGTCATCGGGGTCGGTGGGGCGGGCGCGATCATCACGGTGCTTCTGATCCTCTTCCTTTGCTCCAAGGAGCTCATATCTTCCTCTAGGCTCAACTCCCCAACGGCCAGGAGGATAATGAACATGGCGATCGTTCCGCTATTGGCAGTGTTCGTCCTTGACATCGCCTTCATGGTGATGGCCTAAGCACCATCTTTTTTATTTCTCTCGTTCTAGATAATTAGAGGATCGATGTTATTAAATAATAAACTTATGTCCTCCTCAGTTCATAGGAAAGAGATGATCTAACGAACGAGGATGGGGCGGATGTTGCACCAGCCGGAACAGAGGACTCTACGTCCCCTGTTTTCCAACGATACGGATGGGTCGTCGGATCTTGAGCTGGACGCGATCTCTTATGCCGAGCCCCGCCTTGATCATAAATTGAAGGGCTCGATCCTCGTTGTGATACCGGCCTTCAACGAGGAGCTTACAATAGGTAGCGTTGTCCTTGGAGCATTGAAATATACTGATAAGGTCATAGTTGTCGATGACGGTTCTAACGATAGAACGGGAGAGCTGGCCAGGCTCGCAGGTGCGGAGGTTCTCAGACAGGTCACGAACACCGGAAAGGCATGCGCCCTGTTGCGGGGTCTCAAGGCCGCGAGCAAAGAGGACCGACCAGTTACAATAATGATGGATGCCGATGGACAGCACAGGGCCGAAGACATACCGTCGATAGCCGGCCCCGTGCTGGACGACAAAGCGGACCTCGTCATCGGTTCTCGCTTCATCGGTTCCGAGGAAGATATACCAAGGTTCCGCGTCTATGGCCAGAAGGTCATCAACTCACTGTCCAATGCAGGCGCTAGTGTTGAACTGACCGATTCGCAGTCGGGCCTGAGGGCACTGAGCCGCAGGGCGCTGAAGAACCTCGACTTTTCCTCGGACGGCTACAACATAGAATCGGACATGATCGCCCACTTCGTCGAGAAAGGTCTTACCATAACCGAGGTGCCCATAACAGCAAGGTACGACGTCCCCGAACGGGCACAAGAAGGGCTCGACCTCGATGGGGCTCGGGTTGCTTGGTAATATGATATCGGTGATCGGGTACAGACGACCTCTGCTGATGTTCGGAGTTCCTGGTGTGATTATCGTGCTGGCCGGTCTTATGCTTGGCATCCTGACGAGCATGAATCTTATCTATGTCAGGAGTTTTCTGATGCAAGCACTAACCTCGGTTGGTCTATTGCTCATCGGGACATTTTTCTGCATTTCTGCACTCACCCTGAATTCGTTGACATTGTTGATGAAAAGGGGTATACGATGATACCGAGTCGATGACGCGATAACACGAGGGAGCGATTTATTGGGAGGGGTGGACCGAATGAGAATTGGTATTATTGTTAATACGCCGGATCAAGTATACTTCTATAAAAACATCTGTAAAGCTTTGGAGCGTGAGGGGGATGATTGTTTTTTTGTTGCAAGGGATTATGGGGAGACAATAAACCTCTTGGAACAATTCGGCATAGATCATTATACATATTCTATCTCTTCACCTTCAAAAGTTGGTAAATTAACGGCTCTCCCTTCGGAGGTGCTCAAATCCGCACAATATTTTAAAAAGAAAAAAATCGATGTCATTACTGGGTTTGGCGGCCAGGATTCTGTTGCTTCAGTAATGCTTGGAATCCCCGATATCGCATTTAATGATTCTGAGCCAAGAGTAAATACAATTACTTTTGCAACTCAATATAAGCTATCAATGCTTTTTGTTGATTGTATGGTAACACCTGACTTTTTCAAACAGGATTTGGGGAGAAATCATGTGAAAGTTAAAAGTCTCAAGGAACTCGCATATCTTCATCCCAATTATTATTCTCCAAATCCAGATATATTGGAAATACTGAACCTGAGTCGAGATGATAGATACGCAATCATCAGGTTAAATGCGTTCGATGCCGTACATGATGTTGGATTCAGGGCTTTTACTCTCGAAGAGAAGAGGCTCATTATAAAAGAACTTGAGAAGCGTTTTAAGGTGTTTATATCGTCTGAAGTAAACCTGCCTCGAGATCTTAGGGAGTATGAACTTAAAGCTCCAAAACATCGAATTCATGATGTTGAATACTATTCCTCTTTGTGTATAACCGAGACGGGGACGATGACAACAGAGGCGGCCATCCTGGGTATCCCAACTATCCAATTACATCCAAAAGCTCACTTGTTTGGTAATTTCATAGAGCTACAACGATACGGGTTAATTTTTTCATTCACCCATTCGAACCAAGCTATGGATAAAATAATGGAAATCTCAAATGAGAACAATCTTAAGAACGAGTGGAAGAGGAAAAGAGAGCGTTTGTTAGCGGATTGCGTTGATATTGTTCCTTTTATGACCAATATAATAAAAAATAATGGAATTAATTATCAATAAACGGCCGAAGTCGAAAAATGTTTAAAATGGATGTCTACGACAAATGACCCCGATTAATGTTATTATGCTTGCGCCACACTCCAATACATTTATTGGCGATTCAGTTAAGGCATGCTCAAAGTCCGTAGAAAGCATCACAGTTTATATGCATCACAATAACTTTTCCGAATTATCTGAAGTGTTTCCATTTGGTGGCTTCTTTGCACATATTCGTAAATTCACCAAAAGGGCCCTCGTACAAGAGAATGATTTTCCAAGCAATGTAAGATTACGCGTGTTCTCTTTTCCATATTTTCTTCCAGATGCGTCAAACCCCACTCTGCCAAATAGAATTTTTAAGCATATTAATAAGGCGATGCGCGATGACTGTCTTAATGCCAATATCATCCATGCCCATTTTACATGGCCTCAGGGATTCGCAAGTGCTAGACTAAAAGAAAAGCTTAGGGTGCCTCTTATCATCACTGCACATGGTCACGACGTCTATGCGCTTCCATTCAGGAATGAGGCATGGAAAGCAAGAATAAAATATGGGTTAGAGAAAGCTGATTATATTATTACAGTGAGTACAAACAACCTTATATACTTGGAGAAACTTGGAATAAATACACCGGTTGAAGTTATACCGAATGGTTTTCGAAGCGAACTTTTTCATCCAATAGATAAAATCTCCATAAGGAATAAATTAAAACTTCCCCTCGATAAGCATATCATAACCTCAGTGGGAAACTTAGAAGCAATAAAGGGGCATAAGTTTCTGATTGAGGCAACAAGTCGTTTGGTGAAAGGGGATGATAAAGTATTGACCGTTATCATTGGTTCTGGTTCGCAATTAGGGCATCTCGAAAAACTAATTAAAGATCTCAAGCTTGAGAATAATGTCCTTCTGGTCGGGAGCAAACCACATAATGAAATCCCCCTATGGATGAACGCGTGTGATATCTATGCCCTGCCGAGCCTTAGGGAAGGCAATCCTACAGTAATGTTCGAGTGTCTTGGATGCGGCAAACCATTCGTAGGAACGCGTGTGGGTGGGGTACCAGAAATTATCACCTCGAGCGACTATGGTCTTCTTTGCGAGCCCGGTGACCCTAAAGAACTTGCCGATAAAATAGCAATTGCATTTGAGCGGAAATGGAATTCAGAAAAAATCGTTAACTATAGTCATCATTTCAATTGGGAGACAATATCTGAACATATCGTGGATACATATAAGAACGTTCTAGAGAAATAATTAACTGTGGTGTCGAAGATGGAGAAAATCTTATTAGTGGAACAGTACTTTTGCACTTTTTCATCTGGACAGCAATGTTGAACATGCATGGCCTCGAACGTCGAGGCATGGTCTTCTCCGCCCTATCGTTCCCCTTGGCCAACTTACTGGACGAGTATCGATTATGCTTTAGCAGGCCGCAGTTCAGACATTTTGTCACGGTCATCGCCGGCCTTATGTTCAACTGTCACCTTTGTTAAAGGTTCCCCGCGTTGACCGGGATGTCATTTAATTCTTTTCATACTTCCTCTTGATGTTGCTGGTCTAGTTAGCCTTTAATTATTGTGCAGTCATGACAACCACCTTTCCATGCTATCCAGCATATGATGACGCTGCCAGAAAGGGAAAGTATACCCTGGCCCCCTAATACGTTGCATCGTTGGATGCAGGTCGGCGACCAGCTAGTTGCTGTGTCGAGCACCGCTAGATACGATCTGTGCATGGGGACAAAGTTTCGATCAAAGATCGGCAAGAAAATCTGAATACTTCATCGTCGATGAGGATATCGATAGCGTTCATCCGTTACACCTTGCTTGAAAAACTGGTTATATAAGGTGCGCCACCTCATAATTTGCTATAGTATATGCAACACATTCTAAATAATATGTTTCGAGAGTTAGTTTTCAAGGAGAGATGAGTTTGGCATCAGGGCCTAAACAATTGAAAATCGTCGACAAATCGATGAACATCTCTCAATCTAAAATTAGCTTCCACATCTCAATGGCCCTCTTCTTTGAAAATTGATTGGCCGAATAATTCTTGGCATTAATTGAAACACAGTTCCAAATCGTTTCTTGTTAAAACTCTATCAAGGTTTGTGCATATTGTTAATGGATCATTATTTTCCATAAGGAAACCATTATCCCCATCTCTGATATGATCTGGTATGGAACCGACTGAATTCGCAAGAACGGGGGTTCCACAACTCATACTTTCTACCATGACGTTTGGCAATCCTTCAGAATATGATGGGATTATTAATATCTTCATTTTATTTAAATAATGAACGAGATTTTCATGTTTGACCCATCCTGTGAGAGTGATTTTATCACCTAGGTGATATTCGGCAATTCTTTTTTTTAGCTCAATAAGTTGGGGCCCATCGCCAATAAACAGATAATGCTTGTCATCACTCCCATGTAACCTAATGGCTTCAAGAAGGTTCAACACCCCTTTTTCTGGGCTGAACCTCCCTACAAATCCTATAACGTTAGGTCTGGAGTCGAACTGAATTATTTCTGTAAATTCTTGATTATCGACAAAATGCTCTCGAGCAATAACTGTCTTATCTTTGAACTCCATCAGGTTGCATTCATTAATCATATTTTGTGAATAGATTACTATTTTTGTTGCCAATTTTTTACTTATTTCGGAAATATTTGAAACAATATTTATTACAAGATCATTCCTGCCAACGAATGACATGGCGGCTGACCCGGGAAGAACTAAAAATATTGGTTTGGCGGAGAGCTTAGCCATGATGCTCGGCATTATTAATAGTTCACCACCAATAAAAAAAATCCAATAGTCTGTATCTTTTGAAACGCTCTTCATTAATAAGGACATTCGCAATTGGGTTAGGAAGAACTCGAAAATCGCCCCTTTGAATATTCCGTCTGATGTAGTGGTGAGAGGTAAGTATCTAACTTTTTCTTCATTTCCCAAGCATTCAAGGGCATCCTTACCGGATATAACGCTAATCTCTTTATTGAGTCCGATTAGAGTCTGTATTAAATTAGAAAGTGGGATTACACCGGCTTTATTGATTGGACTTGAAACAATCGTGACCGAAGTGGTTTTAGGGTGCTTTCTATTTTCACGATAATCGGTTTTATTGCTCATTTTTAATCACAAAATCTGATTAGAATTCGTGTGGTCTGTAGATTCTTATTTGCTTATTACAGTTTTGATGCAAATATGAATTTATCATGATTATTAATACTGAGATTGTTATCTTTGAAAATGTGGACAGAAGAATATATTATGGACAATGTAGTTTGGATTTCACTCTGTGCTAGAACCATCGATATTGTGATTAAGTTAAAAACAAGCTTTCAAGGTGCTGATTAGTTGAATATGAACATCTCTTTACATAAACGTGAGCAAGCTCCAAAAACTCGTATTAATAGTTGGTTTCTTCTCTCTAACAGTAACAATCTTACTCCTAGGGTTAGCTCCTTCTGCTACATCTTATGAAATTTCGGTATATGTTGCATTTGATCAGTTTTCATGGTTGACCTTATCCATGGCCATAGCATGTGGGCTTATAATTTTGGTTCATGCTATCATAGTGCCAGCTCGTTCAAAAATTTGGGTATCAGCTCTATTTTTAGTTTTGTTATCGAATGCATTAATCTTAATACTGCCAATTCTCCGGGGATATTTCTTCTATGGAAATGGTGATCCACTTACGCACCTTTCAATAATTGACGGGATTCTTCAAACAGGAAAATTTCAGAGTACCAATTTTTATCCTATATCTCATATCCTGATTGTAGCATATACTTACATACTTGGTTCAAGTCCGGAAAACATAATGTTATGGGCCCCTTTACTTCTTTTCGCCCTATTTGTTTTCCCTCTTTACTCGTTATCAAAACTTGTTTTTACGGACTTAAGGATACAAATAGCAATTGTGACTGTTGGAACGGTTTTTCTTTTCGGCTATCAGACTGAGTATGTTCCAAACGGTGTGGCGATAGCATTCGTTCCGTTTATTATATTCTGCTACTTCATATCATTGCGTCAGAAGGATAAACCTGCCTATGTTGCTCCATTGCTTATCATGGTCATATTCATTCCACTTGTTCACATTTTGGTTGCTATTTACCTATTTTTAATATTGATTATGTTGCACTTGATGAGATATATCTTCAAGTCATATTATAAAGGACTAACAACCAAGATTGAGATCCCTAGCTCTAATTTGCTATTGATAGCATTAGTTTCAATCTTAGCTTGGATGTCTAGCTTTATTTTAATATGGAATGCATTACACAGTTTTACTAATTTTTTCATGGGAGAGCTTTCAGCATCACCGGCGGACGAATTAGGTTCAAAACTATCCTCGGCGTCGATTTCGACGCAACAATTTATTACTGAACTCTTTATCCAATTCGGATCGACTATTCTGGTCTTTCTCATATGTATGATTGGAATAGTATTATGGCTTCGGGCAAATTATGAGACAAAAGTAAAATTCTTTTTTCCTATAACTTTTTTAATAAGCGCAATTACTATCTCGATTCTATTATTTATAATTCCTTCAGGTGTAGATTTCTATCGGCCCATACGGCTTCTAGGAATGCCCCTTATATTTATGGGTGGAGTAACAATCTGGATGTTGATCAATAAACAAAGAACCCGTAGAATAACTGTTGCGGTGCTTCTTTCATCCTTGCTTATTGCTACTTCAATGTTGGGCATTCTCGGGGTTTTCGCATCTCCACTAACGATGACTCCAAATCCACAAGTTACCATATCGGAAATATCAGGTTGGAATGAGTTCATCGTACTGAAAAACACCTCTTTAGGAACGGATTACATTACTTCAAAGGATACATATACTAACTTTGTTTTTGGTGGCTCCAGTTGGACATTTACTCGTCCTGATCTTGTAACAAGTTCAGAGAATCGTTTCGTTGGGAACCATTTTGAAGACTTAGACAATCAGAGTGAAAGTTATATAGTCATCACCAAGGATGATGAGATCACCTACTTGGATGTTTGGCAAAATGGTAGATTTGATGCTAATGATTTTAATGGAATCGCATTAAGTCCATCTATTTCAAAAATCATGGACAATGGCGATGTTGTTATTTTGCTTTCATAAAATGAATCTCTAGCATTATAAATCTACCAGCAATATAATAAATTGGTGAGGTGCACCTCCCAGTCTTTACCGTAGCGTTCCTCGACCATCTCTTCACTTCCTTGATCTTCCTTATAACAAGCTCTAGGACGTCCAGCTTATCGTTCACGATTAGTTGTTCAGCAATCTCATCCACATCTTATGCTTCTCCGAGAAGTTGGTCCAGTGCTCGTTCGGTACCTTGATGCCGTGCAGGTCCAACGATGAGAGTATCTCCCGCTTCGGGTCCCCCATCTTTCTGACGAGCGACCCTCAAATCCTGGTAAGATCGCGCATCTCGCGAACCTCATGAGACCTGAGCTGGACAGTTGACCGATCATTTCCTGATCAAGCTATTGTTCATCAGAACATTGCCCTCCGCTCGATAACGGGGTATGAGATGAATTAAACGTGTCCCCCTGCTTTGAATTTGTGCAAAAACAACTCAAGCTGAGGACATCTCAGCTTACGTCGAACGAAAATAAATCGTTTTCCATCGGCACGACGCTGATGGTGGACGATTGGTACGAACGCTTGGGGTTGAACGACATCATCGGCCAGCTGAAGACCAAGGGCATCGACGCCGATGCCCTTGTCCGCGGTATGCTGGTCGACCAGCTGGGAGATAATTTCAGCATCCTCCAAGCTAGTGAATGGATCAACCGACCGGAGATCCTCGAACACTACGAGATCGATCCGTTCAATCCAAAGACATTGTATCGCACGGTAGAAATGGTCGGCCGGAACCGGGAGAGGATCATCTATTCGCTTCAGGACGCGGTCCTGAAGCTCCTGGGCGGTCCGAAGACCGATGTCCTACTGGACTGGACATCGATCGTCTATTACGGCGACATGGCCAAGTTGGCCAAGTTCGGGTACTCACGAGACCACCAACCAGGCGAGCGCCAGCTGACGCTCGGGGCGGCGCAGCTGGCGCCGCCTTATAACATCCCGATCGGTCTGACCGTAGAGGCGAGCAACATCAATGATCAGACGCACATGTGGAGGACGTATGGCCAGGTAAGGCCGTTCCTGAAGGAACGGTCCTTGGTCGTGTTCGACCGGGGAGCGAACGACAAGGACAACCTGGACCGGATCTGCCTGGACAGGAACGACCATCTGACAGCAAAGAAGCTGAACACCTCTGATGACAGGATCTTCGACTCGTTCTCTAAGGGCTCCTGGGAGCTCATAGATGCCGAGGACGGCATCTATGCTCTCAAGAGGACCTTCCCCTCAAGGGTGAACTATTACTTCTTCTCCGAGAAGCTGAAGAAAGATCATCTGAGGTCGCGTCGTCGCAAGGCGGAGTGATTGCTGGCCGAAGTTCAGATCATCCAACACAGCCTGGACAGTGGGAAGAGATCGCCGAAGCGGTTCCACATCAGCAATCCTCTGGTGGGCGACAAGCACGACCACCAGCCGAAACTAGTGAAGATGGACAAGGAGGCATTTCGCCTCCTCCTCGTGGAGGTCATCGATGGCAGGGAAGGATACTTCTACCTGACCTCCAGTCGCGATATGCCTGCATCTGAAGCACTTAAGGTCTATCGGAGCAAGGACGCAATCGAGAAGCCGTTCAACTCGTTGAAGAGCGAGATCAGGATCAAACAGGTCCGTGTGTGGACAGATGACGCCGTCTACGGCGTTATCTTGATCGGTTTTCATCACTCAGCTGATGATCAGTTTGACACGATATTTTGTCGGTCCGGCAAAGCGCTTGTCAACAAAGATCATCATCGCCTCATTTTATAACTTGACAGAAACGTGGTTTCCATGGAGAACGGCAGGAAACGGAAGTTCTATTCGAACTTTGACTCGCTCAACAAGGCCATTTTGGCTGAAAATATGGTTGAAACCTAGCGGAAAACGCCCGGGTACGGACGTTTTCGATGAGGCTCGGGACCTCATCAATCATGCGTCAAATATAAAGATCAGTGAATTTTCGCTCGATCAACTGTCGAAGTCAGGCTGAGAATGAACCTGAATCCCCCTAGGCATCTCGATTTCAGAAGTTCGGCGAGCGTGTAAGCATCGCTCCTGTCATTCTCGTACGTGCTCGTATCAGCGGTTTCATCTTGGCCGGGATGAAAGACCATGACATCGTGGACTCTTGTTTCGATGACACCGTAAATCCAGAAAAAAGGCCCGTCGCTTCCATAGCGACAGTCGGTTATTTGTCCTTTCCCTCCTTCCCCTCGAAGAAATGACTTATGGCCATGACATCGGTCATTATCCTTTCATTACAGAGCGTTCGTCCGTTGGTGTCGATGACACAAGCTTGAGTGAACTTCTTATGCATGTCCAGACCCATGTAGTACATGGTCCTCCCCCCTTGGGTTGTCTTGCAATTTCTCAAATGGGCGGGTACCTCTTTTTGCACACCATCAAATTTCCTGTTGGAAAATATGCGAATTCTTCTTCAGGGCGTCGTCCGTTCGCAGGTCCTCAGGCTCGTTCACGCCAATCTGAGCGAGATGGAACGCCAAGACGACACACATGCCGAAGTTGTCGCCCTGAGAGAGGGACCGTATCGCGGTCCTCGGAAAACGTTTAACGATTGGACCTTCGAAGCTCAATAACGATCAATCGCTCTTAACGTGTTCGATATGTTCTTAATGATGTTTTCAAAAACTTTTTCATGCTCGTTCTTGGAAAGATGCCAGACGATGTTTGGGGGTGATCCGCGGGTGAAAATATGACGATGAACCGCCAAGGTCAGTTTATAAAAAATGTGGCCAATCCTCGTTCCCTTTGGATTTTGGGCCAAGGTTTGAGCTCATCATAAATAAAGATTCTATGAATAAATCATCATGTTCTCTGTACAAACCACTGGAATGTAAGTTCTTTCGTGGATAGTTTTTGCTATATGCGCGTTACTCTCTATCATGTAATCGGGTTCTAGATCGATGACCATCTTGACCTTATGTTCTGCATATAGCCCTATTCGATCTTCCTTTTTTTTATATCCCACATTATTAATTTTTTATACTTAACTTTATGTTCTTCTAACCATTTGGTTGTCTCAGGGCGATATTTTTCCAGCCTATTTGTAATCACATAATCAATTTCATAAGCGGGTATCAAAAAAGGCTTCGCTGTAAGTAACCATTTTTTGTAGAGATTTTCGTCCAAATCAGATGTTGCAAAATAGTCCTCGCAAAGCACCCCATCTATGTCAAAAGCCACCGTATTAAATATTTTGTAATGCATGATATTCCATTCGCTTAACATGGGCCACGGGATCACTTTGTAATATAAATCAAAATGTTTTCTACCCTCTGGGGTGACTATTAATGATGCTTTGGTTATTTTTGAATCAGGAAGGTATTTTCGGATAAGGTCGTATGCCGAGTGAATCTGCCTTCCCACACCAGCCGAATCTTCGACTAATAATATCTTATCGAAGTTATTAGGTGAACTTACCTGAGAACTCATCCATACTTTCTTTTGAATGATTAAATCAGGTGTTGATAGAGGTTTACCTAATTTGCTTGCCATTATATTAGCTATGAAAAGACCACTTCTTGGAACCCCAACAATCACATCGTATTCCATAGGACATTGTTTAACCCAATCACACGTCCACAATAACGCTTCATCAAGTGCAACGAATTTACATTTTCCTGCACATATAGCCCTCTCCATACTTCTTACACGTAAGACAGAGGGTGATAATTTCTCATTTCTTAACTTTTTTTCAATCAATCGTATTGGAGATAAGCTTCTCGATAAAAAATTACTGAGCGGATCATCTTTCTTTTGAATTGCGATTTCTATCTTATCAATCATGGAATATGCATACTCTCTTCGGTCTTAGCCACCATGCTCAAAATGATAGATAAGCCTTGCCATTCTAATTCTTGTCCATCAAGATGGTCCTTTTCGGTTTAATGTGTATATGGATTATTCTATTTTAGTCAGAATATCATCTATTTCATTAAATTAATTATTTTTTTATACCACCCTATGGTAATTTCCAGGCCATTATCAATGTCGTATTTTGGAGAATAATTTAAGGCTGTTCGAGCCGCATTTAGGTCAGCTAGAGAATGCTTAATTTCTCCCTCATGTGCAGTTATGAACGATGGAGTATTTTTTTTACCAGTTAATTTACAAATGCGCTCAACAAGGCTCAATATTGAAATAGCATTCCCTGCTGAAACATTGAACACTCCCTGCACATCCAGGCCCATGGCTTTCATATTCGCATCTACCACATCCTGAACAAAGGTGAAATCACGAGATTGGGTTCCATCACCGAAAATTGTCGGTTGCTCACCTCGGAGTATCTGGTTTATTAATTTAGGAATCACAGCGGAATATTGCGAGTCGGGGTCCTGATAGGGCCCGTATACGTTGAAGTAACGTAGTGCCACCGTCCTTAATCCATAAAGTTCGTTAAACACCCTACAATAATGTTCCCCTGCCAGTTTGGTCACTGCATAAGGAGACAGCGGTTTTGGAATCATATCCTCTTGTTTCGGTAGGGTCGAAGTGTCACCGTACACGGAGGAGGAAGAGGCAAAGACAACGGCCTTTACACCGCAATCTCTTGCCCCGATGAGCACATCGAGGGTGCCATCGATGTTTGCCTTATTTGTGGTATAGGGGTCCTTTACCGAGCGAGGCACCGAAGGAATGGCTGCTTGATGAAGAACGTAATCAGCATCTTGAAATGCCTTCTTTATGATGAGGGACTCAGTGATGCTTCCTTGAACAAAAGTAAAATTTTCCCTATCCAGAACATCGGCTATATTTGTTAGCCGACCCGTCGATAGATTGTCCACAACAACGACCTCGTGTCCATCTTCGACCAGACGGTGGGCAATATTGCTACCAATAAAACCCGCCCCCCCAGTAATAACGATTTTATCCCTGCCCATGGAGCACATCATGGGGTAATGGTAATTGAAAATTACCATAACAATCCATGATTACCCAAGAGACATCGAGGCAACATTGACATTATGGAATTGTTGAATTCATTTAACTATGGCTATGTTATTATACCGTCTATTTAGATGAGCCTGGGGGAAATTTCAAATAGATTATTTATTGGCCACATATTAAAGGCCAATTCAATGATGGGAAAATCATACACAACCTTTTAACCCAAGACGGAGGAAGATGAGATTACATTTACGTCTCTGATAAACGATGCCCTCATGAACAAAGAGGTGAAGGAAATATACAAGTCTCGTTCATTAGAACTTAGTTGACTAAAGGTAAGAAAAAGTGTCTGGCAAGGTTTTTCTGCTCTGCGTTGGCGGAGCGGTTTGGGTCAAAACAATGCTAGAAAGCACGTGCGTTGGAAGCAAGGAGTATTAATTATTGGCATGTTAAGGCTCTGTAGAAATCATGGTCTCTGACATCGAAAGGATGATGTAACGTCGGGCATGAAATGACCTCGCCAGAGGTCAGCACAAGCTCTTGCAGGAGACAACTGGCCTCGGGACGGGATGGCCTCGTGCCGAACGATACTCATTTGCATGACAACAAGATAATGCGTGCGGTCGATCAAATAGCGAGAGGGGCGGGCCGTCTCGGCCTACCTCTCTATTCGAACGAGCGCTCGAAGCGCTCGTTCACGCAGCACCAGCTGTTGGTGCTCGTGGTGCTGCGCCAGTTAATGGCGAGATCATATAGGGGCTTCATCGACCGGCTCTCACTGATGACGGTGCTGTGGCATCGTTTGGGACTGCGAACTATGCCGCATTTCACGACACTGCAAAAGTTCTCGATGCGGATCGACGAGCACTTGCTCGATGGTCTTATGGCAACGCTCGCCTCGAGCGTGGCGAGCGATCGTGTTCGTGGCGGTGGATCCGACCGGCCTGCAGCCTGGATCGGCCAGCTACTACTATCTTCGGACGATGTCGCTGCGGGACGACGATCACAGGATGGTAGAGCGGAGGCATAGAAATCACATCAAGCCCACGATAGCTGTCGATGTCGAAAGCCAGATGGTGCTCTCGTTCCTGAACAGCGAGGGACCTGGACCGGACTTCGAACTTCTCAGACCGGTGCTGGAGAGGGCGAGGAACAACGGAGCGGTGGTGAAAGGGGTCGTGGCCGACAGAGGTTACGACCCCGAGGCGAACCGAAGGTTCGCCATCAAAGAGCTCGATGCAGAGGTTAACATCCCTCTCAGGAAGATCAACGTCCATTCGAACCATCATGTGGGCAAGTATCGCCATCGCCAGGAGAGGGAGTTCGACCATGATGCCTATAGAAAGAGGGTCCTGGCCGAGACGGTGAATTCGACCATCAAGAGGACGATGCGATCGATCGTCCTCTCTCGCAGTATGGACGGCCAGGAGAAGGAGGTGGCGTTGCGCTTGATAGTGCACAACGCCAGGCGAGCGGCGACGCTCTCTTGATGGGGATGATTTCTACAGAGCCCATGACAGCAACGAACGTCACAGTTCGTCGTGGTGAGCTCATCGCGGCGATGAGCTGGCTCGCTTCGCAGCGAATCGAGCTCAGGGAAATGAACCGCCTTAAACGTGGCAGGCCATATCGGTATCCTCGTTCATTGGTTCGTTATTTTCGTCTGCAAAGGGATGTTTGGCACCTCTCGCTCAAAGCAGCTCAAGGAGCGTTACGAGCGCTGGGTTCAGCGCTCGACTTCGAAGCGCCGGACTTCACCACGCCTTGGAAACGTCTCGTGAATGAGGGGACAGAACTTGTCGTCCCGCCTCGTTACGAAACGCATGTGCTGGCCATCGATTCGGCCGGCATCAAGGTCACCGAAAGAGGTGAATGGTTTCGGGACAAGTGGCGTCTTCGCTAGGGCTGGATAAAGGCACATGTCACTGTCGATGTGAGAACGATGACAGTCGTCGCCGTCATCGTCTCGGACGAACGGAATCACGATCTCCGGTTCTTGATACACCGTGCAGAGAGCGCATGCCGCGCCCTCTGGACGCATCGTACGCGTTCTAGCGGATGGTGCGTACGACTGGAGAGAGAACTGCGATTTCCTTTATGCGAACGGGATCGAGGGCCAGGATCAAGACAAGGAAGGTTACTGTCAGGCTCGTCGACAGGTCATTGGCAAGATACTGGGCCGTCATCGAACGTCAGAATCGGTGATGGTGGTTGGATATCTCGTTACGAGTACTAGCTTCGATGGAGGGTCGAGATATTCTTCTTGGCGATCAAGCGAGTGCTCGGTGAGTCGCTTCGTCGTGAACGTCGCGACCTCATGCTGCGCGAGGCGCAGCACAAGTTCATTGCATACAACATGCTGGTGCTCGCAAAGGAATTGTTCAACTAAGTTGTTCATTAGGGGACTTCTCGATAATTCTCTAGGAAAAACTAGGTCGCGATTTGGATGC
>CAVUGW010000029.1:0-5646 GCA_963741025.1 Methanomassiliicoccaceae archaeon
CCTGTGGTTATTCTTGATCAGCATGGCATGACCATGGTAAGTAACAGTTTTCCCTTAACCCTTTATCGTTCACGCGTCCAGGAACATGCTACAAGGTTAGATCTCCAGCGAAAAGAACAATTTGTCCATAAACCATATTTATATTAATCACCGGTGTCGAGGGCGATGTTATCCTCCGACACCCTTATGACGATAAGCGAATGGGTCATATTCCTTGCAGGGGGTATTGGTTTGATCATCGGGCTCATCGCAATGCGAGGGTTCATCGCGATCAAAAGTCGGAGATTATTGTTACTATCGCTTGCATTCCTATCACTTGCAGCACTTATGCCTATCGAGGCCATCTTATTTTTTCATCTCTCTGGTTCCTCGTCGTTCAACGATTATAATATTTGGATCTACCTGAGCGAAGGGATCTTCCTATTCTCTCTGTTGCTACTGCTGATCATTTACACAAATGAGAGGAGGGACGAGGCCGTAAAGATCACAAGGGATCAGTGGATCGTTGCCACAGTATTCATCCTGATAGGATCTATTTGGTTGCTCGTTCTCTCGAATATTTTCTTGGGAGGTCCACTACCTCAACGGGCTTTGATCGACAATATAATTTATTTGACCAGCTTCTTAGCTTATGTCCTTATTGTCCTTATTCTGGTCTCACTGTTCGCTCTCTATAAGGTAATGGGTTCAAAGAGAACGCTCCTGACGATGTTTGGTTTTTCTTGTGTATGGATAGGACAGGCCCTTATATTTCCTGGTGTAAATGTTGTGCTTCTTTTCATTCTCTCTTACGCTTTATTGGGGAACGGTTGGAACCTTTACCTAACCTCAGGTTTGCTAATGTTCATAGGCTATCTGGCATTTTTAGTCTGGATATTGCGAGCGAGGTCATCAAATGCCAGATAAGGTGATCGCAAAGCATCGCTCTCAATGTCGTACCGTTGCTGACATTCTTCATACCTTAGAAAGATGCGATGGGGAAAGGATCACATCTATCGTTCATGAGGCCAACATACCATATGGTCGTCTGGTAGAGCACCTTATCAATATGGAGAGGTCTGGTCTTATCCTGAGGATTGACAAGGATGAGTCATATAAGATAACTGAAAAAGGTAGGAAATTTCTAGTGGAATTTAGGAAGTTCGAGGAGGTCGGAGAAATATTTGGTGTAAGGATCTAGATGAGGATGTGGAAGGTGTTTCAAAACCTCGGCACCCCCTTCTCGTACGCTTGCCCTCTATAACCTATAACTGACAACGGCCCTACCATCAACAAAGAGCTCGGTTTGTGAGAAGCCCCCAGCGTTGATCACCACATGATGCTTTTCGGAACTTCCCACATCGAACTCGAACTTCTTGCCTAGTGGTGTAAAATGGGACTCCTTCACCACCGTCTCTCCATCCAATTCGATGATTATGCGTTTCCAAAATATACTATTATCAACGACGAAGGTGTGCTTTTCTGTCTCACCTATCTCGAACTTGTCTTTTGACATTTCTTATACCACCTTTAGGCACGATCGAACGCATTAACGACATTTGCTATAATAAAGCATTTCGACCATCCTTCTGGCCTACAGGTGACTTATACGTCGTTCAGTGCCATATTTATAGAGCCATTGGAGCAATGACGACGTTAGAAAGGTGTTGGTTATACTTTTCCCTCGACCCCTACTCGTTCACACTTCCCAGTGCATCTCTCAAAGCCACTAAAAAATGTTTGGAACCTCGGCACCCCCTTCTTGTACGCAGCTCGTCTGGCATCATTGTTCACATAGAGATATATCAAGGTGTCAGAGGCTGGAAGATGTTTACGTCGCTCATCTTTTATATAATCAGTAAAATGCATATCGTCCATAGGTTAGTAGGTGGATGATTATGAAATGCCACCATTGTGGAAGCGATATCGAGACCAAAGGAAACCTCGTAGATGATCAAGGAAGAGGTGTGAAGTTCCGCTGTAGCGATTGCGGTCTATGGACCCGTTTCAGCCTACCGAGGGATATGTCTCCGTTCTAGGATCTGTACTTTCTTCCGACGTGGGCGTCCAGAGAACGGGAAAGGAAAAGAGGCAGAGCTCGTTCGAGCATCATTGGAGGAGCCTCGGACGGGACGACATTAAGAAGTACTTCCTTCACGGGTTCGCGTTCTCCGTTCTGATGATGTTCGTCCTTCTAGGTTGGACCGCCATAACGTCCGAACTATTACGATTTGCTATCATCGGTATTTTGTTCGGTCTTTTCTCTATTGTTCTAATGGTGGGTTTTGTCAATTTCGCTCTAAATAAAATGATCTGGAACATCGATATGAGTGTAGAAGCTTCGAGCATTCTTATCAATGGTCTAAGGGTATTATTGATACTATTGTTCGTCAACATTCCCAACTTTTTGATATCGTACCTAGTACCCGGAACTGTCACGACGATAATGCTGTTCGTGGTGTATTGTTTCGTGGACGGTTATTTCGCTAGGAATTCGGTCATAGAGGTGAATTAACCAAAAAGCATGCTCGGTGAATGGACATAAAATTTAGGAGCGATGGCAACGCTCGAACAGGTCTGGTAATAGTTTTCCCTTTACCTACTATCGTTCACGCCTCGAGGTGCATACCATAAGGCCGCTTTATGCCCAGAGCCCTAAAAGGAGACCAATTATACTCAAGAACATTAACTCTGGAACATAATGATGCTCTGGAAGGAGGAATTCTATTATTGACCATAGTTTTTAATTCTAGAATACGACTTCATGAACGGTGAGGGGAGAACGGACAGCAAGAAGGTTAAGATCGCTGCGGTTCTTATCGTCATCCTCATCGTTGCCTCTTCTATCCTATATTCAGAGTTCGGAAAAGGACCAAAACAGACCGAGTCCGAGCGACTGATATTGACCGCTAGCGACATGGGCCCTAACTGGACCACCCCTCAAGAGGGCCCCCTTATGTGGAACGCCAGTACATTGAAGATGGTAGACTCGGCCACTCATCTAGCGTTCGTACCTTCGAATCAAAGCGTGGCGATCCAGCTGATAATCACGGTATTTAACTCTACGGCAAGTTGCAGAACGGTGTACCAAGACATTAACGCAGCTTTCAATGATAGCACTGACTTCTACAACTATACGCTGTTCCAGATAGGTGATGGTGGGTTCATGCGTTGGGAGAACGGCGACAGGTACATCGGTACCCCGCTCATCTATTACATGCAGGGAAACGTGCTGTGCAACATATTCTTCGATATCGACCCATGGGAGTACCATCCGTGGGACACAGGCGTCGCTCTTCAGATGGCCCAAAAACAAGAGTCAAAGATAGTGAGCGATTTAGGACCGAACACCTGACCCTAGCACAGAAGATCGACTCAGGGCTATACTTTCCCCTAACCTTTTATCGTTCACGCGTCCAGGTGCACATGGCAAGGCCGGTTTTTACAATAAGCCCTTGGAAAAGCAATGGGGCGTACAACGGTCTCGTCAGATCTAGATGGACCCACCTGGTAGGTCGTCGGTCCGGTAGGCCTTCTGACCATCTAGTGCCTGGCCCATGTCCATTGGCCATATCCCCTTTTACTTGGCCTTTTCGAGTGACAGGAAAAGATGCTCGTTCAGGGATTATCAATCTTGATTCGGGCTGCCCTACCGATTTGGTACTTGGCATATACCAGTGGCCCGTACAGCATGTATCCGATCCCCACAAAGATGAGAGACGTACTCACCGATGGTGACGGCAGGCGGAGGAGGGACCGTGAAGAAGAACCGTGCCTGGTCGGCGGGTGGAACGAGGAAGTTGAGCGAAGCACCGATCACCGCCAGCACGCCGGCGAACTTCGGTCTTCGGAACAGCAAGATCAATCCGGCGATCGGGATCAACAACCCCACGACAACAAAGAACACCGCGAACGCCAGGCTCCGTAGCTCATTGATACGGGTCTCGAAACCCAACGGGGTCAGCAAGAAGCCTACAACGGCTCCCAGCACGAACAAGACCGCCAATATCCTTTCTGGGTTCCCGAATGATGTTCTTGTATTTGATGAAGACATATTCCTATTCTCCTCATGGAGGCACGAACCCTCTACCAAAGGTAGGCCACCATGAGGAAATATTGTATCGAACGCCATATTAAAGGATGCTGTGACCATTGGAGCGGTACTGCTCATGCGTATTGATGGACAGATATGACAAGTTCAGAACAACTGTGAACATCTATGAGATCGATATGGATGAAGTACATCGACCACTGGTGTTAGGTTTTGGTGTGTCAGAAAGCGAGCATACGGGCCATGGATGCGAAGAACCATCGAGAGCGGAGACCATGTTTTGCAGAAACAATTTCAATGTATTTCATAAAAAAGCTTAGCCAGCATGGAATTCGGGTTGAAGATCCATTCAAATGATGATAAGATCTGGATTTGGAACAAGTGGGCTTGGCCGTAAGAGACCACATCACTGAGCCAGATGGTGAAAAATGAAATTCAATTATTACGCAATAAAGCAGGGTCAGCTTGAAAAACCCTTTCACTTTTCTTTTCAATCCACCTTATCCTCATCCGATCATTCCTTGAGTTGACCGTGATGACCTAACATTTTCAAAAAGAAAAGGCCCCGAGGGCGAAGAGGTTTGTGTCCAGGTGAGAACGTGTGTTACCTAACTGATAGTCCCCTTCCTTAATCAGGTTCGGAAGCTTTCCCTGGCCTATGAGTTGAACACGTCTCGTATTATCGCTTCATAGAACTCACAGGTCGCGGGCTTCGTTCCATGATCGTTCCCTTCTCGCGGTATAGACCTCGCCGGGGCATGGGGCGCCACAAATGTTCCTGACGGCGCATGAGCTACTAAGGGATCGATTCGGCGAACCTTGGTCTGATGTTGGTCAATTGTTTCGATCGGACCGCTTTCTATGCCACCCTTCTCGAAGACGCTGAAGGTCTTGAACTCGTCCAATCCGAGGAACTCACTGCACGGATATTCGCCGTCGGACGCTACCGAGACGAAGCATCGAGCTCCGCCACAACGGAGGGATCAGTCACACATCAGCCTGCCTTTCCGGGGCCACTATCCCAAGAACAAGATTGGAGAAGTCGGCGATCGTGGTACTCTGCCCCTCTTTGGTCCTGGCGACGGCACGGTCGATCTCGTCTTTGAACTTCGGTATGAGCACATCGTTGGGGGGCCTGAGACCTCTGGCGATCTCCTGGGTTCCCCGGACCGGGTTCACCAGCATGCTTGGGACCTTCCGGTCGGCTAGGAGATCGATCATCTCCGGAAGCGTTGTAGTGTTCATCGAGCTGATGGTGCAGATGACGCTCATGGCCCTGTATCCATTAAGATGCTCGATGGCATGTACGGCCTTGTCATAAGTGCCACCGCCTCCCCTGAGCGGCCGGATGCGGTCATGGACCTTCTTTGGTACGGCGAGTCCCAGGGACACGCCGGACACTGACCTTTCTGCTCATCAAGAAATCAGAGGTGCTGTCATCAAGATTATATCCGTTGGTCTGGACGCCGAACAGGAACCGGTCCGAATAATTATCGATCACCTCGATGAGGGCATCCTTGACGAGCAAAGGTTCACTACCATGGAACACGACGACAGGTCTCTTGCCTCCTTGGTGCCCAACACCGGATAGGTCTCGAAGAAATCGTGGATGTTTT
>CAVUGW010000030.1:0-29392 GCA_963741025.1 Methanomassiliicoccaceae archaeon
GAGTCCCACAGGTTTCATCCATTATATTACCCATGTCTAGCCTTCGAAGTGGACGCATATCGCCTTCTCCTTGAGGGCTAGGCTCTTGGAGATCATACCGACCTCCATCCACACCACATTAAAGACCGCGGTGGGCACCAGGCAGGTGGGGGTCAATCGAGCATCAATTGCGGACTGAAAGATCTTCGAACCCCTTATCTCGACGTAATCCTCAGGCCCGAGCGGGCCCAGGCGCTTGGCGAAGTCCCGGACATCTTTGCAGGTGGATCTTATCCGAACCTTGACCGTGCCGTCGTCTAGGGCATCTGCGTCGATCAGTGTCTTGTGACTACAGATGGGCATCTCGACGCGGACCTTTGACGTCATCATGGCCAAGAATGTTTTATCCATATAAAAGGATGGCCAATTGGTCATTGGTTCATCTAGTAGGAGGTGGGTCGGGTCACGCCTGGCCTCGGCTCCCAGATGAGAGTTGTTAACGAACAAAAGCAGAGCTCAAATAAAGGCCGTCGGAAAGAAAAATTAAAGGGTTTGTCAAGCTGGCTCTGCTTTATTATGAATTAATCGAATTTTGATATTCTTAACCTGGCTCGATTAAAGTGTGGTCCCGGAAGATTAATCCCTTATCCGATTACTATCGGTTATAAGGTTCAAATCTACTGCAATACAATCCGTTCGATTAACGAAGGGACATTCGAATCAAGAGGTTGGTCATGTTCATGCATGCTGAGAACAAGAAGATAGAAGCTTCGCTCGATGGAGATTCAGGGGACTATAATAAGATCGATCTTCGATCTTCTGGTATTGTTATGATTGGTGATGTCACATGGGGTACCCATTTCTGCCAGTTCTATGAGACGAGCAGGGACCTCATAGAGGTTTTGGTCCCTTATTTCAAAGAGGGTCTGGAGAACAACGAATACTGCATGTGGGTCACGTCCCCTCCCCTTAGTACAGAAGAAGCCACTGAAGCCTTGAGGGGCGCTGTACCAGACCTTGATGAGCGCATCGCGAAAGGAGATATCGAGACCCTCGATTATTCGAAGTGGTACACCCCATCCGGTCACTTCGATGCCGATAAGGTTCTCCAAGGATGGGTGGACAAGCTAACTAAAGCGTTGAAAAGTGGTCACGATGGCCTAAGGCTAACCGGGAACACCCATTGGTTGGAGGACGCTATCTGGAAAGATTTCGCGGATTACGAGGAGAAGGTCGACAAACGTGATCGGCCAGTACAAGATGATCGCCCTGTGCACCTATTCTTTGGAAAAATGCGGTGCGAGCGAAATCCTTGACGTTGTCGCCAATCACGAGTTCGCGCTCATCAGACGATCTGGGAGATGGGAGCTGATAGGCAGCGCCGGAAGACGAAGACTGGAAGATGATCTTGACAGGATGAGGGACCAATCCAATAAGGAACTGGAAGCGATGAAACGCTTGCACAGGATAAGCCTAAGGTCCATCAAAGGGGACGAATTAATTCCCCTGCTCGAAGAGATAATCGAAGCAGCTATTTTCATCACCGAAGCGGACATGGGCAACATCCAGTTATATGACCCCATCTCAGGAACGCTCAAGATCGTGGCGCACAGGGGCTTTAACAAGGAGTTCCTTGATCATTTCAATGAGGTTCATAAAGGGCAGGCATCGTGCGGAGCGGCATCCCAACGAAGAGAGAGGGTTATAGTCAAAGACGTAACCAAGGACCCGATCTTTGCTAACACCAACGACCTACCGATAATGCTATCAGTAGGGGCAAGGGCGGTCCAGTCCACCCCTCTTTTCAGTCGTTCAGGTGAGCTGCTTGGAATGATCTCCACTCATTATAGAACGACATGTATACCGGACGAGCGTGACCTTCGATTGATCGACCTTCTCGCCAGACAGACGGCCGATATCATAATGCACAATAAGGCCGAGGAGGAGATCCGACGCTCAAACAACGAACTGCAACAGTTCGCCTATGTGGCCTCCCATGACCTGCAGGAACCGCTCAGGATGGTCTCTGCGTACCTTGGCCTATTAGAGAAGAAGTACGGAGACAAGCTGGACGGGGATGCCAAACAGTACATGGACTTTGCCATAGAGGGCGGGGTGAGGGCTAGGGACCTGATCCGTGACCTTCTCGAGTACTCAAGGGTAAATTCCCAGGGAAAGGAGTTCGATATTACAGACATGAACAATGTCATCAGAAAGGTCCTGGAGAACCTTTCAGTACGAATAGCGGACGAGAACGCAATTGTGATATTCAATCCCTTGCCGAAAATCGTCGCCGACGAGGTCCAGATGACACAATTGATGCAGAACCTTATCGGTAACGCGATAAAGTTCCATGGTGACGATTCACCGAAAGTAAATATTTCCTACCAGGGTAAGGGGAACGAATGGTTGTTCTCTGTCAGGGACAACGGCATAGGGATCGATGATGCTTACAAGGACAATGTCTTCGTGCTCTTCCGGCGTTTGCACTCCCAAGAGGAGTATGATGGTACCGGGATCGGTCTCGCCATTGCCAAAAAGATCGTGGAGAAGCATGGCGGCAGAATATGGTTCGATTCTGAGCTTGGGAAAGGGACTACTTTCTTTTTCACGATGCCAAAAAGGTGCGACCCATGATAACCGCCGACGATCATAATGATCGATAAGAGGAGGTAGGCGTTGGAAATTGGAGTGAAAAGGTCCTAAATTCTCTTCCTAATTCACATCTAGCTTCCCATGACAGGATGGGCACTGACCTTGCCTAAGAACGGCTCCACATATCGGACATGTGGGTACGGATGGATCAATTCTAGTAGGCTTGTCCTTGGCGTGTTTACCTTTATGCGGTTGGTTAAGCCAGTCCTTGCGCATGACCTTATGCCTCCCGGTCGTTGATCAGAATTATTTGTCGAATATAAATATATGGGTATTATTATTCGATTGTTTAAGTTATAATTGTTTTCCACATCCCTTAACGTTTGGCAACTTTGGTTATTGCAAAATCGGCCTGGCCGTGTGCACCTGGACGCGTGAACGATAAGGGGCTAAGGCAAAAGTATAGCCGTTGATCGACCAGCCTAAAATGGCATTAATATTCCTGGGCTTGACCTCGCCCGATCATCAGATGGTGAGCAACGAACGGAATAAGCTTAGGCCGAACAGGTCCAACAGGGCCAGGAAAATGATCGCCCTGGTACACCCGGCAAGGAAATTCGTTAGGGCGAACCAGCTCGTCCTGAACCTCCTGTTTTCGTTAGATATGGAGAACGCATACAACGGGATGGTGTCCGGCATGAGCGGTATGGACATGATGATGTAGAGCCCGAGGTAGTTCAGCCTTGCCATGATCAGTTCGAGCGCGTCCATCGACCGGCGATACCATCTCCATCTCTGGAGCCATATGTTCGTCCTGCTTCCTATCCCCTGGCCAGCGTAGAGGACTATAATGCTCCCCGCTGCTCTGCCCAGCCCCAGCACTAAAGCAAGCACAAGGAGAGGAGTACCTGGGCTTACAAGGAGGCCGAGCTCTACTGGGAGAGGTAAAATAATGGTCGCCAGGACAGTATAGATAAAAAACCCGATGCTGTAGTACAAAGGATCTGAGGCAGAAGTTGTATATGCGGACATCATATCATTAAAGAACCAAACGATAGTCTGCCAGATGTCCATATAGTGCCGCGGAACTACTATCCTACCTAATATCATTTGTGAACGAATGAGGTGGGTCACGCGGTCATATTTCCATGAGAAGTAGACCATTCTATGGTCGTCCGGATGGAGGTATAATATCGCAGATCAGATCTCAGAAGATCGCTCAGAACAATAACCAAATGAATATAATATCCACGAATCGTAGTCGGGTTCCGTTAAACATGGTCCTCTGTCCAAGGTGCGGAAAGGATTCAGAAGGGGCGTGGGTATGCGACCATTGCGGTGCCGAGATAAGAAAGGAGCCCGAGGAGGTCCCCACCCTTGATAATGATGTTCCGTACTTGAAGATCGAAGGACCATTTAGCACGAAGACCGAGACCGAACAACAGTTCGTTCTAGGAACATGGGTTATGATATTCTGTTGCATCGGGATCACCGCATTTGCTTTATTGAAGGGTTTGCTCACCTATGCTCTCTTACTGGACCTTGTTATTGCGGTCGCTTATATTATAGAATGGCGCATGTGGCGGACCACTTAAGATTCACAAGATATAACGATAAGAGTGAAAAGTTAGGTGGGATAGATCAACGAGGATGGTGCAAAAACATTCATAAGCTTGGGAGACCGGGGATATCCCGAATTAATTGGCGATGCTATCATTAATTCTCGGTCAACGAAGCTTGGCCTCGCTTTAATCATTTATAATAGCTTTGCATTTATGATCCGCTCAAAGAGGTGCTCATGGTGGAGATGAAAAAGGTCCTTAATAATGAATCAAGGGTTCTTTTGACATGCGCCATCTTGTTGGCGGTCATTTTCTTCATCGACAGCTCGACCCCGAGCGGATATGCAGGAAGCTTCCTGTACATCCTCCCGGTCTTCATCTGCCTATGGTCTCCTAAAGACCGCACGATGTATTGGGTCGCCTTGATAGCCACCTTGCTGACCATCTTAGCGGTGCCTCTCGAACCCCATGGAGATATATCGGCCGATCTTTTCAATCGGTCCATAAGTTTGGTGGGTATCTGGATCGTAGTTCTGTTCGGTGAACAAAGAAGGAAGGGCGAGCGTGAGACAGAAAGATATGCTCAAGCCCTTGCTCGTTCTAATTCCGAGCTTCAGCAGTTCGCTTACTTAGCATCTCATGACCTTCAGGAACCGCTGAGGATGGTGACAGCTTACCTAGGTCTGTTGGAAACGAAGTACGGAGATCAGCTTGATGGGGACGCAAAGAAGTACATCGACTTCGCGATCGAGGGTGGTACGAGAGCGAGGGACCTCATCCACGATCTTCTAGAGTTCTCTCGTATCGACTCACAAGCTCAACCGTTCGGACCAACGGACATGGAGAAGGTGCTGGAACAAGTGGTCACGAACCTCAAGATACAGATCCAGGATGAGCACGCCACCATAACGCATGACAAACTGCCTACGATCTTCGCTGATGATACCCAGATCGCGTCCGTGCTACAGAATCTCATTAGCAACGCCATCAAGTTCCATGGCGACGAAGAACCGAAGGTCCATATATCGTGCATGGATAGGGGCGATCGGTACCTCTTCTCCGTAAAAGACAACGGCATCGGGATCGATACGGAGTACAAGGACAAGGTGTTCGTGCTGTTCCAAAGACTGCACAGCAGAGACAGTTACGAGGGCACCGGCATCGGATTGGCGATCGCAAAGAAGGTGGTCGAACGCCATGGAGGAAGGATCTGGTTCGAGTCTGAGGTCGGGAAGGGTACGACATTCTATTTCACCATACCCAAGCGAGATTGAACGAACCCAAAAAGCCGTATGCAATAGAAAGCATCGTTTGCCGTTCAGGCAGTCCCAACCTCTCGTTCACTCTGCGTTTTCGTATTCTCCAACTTACGCATATGCTCAAGCGCCCTCTGCTCCCTTAAGGCAGGGTATAAGAGGTGTTCGAAAGTGAAATGCACTCGAAATTGGGTATTTCCCATCATAGAGCCCATATGATCGAGTACAGGTGGTACCGAAGAAAAGATCCAAATCATAATGCCAAGTGGCCCCAAATTCCGCCCTCCATTGATATTTAGGTCCTGTCGTTCGAGCCCCTTCCCGCTATTTTACGCCGAGGCCGCATCATTGCGACAAACATCGCCACCAACGCGACGACGAAGAACAACAGGAACGCCTCACGGAACCCGTTCTCGAACACTACCAGCGCCTGAGCGCTGATGCCTCCTCCATACAGGAACAGGTTCAGTGTGTCCTTCATGGACAGACCCGCTAGCACCAGAGGGAAGGCGAAGGAGAGACTGAGCATCGACCCCGTGTTCCTGAGCATCGTCCTGGTCGCGGATGCCGTTCCACGGCGCTCCGGCGGCACGCTGTTCATGATGGAGCTCGTGTTCGGCGAAGAGTACAGGCCATTACCTGCACCCAACGCGATCATGAGAACGGCAATCAGCCAGTATGGAGTGGAACGATCGATGAACGCCAGTGCCAACAGAGCAGCTGCCGCCAGACCAAGACCGAGGATGGTCAGGTTCCTCGGTCCGTACCTATCCGACATCCTACCCGATAACGGACCGACGACCATCATGGTGATCCCGAGCGGTATTAGACTGAGGCCAGCGGTGAGGGGATCGTACCCGTAGGGACCTTGGAAGAAGAAGACCAACAGGAAGGTGGCCGCCCCTAGGCAAAGTCCGTTGAGGAAGTTCGTGAAATTGCCCACCGCGTACTCCCGGTCCCGGAACAGCTCGAGGTCCATCATCGGGTGTTTTGCTCTCCATTCTATCATAAAGAAGGCGGAGGTCCCGACCAAGGCGACGATGAACAGGACGTCGACTATGTCCCCACCGACTAGAGGGAAGGATAAGAGTGAGAGCGCGAGCAGGAGAGAGAATATGCCGATAAAGAAAGTGGCGCTTCCGACCCAATCGAATGTTTGGCTCTTTGACATACCCATCGGCTCTTTGAGCCGGGCCATCGCCCAGGCCGTTCCGAAGATGCCGAACGGGACGTTGATGAGGAATATCCACTGCCAACCCAACGGCGCTAGTATACCGCCGACCACCGGGCCCAGGACCAGGCCAGATGCGCCAGCTATCTGGTTGACCCCCAGGCCAAAGCCGAGGTGGCTCTTATCGAAGGCATCGGCGATCATGGCGGCACTGGTGGCGAGAAGGAGCGTCCCTCCTAAGGCCTGGATGATACGATACACCACAAGGTCCCATCCATGGAACTGGGGCTGGGAAAGAGCACAAAGCAGCGAACCTAAATGTGAACAGACCGAACCCAAGAACATGTAAAGACGCTTTCGGCCGAACATGTCCGAGAGACGGCCGAATATGGGGACCATGACCGTGACGATGATCAAGTAGACGAGCAGTACCCACAACATCGTCAGGAAGTTCATCTGGAGGGCGCTCAGCATTGTCGGAAGGGAGATGAGCAGGGCCGATTCCTGGATGGTCGCCAAGAGCGCACCGACGGTCGTGACCGATAGAACGACCCACTCGTACCTCGGATCCTTTCCATGCCGGTTCGTATTGGTGTCGTCCAATCCTTGTCCCTTACCTGTCCCCTCAGGATCTGTTATACCGATCACCTCTGCTTCAATTCCCCCAGGAAGGTACGGACCTTCCCTGAAGCATCCGGCCTGATGGGCGGTCCATGCCCCGGAAGCATGATCTCAATGTTCAGTTCGGACAGCCGTTGGATCGGCTCTGTCACATTCTTCTTTGTTGTACTTGTACAACGCGGGGAGTGCCAACCGGTCCTTGCGGTTGCTCACGGTGTCGCTCGAGAACATGATCCCGGAGGACAGATGGACCAGACCGATGTTACCCGGTGTATGTCCCTTCAGGGAAATGACCTTCAGTCCTCCAAGAACATCGACCGTATCACCGTCCTTCAGCCTTACGTCCACGGGAACGGGTTCGAACCGCATCATCGGTGCCAAGAGGCGGAAGACGAAACGAATGGAACCTTTGGGCATCGGGGTCGGTCTTGCCCCGCCCATAACGTCCGCATCTTCCTTCCCGATCATGACCTTCGCAGAGCTCATTGAAACGATCTCCGCCAAGCCTTGCATGTGGTCGAAATGGGCATGGGTGATGATGACGTTCCTTATGTCCTTCATCGAGAGGCCGAGCCGCTCGAGCTCATTCTTAATCTTAGGGACATTCTTCTTCATTCCCACATCTATCAGCGTCACCCCACCGTCTATCAAAATGTAGGTGTTCGACCCGCTGGGATCGTCCAGGCCGTAGACCCCCTCTATTATCTTCGACAAGATCTCACCACCACTTTGTTTTATTTATCAAGTACCTTAATATCCCATAGGTACATGAACACATCAGAAGTGTAAAAGCAACATTGTAACCTTAAAGTAAGTAATGGGAGATCGGTATGAGATATCTAAAGAGCAGGGAGAGGGTGGACGTGATGGACATCCTGGGCAGCAAATGGAACCTGCTGATAATTTGGAAGCTAAAAGATGGGGCGATGAGGTTCACCGAGCTGCAGAAGAGCATGGGCGGAACGTGAACTCGAAGACCGTCACTGCACACCTGCGGTTCCTTGAAAATAACAATATCATCGATCGGGTGATGTACGCCGAGATACCTCCAAGGGTCGAATATTCCTTGACGGAGCACGGGAAAGCGGTACTACCGGTGTTCGAGGAGATGCTGACGTGGGGGGAGTCGACTGCCCCTCCCTAAGAAAAAATAGTCTCTCGGCCTTTTTCACGGTAGGGATACCAGCATGTCTGGCAAGGAGAACATTAGTATGATCGATCGGGAGCAGGAGTGGGACGATGTCGAACGGGCATTGATGCTCTCGACATAGATCATTAGCAACGCAGAAACGGGGAAGGGGATGACATCGATCCATGCTAGAGGTGCCCATGGGATCCAAGTTCTCCAATCTTGTTCGACGCTTTGATCATTCGGGTCTCTAAAAAGGATGAGCTCCCATATCGAAAGAGGGCCGTTTCATAATAGAATCGTCAGGAGCGGGAAGGCACCATGGACGGACTTTTATGCGATCTCCGCTCCTGTGTTATTGTATCAATCATATTCTATATAACCAAAGAACTTTAGAGTATCAATAATGGTTTGAAGACCATTCGCTGTGAATGGGGGTCGCCAGACCGAGAGAGCACATGAACTTAGGAACAAGTTAGCGTTCTCCCCTCTAGCCGTTCTTGACCTTATCCCCGAGCCTCTCGAGGCGGGATCTTCCAGACCTCGTGAGCTATCACCTATCTTAACGGAGACATCGTTCACATCGCATCATTCCATACGAGTTTGCGGTCCCGATCTCCCGATATGGCCACATGAGGTCGATGTGCTCCCGGACCAGTGGCAATAATGAAAGGCTCATTTAATGTTGATAATTAAAAGACATACTAGGCTATCGAGGGGACCGTTCAAGTTCACCAGAGCAAAAACGACGAGAGAATGTTGATGGACATTCGGACCTCATCCCTTCCTTGCATCATTGCCAAATACCATGGCCATACCTTTCTTTAAGGTATAAGACCGAGAACGGCCTTCAACAAAGTGGATTCACCAGAACGGTGGTTCCAATTCAACGAATTCGTTCTCGCTCAAAGCATCTAAAAAGAAATGATTTTTGGATTTTTGGAATCCTCTAAAATTAAGATTCGGCTTTCTCCGGGGCCTTTTTCTTTTCAAGTATATCGGTCATTTCAGGTGGGGAACCCTTATTTTGATATAGAAGGGCATGCCGAAAGAGCAAAGGTCCGATCAAAGAACTGGCGATGCCAACGAATATGGCCATGGACAAGATGTCGTTCCCTATGATCCCTTGGGTAACTCCGTAGGTTGCAATGACCATCGGGATCTCTAGTCTCGGTGCCATGCCTAGGCCGACGGATAGGGACTCCCTACTCGTCATGCCGGTCGCTCTTGCTGCTCCTCCGCATCCCACAAGTTTGCTGAAGATAGCGATCAACAAGAACGCTATCGCCAATGGTAGGACCGCTAAAAGACCAGGTAGATAGAAGAGCATACCGGTGGTGATGAAGAAGATGGGGACGAATATCGCCCCTATGTACTTTGTTCCTGCCTCTATCTGCTGTTTAATGGGGGACGTGGCAAAGACCGCACCGGCAACGAACGCCCCCACTATTGCCGAGATACCGATAATTTCTGCGACGACGGCATAGAGCAATGCGATAGCAAGTCCTAGAGTGAAGTCGGTGTAGAGCAACCCCAGTTTCTTTCCCCTGTGCTCCATACGATCAAGGAATTTGGCGATGACCTTGATGCCCAACCATGTTCCTAGGACAATGAACGCTATGGATGCCCCTATCGTTATTGCGATGCTAGAGATCGAAAAATCTCCTTGAACGACACCTTTGGATATGGCAAGAGTGAGCATACCTAGAACATCATCGACCACCGCGGCGCCGATTATTGCGGTCCCCACCTGCCCTGAGATCATTTTCATCTCCTTTAGTATGCTGGCAGTTACCGCGACGCTCGTGGAAACAAATATGGCCGATACCAAGATCGTTTCTCCGAGGGAGGAACCAGGTTGCATGAGCCTAAACACAAAATAGACAATTCCCCATGTTGCCCCGACCCCAAAGCTCCCGATGAGGACGCTCCTCTTGGCGAATACCTTTTTCAGGTCGCATTCTAGACCGATCATGAACAATAGTATTATGGCACCCAGTTGACCCATGACCTGCAGGACCTCATCTTGCACGATCTTTATGCCCAGGAAGCTGGAGGCGATGATCGCTATTACGACACCTATGATAAGCTCACCTACGACCAAGGGATGCTTTGCCCTGGCGATGACAAAATGACTAGCTACCGCTACCAATAGGAGGAACGCAAGCTCTATCCAGGTAGTGGTCAGCGGGTCCATGTGTGATCCATCCAAGTGATGAACGGACGATATATGGGGAAAGGAGAGATAAGATTAACCTCCAGCATCTGACAAACTAGGCAGTCTACAAGATCGACCCTGTATCGAGCGGCCCCTTTTTAATAGGAATTTACTGAAATACATAGATATCGACCGACATCTTTTTCGGTCTCTATCGATAAATGCAAAACCGGTATCGCTCCCCCAATATGAGGAGCATTCATGGATGTCGATCTTGATCAACGAAGCGATTGATTATCAAAAATATTGGCCTTTCGACTGTACATTTGAACGAGCGATCTTCAGGGGCTTATGAGGACATGAAACAATAAAAATGTTTGAGCGAACGGTTCAGATCGGCAGTCCCATATCTCTCAGTTTCACCACCGCCCCTTCGTAGATGCTCACGTGCTCAGGTGTTGGCACGATCTTTTGTACATCGTAGCACTCACGGAAGCTCTTGCCCTTCGGGGCCTTGGCATAGCTCTTCTCATAGGACGCGATCAGTGTCTCAAGGATCTCGTTGACCTTGCTCACCTTCATTCCTGCGGTCGCGATCGCTGACTCACCCATTATCCTGGCCTCCATCCCTGTGGTGAAGTCCAGTGCCACTCCCTTCGCAGCGGCGGAACCAGATAGAAGCTCACGACCGCTGGCGGTGTCGGTCATCGCCTGCGCTGCCGTCTCCAACAAGCACATCTCCGTGCACGGTCCGGCGATAGGATAGTACTGGTTCGCCAGCAGCAGGTCGGTGTTCGCATCGACCGCCGCAGCGGCATGGGCCGCCACTTGCAGGGTCTCTCGCGAGGTCGTTATGCCCCATCGGATGTGGATCGGCCCGTCCAGGTGGTAGTTACCGCTCAGCAGTGAGAACGAGGCGAGCGTCGTTGCGACATCACATATCGCCGTTTCCTCCACCCCGCCCGTATAACCACCGAAGATCGGCATCTGTTCCACCATGATCACATCACCATTGGCGGACCATCCGGCGATCATGTTCAGTCCGGCATTGTCGATCTTCAGCTCGTTGAGCTGCGATACCTCATGGCTGTCCGATGGCCTGAGACAACCGAGCAGGTCCCCGGCGAGACGCCCTGCCGCTGACAGGGGCGTCTCGGGTCCCTATATGCCGAGGAACGGCCGACCTGCACGAACGCAAGCCTCCCTGACCGCTCTAAGCTCGGCCATCGTTGCCCTTATCTCCCATGGCGTCCCCGTGGCAGCCGGATTTCCCTCGATCGTCGGTAGGACGCCGTTCACGAGCGTATCCACGGTAGATTCCTGGGCATAGGATTGCATCACCTGGATGAATATGTCCTCAGATACGGGAGCGCCGGTCGGTCCGCCCTGTATGACCGGTTTCTTGGAAGAGTTCCCCCTTCTTGGGGAAAGGTCGGCCGCGTCCCGATGTTCTCCTATCTGCAATTTTGTAGGGGTCCTCTTGATACCTTCCTTGACCTCATCCTCGGTTATGGTGATGACCCTACCGGTGTCGGCGTTGTACATGCCGGTGGTCACGAGCATCTCCATGCCCGCCAGGTAAAGGTCGCGCATGAGGTCCTTGTCCGTTGGCACGATGTCCGACCCGAACTTGATGCCGTACTTCTCCTTCATCTTGGAAGCGTTCTCAGGTATCACCTTGTAGTCCCAGTCCTTCTCTGGGATCTTTATACCTTTGACCGACCGGTTGTAGGTCTCATAAACGCTTATCGGTCTTACCGCGGTCATGTTCTTCCCTCCTTACTTTTCGAACAGTTTCTCTACGGTGGTCAAGGCCTCCGCCCCGCTAGGACAGTAGGCGTCCCCTCCAAAGCTATCCACCCATTGCTTGGTCACTGGCGCCCCTCCAAAGATGGTCTTGATATCTTCCCTCAGAGACTCCTCCTCCAGCAGTTCGATGATGACCTTTTGTCCGATCATGGTCGTTGTCATGAGAGCAGAGGCACCGATGAGCTTAGCCCCCTTCTCCTTGGCCACTTCGATGAACTTCTCAGGCGGAACGTCCCTTCCCAGGTCGTACAAGTTGTATCCGGAACCACGCAGCATCGCGACGATGACGTTCTTGCCTATTTCATGTATGTCCCCTTGAATTGTTCCGAGCACGACCGTACCTTTGGTGAACATGTTGCCCCCTGACATCTTTGGTCCAAGGGCTTTCATCGCGGCATCCATGGCGTTCGATGCGGCCAGTACCTGAGGCAGGTATATCTTAGCCTCGTCGAACTGATCGCTTATCGTGACCATCCCCCTCCCAAGGCCGTTCTCGATGATCACCCTTGGTTCCATGCCCGCATCGAGAGCTTCCAAGGTCGCACTGTGGGCCATCTTTGGGTCCCATGTCTCGATCGCCCTCTTCAGTTTCTCCAGTATCTCATGTTCGTTCACGATCTCTTGCTCGTTCTCTATCGTCTCCTGTTCATTCACCATTCACTAGCCCCCTGTGTCATCTCGGTCATGATGACCCTTTTTCTCTAGCAATGATCCGGTCATAGGAAGCGACCCCGGTCGCATCGAAAGCGACCAATGGGTTCCCCATTGTCCGATCTTATCGTCATCATAGGTCGTTCACCTCGAGAGCTGGGTCCAATGACGCGTCCAGACCCTCTTCATGAACGATATGGGCCATGCAATGCATCCTCTTCGACCTGGCCTCTTCAAAGGTATCTCCACAAAAGATGACCGTGGCGGCCCATCTGTCCTTCCCTTCTTCGAAATCGGTGATCATCTCGTCAGAACCGAAGAGCCCTTCGACGATCCTAGGGTCAGATAGAGATCCCATCCTTTTTTCAGGGACAGACCTCAATTTCCCTCCTTCGACGATGATGTGTTCAAGGCTCACCGCGCGACCGCCGGTCAAGGACGGAATGTCTAGATCCCCGGTCGTGTAAAGTTGTATGAGCATCTCGAGATCGTTCAATCCCTGCGAATGAAGATCGATCAATGGGGTCCCGAGAGGGAGCATCAGTTCCATATCGATGATCTTCGTGACCTCTCTGTCCACGATGGCATCTAAGCTGATGATCCCGTGAAGATGAAGCTCGTTGGCTAACATCGCAGCATGGCCACGCATCGAGCTTTCGTTGGTGTCGTTGAGATCGGGTGAACAAAAAAGGAACTTTCGTTCGTAATTCTCATCTCGTATAACATGGGTGTAGACTAGTGATCTTGAATCATCTGCGTTACCGATAACATCTATCGTGACGGAAGGACCTGTGAGAAATTCTTGCACGATCGTTCCGGTATCGTTCTTATGTACGTTTCTTTATCTTCTTCTCCAACTGTTTTTGGTCGTCAACCCTTGTGAAACCAGGATCCCGACCCCTTTTCGAAGGGGTGACAAGCGCTGGAAAATCGCATTCTGGGTAGGAGGTCGGTATCGGGATGCCGAGCGAGCGCATCAATTTGAACGAGAGGACCTTCGACCTACCAATATGGGCCGTCCTTCTATCATATATCAACGGTATCCCTGAGCGGTGCATCATCGCCTCTAGCATGGCACAGGCATCCTCGTCCTCGATAGCCGGTATGACAGCATCACATGCGAACAGAAGTTCCTTTACGATCTCTTCTCTCCGTATCGAGGTCACATATGTGCACTTCATCGGCCAGCGAACATGCGGGCATTCCATCGACCTGATCGATGATGATCGTTCGAATGCCTGCCTTCGGCCCAAATAGGCCATCTCTAGACCTCTAAGGCCACCGCCGACCACGCCGAGCTTCACAGGAAAGCGCCCCAGTTAGATGTACAGACATTGTGCAGCTCGGCGCATCCCCCATTTGTCCTTCCTTTCTTGCTCTGAAATGGTCCCGTTTTGCTCATAACATTCGAGAGCTAGGTCAGGACGCTATCCATCGTAGATCGGAACGACCGACGGAAAGATCTTCGCTTGGAGACGATGACCTATCGATCTCGATAGGTACTTGAATTTTGATCGTTCCATGATCTTTCATTTTCATTTCCACCTTCGTAGTTCGATCGCACTATTTCTTTCTAAATCGTCATTTGTTCGTAATTATGATTAGTAAATATCCATTTGACTAATAAATCTTTTGTAATGGAGACAATAACATAGAGAACACTAAAAAACTAGATAATTGTACAATCGGAATAATGATGAACGATCAATGGTAACTCGATGATCCTTTTCATATCTTTATCACCCGATCGACTGGAAAGATGGGCATGGCAACGGAAATCCTAAATTTACCTATCGATCAAAACGGGTCTCTGATTCCATCACGAATCGTAAAATATGATCTTTCAAAGGAGAACGATGAGTGGACGCAGGCCAAGACTATCCCGGAACTCAACGTAGCGTTCTATATCGTAGTATGTGCGAGCATCTTCCATCTCTTGAGCGTTCCGTTCTAGGTCGATCTTCTTCGTCCCCGAAATAGATCTGGATAGAGAATATCGATGGGATGGAGAGACCATATGATCGGTAGCAAGAACTATATGATTCTAAAGAAAAGTTTATTTTTCGATATCTTTGGTCACTTGATAGAGCTCGATTTTCCCCGATCAAGTAGTGTTGCCTCGAAGGGGGTATGGTCGGCTCGCCGGTCGAGGACCGATGGCTGGCCAATAATTAGCTCCCAAATTTTAAAGGACCTTCAGACAGTCCTCGAGCAAGCCAACTCCAAATTTGCAAGGAACTCCTCCAAGTTCCCGGAGCCCCGACCGGTCATCGCTTTACTGAAAGTATCAATATGGTATAGCTCATTCGAAGATAGCCTTTTCTGCATCTATGATGAGAATCGATCCAGTATCGATCGGACGGACAGTTCCTTGCACCATATGTGAGGCCAGAGGTCCTCGGGCATTCAGGTCCTGGACCAGTGGTCTATTGATATCGTGAGTCCGATGGTACTATTCTCGTATCTTGCCGAACATTCTTAAAATGGACGATCGGAACGAACCCTGCCCCATTCCCAGGTCCAAGCGACCTTTTATGGTCATTCCCCAAGATCTGGGGATCATCTCGAATAACCGAACGAGGGACGTGAGGTGGCAAAGGATGCTGTTCGAAAAAAGGGATCGGGTTCAAGCACAGGGAGCTAGTGGATCGGTCTTCTGGAGCACGCAGCCCCTGTCCACAAGCATTTGCCTAAGGAGGGGTGAGGGTCGGGAGCATGGAAAACGAGCTTCTTATTCTGACGATCGATCGCTTTATCAGATCGCTTTAATTGAGCGGTCGATCCCATCGTCTATGGACCAATAGATATCCTCATTAAGATCCTGATGAACGAGCGAACGCCCAGCTGCGCCTCGGTCTCTGCGATCAAGGGACTTAAAGGACAGCGGGTGCTCCCAGAACGCCATTGCTCACGCCGTTCGTGGCCGACGACTGAGAGGAGATCGGGGCCGGGGCCGAGGAGTCTGGCCCTTGCGCCTGGGAGCCTGTTCGCCTTGATCGATATAGGAGTCTTGGCTCATATATCCTCCGTTCCTATGATGGCCTCGTGTTGGATCCTCTGTGCCCTACCGAACTCGTGTCTGGAATACATCCATATCGGAACATAGACGAGCAGAATGAACACGCCAACGATTACAGGTGCCAGCCCACTCGCCGAGGAATTGAGGTAGGCGACCCCGATCAAACACAGGGGCACGTTGAAGAACGCCATGACCAGAGCTACATATTTGTAACCCCTAGGCGCTTTGAACGGCCTAGGAAGTTTTGACATCTTTGGGTCCGTCCTTGCTTTGTAGTAGGCCATCAAGCTGATCGCATTTGCGAACACATATCCGAATGCCGATGCGGTCAGGATGGCGATCGGTGTCCAAGCATATCAGGAACATGTTGAACACCGCTGTCAGGACCAGTGCGCGGACCGGTACGCCCCTGGAGTTCAACTTCGCCAAGTACCCAGGTAGGTAACCGCTCTTGGCCATCGCCTGCATCGCACTTCCGGATACAAGATAGCAAGACAGGATGCAGAGCACCAAGGCCGCTACGAGCATGATGATCAATATGCCCCCACCGATGCTTCCAAACATCATCTGGGCGATTGGTACGAAAGGAGATATTGGTTGAGCAAGGATACCGTTGATGCCCAGGGTTCCGGTGGTCGAGGCTTGGACGAGAACAAAGAAGATGAGACATACAAGTCCTGCACCGAACAGTGCTTTTGGTAGTCCGAACCAGGATCTTTGTATTGCGGGCCGAACACCACCACCCCCTCGAAACAGGTGCTCCATTCGGCGATCGCAAAGAGCCCGAACAAGGTCAGGATGCCACCAATGCCCCATGACCATCCCGCTGGCCATAGTGCACCCGTGATGTTCGATAGATGGAAGCTACCGGTGATCATCGGTCCTATTGCAAGCAGAGATATCGGCACGATGGACATTATCGCCAAAAGAAGACCTAGTCTAGCCCCATTACCTATGCCTTTTGCACTTACCAGGGTGAGCCCCCCGAACACCACACCTCCGCAGATCAATGAAAGAGCTAGGGAGTTGAAGCCAGAAGTTTCAGGTATGAGCCCTTGTATGCAGCTTGCGATCAGTATCGCGCAGATCGCCAAGGCGGGATTCCAGGCGAACCAATATCCCCATGCGCTGAACCCGCCGACGAATTTACCGAAGGAAAAGTTGGAGGGGCTTTCATTATCGAACACTCGTTGAGAATACCCAGGAAGTCCGGATTCCTCCGGGAAAACGGTGGCTAGCTCACCATAGGCCGTGTCCTGTACGAACGCCTGGCATACTGAGAGACCCCATATGAGGATGGCAGCTGCCCACACAGTAACTGGCAAGATAACCTATGGATGGAAGGACAAGTATCGGGATGCCCATCCCTATGGCGAACCCGTGCTTCCAATCGATGGTCCTTTTGTAATCATTTTTCCCAGCCTTTCCCTCTTTCGCTTCATCGGACATCATACCGCCCCCTTCTGAACTTTCTCATTTTTTTCATCGCGGGACCCTTCCTTTCGATCGGCTCAATCCGTTCTTGGCGTGCAACCTTTCATTGTTCTACGCCTCGTTTTATCAGTGCATGTAATGCACATTCATCTAATAAAACGTTGCGTATCTAGATGTATACGTACTATTACGCTATATTTCTAGTGATTTGTATAGCATATATTCCGATAATCACGATAAGAATTTGTCAATAACGGACGATCGCCGTACAAAAGATCTAGATCCAACATAGAGCATCTCCTTCGGGTCCAGTCCTTATAGAAAAATGGCCTCGGAGCATTCCCTGCATTAAAAGGACGGTGATACCGATCGGGTTCATCGCATCATTGTGATTCTGAACATAATCGATTTGAAGGCATCATTGATTGGATCCATGAAAAGAACTTAGAGATGATGGGACCATCCCTTTGGTAGTTCGAACATGATCGATCGGATGGACGGCCGAGCACCACCTGTATCTAGATCTGCAGGAATAAAACGAGCACAAGGGCCATGCGGGTGAACATATGCGGCATCAAGATGAGCGGTTGATGGTCAGCTACGGTCCCGTTGCTATTTGTTGGAGGCCGTTGGTGGGTGCTAGCCCGGACCAAACGATCCCAAACTTAAAAATCGATAAAGGCATGGACCGGTCGGGGCCCTCAAGGACTTGGAGGAGTGCCTTGCAAATTTGGAGTTGGCTTGCTCGAGGACTGTCTGAAGGTCCATCCGAATTTAGGTGTTGAACTATTGGTGGCCAAAGGACCACGACCGGCGAGCCGACCATACCCTCGAGAGGTAGCAGACCTGACAGGGGTTGGGCAAGCTCGCTCAAAAGTGATACGATCATGAATATTAAACTTATCCACCATTTATACAGTTTTATGACAAAAATATACACACCCATCTACTAACATCGTCCTCTCCCAAATATATATCTAGTTCGACATGGTCTCTCAAGATGGATGCATCGCTTTTTCGATCTTTATGATAGGTACGCGTTCTTGGAACCTTTCCCCCAACGGTCACATTACCTTCTTTTAACCAAAATCCAACATACCTTGGTTCTTGGAGCATTGAGATGTCCGATAGATGACCGTATCGAGACAAGAAAAAATAGCGTTGAGAAGTGTAATGGCCTGCTTCCATAATAGTAAGCTAGATCCGGGCCCGAAAAAAATTTATTGATGCTCGATCGGTGCCGAGCTTGGTTCGTCTTACTAAGTATATCACAATCGATTGATCGGGTCTTGGTCGGGTGTTCTGTGTTGCCCAGGTAGATTATGGAACATATCTGATGGCGTTGAACGGAACGACCGTAGCTGGTGTGGAACGAACGGTTCCATCACAGAACATGGACCTCGTGATCGTGGAGATAATCGTTCTTGCATCGTCGGTCCTCGGGCTCGTGTGGTCCGTCCTTCGAAGAAATAGGGGTGGTTAAATGAATATCCATATTTAATGATAAGATTCATGCCAATAAATTATTTACTCGATAGAATACTTATTCTCCTTATCTTACCGCGCGACTTGGGATCCTACCCTTAGTGGTCCGTGCGTTCAAATCGCATCCCATGTACTCCATTATAATTGAATAGAGAATAGTCATGGGAGTAAAACTGATATAAAAAATTGAAAAGGTCTCTTCCTTTGCCAGATCAAGCCAGCCCGATTATATTTTTAATCGAAATCGGAAAATGGAAATCTGGATAGCAACTATGGTGTTTCTGGACAGATTTGAGCTGATTCCGTCGATTAAAAAGGATTAAAGGATTTGTCGAACTGGCCATGCATTCCACTAAATTAATTGAATTTAAATTTTTGTTATTTAGATTGGGGGATGTGTGGTCCCGGCTGGACCAAAAAGGACCAAAGATAATAAATAGGGGGAGGTTTAACGATTGAACTCAAGATATCGTCCACCTGATGCAGAGATATGCAGATTGGACACTCCGCATATCCGATGGACAGGATGGTCGAACCTCCTCACCTTTGCGCTTTCTCCAGCTCTCGGCCATCCATGAGCAGGAACGGGACCTTTTTCAGCAGGTCAATGGCGCGGTCACTATCGTGTGTCTAAAGAGGATATTTTTTAAAATAGGGGTGGATTTATAATCCTTCCGATGCATTCGATCACAGGGTCTTGAACGAGGTTCGGAACATGACGAGATCGAGCAAAGCTCTCCTGGTGACATTGGCCATATCGTTCGTTCTATCCTCGATCGTCCCTGTCGGAATCGCCTGTAACGTTGCTGGCAGTACCACCTCAATATCTCATCCGATGATACATATCGACAACGATACCGACCTATCGAGGATGGCGGCGATCGAGAACTGGGCGGGTGACGGATCGGACCTACCCCTATATGATCCAAGGTTATGACATCAATGCGAGCGGGGACGGGAACGCCATCTTCATCGCCAACACCACGTCGTATCTTGAGGTCAGGGACTGCCATCTTAACGATGCTCGATCTATTAATGGTAGTCGCTATGAGATCGGAAGTGCGATCTATGTGAACAACGTATCCAACATCAAGATCGAGAACAATGTTTGCAATGATAGTTGGGCCGGTGTCATCGTAACGGGATCATGTGGCATAATGGTGATCAACAACACCTGCACCAACGACACGATAGGGATCCTAATGGGCTCGTTCTATTTAGGGTCGGTATATCTGGATTGTAACGATAACATCGTATCAGACAATGATTGCGCGGGAAGCTTCATAGGTATACAAGAACTGGTCCCTGGGGGTCGGGGGGACCATGACATCATATCGAGCGATGACTGTAATGGATGCTACCTCGGCGGCATCATCCTGAACAGCTTGAACGGCGACTGCAGCTACAACGCCGTCATGAACGACAACTGTTCGTACGATTATGGGTATGGAATCGAACTGACGGTAGCGGACAACAACAGCATATCGAACGATACTTGCATAGATAGCCGATATGGTATCGCCATGTTCGCTTCTGGCCATAACGACATCACGGGAGATGTCCTCTCTGGTGATGAGCAAGGCATCTATCTTTGCGAGGGACCGGTCGGATCGGACAAGGAGCTTGGGAGCGACCACAACACCGTCTTCAACAACACCATCAGCACCTCGGCGAGCTACGGGATTTATATCTCGGACAGCGACGTAAACTCGGTCTATGGGAACGTGTTCGTCGACAACGATGTCGCATGGACGTCAAGCTCCGGGCTCGGTCCGGCGCAGGCGTACGACAATGGGACGAACATATGGAACAGCACATCATACGGAAACTATTGGAGCGATTGGCAGGGCCCGGGCAACGAGAGCACGGGCATCGTCGAACTGCCCTATATGATCGATGGTGGGAACGACCGGGACCTCATGCCGGTGGCTATGGATCTGGTCGTCGGTTCTCCGACCTCACCCGACCGTACCAATATCAGTACGTTGGCGGTCTCAGGTACGGCATCGGACGGCTTCGGCATAGGGTCGATTATCTGGTCCAACGAAGCGACCGGAGTTTCAGGCGATTGTAGCGGCACATCGTCATGGTCCGCGAACATTGGCCTGATCGAAGGGGAGAACAACATTACCGTGACCGAGAAGGACGCATTGGGCCACACGAAGACCGGGAACATGACGGTCCTGTGCACCGCTGCTCCGTTGATTATCGGTCTCTCACCGAACGGGTACAACGCCCGGTCAATACCCGCATAACCGTGACCTTTTCGGGAAGGATGAATCCCTCGTCCGTCGATATCTCCGGCATCGACCAGGAGGGGACGATGTCATGGAACGGGAATGCATCGACCTTCACCCCTTCCTCATATCTGGCCTATGATACCTCATATTATTTGACGGTCACCGGAAAAGATCCGTTCGGTAACCTGGTCACCGCATCATGGTCGTTCACCACGATCGATAGCAGGGGAAACCTCACCGGAACGATCGAGGGCAGCGGAGGACCGATCGCCAATGCCATGATACTGTTGAGCAACGGTATGATGACAACGACCGATGCGAGCGGTCATTTCGTCCTCAAGAACATGTTACGGCCGGTAGCTACAACATAACCATAACCAAGAGCGGTTATCAGACCGAAACGCAACAGGTGAACGTCACTGTCGGAGGAACCAGCGATCTTCGGCACGATATCCATCGCTTCGGTGTCGAGCTCGAACGATGACCCGTTCTTGTTCGTGGCCGTGATCGCCGTGCTGGCGGTGGTCGTAGGAGCGATCCTGCTTTTAAGGCACAAGAAGGAGTAAGCCGAGGCAAAGAGGCCTGATTGTCCCCTCTTTCCAAGCCTTTACAGTCGGAGATCTGATCTAGAAATATAGTATTAACTGTTCTGTATAATCACTGACTATCGAACTGTCGTCCGTACCTTGCAAAGGAGCATAGTTACAATGATCTTCCAAGCGATCTGGTTCGATTTGGTAAAAGACCATATGGTCTACCCCGATGAGCATACACCTATCGAAGACCGGTATCGGTTGGTTACCAGGCCATTAAAAATTCAACCTTTTGATCGGGCAGATAGTCATATTTTTTGATCCTTCGAACACAAAAAGTGATCGGTTCGATGGAACAAAAAAGAAGACGAACGACTTCCCACTTCCCTTGTGATCAGATCAGGTTCTCCACCCATTGGAGGCAGGAACGTGCAGATCGCAACGGTTGCTGTTCATTTTGAGATCGATACTCATGCATTGATAACGGTATATGGACCTCATAGGACCTTCGATCGAACGGAACGAATCGTGTCGCCCCCTTCATCGCAGATTGTGCGACCTTCAAGTAGTAGATTATTCTTTAAATCAGGTTGATTGAACTTTATCTATACAAATGAAATAAATCCTCTCCATATTAGAATTATTAGTAAACAATCGTTGTTAATTTCTATCATTTGGCATAATTATACCAATTATCAAAACAAATATTATATATTGATATAATGATTCATTTGCTAAGATGTATGGGGAAGATGGGTCGGTCATTTGTCAGTTCGTTCGATAGATGAACGGATGACATGAGGCGTTCGGAACGCCAGCCTGTACGTAGCTGTGGAACATCAGGATTTGTCCATGTGGAATTGACATGAAAGGAACACACGATAGCAACGATTGTTCTATTATTGGCGATGATAGTTCATGTGAACACGATAACACTGATGAATTGAGGATGTCAAGCGGACCGATCAGGCCAAGGTCCTCGAAACTGGTAACATCGTTCGCATTGTTCGTCACGATTATTTTCGGACTTATGATGTTCGTTCCGGTCGTCGACGCGTCCGTCCCGGGACCGACAGGATATCTCGCCCTACAGATGTCACCTCAGCTCAAGGGATGCGATTTCAATGTCGTCGAGCTGAACCGAACGGACATTGTTTCGAAGCTCGCCTGCCTTGACACGATCGAACTGCCCATCGGGAACACGAACGTTTCCTTCGTTCCGCAGTTGGTGAACTTCCTGTCCCCTAATCTCAATGTGACAGGTTCGAACGGACAGACCGATTATACGACCCTTGCGGTCTTCAAAGCGATCCACACAGTACATGGGCGACAATGTCACGAATGCAACTCAGGTCGGCGTCGTGTCGGCACCAAACTGGTTACGGTTCATGGTGTACACCCCAACAGAACAGTACTATGTTCAGCCGTACGATGCTCAAGGCGTATCGAACTACTTCGCCGTCGTACAGAACCCAGTATCCAGTTCGAACAATGTCAGCGACCAGCTATCGCCTTCATCGCTGCTCGGTGATGTAGGAATTCAGTCCTCGGGGACGCCCTCCAACATGACCGTGAACTCTGTTTCTCCGATGAGCTCGGTAAACCCTATGACCTCGACCCCCAGGGAAGAGAACGAGACCTTCATCAGCATCTACCTCGCAGCGGACCAATCCTACATGAGCCAGAACAATTGGGAGGAGCAAATGATCTCCGTGAGCTATGATGCTCTGTTCCCTTACATGAACCAGCTCGGTATATGGCTGTTCGTTTCGACGATCGGCGAAGCGTCCAAATCTTGTGGAATCGAACATCCCTTATCATCTCTGGCAGATATTCGCAAGGGATACCGTAAACAATGAATCAAGTATATGGTGCAACGCGGCCCAGTTGTTCACATGCGAGAACCTGTACACGGGCGGAAGTACCTACGGTTACGCCATCGAGGGCGGTGCAGGGGAAGAGCAGTTCTATAACAATCCGACCTACAATGGGAACGAGTGCAGTGTATCGTACCAGAGCACGAACTTCTTGGCAACTGAGGACGCGTACTGGTACGGACATTACTTGGGTAAGAGCCTCAACGGGGATGAATCGTCCGTTTATGCTACACCAGGAACATGGATGAACATGACATATTCGTCATCAGGACTGCAGTTCGACGCGACGAACGCTGCACGCATAACCTCGTTCACCGAGGCAATCTCCACCCAATCGAGGGACTTCTTACCCGATAGCACGGACACCGAGGACAATCTTCAGGTCTCATACACGACCCTAATGGGCAATAACATATCCCTGGCGTACAATGACTACTGCATGTTTACCTACAACATTAACAACCCGACCAGTTCTCCCGTAACTGATACTTTTTGTATAGCACTAAGCTCCCCAATATCGACGGGTAACTATCCGTCTGACGGGCTACAACAGATAACAGTTCCAGAGGATGGAAGTAACTCTTATTCTGTGCGTTGCTTCTGTCCAACGATGGGGGGCAGCTGGACCATCTACCCAGCGTTAGATATGAGTGGTCAGCTACATTACTGTTCAAGGTCCCCATCCATCCGACCATCTATTTTCAGCAGAACGATACATTTCTGTCGGGACAGACAGATGGTTATATCTCGGACGTTTTCGGTAATTTCGGGGTCTATTCAGAATCCCCAGTATGCGGCCCGGGAACGGCGGTGTTGGTGCAATGTCTCTCTTTTCAACATGGATCCAGGTACCGTATGTCAGCAACTTTTATTCCATCTATGCCCAGCTCTTCAACAAAACCGGTGTCGAGACCGACTTCGGGACCCTTAGAGATCCTCGCTCAGCCATATATCGAACAGCTATATAGGAGGCGGTCAACAGGTCTGGGCATGGACGATGCTGGACAGCTCAGACGGTGTTGACAAGCTAAAAGCGGCATATAGTTTCGATGGGTCCGAGGTCTACGATACTTATCCAGGGGTTCACGTTTAATGTAGGGTTCATCGTACTTCACTATGATTCCTGGAAAACGGAGGAATAACTGGATACGAGGCTGATGCCAACTCATTTACCACGACTTCGGAGGTCTTCCCCGAGGTCTATTCAGGTGTTCAAGAGGAAATGGCATTAGGTTGCACTTATGACATCATGGGCTTCGGCCATTGGTTAGGAGAGCCTGCGGGTTACTCACAAATCGTCCTTAACATCAGTACATCCTTCGACCTATACCAGGCGAACGGCATGTATCTGTATGATGTAGCTGACAGTCAGGTGGTTTGTGTTGAGAAATATTCAAGCTGGTCGAGCGGAACATATGGGACTGACTATCAGGGCAGCTCATCACAAACGGATGTCGCGTGGGACGGTAGTTCCTGGGCTTTTTGGGGATCGAGTTTTGATACAGGAGGACAGAACGATGGCCAAGAGCAGCTCAATAACGAACTATGGGGGCTTGGCTTGGCTGTCGGAATCGCTTGCCCGCCCGTGGTTGGGTTTGGATTTGCGGTTTTTACCGAGGCTATAACTCTTGGGGAAATATGGAGTCCGTCCGATAGGGATCACAGATGGTTCCACTGCGCAGGCCCAGGCACATTGGACGTGGAGTTATAATAGTTATGTTGGGGGTCTTCAATTGACAGGAAATGTGCTTGACATCGATCTAAACCCAGGTGAGGTTCAAGAAGTATATAGGATTTGGTCGAACTTCGGATGGTGTCATGTGGGGGATACCTGCGGGGAACAGTGATTCGGGATATTTGTACCTGATAGTCGAGCCGTAATCGTGTGCTGAACGCGATGAGCGGTTCTTGAAACCCTTTCCTTAATTTTACCTTTTTTCTCTTTGCCCCAATATAACATTGGGAGAAGGGTACTCCTGTCACTCGTATCCTTGGACGAAGTTCGGTCCTTGAATCACAAGGTGCCGATTTGCCGTTAATATAAAAACGGCTCTCTATGCTTCGACCATTTTCATCCTGAGTTTGACACCTAGCCCTCTTGTTTTCACTGCTTTTTAGAATTTGACAGGCCCCTTCGAACCGTTCCAAACCGCCTCAGGAACAATGTCCCAGGGTGGGAACCATTAGGTTTCCGCCAAGAAAGAGGACAAGATCGCTCTGTTCAACGCATCGAAGTCCGAGTAATAAAGTCTTTTCCGACCGTCCTCGATTGGAACGACCGTAAGAGTCAAATTTTGTAACGAGCCCGTGATGTATTTCGTTGACATGGTCATAGATGGAGGGACGAGGTAACGTATTCGAAAGAGACCACCAATTGAGCGATGAAACCTATCTGAAGGACGCCGTTCACGGCGTCCTCCGACCATACGCGAAGGAGCTTGACCTCGATTTCGCGCTTCAACGATGCGATTCGCATCTCAATCGCGTCCTTTCTCCGGTAAATCCTGACCGCCTACCAGAGGCTTGCATATCCCTCGAAGAAGTTAGGCAGAAACAGAGCCCTACCGTCCACATATCATCTTATCGAGCAGGGGGTGAAGAGCCTCCTCTTCCATCTCAGCCAACTTCGTCTAATAATCGTAGCGAGCATCGACCAACGGATTGTCAATGCAGAACTTTTTCTGAAAACGCCTCCCTTTATAGACGCTCTGTTGTATCGGCGGGCCTCTTCCAACGAACGCTCTGCCTTTCAGTCTTCAGGACGCTAGATGCTCTCCTTGAGCTTCTCTGAGAAGAAGTAATAGTTGATGCGGGAAGATACGCTTCAGAGCATAGATGCCGAGAACGGCATCTATTAGCCCAGATCGTCGACGAGAAGACCTGGAACATGTCATCAGTCCGAGTGTCTCCAGCTTCTTTGATTTGGAGATGTTGCAGATTGAGGAGGAGCAATGTCCTCAAGGATGACCTCTTTCATCACTCCCTCTTGAACTTAAAGAACAAGGATGCCTGAACACGTTCAAGGACCTCAGCATACATGCTGGAAATGTTATGATGACAATATTGCACTGCACATTAAAAGCATAAACAAATAAACATGAAGATGATGCAGTGTACCACATTAAGTAGTATGTTCTTTGCAACAATGTATACAGAAAATAAGCATACTCCTAAGCAGATATCCCAAAATGGGAGTGCAGTATCCAAATCACGATGACATTTCAGACTTCTATCAGAAGCATCATTATTGGTAAAGCAGCTTGTAGCTGTAAGTGACTTCAGAAAAGTGACAGTGATATGATAATAAATTGGAAGTATCCTTCTGATGTTATTGTTTCACTAGGTGAGGTTGAGCAGTTCTAGTGCATGAAGAACACACTAAAGATACTGCATGGGCTAATGAATAGTAAGACGAAGAGCATTCAACAGACATGCATTGTGTAAAAGCTGAATGGCAGCCAGCCAAAACAACGGTTTTGGGTGAAACTGTAATCAAAACTTCATTGACATTTGTTATCACTGAGCCAAAACAACTATTTTTTGGTTTTCGTTAGCTGTGAAAATGCTACAGCTGGTTGCTTGCAATTTGAACTCACTTTTTGAAAAAATTGCATTTTTGGCAGTGTAATTTGATATCAAAAATTCCTTTAACTTGGCACACAGCGCAATTTTGGAGGTTAAGTTTCATGCACCACAAAAAGTTTGGCGGTGTTTGTGAACATATCGATATGTTGAATGTTTTCCTGTTTCATTTCACAAGTTCAAAAGCTTAACAATATTTTGATGCAGTAACACATATCTAATTTTTCAGATCAAATCAACATGATCATGTCTCACCAAACAAGGATTACTGTTAACACTTTGTTTGTTTTCTCAACGATTTTGCTGAGTGATTTGATGACATCCTTCATTTCAAAATGACCATGAAGCCATCAAAATTCTATCACCTAAAATATATGTCCCCCTTCTTCCTATTCTTATTAATGAGAAAAGCCATCGTGGCCACTGCGTTGTAATGACAGCCCATCAACAAATCCAGGGCTCTGATCAGCCAGGGCGCCTGCGTGGCCTGATGCAGTTGTCGCCTCCGCGAGTCTCCGTGCTGCTCCAGATGTCGCGATCGCGCGCATTTTTCATCAACATCTCATTGAGCAAGGACTTCGTAGCGATCGCCGGTGATGAACTCACTGACACGCTTGCCATAGGGATTCAGGGCAGTGACCTGGTCGTATGATGCGAGAACGATGATGCCATCGTTGCTGATGGTCGGTGCGTGGGAGTCGTTCTCACCTTGATAGGTCCAAAGCTTCGTGCCGTTCATGTTCATCGCGTAGGTGGTCATCTGTTACCTGGTACTGATCATCCCCGTAACGACGGCAAGGCAGTCCAAGTATTCCATGTTCGGATAGCCAGGTGACCAATTGATAGCGACCTCTGGTACCTGGGCCACCGCAGTACTCCATCAGACCATCCGGTTCTTAGCTGAATGCCAACGTCATGGTCATCCGTCCTAACGATGATCGTATCGTTGTCGGTTATCGCAAAACCGTCGATGCTCTCGGTGAGGACTATGTCCCGTAGATGTGTTCCGTTCTGGGCTATCTCCTCGATGTAAGTGCTGTTCTTCGGGTCGGGGCGGCGCAATAGATCCCCATAATCGCGACGGCACGGTCTGATTCCATTATCAATGATAAACCCATCTCTCCGTCCCATTGAGCATTTCATCGCAAGAGCGCCTGATGGAAGTTCAGGCGTAGAGATATAATGCGGTGTCATGTCGGTGAAGGACAGATAAAAATCCCCATTGACGATCAGTTCAGAGGAGAACCGTAGATAAAGAAAACATTGAAATAATCCTACAGGCCGTAAAGCATAAGTCAACCTGATAGCCCAGACGATAAAGCCTTCATAACCGTTCTTGCTCGTATAGACGGTCCCATCGGGACCGACACCAAAGGGATAAAAGCCTGGTGTATAGTCCTGATACCAGTTTAAGCTCCGCTATTTCATGAAGCAGTACCGGCGAAAGGAGCGTCAAATGTCCCCCATGTCCACAATTATGCTGCCATTAGATACTGGAAGCACTTCGTTCGTAGCGACACTACCAAACGCATATGAGGCATCGAATATCCTTCCTGATACTTCTCCATCGTTAGCTGAGATGTTGTATGGGCTAAGGTTCGTCAACTTGACATTCGGTCGAGGTTGTTAAGGTCGGAGCCGGACACTTGAACAGTTCGGGATAATCGTTACCAATAGCAATGATGTGATAATAAGAGCATAAGCCTGCACCCGATTTCTTCCCCACATGGCTCACGAATATTTCTGTCTGGATCTAAAATTTTTTATGATCTGTATAAGTTGCTCCAGTAGGCATGATCCATGATTCTCTTGCCTCTCTAACGACAGTTGTGTGATACTGCGCGTGTTAAAAGTTATTCATCAATATTGGAGGGATAAAAACGGCGCATCTTGTTCCTTATCGTCCTTTTCTCAAAAAGCCCGAATGAATGCTTTTCGGAGCGGCAGGCAGGTCGTTTCACCCTTGGTCTTACAAAGGTTCCGGCTCTGTCCACAGTAGGGTAGCAGAACGACAAAAGACCTAGTCGGCACATCATCAGCGATGCATATTATCTCTTTCTTTTATGGATTAATCAAGAAAGAGAATAATACGTTCATCGTCATTAGTCGCTCAGAGTAGAACACTCAACAATACAAATGGCGATCCATTAAAACTGGAATCGTGGCCATCGATGGATAATGAATAAAGGTCTATCGAGCTTGCTACAAAATCGGTCGCCTCGGTATCAAGCTCGAACGATGACACCGTGATCATTGTCGGTGTCATCGTCGTGCTCACAGTGCCGATCAGA
>CAVUGW010000031.1:0-39851 GCA_963741025.1 Methanomassiliicoccaceae archaeon
CGGTCGTGATGATTGGTACAAAGTGCGTTTATCCTGTCTATTCGACCTACCGCTCATGCTGAATGATTTCCCCCGATCGAAAAGAGATTGGAACATAAGGATATGCAGATGATGTTGAAGCCACCTGCACCACCTCGCATTTGGTGGGTATATTTTTGACTTGGTTCAAGCGGATATCGTCCACCCATGATTTCTGGCGAATTCACGGCGCATGATCGATTGGACCTATGGGTTCTGTCCTTTGACCGCCTCGCCGTTGAGGCCCTTCAGGTCCGCCTTGTCACTGTCGGTCGATAATCTAGCACAAAGAGCGGCCCTCATCGGACCACCCGTTTCATCTCTTCGGGAACATCCTTATTTATATTATTCCCGTTATCTGGAAAAGTTCGCCCCGAAGAACCGATCGTTCCCAATATTTATACAGAGTGTCTTGCCTCTCCCAGGGAGAAAGCCACCTTCTCCTCGGGCGCGATCCTTTCCTCATGCCTAATGGCCTCTGAGATATGAATCGAAAGGGAGATCAGATTTTCGACCCTCATCAATAAATCGTCCACGATCAGCTCGGCATCCTCCCCTGTAAATAGGAACTTTAGGGCCTTACCTTTCTTCGCCCTTGCCTAGGAGCTCACCACACGAACCATTCCTGGTGGGTCTGGATGTTCGAAGGAGCGATATTTGGTCGCGTTTATCATGGCCCTATTTAAAATTAGCAGATTTATTACTCTTATTCTACAATATTAATATCTTCGAGAGGCACGGAAGATGGTCAGTATCGATCCCGATATCGTTAGCATCATCGGTAAAAGGATACGGAATATAAACCAGACCGAAGGCGACGGATGGGAGATAACGAACCTGGACCTTCGTAACCTCGATCCAAAGGGCTACGCCACGATAGTTACTAGGACCACCGAAAGGAAGGAGCCTCTTTTCCGCATTGAGCAACTGTTCACCGATGCCTCGGCCTTTCCGGAGCACGAGATCATCGAACATCTCGAGAACATGGAGACCCGTGGTCCTCTGCTTCGATGGGCAAATATTGACGTCCGAGATCGCGGCGAGGAACAAAGGGAAGGACCCTTCTGGCGAAAGCCTCTCGGCTCCCAAAGCGTCAAGTACCCTGAGTTCCTCGTGTTCCGCTACGATAAGAACAAGGATCCTTTATGCTGGTCCCCCTGAGATGGTCGAATCATCAAAAAAACATGCCGATGGAGCGTTGCCACCTTCTTTTGTCCCGTCCAGATAGCAAGAGGATTTTTCTGAACCTCATGATATAACGTTGAAAATGTCAGGAGGGATTGGACCTGCCGGTCCTTCTCCATATACACCTTATTTTTGTCATTATTCCTCTTGGAAGGACGTTCACCTAACGGTGCACCGGTCCGAACATCCCCCTGGCATTTGTTCTTATCATCGCTCCATCCTGAGATTCTGCCCTTGGCCGCTCGTCCGTCATCATTATCTAGGATGCGCTCGAACGTCTCTGTTGCCCTCGAGGAGGGTTCTTCGGCGGGCCTCGGGTCCACACCACTCAACCCACAGGAAAAGGACCTTGCTATTGGCCTGCCGGGTCTTACGACACTTCCTCATGGGCGTCCGAGCTATGATCAAGTAGGAGCGGTCGTTCGCTCCTTGCATTTCGTTGCTCCGTTCATGAACGTGGGTTAGAAGTTCGTCCCATTCTGACCTCACTTTCGTATCAGATCTTCATTATCATGATATTTGCCGATGAAATAGGTACCGCCTAGGACCCGATCTGCCAACTAACACCTGTTAGTTCGTCAAGATCGGGCATCTCAGGGGCCGATGCCCTCGGACCAATGACCGTTCGACATGTTACAGGCATACGATCGAACGGACAGATGGAAAGGTATCTGTTCCCGAGGCCTCGCCTGTTCTACCTTACCCGAGAGCGCTCGTTCACGGACCTTTGAGACCTTCACCTTATGTCGTCCTCGTCCTTTCTGCTGATGGTATATCACTGGATATTTTCTCCGAACGGTAGATTGTCCCGACGGTGAAACTCATCCCTTCGCTCTACCGGATGAATGTCGAAACGTTCGCCTCTTTTTATAATGATCTCGACGGCCTCGTCTATCGAGAACGGAAGCTCCTCCGTGTGATAGCCCACCGAAGAGAGCACCCTGAAGAGATGCGTGACCTCGGGCACGTCGAGTGTCCGCCTTGTCGAGCAACGCCTCGTTCGAAAGGACCTCTCGAACGCCGCCAGAGGCCAGGAGCCCTTTTTTCAATACCATGATCCTCTGCGCGAAGTCCGGGACCGCGTTGACATCGTGCGTGGCGACGATGATCGTCCTCCCCTCCGCGGACAATCGTTTCAGTAGCGCGATGACCATCTTCCTGCTCCTCGGGTCGAGGTCCGAGGTCGGCTCGTCGAACAGAACGATGTCCGGTCGTATCGACAGGACGCACGCTATCGACACCTTCCTCTTCTCTCCCCCGCTCAACCGGAACGGGGGACGGTCCTTCAGGTGCATGATCCCCATCGTCGTCAACGCTTCGTTGCTCCTTTCCACGATCTCCTGCTGTGTCGATCCATGTGCAGGGGACCGAACGCCACATCGTTCCAGACGGAGGAGTTGAAGAGCGCGACGTCCGAGTCCTGGAAGACGATGCCCAATCTTTTCCTGAGCCAGTCGAGGTCGTGGGGTCCAAATCGACGCTCTTTCTATCTATGTTCTTCCCGCAGACCGTGACCACGCCCCTGGACGCCGGTACGAGGCCTGCTATGATCTGAAGGAGCGTCGACTTCCCGGCCCCGTTCGGACCGACGATCGCTATCGACTCGCCCGGTAGGACGTCCAACGACATCCTTTCCAAAGCGACCGTGCCATCTGGATAACTGAACGAGACATCTTTCAATGATATTATCGGCGCTGTCATCTATAACAAAGCTCCTAGCGTTGACAATAAGCTCACATATGTCGTCTGCGCGGTGGTGATGTCGAAGATGATGATAAATGCCGCGAAGACCGCTACGGCGACAGCGAAGAGATGGTCCTTCCTACAGCTCTTGAACCTGACGACCCCCTTCGACTCCCCCGTGTACCCCCTGGACATCATCGCAAGGTATACCTGCTCGCTCATGTTGAGCGACTTGGAGAACAGGCAGGTGACGGACGAGTCCCCTATCATCTTCAGTTCTTCCTTGGATGCTTTTCCGACCATCCTGCTCTTTTTTGCCATGAACATGTCGGAGACGGTGTCGAGCAGGACATGTATGTAACGGTAAGTCATGTCGAGGATCAATACGAAAGATGGAGGTAAGCGAAGCTGGGAGAGCGCCCTCATCAGCTTGGACCATTCGACGGTGGCGACAAGGAGCACCGAGAGCGAGACGGCCGCACCGACGCGCAGTGTGAAGGTCAACGCGTACAGCAGCCCTTCCTTCGTGAAGTATACGCTCCTTCCAAGTACATCGATGCTCCCACCCACCATCTGACCCGGCGTTATCAGGTTCGTCATGCTAGGTATCATGATCACCACGGTGAAGAACGGAACGAAGAGCCAGATCCTTTTCAGATACCAGCCCATAGGCACCTTCGATGTGACGGCCATGATGTAAGTGAAGAAGAGGACGACCACGATGCTGATGGTGTTCCTCAGGAGCACGGCGGTGACGAGCAGCGATATCAGGAGGACGACGACGAACCGTGGGTCGGCCCGTTGCAGCCAACCGTCTCGGCGTGACACGGACTCGAGATCCAAAGAGCTCTTGATGACCTTTGATACCTCGTCCAGGAGCCTTTGGAACATAGGTTCGTTCACCTTAGTTCGTCTTTTCCTTCTCTTTTTCCTCTCTCTTGCCAACGAGCCTGAAGAGCAGGTAGGTCACCAATAGGATGGCCCCAATGCCCACCAAGGCGGATATCACGTACCCCACGGAGGACATGAGCGTGCTGCTCCAATGGTTGACATCATAACCGTCGAACGGGGCGGTCCATATCTTCCAAGGGGTCCAACTTCCCACCGAGCCCCATTCCCCCCAGGCATCTCCCCCGTTCGCAAGGTCTATGCCCAGGGGCGAGAGGAACCCAATGACTATGAGAAGGTACAGCCACTTTCTCGAGAACTTGAACTTGGCCATTTCAGTCCTCTCCCTTGGCCTCGACCGGCATCTTCTCGTTTTTAGCGCCCTCGTCCGAACTGGATGGCAGTTCGTCCTTGAACACGCCCTGTAACCACTTGGGGGACATCTTTGGCAGCTTGAGCAGGTCTGGACGGTTCTCCGCAAGGTAGTAGACGACGATCGCGGTCGTGATGAACTCGCCGATGCCGACGATCAGATGCGCCCCGACCATCGCCGGGACCGACACCGTCCATGCGTACGGCGAGTAACCAGGAGCGATGATCGGCTGGATGCCGAACTCCGTTCCATCGCAGAACGCGGCTACGACGATGCCGACATAGGCCCCGATCCCCGCTGCTATCGCTCTCCTCTTGTTCGTCAGCACATCGTTCCTGGTCAACGCCCTCTTCGCCGCCCAATAGGTCATGATCCCGACGAACGGCATGACCACGCCCATGTTGAACACGTTGGCACCGTACGAGGTTATGCCCCCATCTCCGAACAGCAACGCCTGTATCAATAGCGCGACGCTGAGCGCGATCGTCGCACCGTACGGTCCGAGCACGATCGCGATCAGGACCGCCCCGATCATGTGCGCCGTGGTACCGTCGGGTATCGGCATGTTGAACATCATGATGAGGAACGCCAATGCGGCCATGAACGAGAGCATCGGTACGTTCCGCGGTCCGAGGTTCTTATTGGCGTTCCTGAAAGCGAAGAACCATATGATGACCATGATCGCATAAAAGAATATGCAGGTCGCCGGTCCCAAATATCCATCTGGTATGTGCACTTCCGTAACCCCCGATGTTACGATTTCATAAATCGTTCTATTCAGGTAACCATCGACGAGTATTTTAATTGTATGCATACTATTTACAATATCGTGCTACTTCATCTATCTTCGATGATAGCTGGATCCGGATCGATCCTATCGTATCCAGCTGTTCAATCATGGTTCGATCGATGGATCGTGTTCCTAATATCTTGGAAACATCTTGGCAAGGTCGATCGTGAAGGAGGCTGGAAGACGAAGATAGCCAGACCAATGGCTCATCTATAGGAGACCACCGCTCCTGACCGAACATGACGGGCGGTGGATCCTCATCGGTGAAGGGAACAGAGAATATTACCTCCAGATGGGTATTAATGTAGAATAATAGTAATATCGTTTAGTCAGTTATCGTTTATCAGTTATCGTTAGATCAGTTCATTGGCGCTTCTGACCATTGATATATGTCAGACTGTTCCCTTTCATCGCTTCCCATTCCTATCACTTATCGGGCGGTCGCGTCCGATCTGGATCATTTGCTAATGATGATCGAGGTGTTCATGTCTGGCAGGCTCACCGGAGATCGAGTACCAGCTCCGCGTGGATCATGCCCTTGATGCCATTTAGGTCCTCTCTCAGCTTCTCTGATGTCATGGACCGAGCCGTGAACGATCACCATCTCCAAACATTTTTCGAAATCGAGATGCATATGGACCGACGATGAGATGACCTCATGATGGAGGTGTTGGACGTCCGTGAGAGCCTGGTTTATCCCTCCCCTGCTATGGTTATAAAGCATGAATGATTGTTCCTAGCGCATGGGACGGACCATCGTCGATCATCTCCTTCGCAAGGGCCTGGTTGATCATTTCACGTATCGCTTCGGACCTGGTCGGGTAGCCTTTTCTCGAAATGTGCTTGTCGAAACTGTTCAAAAGCTCGGGTTCGAGGGAGACACCAATTCTCTTGACCTTGTCCATGAGATGGGATCGAGCGTCCGGACCAAATATCTTCTTTTGGTTCGCTGAACGACTTGCTCCTTAGGACGTTATCGGGGCCGATAGGTCCATTGGCCGGAACGCTTGTCACGAAGATCATGATCAAAGATCGACAAATATCCACTTAAGCTCACCAGGCAACGGGACGGCGAAGGCGATCAAATGTGATTTTCGTCGATCAATATATACAATGATAATGGTTCATCTCGATCTTGGTCGGACATTGCTCATCCGACGGTGCTTTGAGCGATCGAGAGGTCCTATCCGATCGAACTCGCCGAGGGCATCCGACCTACACAGTGATAAATTATGGACGGCCGTTCGAGCTTCTGTGCCCTTTCCATGCTTCATCGTAGGTCACCATCCTCCTCTTGCAGCCGCCGAGATAGGTCCTCGTTCCGCTTCCTCCTTTTCCGTCTTCTAAGCAGGCACCATACGACGATCACCACGGCGATCACTATGATCAATGGGATGATGAGCAACAGCAAGATGGGCGGTTCACTATAGGTCATGGTTCCCACATCGGTGGTCTGACCGGCCACCACCGTTACGTTCTTGCTGACGCCATCGAAGTGTACCTGCACGCCAGGGCCGTCCTCGCTGGCGGACAGGGACAGGGTGTAATTTCCTGCAGGAACGTACGCGAACGCGAACCTGCCGTTGGCGGAGGTCGTAGCTGTCATGCCATTGCTCAACGTGACCGTAAAATTGGCGATCGGGTCGCCCTTTGGGTCTTCGACCTGCCCGACAATGCTCCCTGTGGTACCGGTCGTTCCTGACGCTGAAGCGCCCATCGATGATACTGCGATCAGGACGGTCGATAGCAATGCCACCACCAGGATCGCCGCCAGGATCTTTGATCTCATGATCTTAACCTCTTATGATCAAACTACTATGTAGTACAGTAGCAACGATGATCAGCAGATATTGAACGGAAGATACCTTTGCATTATAAAAGGTCTCCTCCTGGGGGCCGTTGGGGTGTTGAGCGATACGGCGTGGTGAAATGGTAAGATATATGACATTACCTTGGGCCAGTACAGTTCATCGATCCCGATGCATATCTTAAGGATGGTTAGCGGCGACCAATGCTATACCACAAAACGATCACCGTGAAATAGATAGTTCGATAAAAATATTGATATATTTAAGATTTGATATATTGCATAACTGGAACCTGCATCCATGCGAAAGGATTGGCTCAACCAACCGCACAAGGGAAAGCACGCCAAGGACAAGCCTACGATGAGCGATCTCAGATCACCTCGATGTCCGATATGTGGTTGCACGTTAGAACAGGGTAAATGTCCGGCATGTCATGGAAGGCTGGATGTGGATTGAGAGCATCTTGGATCGATAACATCGTTTGCAACTTTTGCTTCCCGAACTTGAGCTCTTCGCATTAACTTTCTCATCGCTTGTCCTGCATGCTCAGGTTCGTAGATATATAGATACGATACCCCATGATAGCCCCTCGACCATATCGATCGTTCTTATCTTCCGCCTCCACCCTGACATGATCTCCCGGAGCGAGGCGGACCACCATGTGCACAATATCGGGGTCCGAGTGCATGTATTGTCGGTCGATGGGCCTTGCTCCGTCGATGATCGTTACCCAACGGTCCCGCTCATCTACGATGGTTCGACAATCCTTTGGCCATGCCACGCTGTTCTTATGGGTAAAATAGAAATATGCTAAAGATGGAACTTTCCGATCATGGTCGAAGCGAAGCAGTTCACATGTGCATGCGGCTGGACGGTCATCTCTCCGGTCGGTGAGGAGGATACCCTGAAGTACGCCAAGATGCATGCTGACGAGTACCACTCGGACCTGAACCTCGGCCCGGAACAGCTCAGGGGTTCGATCAAAGACGGTCCAGATACGGACCGAATGATCATATCATGAAAGATATGACCGAAGGGGCGGAACATCGGTGAAGGAAGATCTACGATCGTGATGCAGATACGCGAACGATATCGAGAGGTGAATGGACATAGCGAGCATTAGACCGATATCAGAAGCGTTCGGTGTCTCGTCCGGGTTCCCTTATCTCACCTCCGCCAAGGCGACCCTGTAGAACTCGTATCCTCGTACGTTCCTTCTATTTTCGCCCATGTAACGAGAACGGTACTCGACCGAGCCCATATCGGATAGGAGCTTAAGTCCATGGACCAGCAAATATGATGGCACCTCATCAGGATCGAGACCGAAGGTCCACTCCTCTCCCACGTCGCGAAGGGTTCTGGTAACCGTATTGGTGCCAGAGAACGAGGACGGCTCGCTGATGACGTCGCTATGAACATAGGTGAACACGATCTTGCTGCCCGGAGCACTATTGCTCACGAGATCGAAGGTGGCACCGACCGCTTCCGAGGTCAAATAGTTGGTCACCCCTTCCCAGATGAAGAATGTCTTTTCCTTTGGATCCAGGTCGGTCGTCATCAAAGCTTCTTTGAGGCTTTGCTTGTTGAAATCGATGGACACGAAACGGACATGCGATGGGATCCGCCCCAAGACGCGCTCGATGTCCGAACGTTTCTTCGCCGAGGTGCTGGGATGATCTACCTCGAACACCTTCGTCCGCTCAATGCCAGGTATTCGATATGCCCGGGAATCGAAACCAGCTCCAAGGATGACGACCTGACCGAATCCACCCTCATTAATGGCGTCGACCAGCGTATCGTCGATAAGTCTGGTCCGTCCAATGCCGGAGGTCCGAGCCCCGGGCCATTTCATATCTATGTAACGAGGGACCATCAGACCGATCATCGGCATGCGAGAGAACAGAACGGCCGACCGATAGGACGAAGAAAGGAAATGATAAGCTAAACGGTCATTGAACAATCGATGTCTAGACCAGCGAGCGGACTCCAACGCTCTGAACAACGCCATATACTCGGCGGTGCGGCTCGCGGTATGGTCTTTCATATGCTCGGACATCAAAGTCGTTCAATGTATTAAGCATTAACAAGTGGATGGGCTCGACCGTTATCACATGTCCCACAAGCTTGAGGCATGGGATCAGATCAGATATTTCCGATCGTATATAGGCCAGCTCGAAAGATCATTTATTACTTTTTCTGTCGGTCTTGCTTGTTGAACGAGCATGAACGATCGCTGGTATGTAATTATGGACGAAATTGTGCGCTGCCTCACCACGAGGTCGTTCCATCGTTAACGAAATTTTGTTCCTACAGAATGGAGCATCGATCTTTCTAATGGTCGTTCGTGATCGGTATCGTGAAGAAGAGACTCGACCCCTTACCGATTCTTCGGACTCGAACCACACCTTCCCACCGTGACGTTCGACGACCCTTTTCACCGTTGCCAGACCGATCCCGGTCCCCTCGTATTCGCTACGAGGATGGATACGGGAGAACATTTCGAAGAGCTTATCCTTGTACGTCGGGTCGATCCTTATGCCATTGTCTTCGACGGAGAAAAGCCATTCGTTCCCCTTCTCGATCGCAGAGACATGTACTCTCGGTCGTTGGTCCCCATGGAACTTGAGAGCGTTGGCCACAAGGTTCTGGAACACCTGCACCATCTGGGAGCGGTCGGCGGCGATGGTGGGCAACGATCGTCCGTCGACGGCCCCCCTCGATCCGGCGATGGTGCTGTCGAGGTCCTCTCTGACCGAGTCCAGAACGGCGTTCATGTCGGTCGGCCCGAACATCATCTCGCTCTGGTCGATGCTAGAGTACCGCAACAGGTCGTCGACCAGCTCTGCCATGTGCTCCGAGCTTTTAACGGCATGGTCGATGAAATCCTCGGCTCGTTGGTCCAGCACCTCTCCTTTGTACCTTTTCTGAAGAAGCTGCAGGTACGAGGAGATGGTCCCTAATGGCGATTTTAGTATCATGGGAGGCGATGTATGCGAACCTCTTCAGATCCGTGTTCGAACGGTCCAATGATCTTGTTCTCTGCTCCAATCGCCCATTGGTGGCCTCCAGCTCCTTCTTTATCTCTTCGAGGCGCCGGTTGTTCTCACTGAGCTCATCGTTCAATCTCCCAATTATTCGATCGTTCTTTCGACGTACGATCGTCAATAGACCGAGAACGACGGCCATGCCCAGCGCGAAGATCACGAACACCGTGTCCACCAGGGAGTAGGCGTTCATCCCGATGGGCGAAGCACATAACCGACCATCGTCGATCCGATGGCCACAAGGCCGATAAGCAACAGAGGGACGATGTTCCGAGAGTAGTAGGTAACGATCAGGTACCGGGACCATATATAGCAAAGGGTCCGCTGAGCCCCTGGAGGTCAACAGATCCAGAAGGAATATGGGAACGCACAGTAGGAACGAGAGCAGAACGAAGATGTTACTATTCTCACTGTCCGATACGGTCCCTCATCGGTCACTAGATCGTTCAGAGAAATATTAGAACTATCCATTATTGGAAGGTACATGTAGGATCCCGAGGTAGGGCTCAAAATGATCGGGACCGGTAGCGGAGGATGAGATCGGATGGATGGATACGCACCCTTCCCGGCCTTCCGATATGGTACCAAGTAAGGTCCGTGTCCATAATGATCCAGTTCCGCGCAGGAAGGCAAGCTCCATGAACGTTCACCTCATGCTGATGTCAGGGCCATGCTCTATCTTCGCCCTCAGCTCTGATGAGACGGAACAGGATGAGCACAGCGATGACGACGATTCCGAAGGCCATAGAGAACACTTCCAACCCTTCGACCCCTTCGATCTTTAAGTTCACTTCGTCCCTCCATAAATGATATTTCGTTCGATGTATAGACTGGTTAGAACTTGGTATGCACTACAAGATATATTGACATTTGTGGGGTCCGATTCGAGCGCTCATCTGGCGATCGGTCCGATCACTGTATCAAAATTTCACTTTCGGAAAATGAAGACCCCAATCGTCCCGATCAAGTACGAAAGTTGGAAAAATGATTTATATATCATGCTCTAAAAGATATTTTCTAGGATCTAAGTAGGTGATTCGAATTAGGAGAAGCATCATTGGTGTAATAGCGATAGCTGTCGTCGCGATCGTGATCGTGGCGGCGTTCGCAATGTCCGGGAACGGGAACGACAAGAGCACGCTCGTCAACGACAACGGTTCGAACGGCAACACAAAGGATAGCGGCCAGAACGGGACCGGACCGAAGAGCAACGAGAACACATCGTCCTCGAACGTCACCGCGACCTCCCCGGGGAACGTTCTTCCGGGGAACGAGCATCTATCTTTGGCAACCACGTACCCTGGGGCGGGGAACGCTTCGTACACGTACGATTGGAAGCAGACGTTCGTTATCACCGTGACCATCTCCCCCAAGGACGAATGGAACGGAAGGGTCGCGTTGCTCGCCTTCGTGAACAAGGTCGGGGCGAACATCGGAACGAACTGCATGCTCCTGTCCTATGATGGTTCTTCAACGAAATGGACGGTGACAAGCTACGACGGCTCCAATCTCGAGAACGGCCATGTTCTTGTGTTCACCACCAACGATAGCTCATCGTACGTATACCACCTCGAGGTCGGTTTCAACGAGACCGGGACCGGCGTCTACGATGTCGTCCTCCAGGCCTTCGATGCTGACAGCGGTCAGGCGATCTCCCAGCCTCTGTACCTGGCGGAGATGAACGTTCCCCCGATGGGTTCGCTCGACATCACAAGCGTCGGCAATGGGAGCTTCACCACCATCGACGGCATATCCTACTACGAAGTGGTGCTGAACGTTACGAACGATTGGAACATATGCCATACCGTCTACCTACAGAACCTCACTCTCGAGGTCGGGAACACCCCCGTTCTGGCGGACCAGTACCAGAGCACTCTGGTCAAGCAGACCCTCGATCCAGGTCAGCTGACCCAGTTCGTCGCGTGCTTCCCGACGATGGATACGGGCGCCGTTCTCAAGCTGACGTACGACGACAACGGTACGATGATAGATGTTCCGCTCGGTTAGACCAAACCTCTTTTTCTATATTTTTTACTCTATTCGATCTTTCGTTGCAGATCCCCCTTGCCATGGAGCACATGCATCAGGAACGCAGGTGCGTTCTTTCTCCACATCTAGCGTCGATCTTGCTTGTTTAAAGAAAATGTTTTATAATGTTCGCTCTAGAAAAGCATCCCGATCTTAAAGAGGCAGCTCATCCATGAAAAGAACTACCATCGCCATTGCCGTGGCCTTCTTGGCCATCCTGCTGATAGCAGCGGTAGGCATAGCGGGCAACTGGAACAGAACGACGGCGAACACAGGGTCTGCATCGCTCGGACCGCCCGGGACCGCTCCCGAGAACATAACCGGAGGGAGCGAGCATCTCGAGCTGGCAGCGTCCTATGCCGGTGCGGGCAACTCATCGTACAACTATGATTGCAATACGACATACACGATCGTCCTGAAGGCCACGCCTATCGGTGATTGGAGCGGCAACCTCTCGCTCGTCGCCTTCGTCGTGAAGCAGGGGCAGAACATCGGGCAGGAGTGCGTGAACATCGGTCATGGCGGAAGTTCCACCGTCTGGAACGTGACCGACTATGGCGGTCACATCATGGAGAACGGTCGCGTGCTCGTCATGACGACGAACGGCTCATCGAACTACGTCCTCCCGATCGCTCTGAGGTTCAACGAGACCGGGACCGGTCAGTACAACGTATCGTTCCAGGCGTTCGATGCCAACGGGAACGCTATTTCCCAGCCGCTGCATCTGACGGAGATGAACGTCCCTGCCGCTGGATCGCTCGAGATAGAGCAGGTCGGGCACGGTGGATTCGTCGAGATCAACGGTACCTCGTACTATGAGGTCGGTCTCAATGTGACCAATGGATGGAACGCCAGGCACTCGGTGTACGCTCAGAACCTAACGCTGATGGTCGGAGGCACTTCTGTCAAGCCTGATACGGTCCTAACGAACGTTCAGCGGCCAATCCCTCGCACCGGGACAGCTGACCCAGTTCCAGGTGTACTTCCCCGCTTCGCCGAGCGGCGGTACGGTGCAACTGACGTATGATGACAACGGGTCGGTCATCAGCATCCCGGTCGGTTAGGACCGGAACCTCTTTTCTTCTTTTTATTTAGTTCAGCACTATTGAGCACATGGCCATCGGTCGCCCCTTCTTCTGAGGTCGGTGCCTCGGGAGCGACATCTGTTGACCTGGACCTTCCCCTGACGCCCGAAAGATGATGACCGTACGGCATCCGGTCGAGGAGGAATATGACGATGATGCTCACTATGACCGTTCCGGGGACGAGGACGACATAGAACAGCAGGTCCCCGGTCCCTATCCCGAACGCTTCCAGCCTGTTGACGACAGCACTGATCGCGAGCATGTGAACGAGGTATATGCCGAACGAGTACACGCCTATCGTAGCGATGACGACCGATATGACCCCTCGATGGGTCGTAAGATGGACCGACAGACGGTACAAGAGCGCGGACATGATGATCGCGAACGGTAATAGGACGAGCGACCAAAGAAAGCCGGAACCGAGGAGCGATAGAACGAACGCGAGCACAAGCGCCGGAACGACCATCGGCCAAACGGACAGTTTTGAGGCGAGCCCCATCATCGCGGACCTGTTCCTCCAGACATAGATGCCCATGACGAAGAACAACAGGTACGGAACGAACGATCTCATCGCCAGCAGGTGAACGACCTGTTCCAACGTTCCTGTCGTTCCGAACATGCCCTCGATGTGGGACTCGAGACCCGCGTACCAAAGGACGTAGAGAACGAGACAGACCGACGGCATGAGCCAGGGACGGCCCTTCTCCTCGGTCCTCTTGTACCATATGAGAAGGAAAGGGAACAATAGGTAGAGCTCAAGAATCACCGCGACGAACCAGAACGGGCCGGTCGCATCGAAGAGGACGAGCGCCCCTAGTTGTTGCGATACGGAACGCTCGCCTAGAACGAACCAGTTGAAGATCAGGTAGACGATGGAGAAGGCAAGGAACGGGGGGATTATCGTCGCTATCCGTTTCCTATAGAACTCGCCTATGCTCACCTTATCATAGTAGCGCATCGTGAGCAACAGGCCGGAGATGAAGAAGAATAGGGGAACACCGAAGTCGGCCAGATGGGTGAAATAGACAGTGATCGTGTAGATGTAACCAGGCTGATCGACGTAAAGACCGAAGGCGAGAGCATGTATGGCAACGATCGCGACGATGGCGAACGCTCTTAGATGATCGAACTCACCGTGCCAAGGTGAATGGTCCTTACCTGCGCTATGACCGTCCTCCAAAGCGATCGATAAGGTCGTTTGGGATCAGGCGTTCGATATACCTTTTGGTTCGTTCATGAACGGCATCATAATCGATCGAGTCTAAAACCATTCGAACGTCCTTCGCTCGTTCATCGATCCGGAGAGAAGGAAGAGGCGGTGGAGCGTCCAATCCTGGAGGAATCGTGTCATGTGGTGATCCGATGACCAAAAGAACCACCGCCCTAGTATTGATCGGACCGATTATATTATAACTTTTTCAATGACGATAGAATGTGAGGGGTCTTAGATACGAAGGAACATATGCTAAGATCAGCTCAATTGCGTCTCCCTGACCCCGTACTCCACTCCCCTGACGATCCCTGGTCTCACCGCCCTGAACTGCACCAGGTTCCGGTCCACGGCGTTGAACCGATACTTATAGCCCTCCTCCCCCCTGAGCAGATCCACCTCATGGAACCCGCGGGCGCAACAATCCTCGATGATGTTCGACAGCAGCACGGAACCGGGAGAGAACCATGAGAACCGCTCATCGAACCCGCACAGATAATGAAGATAGCGACCCTCGTCCTCGAAACCCAGGGAGATCGCTGCGGTCTCTCCCTTTATCTCCAATGTTCTGAACACGACCAAGCCGTCCGCCATCAAAGAGTCGACCGCGATCTTGATGAAGTCGGTCATCCTGGGTATCTTCAGAACATTATCGACGTCCCATCGTGAGTCCATGAACCTCTTCAAGGTGTCGATGCAACACTTCGTTTCATCTGGTGTCCGAAGTGTTCGGAAGCGACCGCCTTCCGAAAGTACACGTTTCGAGTAACATCTCAGGCTCTGTCGCATCTTCGGCCTGAGCCCTCTCAAATAGCTTTGATGTTCGCCGTTCAGCACGATATGAGGTGAGGGGGATGTCACTTGCTCCTCCATAGGGAGCATCGCATGGACCCCGTTGCTCGTCGGCCCGCCCTCGAGCATGTCCCTCAGCTCGATCACGTCCCAATCGTCCTCGGACAAGATGTGTTCCCAGACCGCCCTGTGGACGTCCTCCCTTGCCCACTTCGCTATGATGCCGCAGCGGTCCGAGGAGCCCGTACCGATGAACCCAAGCTTCCTCCAAGTGAAAAGTCTTCCTCTCATGGACCCCATGAGAGGAGCGAAGCCGATCGAGCGGCCGTCCTCCTTGACATGAAGCACCAACAGCTCATGGTCCGAACCGAACGTCTCCCACCATGAGGTCAACCAGCCAAGACCGAGGAACACGCGGTCCTCCCCGCTTTTGGACAGGACCTCCTTCCACTCGTCCGACAGCGCTCTGAGCTTTGTAAATGAGGTGATCTCTTCTATCTTGAGGGACACGATAAAAAGAATTTTATCTAAAATGATTTAATCTTTACTACTCAAGGCCGTTACCCATCTAGAAGGTGCGGGACCGATGACATGCTCGTTTCGATCCGATCATGTCCCTTTGTTCAATATCTTCGTAAGGATCTGTCTGTCCTCCTGGTTGATCCCTTTGAGCAGGAAGAGGAGGGCGAAATATGTTGCGGCCCCTATGCCCAATGCGAGGAACAGGCCAAGCCCTGGCAACGCCAGAAGCACCAGGCCCATCCCGGCCGCGGCCATGGCCGGTCTCGTGATTATGTCAGCGAGGTCCACCTTGAAGACGTGCTTCGTGAGCAACCATAAGGTCGAAGCCGTCAGGGTGAGGTAGCTGATGGTGAACGCCATCGCCGCACCATCCTGTCTGAACAATGGGATGAGCATGAAGCACAGTACGATGTTCAGGACAGCACCGATCCCGTTGGCTATGGTCATAAGGTGGATCTTCTTCGCGGAGGCGAGCACGCTCCCCATCCCTGAATCGAAGAAGCTTATGGCCACCGCCGGGATCAGTATCTGGAAGACGGTTATCGCCGGTGAGTACTCGGGTCCGTAGAAGAACAGCATGATCTTGTCCGCCAGTATCACCCCGCCGACGGCGATCGGCAGTCCGAGGGAGAACATGTACTTCATGACCTTTTGCTGGGTGAGCTGGGTCATCTCCTTTGATGATTGATACATCCTTGATATGACGGGTATCAGGGCGATGACCAGGATCGTCGGCAGGGCGACCATCGCCGTGACCATGTTGAACGGGATATTGTACATCCCCGTCGCGGTCTGGGCAGCGGCGGAGCCCCCACCGAACAGAACTATCAGGGTGAAGACCAGCACGGCGTTGACCGAGTAGAGCGAGTTGACGGCGAGGTCGGCGAGCGCGTACGGCACCGCCGTTCTCAACTGTTCGATCGATTCCCCGAGGTCGAGCTTCTTGAGCGGCCTGACGATGAAGCGGGAGCAGATGACGAACGCCAAGAGGAACTGGATCATCGACCCGGCCAGGACCACAAGGACGACCGTCTCCAGGCCATAACCCAAGAGCACGAGCACGATGGCAATCGTAACGGTGAACGACCTCTCCACGACAGAGGTCAGGAGGGTCAAGTGCATCCGTTCGAACGCGGTGTACATCGAGGTGAACGTCTGATACAACCAATTGAGGGCAAAGGAGATGGCTATGATCATGACGGCATACGCCACCTCTGATGGCATACGCTCCAGTAGCACGACCAAGAACGTGACCGCCAAGGACACGACCCCGAGGACCGCCCTGAGCAGAAGGGTGCTCGTCAATCGCTTCGAAGCGATCTCCTTGTTCGGTGCGACCTCGACCACCAGCTGGAAGCCGAGATTGAAGTCGGCGATGAAGAAGATCAAGGTGGAGAGGGAGAACGCATAGGTGTACGCCCCGTACATCTCCGCACCGAGATGGTGGGCAAGGACGATGGAGAGAAGCAACGTGGACGCAAGGCTGATGAACTGGACGGCACCGAGCGCTAGAGCGTTCCTGGTAACGTTGCGTACAAGCCCGATAACCTCCCCCCTCCATCTTCGATCTGGCCTCGCATCATCGGAAGATATTGCGTTGTCAGATCTATTTCTTATTACTTATATCAACATCTATATGAAGCATCGCCAATTGTCGTCGAGCATCGATGGTGTGCCTGAGAAGGACGGGGCAAATACAGCATATCTGGCCTTCTCCTTCCTTGGATCGTTCCTTCTGTCGATTATCTGTAACCGCCAAGCAGCATATGTGTTCATATTTGGACCGTCATTCGTTGTTCTCGATCGATAGGTATAGGCGGTCGTTCAACTCACACATCGCATGTTCATCTGTCCATAATGGATCCTATCGCATCATTTTCTGTTAAGATTCACGAAAAAATGATATAGTATCGGACCCCAAACCAATGATGGATAACTATAGTTAATCCAGGTTCTGATCAAATGGTGTCCATTTCCGGATTTTTCAGGGCGCTTATAGGAACGACGTGGTTGTTCAGTTCTCTCCTATGGTTGTACATCATGTTGAGGATAGTCTTCGACGGTGTCGACGTTCATTACCCGTTCATAGATCGTTTCCCCTCCATCTCCATCACCATGGTTGGCGTGGGGACCTTTGGACTGGCCTTTATCTGTATGCTCACATACCTAACACTGTGGGGCAATCCATTCGCAAGGAGGAGGCTCGGTGCTGAGAGGTCATGAGAGGGCATATTCACATGTTCCGACCGAAGATTATGTCGCCAGGTGATCCGATAAAGAAGAACGTAGATGCAAGATACCGGTTCGGCGGTCACGCTCACTCGAACGGTTCGTGGAGCGGTATCTTGAACCTTTGAAGGCATGACAAAATGAGGATAGCCCTTGTGAACAGTTAGGTTTCGACCCCAGGGAGGAAGAGCTCAAGTTGAGCCCTCCCTATGGTATAATGTACGTTGGCGCATACCTGCGGCAGCTGGAGATGGAGGTACGGCTCTTCGATTGGAGCGGTGAGGAACTGGATATGGAAAAGAGGCGTTCCTTGGAGCTCTATCGTCCTGACATCGTCGGGGTCCATGTGAAGATCGGCTCGGTCATCGAAAGGGCGATCGAACCGAGCGAATGGGGAAAAGAGATGGGTGCGAAGGTGATCTGGGGAGGACCGGGACCATCTATCCTACCCGAGATGATGCTTCGAGAGGCACCGGTCGACGTCCTCGTCCTGGGGGAAGGGGAGGTGACCATGGCAGAGCTTCTCGATGCGATCTGCTCAGGACATGTCCGTTGGAGGAGGTCGATGGCATCGCTTTCCTCAAGGACGGTATATTCGTGAGGACCCCGACAAGACAGAGGATCAAGGAGCTGAGCGAGCTGCCGATCCCTTTATGGAAGGACCTTGGGGACCTGGACCGCTACCATATACCGTTCTACGGAAGAACGGCGATACCGCTCATAACTAGCAGAGGATGTCCTGGCAACTGCACCTTCTGTTATACGAAGGTGATGTGGGGGTACAAATGGACGGCCCTTTCCCCGGAAAGGATGGTCGAGGAGATAGAACTGGTCCGTTCCATCGACCCATCGATCGGAGCGTTCATAATCAACGATGACCTTTTTTCATTGGAGACACGAAGGGTCAGTAGGTTCTGCACACTGCTCAAGGAGAAGGGCATCGACATCCTTTGGAACTGCGAGATGAGGGCCGATACCGTCGGACCTGATCTCTTACGAGAGATGTACGATGCCGGTTGCCGTCAGGTGCTCATCGGTCTCGAATCCGGTTCAGAGCGAATGCTGGACCTTGTGGAAAAGGAGACGAGCATCGAGGCGATGAAGGGCGCTTACAGAGCGGCCCATGATGCCGGTATCGATGTATGCTCTTTCGTTCTTGTCGGACTTCCCGGAGAGACGGAACTGGACATCCTCGAGACCGAGAAGCTGCTGAACGAGGTGAGGTCCGATTCCATCGATGTCTGCGTATACGTCCCTTATCCGGGGACCAAGCTCTATGCCCTAGCGAAGGAGAGCGGGTTCCAAGAACCCACAGACCTGAGGGGCTGGGCCGAACTGGGTTCCGTCGGATTTTCCGCCTTCGAAGAGAAGGGGATCTCCAAGGTCTCACAGGCGCATATAGCGCACATGATAGAAAGGACGATAAGGAAGGCGAGACACCGCAGATATGTTCAAGAGCTAAGGAGGGAACCGCTCAGTGCGCCTCTCAGAGGATGGCGGTTCGTTCTTAGGAAAAGGCAAAAGGGTACCAAAGCGGGGCTGATAGGCCAGGACGACACCGATTAGAACGATCGGACCAAGGACAACATAAGAGCCCTGCTGCGTCCCTGGACCGCTCATCCGGTCAGCGGATCTCAGAGGTCAGCAACCCTGATGGAGGATAAAACGTGATCTGATCTTCGGTCGTTCTTTCACCGGGGGGTCCGATGGTCATTTGACCTGGGTCGCTCCATCGAGTGCCATTATGTTTCCATATTTTCACATCCCCTCATACGATGGCCGGTACCAAAAAGGATATGTTGGGCAGTGGAGATGACATCCTTCGAAAGGAAGGTCGTTGGCTTGTTGATCGATCTGAGCGTTAAGGTCGCATATCCGCCCGTCGGCGGGTCCACCGACGACCAAAGAAAATACTCTTTCGGTCATCTCGGTACGCATTTCGATGTGATGGACAAGGAGTTCCCCTTGGAGTTCGTCAAGCGAAAAGGTCTGGTCTTCGACGTGAGAGGGGTGACGGACAGGGACATCGATGTATCCGACCTGGAAACCGATAAAATCGAGGCGGACACTTTCATCGCCCTTCATACCGGTTTCTTGGGCGGGGAAGGCTATGGGACGCCTGCGTATTTCGCGGACCATCCCCAACTATCGAACGAGCTTATCGAGCTGCTATTGGAAAGGCGGGTGTCCATCATCGGCCTAGACTTCGCGGGAGCAAGGCGTGGTGCAGAGCACGCAAAGGTCGATTGGTACTGCGCCGATCGAGCACGTTCGTGATCGAGAACCTGACCAACCTTGACAAGGTGCTCGGTGGAAGAAGAGATCGAGGGTGTTCATGGCGAACACGTACCCCATCAATTTCCGCGGGCATGACCGGACTTCCGTGCAGGGTGGTCGCCGAGATCCGATGATATTATCATGTCACCCAGAACGGACTTAACTGCACAACCGTCCTGTCCCACTAGACAGCTGTGAATTGGTGCGTACGAAAATTAGAGATATCCATCTGAGATATATACAACCCTTAGGCCAACCATCATTCATTTGCCCCTGTGGACCGGGCAACGACCATGTTGGAGGCGCATTTTTACAAACCCGGCGTACCCAACATCCCATAAATGAGCTACAGATCCGAAATAATTCAATCGGCCTTACCCCTTTTTTCAAAGCCATGAAGTGCACTTTCGCTCCAAGCCGGAAATAAACGTTCCATCAACGTGGTGGCTCTCATGGTCCACTGGCCGGTCATGCGTAGATAAAACCGCATGCAGATATGAGCCAGACCGAGGAGTTATCTTCTCGGTCGGTGATTCAGGTGATCAACATCCTTCTGGTCAAGACGAAACCGATGTCCATGGACGCGACATCATCGTATCCATATATTCGTCGGTCGCCTTCACCATGCTGTATCTGTACTCGCCGTCCGTAAATCCACATTAAGGATAGGCTCGCTCACATAGTGAGGTTTGGCCAGGATGTTATCCCATTATTTATGAACAGGACCTCCATGAGAAAACGTTGCATCGCCTCCGTCAGCGCCTTCGGGCCATTCGGACACCGAGATGTTGGAAATGCGAACATCGCGAGCGATTCCAGGGCCATCATTTGTCCACCGCAACGATGAATGACCACAGTTCTGTCATAAAGGCCCCTTCGCCACCCACCGGATGGTCGTATGATGGGGCAATATGTCGGATAACCATGTGCGCTACGACAGTTCGGGACCTTTTCTGCTCTCTCCCGGTTCTCATCACTTATCTCTGTGTTCCTAACATAAAAGATACCAATAGCAAGGTCGCTATGGCCGCAAGAGATGGTCCGAACTTGGTGGCGATATCTGATTGACTGGGTACGACGAGAGAATAGGCCTCGATGGTAAAATCAAAGAAGAACAGGATGATGGCCATCCACATTATGACCTTTAACGGGATATTGAGCCTGGGTCTCTCTTGAGGCGCCTTGCGCTTTTCTCTCGAGTGGAACGCTCCTTTTATTTGCGCCACCTCGGCCATCGGCATCTTCAACTATTTGGGATGATCGCAATGATAAAGCCATGCGGAGCCGCGATGACGGGGTGGTACGTTCCGAGCAAGGAAGAACGGAACGGACCGACCATCGTGTGTGGACGTGGTCAGATCGTTTATCACATAACATGGGTGGCTCAGATGGGCCCAGGACGACCGATATGCACCATACTTTGGCTTAACCGTATCCGCACCAGTGTTCTATCAGGGAAAGCTCATATACTGAAGCAACGCACGGCCAAATGGTACGTCACATGTCATCCTCTAGCGTCCATGATTGGGAACAAGCGTCCTCCAGCGATGATCTACCCGTTCATCTGGCCCGTCTGCTCGAGGGGACGGGAGTGAGACCAAGGGACACGGACGGAGGATCAAGTTCGAAGGCCGAAGATCCGCTCTTTCCCAGCGCCGTGCGTCTCGGTTCCGTCTTCGCCATCTCGGCCATGGCCGCGGCCGTAGGTGCTGCGGCGATATGGCGGATGCGGACCGGAGAAGGTCAGGACCTCTTCATCGATCTGCGCAAGGCATCACATGGTATCGAGTCCGGAGCTTACGTTCGGTCCCACACTGAACGGCTGGCCGTATCCCAATCCGATAGGGAACTTCCATCCGTTCTCCATCTTTCCTTTCAGGACGAAGGACGATCGATGGGTCTATCCTTCTGGCGTATACCCTGCCCAGCAGTTCGCCTGGACGAACTTCTTCGACTGCGGGAGGAACCATGGCAGCATCGCCGCCGCCATCGCGAAGTGGGGAGCGGAGGAGCTCGAGGAGACCGCCAACACGGCCGGACATACATTATGCATCGCCCGGACCGCGGAGGAATGGGCGAAGCATCCGCAAGGTCAATATCTTGCGAACGAGCCTGTCATCTCGGTACGGAAGATCGCGGATGGCGACCCGGTCCCGTTCGGCCCGGCCGAACGACCTCTGAGCGATGTCCGTGTACTATCGGCCACCCATGCGATAGCGGGACCGATCGTCGGTCGTACACTGGCGGAACAAGGTGCTCAGGTGCTGCAGATCAATCGTCCGAACGAGTTCGAGCACCCATGGGTCTACGATGATGCGAACGTCGGTTTTCGTTCCACGCTTCTTGATCTCAAACGACCGGAAGCTAACGCCAGAGCTAAGATGCTGGCGGAGCAGGCAGACATATTCGTCGAGAACTTCAAGGGACACAAGCTCGCCCGACTGGGTTTCTCGCCGGAGCAACTGGCGGAGCTGTGCCCCGGAATAATCGTTGTTAGCGTCAAGTGCTACGGGTGGGAAGGTCCCTGGTCAGAGAGGGGAGGCTTCGACATGCTTGGGTCGGCAGCTTCGGGGCTAGCTATGCTCGAGGGGATGGACGGAAAACCTTCGATGCCTCCGACCGCTCTCATCAACGATTACGTGACCGGCTACCTGGGAGCCGCGGGCGCTACGGCCGCATTGATACGTCGAGCGAACGAAGGAGGCAGCTACCATGTCACCGTGAGTCTCACACGCAACGCGATGTGGTACCAGTCGCTCGGTCTGATGCCCCCGGAGGAGCGTTCCTTCGCCGAGAACCCGTTCCGTCATCTTGAGACCCTGACGATCAAAGAGATGGTCGCGGCACAGAAGAAGCTCAAAGAAAGGCTTCTTGCCCCGGACGTGATCGAACGAGACACCCCGATGGGACGGTTGCGTCGACTTGCGCCTGCCGTGAACTTCTCGGAGACACCCGCGCACTGGGATCATCCTCCTTGTTCCGATGGGATCCTGCGATCCGGTATGGTTCGATTCCAACGGTCACTGATCGTTGGATGCTCATCTTTGTCTCGATGGACGGATCAGCTTTGATCCATCCAACAGGTCTAGATTAGACCGACCGCTTTGTCCTAAGGTAGCTCATACCGCTTTGCTCTCCAGTACCTCTTTGCGCTCTTCCTTCTCTACATGTCCGAAGTACATAAGCTCCCAGATTCCTGGATCGCTCACCTTTTCGACCATCTTTTCATCGATATATCGCTCGACCGTGACCGGTCCGCTGAACCGTATATAGGCACCGTCCATTCGAGCTAAGCGGGCGAGCGCATGCTTGTAACCCGTCACCATGTCGGCCCACTTGAAATCGAGGATCGTCCGTTCGCGCTGGAACGTCACTCGATAACGCTCCTTATCATCGACCTGATAATCATATATCACGCGGTTGGCGACCGGTTTCCCGCTCTTCTCGTCCATGAACTCGTCCTCCAGATCGAACTTGACGTTCGAAGAGAGGTCCGCAACGATCTTGCCGTCCTTGGCGAGCATGAAGGCGGGCAGCTCGGTCCTACCGTACTCCTTCTCTGCATAGAGGTAGCTGGCGACAAGAGAGTAAGGTCCGGCCTGACCCCTTCCCCAGTACCAGTGATGGAAGAGCTTCGACATGACGACATCTCCCCAGTTGTGGTCGTGATAACCGATGCCTGTAAGTTGTCGCGGTGGAGAGCCCTTCTCGGCGATCGTTACCGTGACATTTCCTTGAAGGACCGGGACCAACCAAGCAAAAAAGTGCTCATCATGTTTGCCGAAGTAGATGTGTCCGGTCATCGGCCTCCATGAAGGTACCTGACCGACCAGCTCGACGTCGATCGTGATGCCCTCATCGACCACCTTGATATGATAGGTGTGAAGATCGCCAGTGAAGTGACAGCCCTTGACGCTAACATCGCATCTCTCCTTGCTAGCAATGAAGTCCTTGGCCTCAGCGTTTATCATCAGATGCTTGTCCGGTCGACCTCCACCGGTGATGTCGACCACCACGAACGGCTTCTCCTTGCCTTTGGGGTTCAACTCCCATTTGGTGTGAAAACCGATGACCAAGGACGATTCGTCATCAAGATGTGAATCGAAATACCACCACTCGAAGCTCTCCCGACCTCCGGACGTTCGCATCCCGTCCTCCCACTGTTCGACCTGACCGGGTTTTATTCCGAGCTTAGCATAATCATCCTCTTGACCGGCCATGCGCGCGAGCTTCTGTTCGTTCATTTGCTCTTCCTCACAAAGATGTTAGCCGGTCCGCTTCTTTATAAACGTCATTCGACAAATCATTGTGATCCAAGCCCTGCATCGAGATTTCGATAGGTGAGGTCCTGTCACTGGGACCGAACATCGATCGGGAGAACGTTCATTATGAACGATGTAAGATCCATTTCCTGGGTTGCTAGTGGACCCCCGATCCTCATGGAGAGCTCGAGATATCGATGGAGCGCTGCCATACAATTACTTTTTGGACAAAATATGGCTCCAAGTTCCATCAGTTATATAGGTCGTTTTCGACATGATTTATAAATGATATGCAGAGATGCGATCCAAATTGGTCCGCTCTCTCTCTCCGTCCCTTAGATCATTCCAGCATCTATAGAAGGAAGATTGGTTCATGCCCTAGCCAGGCCCACAAATCTAACGAGCGAGATGATTAAAATCGAAATTCACTTCTTTCAATCTATTGCAGGACCAGCTCGATAAACCCCTTTTGTTCCTTTTGAGGATATTTTCATCAATGCGAAGACGGTAGCATGATCTGAAAGAGAACGATGTTTTATATTTGGGCGATCCCCGATATTTAGCGGATCCTACGATCATGATATTGTCCCGTGGGAAATGGTGACTAGGAACGCTCATCGATCGGCTCACGATCTCATCCTGGACATATCGGGCGGGCCGAGAAAAAGACCGCCGCTCAGATCTAGCAGATCGCCCGTCATCCATCGGGCGTCATCGGATGCGAGGAAGGCCACAGCGTCCGCGATGTCTTCGGGCGTTCCTAGCCGGCCTAGCGCTGTCATGGCCTTCGTCATCGCTTCCAATCTTGGATCCTCATGGAGGCGGGCGAGCTTTCCCGTTTCTGTGACCCCCGGCGCTATGGTGTTGACGGTGATGCCTCGAACACCTAGCGCGTTCGCCAATGTGTGACCGAGGGCGTTGATCGCCCCTTTGGTCATGGTGTATGTAAGCTCATCGGGTATCGCGACCCTCGTGTCGGCGGAGGAGATGTTGATGATGCGGCCCCCGTCGCTCATGATCGGTAGAGCGCGCTGGATGATGAACAAAGGGGCCCGAACGTTCACCGCGAAAAGGTGATCGAACTCCTCCTGTGTGATATTCTCGATCGAGCCTCTCTGACCTCCGATGGCCGCACAGTTCACCAATATATCAAGGGTCCTCCCGGCGAGCACGTCCATAAGACCTTTGAACAACGTATCGATATCCCCTTCGACACCCAGCTCCGACCTGATCGAGAACGCACGTCCCCCCGCTTCCCTTATCATCGAAACGGTCTCCTTTGCAGCATCGTCATCGCTACCATAGTGCACCGCCACCGTTGCCCCCTCCATGGCCAGGCGCCTTGAGATCGCTCGGCCGATGCCTTTGGACCCTCCGGTCACCAATGCGGTCCTGTCATTGAGACGGTTCATTCCCATATCTCCTGGACAAATTGCACGTATGTGTAAGACATATGTATTAGATATTTGTGTGAAGTATTAATATGTATCCCGTCCTTGATCGGACGAGGAAAAATGGGAAATCGAGACGACCTCATCGCCGCAGCGAAGATATGCCTGAAGGAGAAGGGATATTCGCGTACCACCGCGCGTGATATAGCTTCGAAGGCGAACGTGAGTTTGGCGGCCATCGGCTATCACTTCGGGTCCAAGGAGGCATTGTTGAGCGAGGCCCTGATCTCCGCTATGGTCGACTGGACCGTCGAACTTGATGGCAGGCTGAGAACGGAAATCAACACAGAAACCAGATCGGTGGAACGCTTCGAGACCGTGTGGTCCCAGATGATGGGGTCGTTCGAGGAGAATCGCATGTTGCTCCTGGCCAATTTCGAGATCTCTACCCAGATCGAAAAGACGCCAGAGGTACGAACGGCATTTGCGGACGCCATGAGGAGGGCGCAGCTCGGTCTTGTGAGGCTCTTCCAGAACGGGGAACCAAAGGATGATGATAGGTCGGCACGGATGATAGGTTCGCTCTACTACTCCATGTTCGTCGGTGTCATCGTCCAGTGGCTGATCGACCCCGATGGTACGCCCTCCGGTCATGACCTGATGGAAGCGCTTCGCAAGGTCGTCGATGGCTTCGGTCCAACAGTGGGCCGTGAGCATGTCCCTATTGATGGTGACCCAAAGAGCCCTCCCTGACCGCGATCCGTGAATGGAACGGCGGGACTTGAAAACTAGAACGGAGATGTCCTTCGGCCGGGTTGACCACGTATCCGTTCAAGACCGGTCCTTGCGTTTTCCTTGTCAGATCGTTCCCATCGTTGGCCGCCGAGTTCCCGACCCTTATTGGGTCGCGGAGAGAGAATGGTGAGCGCCCTAATCATCCGTCCTTGGTCCTATTTGACGGGCAAGAAAAGATACTCGTTCAAAGGTTCCTTCCCTGTTTCCTCAAAGCATCTCTCAAGTATCAGTTCCGGCGCAAAGAAACGCTCGATGTCCTCACGGGTCCTTTTTTTCGGACCCAGAACGTTGATGCTATTAAGGTGGCACTTGGCGAAGTGTATGAGAACGTACGACGAGGATAGGGGGTCCAACCAGCTAAGCAATTGCGACCTATATTTCTGACGGCTATCGCCGCTTAAGCTGTGCAGGCAGCCGGAATCGATGATCAGGTCGAAGCGGTCCGGTGTTTCCCACTCCAACACATCCGCTCGCACGAATCGTATCTTTTCACCGGCCGCGTCGGCGTTCTTGCGTGCCAGGTCCAATGCAGAAGGGATGAGATCGACCCCGGTCACATCGAGGCCATGCCGCGCCAGGTAGATGGCATTAAGACCGGTCCCGCATCCCAGGTCGAGCGCCTTTCCCCCGCTCGATGTGCGTTTTACGGCATCCTCGATGAGCAATGGTACGTCCTTCCTGTACCATCCCAGCTGGGACTCGCCCTTCGCTCGGTCGTACATCACCTCATGTAGCCTTTTCCGGGAGCCCATCGCTCACCCACCCTTCTGACCCCAGATGTTCTTGAGCTTAAATCACGTTCGCTTCATCGAGCGACCTATTAGAAACGTTCATTTCATGGTCGAGATATTATCGCCACAAAAAGGTCATACCATCTATTATCAGCCATATACAAAAGCTATTGGTCGCCTGCGCTGGTCGTCACCGGGTCTCGTTCCAGCTCGATCGACCAATTACCTTTTCAAGTATGTTTCAGAACTCATAGCGTAGCAGGCGTATCGTGTTCCTGAACCTCGCAGAAAAGCGAGCTGCCCCATAGAGCGTTCGGGGACCGAAGGGGAGCATCTTGATGTACCGCGATCTGAAGAGGCTCACAACGTCCAGTCTCTTGAGCCTAATGTCCATGTCGTCGACCGTGCTTACATCGTCCACCGCCCACTTGAGCACCGCCCCTGAGGTATTCTTGAGCTTAGAGTTCCCAGAGCTTAGAGCGAACGAGCTCATCGCATCGAACGCGATCTGACCGCGCGGAAAATGATCGATAAGTCTATTGATGAGCACCTTGACGTCCTCTGGGGCGATGTACTCTAAGACCCCGTCGGCGATGATCATCGCCGGTCTATTGTTGGGGACCGCATCCAGCCACCTCGGTTCGGTCAAGGAGGATGCTATCATGTGATATCCTCCAGATCCGGTAAAAAAGTTATTTCTCTCCTCGATGACCTCAGGGAAATCAACATCGAACCAGTCGATATCTTGCGACGGGGCGATCCTTGATATACGGGTGTCCAGACCACAACCCAGGTTCAGAACGATCGCATGTGGGTTAGACCTCAGGAACTCCCCTAGCCATTCGTCGTACTGTTTGGCTCGGACCACCAGTATGTTCTTGTTCCCGGAGCTTTTCAGCTTCTCGAAATCGTAATCTATCATGCTCAGGATCTCATCGGCCTTCTCATCGTTCAGGATGGGATGCTTTGAACGATGGTCCATGGCCTTCGCGTACAGTGTGATGAGAAGGGTAGCTTTCTCATCCGTCAGATGTACCTTGTGTTCAACATTGCCATGAGCATCATCTTTACCATAGGACGATGAATCTGTCGTCATGATCTTTACTCCTATGCCCTGATTTGTGGATCTCTCTAGATCTATTAAAGTATGATAAACAGGAACAATCGTTATGGAGAAGTTGGAGCGAGGGCCATGACCACATATGTGTTCATGACCGCGATCGATGTCGCCATGTCAGCATAGTTCTGTTTCGACCCGTCCTAACTTAGTGCTTGCTCGTCGTCATGAATAATAATCAGAGTTATATCTATTGAGATGAAAGTTCGCCATCTATTTAAACGATGTAGCGGAACAATATGGTTCGAGCGAACTAGGACCTGTTAGTTGGTCATGAAGCCATATGCATCGGAAAGATGATGAACGTTTCCCTGAATCCATTTTATAATTTTGTTATCAACATTCAGAGTGACACGTTCATCTAATGACCATCCGCTCATGATGAACAACAGTAAATAGATCTCCGGGCTGGACGCGCCGCCAAGCAGGTTCCGGCCCGGAGGGGGCCATTTACATGTCACAAAATGAGGTTTCGATATTAAAACATGGGGGAAATGAGAATCAGGAGAAAGAAATACCCCTCTCCGACGATAAAGGATCGAACGGTTACACAAAGATCGCCATCATGTTCGAGGTCAAGCTCGAGCATAAACCATCTGGTTCAGGCAGGGTCAAGGGCCGACTGGTTATCAAGTATCTGTTCATCGCGATGACGGCCCTGATCGTGCTCGTTCGGATAGGATATCACATCTGACATGAGAACCATGAGATGGCTAGCGCAACGTTGATCAAGGTGGTTGTGATGAGCGTGGACATCTTCAATGAACGGGCGAGAGCGTTGTATCGTTCGACCTGATCGAGGGTGTCCATTAACTCCGCTACCTTATAGATCCCCTCGTCCTCGTTCGTGGTTGGGTCGGGTACGGGCCCTTCCATGTGAAACGCCATTTTGTTTCGACCGTGATCGAGGTCCTGCGCTCGACCTGAGCATGGGCATATGAACGGAACCACCCAGGAATTAGTTAAATAACAGAACAGGGTGGAACGAAAGAGATCGATCATGGTCCGGCCGGAATCCCATGCTCTCGAACCAGATGATGAAAAACAAGATTCGATCATTCCGCTCTGGTGCAGGGCCAGCTCGATAGACCGTTCATTTCTTTCTCTTACCGGGGGACGTTCCGAATCTGTCGAGACCCACAAGAGCGGCTCCAGGCGGAGGTCGGTGATCGACGACATGGGGCGCGGCTCGTGCACCGTCGAGGTCCTTCATTTTTTCCTGACCAGGGTCGCAAGGTCCCCGTACCACAAGGCATGTTATCTCGATCATAAAAAAAGTGGAGAAAGAGTTTCGGTCGCTTTTCGATCCTTCATGCTTACCTCGCCTTACGCAAGTAAGCAGCTAGGGTCAGAGGAGCGAACACGACCACGATCACCAACGATCCGATGAGCGAGAACCAGAAGTCGTTACCGATGATGCCCTGGTTGAAGAGCTCCCGGATGGCGCTCACGACGTACATCAACGGATTGACGTTGACGAACGCCTGGAGCCAGCTGGGTAACGTGGTGGTGGGAACGAACGCTCCCGACAGAAAGACAAGGGGGAACAGGATGAGAGTGGATATCCCCTGCACCATCTGGGCCGAACTGGCCACGGTCCCGAAGAAGGCGAATATCCAGCTGATGCACCACGCGACCAGAACCACGAGGGCGGCCCCGAGCACGGCGCCCCCGAGAGTGGCCCAGTGGTAGCCCAGGAGAGAGGCCATGAGGAACGTCAACGCGGTGGCTATACCGTATCGAATCACATCGGTCAGGAGCGCTCCGCTCAGTGGGGAGATGCGAGCGATCGGCATCGATCTGAAGCGATTGAACACGCCCTTGTCCATGTCCTCGCGGATCTGGACGCCGGTGGCCATGCACGCCGTTATCACCGTCTGCACCAGGATCCCGGGGACGATGATCGGCAGGTAGTTCTGCCAGCTTCCGGAGACCGCGCCCCCGAAAAGGAAGGTGAAGAGGAGCGTGAATATGATCGGCTGTACCGTCACGTCGAAGAGCTGCTGGGGCGTCCTCTTGATCAACAAAAGGGTCCGATAGGCCATTGCCATCGTGTGCTTGATCGCATCAACGAAGCTTGGACGGTTCCTTAGTTCGCGTTCTGTAATGGGGACCAGCTCCCCGACCGAGATCCGCTCTCCCGTACCAGCGCTGGGGATGTTTTGCGTTGCCATGATCAGGTAGCCCCCTTCTCTGTCAGTTTGTTCTCCCCGGTCAGGGCCATGAAGACCTCATCCAGGGTCGGTTCCTGCACGCTGATCTCGGCCAGACGGATGCCCGCCTCGCGAAGCGCTATGAGAAGGTCCGTCACCTTGTCAGGGTCGGCCATTGGGGCGGTGATGACAGTAGGCCCGGAGGTCGATGCCTTCACCTGCAGTTCGTTCTCGATCAATCGGATGGCCTCGATGTCGTCCTTCATATCCGCCAGCACCAGATGCAATGTCGCCATCCCGACCTCGGCCTTCAGCTCGCTCGGCGTTCCTTCGGCGACGACCCGCCCGTGATCGATGACCGCGATCCGGTCCGCGAGGCGGTCCGCCTCATCGAGATACTGGGTCGTCAGGAGGATGGTGGACCCGGACGAGACGAGCTGTTTGATGGCATCCCACATCTGGGCCCTGGTACGCGGGTCCAGACCGGTGGTCGGCTCGTCCAGAAAGATGAGGGGAGCGCGCACGATGAGCCCCGCGGCGATGTCGAGCCTGCGTCGCATGCCCCCTGAGAACTTGTCCAGCGTCCTATCGGCGGCCTCGGTCAGGCCGAACTCCTCCAGCAACTGGGCTGCCCTCTTGCGCGCCTCGGATCGGCCGAGACCGAGCAGCATCCCAAAGATGACCAGGTTCTCCGTGGCCGATAGCTTTTCGTCGACCGCGGCGGACTGACCGGTCACACTGATCAACTGACGTACGATGTGCGCCTCATGTTGGACGTCGTGACCGAACACCTTGGCCGTTCCCCCGTCCAAATTTAACAGTGTCGCCAGGATGTTTATGATCGTGGTCTTTCCGGCGCCGTTCGGTCCGAGCAATCCATATATGCAGCCGTTCGGTATGACCAGATCTACACCGTCCACCGCGCGGTTATCACCGAAGGTCTTGACGAGCCCCCGAGCCTCGACCGCCGATGTGTCCTGGTCGGACCTTTCGAAGGTCCTCTCTATCTTGCCCACCTGAACGCTCGAAGGTTCAGGGTCATCGTGATGTTCCCTATCTCTCATATGCTCGCATCCGTGATAACGGGTCCTTGTCCCGTCCGCTCTTGACAGCGCGACCACTCTATTAGTCCCAACCGAGCACTTGTGACCACATCTTGGGCACCATCGCACATCGACACGATATCGGACAAGGGGTCAGATACGTTCTGAGCTGGAGCTATGAAGTTCTGGACCTAGTCGAGACCATCAACATCCAAGGTAGATGCTAAGAAAAGAGGTCCGATCGTCTCTAGGTGATGCAAGGCGATCTCGGCAAACCTCGCTCGTCCCTTTCCACTATCATCAGAGCTCATATCGGAGCAGGCGAATCGCGTTCCTGAACCTCGCGGAAAATCGAGACAGGATAATGTTTACATTATCCTCATCTTTTATATAAAAACGTCAAATCCTACACCCGTTGGTGAGCAGGTGGACAAGGGGACGCCGATATTCGAGGAGAAGTTGTACCCAGGGTTCCAGCCCACTGACAGATTCCACCATAGGGCGAGCTTCAAATTCATAAACGTTACAAGAATTTGTTCTGCAGCAATAATGATCTCTTTCTTATACATACTCATAGCTCTGTTCATTAATGCCCCTGGAAGCAACAATCCTTTGTTGCCTTTATTGATCTGGCTGATTCCTTTTGGGCTGGTATTGGCAATGGGCTCAAGCGAATCAAGGTACATCAATGACTCACTATCTTCCAGACCCTTGTTCATTTTTGGGAATGGAATTGAGATACCGCCAATATACTTCAGGAAGTATACCAAGAAGAAGGGGTTCATAGAGAAAGACTGTATTGACCATATCGAGATAAGGAACCGAAAACGGTTCGTAGCCGACTTCGGAGAAAAAGATGCATACGCATGGCATGATGCCAAGGTTGAGTTCGTAGTTCACCTCAAGAACGGCCGAAAGAGAGCCTCCGGCATGAGACCTCCTGTCACCATCAGGGAAGCGGTCGATCTGATGAACAAGGAGTGGGGATACCGATCATCGATAACAACCCCTCCAGGGATCATATCCGCGTGATCAAGAACAACAGGTTCCTGGAGAGAAGGGATCTTTAAACAAAGATCGACCAAGAAATATTAACCAGGGCCGTTGGAACATCGGCAAGCGCTGCAACCTAGGGTAGTGTTTTTCCCCTAATTCCTCCTCGTTCACTTATCCCAGTGCACCTCTCAAGGCCACTGAAAATAGTTCAGAACCTCGGCGCACCCTTCTTGAATCACCCATTTTCATGACCATACCCAACGACCATCCCCGCCAACACAAAGCGTATTTAGCGAAAGTGCGATGGCCTGGTCATGGGCCAGTTGTTGGGCATGAGCAATATCTTCAGTCCCGAGGGGACCGTTATCCTCATCATTGTCATCATCTTGGTGGTCGTCCGCGTTTATTTCATGCTTGGCAGGTCGAACGGCAGGCGTGCCAAGTGCCCAAAGTGTGGGAACGTCTTCGATAGCGCTCGGGGACCAACATTGGTTCATGCTGGTCCTTACAGATCGTTAAAATGTCCTGTTTGCGGTAAGAGCAGCATGATGCGGGTTGGGACGAAGGACCCCATTACCTGGCCGAAGGAGGAGGATGGGAAAGATGGAAAGGACGAACAGGTCAAGGAGGATGACCTCGACCGTCGCCTCCAGGAATCGAAGTTCGAGCGATGATGCTTGGTAACACCTTCCAATTAACACCTCTTCGTCAACCCATTTCACTGACATCTCAAGAGCCACCAAAAAATGGTCAGAACCTCAGGCCCCCCTCTCATACACTGCTCTTCTAGCATTACTGTTGACATACATGTAGATCGTCGTAATGGTTATATCAGAATGCCCAAGTATGCTTGACTAAGGTATGGCCAGCATCACGGAAGTTGGTGCAGTGTGTGCGATTTGCATGTTCCCTCGTCCAGTAAGCAAGATCAAGATATCGATCAAAGGGGAAGATCGGAAACCTTTTCAGATCTTTTCTTTTGTTCCAGTGATGGGACCTCATGGAAAATGATAACGATCCGATATTCCACGGAACAACGCGATCAGATGGATCGTTATCACGAGCAGGCATGATCCGTTCGATGTCAACGGGACGCGGCCATGATGTTCATGGCCCGATGAGCAGATCGCGCGATCGGTCTTACCGGATCAGACCGGCGGAGCGCAGTTCCAGAGCGATCTTGTCGACCGCTGCCTCGACATCCTCCGGTCTCTTCCCACCTGTACAGACGATCTTCCCAGAACCGAATATCAACAGCACCACCTTCGGTTCGTCCATACGATACACTAGCCCGGGGAACTGTTCCGGTTCGTATTCCACCCTCTCTAGGCCAACGGCCATGGCGATGGCGTTAAGATCGACCTTATCTCCCAGGTCAGCCGAGGCCACCACGTTTCTGGACTTCGATCTTTGGTTCCTTGATCCCCGATACACCGGCCTTATCGAGGCTCTTCATCGCCTTACCGATGACCGTCCCGACCTGCCCAAGGCTCTTCGCCCCGGTACATACGACCTTTCCGCTGCTGAAGAGCAGAAGGGCGGCCTTCGGGTCTTTGAGACGATATATCAGGCCAGGGAATTTTTCAGGGTCGTATTCCGCTTCGGGCAATGCCATGGATATCGACCGCAGGTCAAGTTCACGGCCTAGTGACATCGAGGCCACAATGTTCTCGATCTTGTATCTGGAGATAGGGACGCCTCCGTGAAACAGAGCGGAACATCGATATTTAACATGGTCGACCGTTTAGCTGGACGGGATCTCATGTTTTATCCTTTCTAGGCCATTAAGAAGGGATCAAGAACGTGGGACCTTTTCAGTGTCCCCCGCACCACATCGCCGCTGAGCATCATGCATCTTTTCATGGGGGGAGATAGATTCGATGAGCGGGAGCGGACATGAAGGGCGCAGAATTTCTTCCATCTTTTATGGACCCCGAACAACACCATGGACCAAACATCCCTGTACATTATTACGATCTGTACCAACGCTCGCATGGAATATGTTCCAACTTGTCCACACATCAGCACATTTTTCGAGGGTTTTCCTGTTCGTTCCCTTTGCATTAAGTTTATGGTTCCCGCAATGCGTATAGATCACGGAGGGGGCCGTGGTTTTTCTCGATCTTCCCCAACTTTTGATCCACGCCCTCTCCTTACTATCGTTGGAGGTCCAGGGGATTAATAATTATTTGATGGAAGCAGTCTATCGGGAGGATCGATAACGGTCCATCGAACGATCGATCGGCGATCTCTGCCCTCTATACCTCACCTGAACGATGATATTTCCATATGATGAACGATGAAGGGGCTCAAAGTCTAGCAAAATAGGTCAACTTGATTTGGGAAAGAAAGTGCTAGATCCAAAGTAATCATCGAAGCCCTCCAGTAAATTTATGTGTTCAACGTTCAGATGAACTATTGAAAGGATCCCGGTCGTCCCGGTCGTTCCGGACAAGGACCACGGGGCGGGTCGCGAACCTCACCACCTTCTCCGCCACGCCTCCCATGAGGAGATGGGACAGTCCGGTGCGACCAAGTGAGCCCATGACGATAAGGTCATGGTCCATCGATTCTTTGATCATCTCTTCGACCGGGTTCCCGTCGACCACCTTCCCCTTTATGCGAACGCCCCTCTTTTTTCCCTCCCCGACCGCTCGATCGACCGCCATCCTGCTCTCTTCGTCCAGTCGAGGGAAGAGCTTGTCAAAGGGGATGCTATCGTAGATGGCGGTGAATCTGGAGCTGTCGATCACAGAAAGGACCGTCACATCGGCATCCAATTCCTTTGCCAGTTCGATCCCGTCCTCGATGGCCACCTTGTTGTTCTCGCTACCATCGGTCGTCAACAGTATCCTTTTGTAGATCAAGATCGCACATCTCCCGGACCCTTTTTACGGACGATATATCGGGCAGGGTTAATAAGAATTCGATCCTTAGATCCTGATAGACTGATCGGTACAGTCTCTTTGGACCTATGACAGAATATCTCCTTCAACGAGAAGAGGTAACGACCATTGTGCATCTGATGAAGGGCGAGGTTAGCTCACCCGACCCAAACACGGTCTTGAGAAGCATCAATAGGATGTCAAGATTCCATCGGTCCCTTACACCTTCATGTATGGTCCTGGACATTCACTCGTTGGTCAGGTACTCTCTTTGCCTCGTCGTTATCTTTGGCCCCTAGAGGCGGTAAAGGCAACGGTTATTGTTCTTTTTGCCTTCATGCTCTTGAGCGGGATTGCGGTCGAGAGAATAATGAGGCCCGAGCTCTGGGCAGATCATCATGGAAAAAGATTTGACGCCTGGAGGAGTCTACCTATAGAAGTTAGGAGGAATCTATAAGCTATTGGGACTATGGCCTTCTCCGAGGCTTAGACCTCCGAGCCGCTTAGCGATATATAAAAACATTATAGAATAACATAATTCATCTTCTTTAAGCCTGAGCGTTAGCGGATCATTTCTAAGGATCCTACGCATACGTCTACGATACTTTCATGAACGATCTGTCCATCTTACGTCTCCCTCCTACGGCTTGACCATGGTCGGGCAGGAGCTCATCGCAGAGATCTCAAACCAATGCAACGGAGGTAGCTTGAGATACCCTCTATCGCCTTAAGACCCCTAACTCGGGAGGATCGTCACGAGAACAAAGTGCACGGTTAGTACGAACCCTACCTTGATCTCTTTATTTTTGTCGAGCACTGTATGCGGATTCGAGATGACGGTTCGCACGGTCGAAACGCTCTGAGAACGTGTTAAGATGGATCGGATCAGCAAGAAATGATATTATCTCCCGATCTCTCACACATCTCTTTATGAAAATGATCGAAAAAGTGAGATCTTCCATCAGTAAAATGAGTCCCTAAAATATCGGTCTTTTATCTCAATTATTATGAGTGGATCTAATGATCTGGGTCTGAAATGTCAATACGCGTTACAGAAAATGAGTTTTATTTGAGTGAGAAAAGACCAATGATCTCATGCGAACTTTGACCTATTTATAGGCTTTTTTCGATCTCACTTTATCTCGCTCTTGATCTGCTCATCGAGAGAGATCTTCAACTCTTTCCTAGACCGGTCTTTTGGGGTCTTAAGACCCCTAAGATCATACAAGTTCGATGGTCGGAGCATCGGACTTAAGTCCTTATCCTCCAACCAACACGTTATAGTTGATGAGATCGGGTCAAAGGGTCCCAAGGTACGATGGATCTTAAGGTGTTACGGATCGATAAGAACAAAAGTGATCAGGACAGTTCGGAGCGATGGTCAAAACGGAGAAGAAGATCCATCATATCAAAGGGTCCCTATGATGCCGAGATCTGCACGTTGCACCCTAATCTCTTCTTCTAAAAGATTAAGAGGTTTAGGCGGGGTTGACGTTCACAGCGCACATGTCGGTGGTGACCGTCGTTCCGAAAGGTGTGTTGACGACTATCGAGCACGTCTGAGTTACCCCGCTGCCTAGCGATATCACCTGCGTGGTGTTGTAGTTCGTTTGATTTCCACCGTCAGCCGCTGGTATGTAGACCACGCACTGTATCGTAGCAGAACCAATGGCGCCTCCTGAGTTCGTCACCGTCACGTTGAACGTCGTCGGTCCGGTGATGCCCTGGTCCATCGTCCAGTTCGTGGCGGAGATGTTCGCGGTAGGTTGGCTTTGGACCACCGAGTTCGCTACGAGCAACGTTGCTACGATCGCTATGACGACGATGACGGCAACCATGATGATCAGGTTCTTCCTGCTCTTCGGCCTCGATGGCATGGAGCTCAGATCTCTTGGTATGTCTTGGTTCATATTATCCTCGAAACGAGATCGATATGTAGAAGATAATACTTACCTACTTCCTTACCTCCGTGGCTTCTTATTAGTCCACGATCGATATATCAATGCTTCATGTCCAAAGAGCAGATAGGGGAGTCCAGGGTAACCACCAAAGGTCAGGTGACACTTCCAAAGAAGGTTAGGGACCTGTTGAACGCCGAGGAGGGAGATTACATCATCTTCTTCAACGAGGATGGCAGGGTCCAGATAGAGGCCGGACGTATCACTGCGAAGCCTCGAGGGAAGTAACTCACACCTGTTAGTTGAGGGGAATATAACGGTCTGGACATATCGGCAAGGCAGCGAGCGGTAAGAGAGATATGTTGGAGAGGATGACATGACCGGGACATCATATGCCCTCCCCGATGGGGGCTTAAGACTGGCATATGGGAACGGTATCAAGTGGTCTTTCTCCTTGATTAACATCACGCTGATTGCTATCGATCTATATGCAGCATGGAGCGTCGTCATAGGCGCCCAGAGCATCAATCTTGAAACGGCCATCGTTCTGGCGTTCTTCTCGTCGTTAGGCTGCATCATCGCGATCGAGGCGCTCTTCGCATGGCATCGTATCGATGAAAAGGGGATCGAGAAGCATTCTGTCTGGCACAGGCGTTTCTTCATGACATGGGAAGAGGTCGAGGCCATCAAGTTCGACAATGGGAACGGGTTCACGGTCATCGGAACGAGGGGAGAGATCCGGTTCAGTCAGTACATGACCGGACTTCCGGAGTTCTCCCGTGAGGGTCAAGGAACGCATCCCTGGGGAGAAATGGACGAAGGCCGAGCGAGCGGTCGAAATCCTATCGAACCTAAACTCCGGCTTGTCTCATAACTAGGTTTTTACTGGCCATCGATCCGCTTATATACTCTCATTGTTATTACTACTAACAATGACCTACCTCGTAAAACAGAAGATCCGCGGCAAGATCTACGTCTACGAGGCGGAAGGCCACTGGGACGGTGAAAAGAAGCAGGCCAGACAGACCCGCAAATACCTCGGCGTCTGGGACGAGGGGACGCAGACCATCATCCCTAAGCAGGCGGAACGGGACGTCCGAACGACGAGGTCGTTCGGCCAGGCATACCTCCTGGCCGAGGTATGCAAAGAGATCGACCTTCAGAACAAGCTGCACAGAGCCCTGGGCGAGGACGGCAACGCCGTCCTCGCGCTGGCGATGGCCAAGTCGTCGATACCTCCTCGCTGAAGAATGTCCGTCATGTGATGGAGGATTCGTGCCTGGCAGAGGTCTGCCAGGCTCGCAATTCCTTCAGCTCGCAGAACATCTCCGACCTGCTGGAACGTCTTTCCAAGAACGAAAGAGGAATGTGGAGGTTCTACGCCGGCCTGGTCGACCGGGACGAGAACATCCTGGTCTATGATATCACCTCGCTGTCGTCGTACGCTAAAGGCATCAACTGGCTGGAGTACGGCGACGATTTCCGCAAGCTCGATCTTCCCCAGGTCAACCTCGGTCTGGTGGTAAGCCTGGACCGGCGCGTCCCGATCTACTCGAAGCTCTTCCCAGGCAGCGTCAACGACGTGTCCACGCTGAAGGACCTCGTCGCCGACGTCGTGAGCTGGGCGTCAAGGAATGCTTGTTCATACTGGATCGGGGTTTCTATTCCCAATCGAACGTCGAGGAACTGCTGGCGCAGGGCATGGACTTCGTCATGCCGTTGCCGTTCACGACCAAGATCGGCAAGGCCTCGATTCTGGGATCGAACACCGAGATCGAGAGCGGCGAGCACGCTCGCCGCTTCGGCTCGGACATCTACCATGTGATCGAGAAGGAGGTGCAGATCGGAGATGCCAGCATCTTCGCTTACGTCCTGTTCAACAAGAAACGCGAGGCGGAGGAGTCGACCTCTTCTTCAACCGCCTGATGGACATCGAGTCGAAGTTGGAGGGCAAGCGTGTCTACGGTGATGCGTTCGATCGCTTCGAACGTGTCGCTGGGAACCTCAAGAACCACTTCGAATGCTCCATCTCGGAGCACATCATGCATCTGGCCCGCCGACCGAAGGCCATCGCTCAGGCGGCCAACCGGTACGGCAAGATGATATGGATCTTCGTCGTCCCGGAAGAGCTCGGGACGACGCGCTCTGGATCTACCGCGAACGCGATGTGGTCGAAAAGCTCTACGACGAACTGAAGAACGATCTCGATCTGCTTCCGCTCCTGGTTCGTCGACGAGACGCTTCGGGGCCTCGTCTTCGTCTACTTCGTATCGATGGTCGTACGCTCGTTGCTGCTGCAACGAGCTCTGGCAGCGAAGCTGCTCGAAAGGTCATCGCTCGAGGACATCGTCCTCGAGATGACCAAGCTGAGGGTGGTCCAGATAGGTTCATCGTTGAAGCTAAGTGAGGTGACTGAGAAGAACAGGACGATCCTGGAGAGGTTGCAGATGACGGTGCCGGTCAAACCCGACCTTGTTATTAAATCGGCCGGAGTTTAGGGTCCCGAAACGGGTCAGGAACGGGATCTAGACATCTCGATATGGGCTGTCGAGTTGCCTACGGGTTGTGTTCTCCGCTGCCAGCATAATTCTAAAATAACCTAAGCTATTGTTTTCATTTGACCTTTAACAGTTCAAGGTAACAAGCCT
>CAVUGW010000032.1:0-20714 GCA_963741025.1 Methanomassiliicoccaceae archaeon
CTTATTGCTGGCCGAGAGGATGGCCTGGCCGCGCGGTTGTGCCAGCGCCGCGGCGTTTGCCATGGCCGCCATGACTCGGCCCGAAGGGCTGCTTTTCCTTGCTCTTGGTGGTTTTTTTCGCCTGCTCATCGCGGTTGGTCGCGAGCGCCGCTTCCGTCCGCGCCGTGCCGAATGGGCGTGGCTCGTGCTCTTCGCAGCGATGTTCGTGCCCTATTTCATCTGGCGCTGGCGCTACTACGGCTGGTTCTTCCCCAACACGTTCTACGTGAAGTCCTCCGGCGGTTCCGGCACCCTCATGCGGGGCGGATACTACCTGCGTCGTTTCGCCGAGGACTACGGCGTCCAGTGGTACCGTCGACCAGCGCTATCCCGAGCTCTCTGAGCACCTTGTCAGGGATGAAACCGCAGTAGTTGGTGCCCTCGTAGGGCCTTGATGAACCCACGTACTTGAGCGCTTCTATGACCTCGGCCGCCATCATCGTGGTCTCACCGGCCATTATGGCGTTGTCCAGCGTGGGCCCTTTCTTGATCCGTGAACTATAACGTGATAGTACCGGAGCGATGTCCTGCCAGGACCCGTACCCGAGCTCCGTCCCAGCCATATATGCAGGGTAGTTCCATAGGCCGTCTCTGGATATTCGACCGGGCCCTCCCATTACCAGTATGCTTGTCAACGACCTAGAGAGCTTCTGTCCTTGCCAGCTGCATCGCCATCTCCGCCCCGTGGATGGCCTTATGATAAAGTTCTTTGTTCGTGAGCTCGGACCCATCGACCATGATTCATCCCGACCTTTTATCCAGATACTCAATGATGGAACGCCGACAACGCTCGATCATAGAGGACCTATGTCAGTAGAGGGTCGTCAATGACCTGTTCGCCACATTTCTCGTCGTTGTTATCATCCATGCGGTATATGTACCGAAAAAAACTTCGCCCATCACATCGAATTTAACTGATGGGATGGCCGAGGCCCCGGGAAGGTCGGCAACGCTCGTCTCGTGGTCAGGTCGGTCGGCGACTGACATCCGAGACCTTTTCAAATATCGATGGGCTCGAAGGTGGTGAGCTGGAAGTTCCCCTTCGAACCGGATAGCGCTCCTTCCACCGAGGTCTTCAGCTCCCCCGCCCCAACATCACATCGGCTGATATCGGCTATTATGTCGAGGTACATGCTCTCGTAGTACACCCGGACCTTTGTGCTGACCGCTAACATGTTGACCTGGTGGCGGTAGAGGACCTCTGAGATCTGGTTGATGGCACCCGGTTTATCGGGAATGATCGATTCCCAGCCTTACGAGCTTCGTGCTCTCCTGCAGGAATGTGATCGATAGAACATAGGACTCGAGGTCCGCGACCATCATCAGCGGTTGTCCGTCATGGACCCCCTTCAATGTCTCAAGATATTCCGGCGGGACATCGAACATGTTCCCTTTGATGGTGCTTGCACCCTTCTGTTCTTCCTTACGACCTTCGTCCGGACGGAAACGCTATCCGCCGCCGCGCCTTTCGTATAGCGGTCGGAGATGGTCGAGGGGGTCATCTCCAGCGCATCGATCTTATCGATGAGCCCAGATCTGCTCTTCTTGAGGACCTCGAAGTCCGCCAGGAGCTCTGCTGGCTCACCATAGTAAGATAGGTCGGCCAGCATCTTCCACACCATGCAGACGTTGGAGATCATGCTGAGCGAGACGGAGTTAAGGATATCGATGTTACGGTCAGAAAGGAACTTTGAGACCTGAGCGCACGCTCCGGGCCTGTCGATCATATATATCGTGATATCAAAAAGCTGGCGATAGTTCTCCGGTCCAAAGGTGGACAGGACGATCTCATAGCTGCTGTCGGTCCCATGGTCATAACGGAACATGGTACTGAAGGCCTGAGAACCGTTAACCAGACCCAGGTCTTGGCCTATGTCATCATCGATCCTGATCTTCGCGCCTTGCAACCTTCCGAACTGCCAGAGCCTCATTTCTGACCCCGGACGCGGAACGAGGTGCCCCTTGATAAAGATTATCAGTCCCATCCATCAGGGCGGGAAGCTATCGGACGGCGTCCCCTGGACATTTCGATCCGGGTCGTTCCAGCAAGATCGTAGGACAAGTTCCGACATCGATGGTCGGATCTCTTTGAAAATATCGAAGATCTGCACCGCGTCCAGAGAATATGAAAAGAAAGAAAAAGGTTTACCGCTCACCTGCTGAGCAGTCTCCTCGTCAGAAAGGCGGCCAACCCCACCAAGGCGCCTGAGAACAGGATCAGTCCCAGGATATCGACGCCTACGCTATAGAGAGGGGTCGGGTTGTGGAACACGAACTGTCGTGCCGCGTCGACCGCCAAGGTCAGCGGGTTCACACCTGCGACGGCCTTGAGCCAGTCCGGCATGAAGGTCGTCGGGAACAGTGCCGCCGATGCGAACATCAGAGGCAGGTTCAATAGGTTGACCACCGCGAACAGCGTCTCCTGGTTCTCGACCGCCAGGGCGATCGTCGTGAACAGGGCCGCGAACCCTATCGATAGCAGGAACAGCACAAAGAACAGTCCGAGCAGGTCCGCCAGGTTGAACAATGGGCTTACCGTCAGTCCGATGAGCCCTGGACGGTAGTTGAACGCCAGTGCTATGCTGAAGACAAGTGCTCCCTGGATGAGGGCGCGTACCACCGTAGCCAGGATCCTCGAGAGCGGTATCACTCCTCGTGGGATCGGTGCGACCTTCAACTTTGTCAGGAAACCGAACCTCTTGTCCCATACGATCGACATACCAGAGAACATGCATGTGAACAGCACGATCACCGTTAACATACCGATCGACATGAAGGAGAAGTAGTTCGACGCCCCGCCGAACGCGGCCGAGAACGCCGATGGCGGTGCACCGCTCTGGGTGAACAACTGGCCGATATTGAACGCTTGACCGAACAGGGCCAACCATACGATCGGTTGGATGATGGTCATGAAGACCTGGATCTTGGCCCTGTACCAGTGTTTGAGCTCCCTGATGGTCAATGCATAGGTCTCGCGGATCATCTTAAGCCCTCCTTCTGGCGGCCCTTGCCGATGCAACCTTATCGAACGAGCCTGCCTGTTCCGCATCACGTAGTGACCGTCCGGTGAACTCAAGGAACGCCTGGTCGAGCGATGGTCTGTGCAATGAGGCACCCGAAACGACCATGCCGTTCTCCCATATCGCCTTCATCACGCTTGGAAGGGTGCCCTCTCCATTGGGCGATTTGACCCTGTAGGACCCGTCCTCCTTCTTTACATCGGTAACTCCCGGCACGCCCTTGATGATCTCCGTGAGGTCCTTGTCGCCGGTGACCTTTAGCTCGATGACATCGCCGCCCACGACGCTCTTGAGGTTGGAAGGGGTGTCCATCGCGACGATCTTCCCATGATCGATGATCCCTATCCTGTCGCAGAGACCGTCCGCTTCCTCCAGGTAGTGGGTGGTGAGAAAGACGGTGATGTTGTGCTGCGCCTTAAGGTCCTTTATGTACGACCAGATGGCGGTCCTTGTCTGGATGTCAAGACCCAGTGTCGGTTCGTCGAGGAACAGGATGTGAGGATGATGTATCAGACCCTCGGCCAGCTCAAGTCTCTTCCTCATGCCGCCGGAGTATGTCTTTACCCTTCGGTCCGCCGCATCCTCTAGATTTACGACCTTCAAAAGGGCCTCTATGTCCCTCTTGGCATCGTCCTTCGGAACGTTGTACAGGTCGGACATCAGATACATGTTCTCCCTGCCGGAGAGCTCATCGTCCACCGTGAGGTCCTGTGGGACCAGACCGATGACCCGTCTCACCTTGTCAGGATATTTATCGATGTCCAGTCCCGCTATCTTCGCGGAACCGCTCGTTGGTCTTAAAAGGGTGGTGAGCATATTGATCGTAGTGCTCTTTCCCGCACCGTTAGGTCCGAGGAAACCGAAGACTCCCCCTCCTCCACGGAGAAGGAAATGTTATCCACGGCCAGCACTTCTTCGCTGAACCTTTTGGTCAGATTGTTCACTTCTACTATGGCTGTCACTCTATCTTACCTCCGTTCTCATTGTTCGACTCGAGATCCTTGAGCTCCTGGTCGATCTGCGCCAAGTGGCCGGCGATGTGTGCCCTTGCCACCCTCAACCTTTTTGCCCGGCGGGCCTTGTCGGTCTCCTCGCCCTCGAACAGGTCGACAAAGGTCGCGTCCCGACATTCGCCGACCGGCTCCTCTCCGTCGAGGTGCATATCCGCCGCGGCCTCCTCTATCATCCTAAGGTAACGGGTCAAAATCCGTATGTCCTTGGGCGATCTCCTGACCTTCTCCATTACCCATTTCTCCCCCTCTTCCGAGAGGGAATAATAATCGGTACCCTCCCTTTTCTCCGACCGGACGAGCCCGTGCTCCTCCAGCCGCTTGATCGAGGGATATATCGAGCCCGTCTGGGGGGTCCAAACCCCCTTGAACCTTTCCCGGAGCTCCTTGAGGACCTCGTACCCGTACATCGGGCGTTTTCTTAATAAGAGCAGGATCACCAATTGCATCGGGCTGACCCTGTTCCCCTTATAATCATGACCTTTCCCGAACATGTTGCCCTCTACCTAGTTATAGGTCTACTAGGTAATGTGCTACTGCATTAGAGGTCTACTATATATTATTTTCTTGAACGTATTTTGTTCATGATGACCAGCAAGATGGCTTGCCCAAGATCGTCCGGGGACCTCGATCGCCAGGGCGGTATCTGGACCTCTAGAAACGGTGACCGATCATCTAGAGCCGCTTGAAGACCATGCCATGGCTCAGGAAGTTCGCTTCCTTCAGGACGACGTTCTCCAGCACCAACCTCTCGCCGACGATATTGGTGAGAACGGCGTCGGTGCCCTGCATCACCACCCTGGTCACGTCCCTCATGATCTCACGGACGCTGTCGTTCTCTTCCAGGAAAACGGCCGACTCGCACATGGTCGAGCGAACATGATAGAGATAGATAACGCTTACCGCTCTATGTTCGTTTCAGGGACGTTCGGTCATCGTCCGATCGTCCGGCCCTTTCGGCGGAGCGTCCCTGTAGAACGCATACCTGACCGGGATCCGTCCCCTTATTCCCATCCAGAACGGGCAGAGCGTGCATCGATACCCCAAGGTGACGGACCCACCGTACACCGTCCGGTTCCTCACCTTCCTCATCTTCGACCCGCACACCGGACACCTGGCGTATGTGCTCTTCTGGTCCGTTTCCCTGGTCTGTATCTGCACCTTGAACTCATCGAGCATTATCCCGACCCTGCGGACCCTCTCCTCGGTCACGGAGTACATCGCATCGATCTCCAGAAGCTTGGCCCTGACGTACTTCGTGAGCTGCCTCTGCGAGCCGATGGTAGGATGGTCCCTCATGACCTCCCCGATGACCTTGGCCAACACAGCGGTCGACGGGACGCGGTAGCTCATCGGCCATGAATGCCCTTGGAGGGTAAAGATGTTTTTCCAAGCATGGCAATGATATTGTACCTCGAGATGCGTTCGAAAGGGGGAGGATCTTAGGGTGAGGTCAAGGGTATTGATCATGGGGGCGGCCGGGAGGGACTTTCACGATTTCAACACGTACTTCAGAGGGAACGGATCGTACGATGTCGTCGCCTTCACCGCCACACAGATACCGAACATCGAGGAACGCCTGTACCCGCCGGAGCTGGCCGGGGAGCTCTATCCCGAGGGGATCCCGATACATTCGGAGAAGGAGCTCGTCAGCCTGATACACGATCTGAAGGTGGAGCAGGTCGTCTTCGCATACAGCGATATATCGCACGCGGAGCTCATGAACAAAGCGTCCCTGGTCCTCGCGAACGGTGCGGACCTTCGCTTATTGGGGAACGAGGAGACCCGGCTCAGGTCCAAGGTCCCGGTGATAAGCGTCGGGGCGGTGAGGACCGGTGCAGGGAAGTCCCCTACGACCAGAAGGATATGCAAGATATTGAGGGACCGGGGGCTGAAGGTCGTGGCCATACGCCATCCGATGCCGTACGGTGACCTCAGGAAGCAGATCGCCCAGAGGTACGAGGGATACGAGGACCTTGACAGGTACGAATGCACGATCGAGGAACGGGAGGAGTACGAGCCCCTCATCGATATCGGTGTCGTCGTCTATGCCGGGGTCGATTACGGGGTGATCCTCTCGCAGGCGGAGAGCGAGGCCCAGGTCATCGTTTGGGATGGCGGGAACAATGACACGCCGTTCTACAAGAGCGACCTGCACATCGTCATCGCGGACCCCCACAGGCCTGGGCATGAGGTCTCGTACTATCCCGGCCAGGTCAATGTCAGAATGGCCGACGTGGTGATCATCAACAAGGTCCAGACCGCCGATCGGCAGAACATCCTCACCGTAAGGGAGAACGTAAAGAGACTGAACCCGAGGGCAACGATCATCGAGGCCGCCTCACCGATCACGCTGGACGATCCTGACGCGGTGGTCGGCAAGAACGTTCTCGTGATCGAGGACGGTCCGACGGTGACGCATGGAGGAATGGAATATGGAGCAGGGCTGATCGCCGCCGAGGACCACGGGGCGAAAAGCATCATCGACCCTAGACCATACGCGGTGGGGTCGATAGCAGAAACATATGCCAAGTATCCGCACCTTAAGCGTGTGCTCCCGGCCATGGGTTATTCGCCGGAACAGGTAAGGGAGCTCGAGGAGACGATCGACAAGGCGGACTGTGATGTCGTCGTCACCGGTACACCGATAGATATCCGTCGGGTCCTAAGGGCCAACAAGCCGATAGTTCGAGCTCGCTATGAGATAAGCGAGATCGGGCACCCGGACCTGGAGGACATCATCTCCAGGAAGTTAAGGGAACTGGTCCCTGAAAAGTGAAGTTGCCTTCCGCAGACCTCTAGGTAACGTGCATAGGGTTGCCCGGGCATCACGCCGCAACAAGTTGGAACTTTGGCCCTGGCCATCATCTAGATCGGGGAAAAGAAGAACGATCGACCGGTCCGCTTTGATGGACCTACCACTCCCCGCCGGTCGACCCCTTGTTCTTGCCGGCCGCCTGACTTATCTCGTGCAGCAGCTCTGCTGGCGTGTCCACAGGAAAGGAAACGTCGTTCAATAACAGTTCTATGTCCTCTCCATTGACCTTCATGCCCTCAAGCACATCGCTCGTTCTGTCCTTGTCCAAAGGAAAATCCAAGCCCTTGGTCCGATTGGCGACCTCTACCGCCCAGTTGACCGGAACCGTTCTAGTCTCCCTTGCTGGTCCTGCCATTTGTTCACCTCCTCGACCCGTTCGATACGATCGCATCATTCTCGGACGGACCGGTATGTGAGCCGCCTCGCCTTCTATCGTTAATGAAGCTTGGTCGTTGATTCAGTGGACATACCTCTTCCCAGATCATTTTTTTATCAGGTCTTTTGCTCACGACCTGTCAAGAGTGGGAGCATCTGACGAGCTTTCGTTCCGCCCACGGCCTGTGGTCCATTCACAAAAAAGTGATATACTCAAGCGGCCATGATCTGAGCACCAATGCGGGGATAACCAAGCCTGGCCAACGGTGCGGGACTTAAGATCCGTCCTTAGTGGTTCGTGGGTTCAAATCCCTCTCCCCGCACTACAAGATGTAGCCAGTATCCCAAGGTTTTTTGTCAATCAAGGGGTTTTTGGCGACATTCGATCGGTACCGGTGTCCGGATTTTGGACATGGTTTCCCCACAGGTTCCGAGCGCTAAATGATGCCTGCTGCTGCCTTCGGCGACAGTAGTACTTCTCCGTCGTTGCGGTGCTCGCGTGCCCCATGAGCACGCTCACCTCCTCAATGCTAGCCCCTTCGTCAAGGAGCATCTGACCGTACGTCCTGCGGCACTTGTGCAGGTCGAGCTTGACCACCGCGGCATCATTACCGACGAACCGCACCATCCTCGTGATGCTGTTCGCCGACAGCTTGCCGTCGATATCGTCCCGAAGGGCCGGGAACAGGAGCTCGTTATCGGGTCGCTCGACCATCTTTTCTTTCCTCCTCTTGAGGTATCTCCTCAGGAACGGCAGGCATTCCGGCCTCAGGGGAGCGTCTCGTAGCTCTCCGTACGAGCCCTCGCCCTTCGGATGCTCGACATGATAGGTCTCCATGCCTTCCCGCAGGCTGAGCTCCCAGACCTTGCCCTCCCTTAGTTCCTTATGCCTTGCTCCCGAGGCCAGGCCGAGAAGCACTATGGCATATGCCTCCAACTTGTACCAGTATCCTTCTTCGACCCTTTCCGCACATCGGACGATGCTGTCGAACTCCTCCATTTCCAGACGGAGGATATCTCCCGCTCCTGTTCGTCCTACGGAACTTGGCCGGGCATCTGTTCTTCAGGGACTCCATCGCCATGTTGTTGGCATGCTTCAGTAGAGCGTTCAGGGCAGCGAGATCGTGCTCGAGGTCCTTGCCTTTCTTACCTCTAACGATCATCGCGTCCACGAAAGCGCCCACCTCATTCTCGGTCATCTTCTCCGGGTTGGTGGTCTCGACGACGCTCTTCGGCTTCAAGGAACTGGAGGTCTCGATATATTCGCGCCAACCTCCTGCGCCTTTCCACTATCGTGGTATCGGCCAGCCCGCAGTCCCTCAAGATATTTGTTGGTCCAGGCCAGGAACGGGTATCGTCCGCCCTTGGACCTCGCCTCCCTTTTCGCCCGGACCGCCCTTTTTTCTGCTGACGGAGGAACTACCGCCGCCACTTTCCTTCGTGGCATTGGCACCCTTGGAAGGGATAGGGCGGCCGAGAGTTAATAAGCTATCTGGGTGGCAACTAGATGGTCTTAGTTGTTCAAGTTCATACAACGGTCCAACGCCATCGCGCACGGCATCATCGAGAGGCATTCTCGGTTAGCTCTACACCTATATGCCTTACTTTGATCGACCATCTCAGCCCCATCTCGATCATATCACGTCATCAGTTCGTTCGATACGAGAATCCACGATGGTCATTCGGGTCAGATGATGGTGGGGTCGATCTAAAGGTCAGAAGATCGTTCCGGAGATCATAACAGATCGCCTATCGTTCGCCTCGCTAATAGGCTACGCCCGGGTCCTCGAAGATCGCACTCGACCCTCATGGCGTTGACGAACCCGGTGGCATTGATGGCCTGAGTGATGATTCTGACCGGTCCTGGGGCGTTCCCACCCCAGATGCTCCGGACGACCGCTCTTGCCCTCTTTTCCTTCTGGCGACAGTAGAACTTTTCGGTAGTTGCTGTACTGGCATGCCCCATCAGCACGCTGACCGTTTCTATCGGGACTCCCTCATCGAGGAGCATCTGTCCCCATGTCCTTCGACATCTATGGATGTCAAGACCGGGCACATTGGCCTTCATAGCGACCCATCGCACCTTCTTCGTAATGCTGCTGGACGATAACTTGCCGTCGCCCTTGTCCCGAAGGGCCGGGAAGAGGTGATCGTTGTCCGGTCGCTCGGCCATGACCTCTTTTAGTTTGGCAAGATACCTTTTCAGGAAGGGCAGGCACTCCCTTCTCAACGGTGGGTCCCTAGGTTCGCCATAGGTGTCCTCGCCCTTGGGGTGCTCGATATGATAATGCTCGTCGCCGCTCCTGAGGAAGAGGTCGCCGATCTTGCCCTCCTTGAGCTCTTTGTGCCTCGCACCCGAGGCAAGGCCAAGGATCACTATCCCGAACGGTTCCATCTTGTCCCAATCCTCGGTGGGCACGTTTCTCGGCCGCCTTGATGATGCGATCGAACTCCTCGATCTCCAAGGATGTGCCCCTGTGGGTCTTGGTGTACTTCTTGATCAGGTTGGGATGCTTGTTGCGGAACGATTCCACTGCATAATTGTCCGCGCATTTCAGGAGCTCGTTGAGGGCGGTCATATCATGTTCGAGGTCCTTGCCCTTTTTCCCTCGTTGGACCATCGCGTCCAAGAACACGCCCACCTCATCTAGGGTCGATCTTCTCTGGATTGGTCGTCCCGATCTCTTCCCCTCTTCTTTAGGTCCTCGAGGTCCCCGTAGATCCTCTCCAGCCTTCTTTCTCTCTCTGGAGCCGTTGTCTTCACGTTCAATCCGCAGTTCGTCATATAGATGTTCTTCCAGGCCAGGTAGGGATATCGCCCCATCGATCTTGCCTCTCTCTTTCTTCCGGGTCTGCCCCTTTTTTTAGGTTTGGAGGAACGTTCGCGTCTTTGACCTTTCCTACCCCTAGCTCGCTGGTCAGAGATGGTATGAGCTGAACCGGTACAGGTGTCCGGTCCCGAACCGCATTGTGTTACTATCCGTACCCGCCCCATCCACATCCCATCCGACACTTTGGATTGTCCTGTTCTCAGATTAAGAGATTACTTATCGGCCTAAAAACTAGGCCCTCCTAATGCTGTGTTCGTTACTTGTTATGATTAGTAATAGCATATTACAAATATAACCGTTGCTGTCCTTATCATGCTGGTTTATGCCTCTTATGTTCATATACATCTTATAACATTGTTAATTAGTAAATGCTTAATATGCAGGACAGGATATGGTCCAGGACATCGATGAACGAGATCACCGAGCACGTTACATGTGAGGACCCACGGGCCGCTGCTTTCCTGAACGAGGTCAAGGTCATAACGACCCTGGCACGTAACGATAACAAACCGAAGTATGTCGCCAGGATAGCGTCCCTGCCGCCCAAGATCAAACCTTTCAGAGGCGACGAGATCGAGGCGACCAGACCTGGCATAAAGAGCGCCTGCGTACGGTTGGAGGGGACGAAGATCCTGAAGATCCGAGGTAAAGGCCGGTCCGAAGAGGGCCAGAGGTGGGACGGCGCATTACAGCATCGTTCCCGACCTTGATACGTTCTTTCTGATCATGGACAAGCTCGGTCCGGGGGTCCTCGAGGAGGTCAGGTCGAGCAATTTCGGGGCCTCGGTCATCACCGCGGACATATATCATTATCTGGCAAAGCAGTTGAATGTCGATGAAGCAAAGATACTGGAACACAGGACCGAACTTGAGACGGTCATCTTCCTGACAAAGAGCTCGACGAAGGCTCTGGCGTTCCTGTTAACGTACGCGAGACCGATGGCGGCGACGGCCGAGGAGAACAGAGGGTTCGATCTCGAGGGAGCGAGTCGTCCGGCTTGTGGACGTAACGCATCTTGCATTCCTTTATGACATGGCATCTAGTACTGTGACCAAGGGTGGGATGGAGGTCGAGAGCAAGATCTCATCGAACATCGATTATGGGTCAATGAGATTATCATTGAACTCATACCTCCTAGTTAGTAAAAAAGAGATTAAACAATAGCGATCCGATGGATCATTGATTGAAAAACGCTTCTCTCGAGTTAGAGATGTTTGAAAATAAGTAACCCATATCGATGGGTAGAGGCAGATTTTACCAGTGATTCCCATTTTGATCTCGACACTATCGGCCTGAAGGCCATATTTATTTTTTAATTGGTCCGATGACTTTTCATGTTTTGTTCTCTTTCTTTTCATCGGATATCGATCGCCGAAGCGCGACCTCTATTCCATGAGACCTGTTAGCAAAGGTACGGTCCTGGACTTTAGAATCCAACCAGGTCAATACATGTCTGGAGGGAGAGTGATCGTAACCTGCTCTTTTTGTCGTGGCATGTATGACAAATCCTTATACCAACCTATATATCTAGGTAATGTTTTGTAGTTATTAGTAAGACATCAACTTACAAAATATGGCAGAGGTGATGATCATAAAGGTAGAGCCCGAAGGAATGGACGCCAGGAGCCTCGACTATGTGCTCGGGGTGGAGGACTGCGCCATGCTGGTCTACGACCATCTCGAGGAGAGGAAGGAAGTGCAGCAGCTCAAGGACGAGATAGAGGAGCTCTTGGACATTGCCAAGGCAATCAGGTGTTGTCGGTTCATCGAGGAGAACGGGTTGGGGGAGAGAACTTTCTAGAGGTACTGGACCGCTTTGATCAGAACGATTCAACCCACTCATCTTCGACGGTGAACCTGTTGTGATAGGGCTGGCTAGAAGAATGTCGAGAATATCGGATCTTCCTGGGGTAAGATAATGTTGTTCCTAATTCATTAAGCTCGCTCCTCCTCTAAATAATACACTAGGTCCAAGAACCAAGACCGTAACGCATACAATTTCCATCCATGTCGGTGAGCCCAAAGAGATTTGGATACATGAAAACGACCAGATAGCGTCCGAAAATGCCCTTTTGTTTCAATCGGAAAGTTGAAGGAAAAAGAATCTATGAAACCTCTTTCTTTTTTTCTTTAACCTCCTTAACCTTATTATTATTCAATGGTTCATCTGACAATCACATCCGTCATAGGTTAAAACTGGGGTTAAATGAGGGTTAAACAGAGGAGTCCAAGAAACAGACTCTCATCCGTCCTCTTTGAGATGAAAGCTTCCCACGCAACATTTAGCTAATTGTTGACTATAAATACATGCATTTGTAATTTATCTGGTCATTTGTTTTCTGCATTTGTAAAAAAGGTAATATAGGGAGAATAAAATCCTTTAATCGAGGGAGTAAACAGGTCGCGAGAACGATCATGTTTATGAGACTCAAAAAGGTGAACATGAATAGAAGCATCCCATCCAAAACCTTTTCAAAATCTCTTAAAAAAAATAGAAACGGCGTGGATCCGATCGGTCAGCTGATTCGTCCTTGGAGTTGCAATGGTTGGATTTATCGTGCTGGCTATTGGAATAGGCGATGTACAGGCCAAAAGTATGTCGAATGGAATAATACTCATCGGAGTTGGCCTAACGATGTTAAGCGCCGATGGGTATGCCGCGTACAAATCCAAGATGTTCATGTATTCAGGATCTGGAGGAATCCTTCTGATTCTGATTGGATATACTGGGTCTGTCCTCGGAATCTAAACATTTTATGGTCTAGGGAGTTCACATCCTCCCTGGACCAGTTAATCATTAGTAAGTCAGCCCTCGCCGTCAAGTGATGGGCTTCTACCAAATAGTTCAGTTCTGACTCAATCTTTCAGTAATGGTAAAAAAGGAGATTAGAAAAGTTATTAGAAATTGGTTTAGATCAAGCCATCGAAGGCGCCGCTCACCTGAAGATAGTATCCAGGCCCAGTCGCCGTATATGAGAGAAGCATAATGTTTTCCAAGACCCCATATACGCTTTCGTCATTCATAAAGGCCTCCGCCAAATCATTCAACAGATCAGCTGTTTGGTTCAATCCTTCAACTGAAAGGGGAACGACGCGTTCTCCAGATGCAATGGCTTTTATCCTCTCTACATACGAGTTATATGTGACGAGTTCAAAATAGTGTTTGTGATGAGCAACTCTTTTCCGAAACTATATCTCATGGATCGGTCCACGATACCATACGCTGCACTATAAAAGAACACCTTTTTGCTTGGATCAGCCTCCTCGCGCATCTTCCTAGACACATTTCTTAATTCCTTTACAAGCTCGTCCTTTACGTATTGCTCCATTTTTATCACCTCGCGGACGTCACTGCTAACGCAGTATAATTGGGTACAATGTCGAATGGTGCGTTGTAAACAGTTTCGCTGGCGGTATTTTCATTTGCTTTGGGTGCGCGTATGTCCTCGATGACACAGGTAGGGACCGCAAAAGGTGCTAGTGGACCCTCGAACAGTTCTGGGTACATTAGCTCCATTAAACCTACAGTTGAATTGCCTCATCGAAGCCACCAGATTGCTTTCGTCGTTAATGGAATAGAATTTCATGTTCCCGCGCTTGTCAGTCTCTAGAGCAATGCCCCATTGCCGAAACATTTTAATAACATGGTCCACTGATGGCCTCGAAACGCCAGTAATTCTTTCTAGCTCGGTGATGTTGAAGTCTAGCTTTGGTGCAGACATCAGATGCTGAAGAAGGCGCAACTGAATACTGTTTCCTAGTACTCCCTCGAACGGCTTCTCGCTCATGTTTTTCTCCATTAATGCTATACCTATAGGTGTATAAATTCGTTGTCACTATAGATTGACATCATCGTAAAATAAATTTTACATCAAATCTTATGGACATTCCCAAAGGGAACGTCATAATTATGCTCTCTAAGAATAGCGATTGCTCTACCGGCATCGGCCCAATAGTAATAGTTCTTTTTCTTTTTACAACCAACGAGCCTTTCGTTCATCAAATTCTTGAGCACTTCTTGGACATTCATCTTGGGGCCAAGGTTGTGCTCGATAGCTTTTTGCGATATGCTATGCTTCTCGCTTAAACACCTGCCGTCAACCAGGTAATAGAGCAAATCCAACTCATCCTTAGATAGACCGCAGGTCATGGGGAGGTTATCATGTAGAGGACGATTTAAATCTGAGCCTAACCGTTCCGAAACACGTGACGGCGATGATTTCAAGGTGTTTTCACACTTTGAACTGTGTCGTTACCTATGGGAAGCAAGGTCATCTACACACAACGAATGCTTCATGAACTGCCCCAGATTCGCTACCAATTGAGGCATTGATGCATTAAGTTTACCGCCCGAAAACATCGCCCAGAAGCCATCTACTCCGGAATGGTTAACCGTCTTCCCTCCAGCTCGCAGCCCATCTCGCCGCCTTGCTAAACGTCCCCCGAACGTCTCCGGCTTAGGAGCCATATATACATGGGGAGGGGTACCCCCTCTTCCCCCTCTGGTAATCCCCATGAGGTAGACGGTATGGTAACTCCTATGGTCGTCGCTATGGTATAGGGTATGGTCGTCGATAGAACGGACCCCATGGTAATAATCAACTAGGGCTATGGTCATCTATACCACCGACCCTCATTGATCCTGCGGTATTCTGTCCCAATGCCCCTGGTATTCCAACTCCACTGGAACGATCGTTCCGGTCATCCATACGGTCGTCGCTAGGGCATTCCTTTATGGTTTTCTCCGATGATGCTGTTCCGATAACATGGCCGCTACCAAGAAGTATCCATCAAGAATAAGGTACTTGCTTTTGCCTCCACAACGGCAATCGGGAGGTCGTGAGCGTAACGAAGCAGATAGTCGGCCCTTTTTCTCACGCCCCTCTTGGGCAGCTTGCCGACGATGATGACGCGGCCATCGGTGAAGACATACTGCTCGTTGATTGAATGGGGATCTTTTCTCCCAACCAGATTGTGTCAGGTTAGGTACGACGAACTTTCGACAGGTGTCAGCTTCATTGAGCAATGGAATCACCTATCAATGCCCACCTCATTTCAGGAATCAACAAAGGTCATTAAAATTGGAGAAGTTTAATACTTTCGTATATGATAACCTTTTCAATAAGTATCGATTTGCTAGTTAAAGAGGTGAGACATCAAGATGAAAACGAAGCTATTGTTCGAAGAAGATCAACGGCTTCGCTCAGTCCTAGTTGTCCCATACTATCCTCAACCAGATGACAGTCAGTACTGTGTTCCATACAGTATAAAAATGGTTCATGAGTACTACCGAGTGAAATACCAAGGAGGAGCTTTTAAGAGCGTCATACAAGAAGTCCCTGTTGAAGTAATTGCAGGAGCGATTAATTGTCGACGAGATGCCGGGACAACTTTCAGAACTAATTATGGAAAAACACTTACAGACCTTTTCGACCCTTTGGAGGTTAATTTTTCTATTGATGAGCTAACTCTAGAGGATGTAAAAGCCAAATTTACAATAGGAATCCCAGTCATTGCACTATACGATTACTTGATGGCTTATGAACCAAAGTTAGGCATTCCTGGCCCAGGCCATGCTTCGGTCATTGTTGGAATCGATAAGAACTCGATAGTACTTCATGATCCATCCTTTAACGAATATACCCTACTGGGATTAGACGTATTTAAGGCGGCATGGAAGGCCAGAGATAATAGGGCGATACTTATAACATTAAAACAGGGCATACCCATGCACAAAGGTCACCAATCGTATCTTAACCTTAAAGATGGGCAAACCGTTATGGCCTCGGACCTAGAAATAGATACAAATGGAGTGGACAAAACGTGAGGGAGCTGGAGACGTCACTGACCCAATTCGAAGCTCTTAAGTTGGCGAAGAGCTTTGTTACTGATAACATCGGCCAGACCCCAGTCCCACGTGCTCCAACACTAGAAAAAGACGTGTGGGTGATACCTTTAGACGTTTGTTATCCAAAGATGATTTTCGATGCCGAGACCCATTTACCAAAGACGAGAAGGTTCCTTTATTTCAAAGAGCTTGCGACTCTAAAGGTATCAGCGAAAACGGGTAAGGTCCTTTCTTACCCGGATGCTCCAGAAATGAATAGTATCATTAGAAATAAATTGGACAATGTTCGGGAAAGGGTGGAGGAAGCGATAACCAAGGTCGCGGCTTACAACCTTGCAAAGGTACCTTTCGCTGCTCACATGGCTAGCCCAATCGAGGACATAATCGCGACGGTTATTTTGCGTAATGAGTTCAACCTGACTGCTCTTAAGAATCAAAGCGATGATGACCAGCGGAAGTATGGAACGGTGAAAGATCTATTGTGCGAGGTCAACCTATTACAGGAAGCAGATAACTTCCTAACACGGGGTCCCGCTTTCATCGAGCTGGAGCAGAAGTGGGAGAACGAAGGTGTCACGAACATTGCCAAGCAATTCGAGGAGGCAATTGGATACGTTTTCTCAGTGGGGTACATGCATCACAAGACCATCTCTACGGTCCTAGGAACATACCTAGACCTATGTGGTCTAATCTATGAGAACTCCTTGGAGAACGACAGAATTACACCTATCTTGTATGATGATCTTGAACGCTCGTTCCAAATGATAAATGCAAGTAAGATTATGAAATTAGATCGTTATACAGTTCAACTAACAGATGTTGGGATGATAGACAGTCGTTCAAAAAAATGGAAAAAACGTCATTTTTCCAAATGCCTCAATTTATGGAAAAATGATAAGGGAACAGGCTATTCTTGACGATGTACTGAAAGTACTAATCACATCCTAAGACTCAAAGGCTTTTTTCTCCTAAAATTTGGTGATAAAAATTCATGTTCGAAGCAGATTCTCTGAAATTGAACTTCCGTGGATTTATTTTGTTGTGACATTTCAAAAAGATAACCTATACCCCCGTACAATGGCGCGAGCCGACCAATTTGAACATACTATTTTAATTAAGAGGCCTTAGAAGAGTAAAGTGATTTTGATTTGAGTGATGGGTGGATTACAGTTGGTCCAACAGTAATTGAGCTAACATATTTTCAATAAAATGGCATTTCTATCGATGGTCTAGATTCACTCCCAGAGCTGGAAGCCTCCCCTTACCTTCGGTAATGCGTTCATCGTGCCGTCATAGGCGTTCCATGGCCCCATATCATGCTGGAGAACTAGATAATAGAAATGGACGAACCACATGGCCGCGTCGGCGAACTGTACCTTGTTCAACGGGGCGATCGCCGACCTAGCGTCCGTTCGTTCTAGGAACGGCCTCATGAAGCCGCTATGGCTGAGACAGCATGCAGAGAAGGTCATGAACTTATTGCGAAAGCATGAGGCGGGAAACTCCTCTGGATGCATCTCTCCTCGGGGAAGTTCGAAGACGTTGTCGTCGCTGTCGCCATGGCCAGAGATATGGATGAAGCCAAATCCCTTAAGGTTGGACCTTCCCTCGAGGAACTGGATGAGATCGCTCTTGTTTGTGAACTTTTCCGTCCGGGCACTGCCAGGTCTAATCATCTCGATGAAGTTCGACAGGACGATGCTCTCGTCGACCTCCTCTTGTTTGGGTATGCACTCGATGATCAGGAGACGCTTCGAAGGCATCGAACCGCTAGCTCGCTCTCCAGTAATAATAGCTTCTCGATAGCAACTAACACCTGTTAGTTGAACCGATGACAAAAAGCACTATACCGATTGCTCTGGACGGTGAAATAGCAGGGAAAAACGGGCCAACTAACACCTGTTAGTTGGCGGATCAGGTTTTAATGGGTCATGCGCCAATGGTCGAGCCCGATTCCGGATATTAATCTTACAATCAAATGACGGAATCAGGACTCTAGAATTTAGTGGCGGAAGTAATATTAATACAATATTTTATATATAAAAATATGGGACGTAAAGATCATCTAGCTATTAGGACATAACCGTATGTGGAAGTTAGGACAAAAGATAGGGTCGTGATGGACGATCCGATCTATCAGAAGCGGATAAAGAGAGGTGTCAGGAACTTCCTTATCGTTTTCTTCAGTGTACTGCTTCTGTTCTTAGCAACCCATCCTGATGAGAGCTGGACGCCGGACCTCACATTAGTTTTCGCATTGATACTTTTAGCTAGCTCTGGAGGTGCCCTATGGTTCGAATGGGGCATCGAGTATCACTCCAGGCCGTACCAAGTGGAGATAAGGGACGATGGGGTCCTCTGCAAGTTCAGGTTGCTTAGAAAGGATCTCTTCCTCCCTTGGGATAGGATCATTAGCATCCGAACACCGTCCGATGACCCGGCGAAACAACACCTAGATAACCAACGCGATCAGACGCTCTGGTTCGTTGCGGAGCTGATGCCGCACGGTGTCTCTTGCGTTTATCTCCACAGGCCGATAACAAAGGTTGTCCGTGAAAGATACCACGAACGTTTTGGGATGTATCCTTTAGAGTACAATTGGGACTCACCGCACTATAGAAGCAAATCCAAGTCTAGAAGAACACGCTCCACCTGACCTTACTGGAATAGGGACATAAACATTATCCTGCGTAAGAAATATAAGGGGACGTGGAAATGGGGCTTAGCGAACCTCTGGTAATGGACAACCCGATGAACAGAAGGGCCCTGATAAATGGTCTAATAAGGTCCATCTGCGTCTTCGTCACCGATACCACCGTTGTCCTGCTCTTGATCCACTTCTGGAACTTGATGTGGTTCCTGGTCTTCTCCGTGACCATCGGTGTAATGTCCCTCGTTCCGTTCCTTGTTGCCTGGAGAGGTGAGCATAAGTCCCGACCATATCGGGTTGGTATCTCGAACGATGACATCACACTTTATTGGGGTCATAGCCGAGCTCCCCAGATGGTAAGGTGGGGTGACGTCCTGAGCGTTTTCGCCCCTTCCGAAGATAAGACTCAAAAAAGGGATACCCGACACAAGGGCGACATATGGATAAGGACGCCATTGAGCTCGAAGGATAGGACGAGGATAAAGGTAGATCGGGAGGTGGCCCTGGTCGTTAGAGGGCGTTATCGTGCGATGATGGGCAAGGACATACCGCAGCATATCTGGGACGCCGACCGTTCAAACGAGGGGACGCTTGTGCTGGAGAACCCACACAATCATAAGTGGTTCATCCTCGTTGCACTTACCGGCATCTACCAAGTCTCCCTTGGGATCATATTGCTTTTCCTCGTCAAGACAATTGTTGAGCTATCGGGACCCATCTTCTTCTGGTCCTTCGGAGGGTTCTTTATCGTTTTGGCCATAGGTAGAGAGTTCCTTCGCAGACCGACCTCGGTGACCATCCACGAAGATGGCATCATCTTGAGGTTTCGCTTCCTGGAGGAGAGGACCATTAGGTGGGGGAACATCCTTTGGATAAACCCTCCTGCGGGGGACGATGATGCATGGAAGGGCGATTGGAGAAAGGAGGGACTTATCCGTGCCAATGAAAGAGCAATGTATCCAATAACTTTTAAGATCAGACGGGAGATCGATATTCATTATTATAAGAAGATGGGACGAAGACCGATGACACAATCGGAATATTACCGGTCAATTGGGAAGAAACCTCCATTCAGTTATTGATCCACTGTCCTCTTGTTTTGATGTGATATATAGGATCAGGCTTTATGGCATGCACCGAGACGGGCTCACCTGCAGGGGTTAGGGGAAAAATACTAACCGACCTTTCAAGTTTATCCAGGAATTCTCTCGCTGGGGTTATCATATCCCTTGTAGAACTCATCTCTCGTCAGTGGTCTTCGGCCCATTTTCTCCTGGTAGCGCTCCACCACCTTGATCGCGATCTCGAAGCTACATAATAGGAGCGACCTTTCATCGGTTGGATAGACCCCCATCGAGGGAGATGTCCGGCCGATGTACCGTCGCTACCTGGCGCTGCGTCGACCCAGCGCATGTCCCTTCCACCCTAGTTTCCTCTCCCTCGACGATCTGAACCTTAGAACCACCCATCGTCCTGTACCTGTACGGAAGCAGGTCGATCAACGAAAACCGCCAATATATTGATCGAGATGAGGACCGCTTCGAGAAGCAAAATGATGACCGCGCCGAGCTCACTTAAATGCGGGGTCCCGTAAAAATAAGAACCGAGCAGAACGGCCGTTCCCAACCCAACGCAGAAGATTGAGACCCAGAGCACAGGAAAGAACGGTCCGATGCTCCATGGGTTCGCGAGATGGTCCTGGTCTAACTGCACACCAATTAGGGTATGAATTTACCTGTTTATATAATAGATAAGGGACGCAAACATCTTCCAAAACTTATGAATGTGACATGAGATTTAACTTCTAAATCGTATTAAGCTTCAGGGCCCGCATGATAAAATTAGGTCCAGTGGTCATTGCAACGGTCCTTGTTTGTCTGATGTTTATCGTTCATGATAGCGCCTATTTCTAGCCCTTGATTTTCATTATATATGATGCAAAGATATGAAGGCCTGAATGACAGATATTTATGTGGAGACGGGTCTGGCCATCGTCTTGGTCCTTTGGGGGCTGTCGTTCTTCTGGACCTCCCATAGGCTTCATCAAAAATCGAACTCGATCCATCGCTCGATCTATGATCGATTTAACAAGAGAAAGGAATCACGGAATGATCTAATCATG
>CAVUGW010000033.1:0-181105 GCA_963741025.1 Methanomassiliicoccaceae archaeon
GGTCATTGTACTCGAACATGACCAGTGGCAGACCGGCACCATCCGAATGCTCGTTCTGCATCCAGGTCCGACCGTTCATCTCGATAAGCTTTAGCTGGCCGTCACGTGGGTCTAACTTGAACTCGACGTATCCTATCCCCTGGTAGTCCAGACCCTTCATGAACTTTAGACCTAGTTCCGCGACGTCGGGCAGGTGCATGCTCTCCGACAGGGACGCAACACCGAAGTTCGGGGGATATTGTCTGACCTATTCCCATGTGAATATTGGAGGAAATATCCGATATTCTTCCAGAAGTACGCTGCCATGACGTACAGGTTCTTTCCTGGCGGCATGATGATCGATTGGACGGTGACCTCAAGGTCGGTTGCGAACACCTTCGCCATCTGTTCTCTAAGCTCGTCCGGTGTGTTGACGATGAACCTTTGTTCCCGAACGTCTTGTACCATATGTGCGAATAGAAGGGCTTGATGAAGGCTGGAAAATGTACCCCGAAATGACCTCATCGAGGTCCGCAGGTGTTTTTGGATAGTAGATTCGGTAAGTGGAATGCCGATGCGCTTCGCTTCCTCGTACTGAAGCCGCTTGTTTGACCATCGCTTCCTCCACCTTTTCCGACGGTATGATGAAATCAAAGCGCGTCCTTAGTTTGTCCCTGTTCCTGGACATAAAAAGCACGGCAGCGTCCGATGCGGGAAAGAGGACCCCCCTCTCATTGAGCTTCTCTCCCTCTTTCAATAGGAGATCAAGAACTCCTTCAGGGTCTTTCACCATGTCCGGGCATATCAAAGGTTTGACGAACCGTGAATGAAGGCCAGGCAGCTCGGGCTTACTATCGACCCCAACGACAGGAATGCCCCGGCGACCCAGTGTCCTCGCTATCCCAAGGCCGTTGGCCGTCATGGTCAAGATGAAAGCTGTCCGTTTTTTACTTTCTGACACTGAGAACCCCTTCCATCTAATTTCTATTTGTATAACTTATTTAAATACATTGTTGTTAAATTAGGCCTATCATCACCGAACATAGCACATTGGACATTCTGGGTCAATGATCTATCATACCACCTGCAGAGCTTGTTGAACACCATCCTCACAGTTCGTGTCATATCCATTTATTTTCATGTTCATCTCCCTTTCCTGATGATCGGGGCTCGCTGGATGATTATCTATCACGGAAGTCCCGTGGTACATGAAAGGATCGCTGCCGCTTCTCTTTGTGGCCGTAGGGAAATAGATGGCCGCTTGGACAAGAACGTTTCTGATGAACGCATCCTCCCGATCCGTTCTACTGCCGGGGCAGGTCACCATCGTCGCCCCCTTTTCTATTCCATATACGTATGTCCCTCCCCCTAAGAGCTGAAGCTATCGCTGCGCAGAACGCCAATGCGGCGTTGACGAAGAAGGCCGCCCGCAGGGCCGTTATGAACGCAGGGGCCAATGCCTGTGGGAACCACGTCCCTCCGATCATTGTGGCGGTCGACCGCGCACTTAGCGTTGCCGTTAATCCCGATGGCAATTGTGTCAAAATGGTCTGCATAGGATTGTATCCTAGAAAAGCGGCGAAGACGGCAGAGGCGGGAGGGACCTGTGCGAACACAGCCTCGTTGAGCTGTGGGGCCCCTGCGCCGGCAGCGGCCGATGCCAATGATGCCGGCAATGTGGAAGAAAGTACCAAGAATATTATGCTGAACATGATCGCCACGCCTATAGTGCTCCCTACGTTCTGGATCGTGCTCCTCATTCCGGAGGCCGCACCCCTCTGATCCGGAGGGACCGAGTTCATGATCGAGGCCGTATTAGGGGAAGAGAACAGTCCTAATGCCATCCCCATCGTGAAGATGATGAGAGCGAAGGCCGTATAATCAAAATCATACGGGAGGAAGGAAAGGGCGAGGAAGGCCACGGTGGTGATCAGCATCCCAGCGGTGGAAAAGATCGTTGGCCCCATATTTGTCCGAAAGATATCCGCTCAAAGGGCCCATGACAACGAAACCAAGGGAGAAGGGGATCATCAGGACACCGGCCCAGAACGGCGTTGTATCAAAGCTATAGCCATGAAGGGGAAGCCAGATGGCCTGGAGAAGGATCACGAGCACTAAAGTGACGCCGCCTCGCGATAGCGATGCAAGAAATGCAGCGAGGTTTCCGGCCGCGAAGGTCCTTTTCTTGAACAGCGCTAGATCGAACATCGGTTCCTCGACCCGCATCTCGATGAAGGGAAAGATGATGAGCAATGTTATAGAAATGATAAGACCAACGATGACAATGGGATTCGACCATCCCATCGCCGAGGAACCATATGGTACGATCGCGTAGGTTATGGATATTAAAAGAAGCGTAAGGCCTCCACCGAATGTCACGTTCCCCCATATATCCAGTTTTTGGGCCTCCTTGATGGTCGCTACTTCCTTGAGCTTAATGTAGGACCAGATGGTACCAAAAGCCCCGAACGGAACGCTGACCAAGAACACATATCTCCAGTTATAGACAGCAAGAATGCCACCCACCACCAGGCCAAGGACCGAACCGGCTAGGAAAGCCACTTGGTTAATCCCAAGGGCCTTTCCTCTTTCCTTGACAGGGAAGGCATCCGTCAGTATCGCCACGCTGTTCGAGAACAGAAAAGCGGCCCCGATGGCCTGCACGACCCGAAAGACGATCAGCTCGATGGCCCCCAGGTTTCCTGTGCTGGGCGTAAGGTAAAGCAAAAGGGACCCGATCGTATAGATCGCGAACCCGAGGTTGTAGAGCCTGACACAGTCCATACATATCAGAAAGGCGGCCGAAAGTGACCAATAGGGTCGCGGTCACTACATAATAACCAAAAAGCATCCACAGAAGGTATTGGAACGATGAGAAGGGATCGATACCGATCCCCCTAAAGATAGCGGGCAATGCGATTATCACAATGTTGATGTCGATCGATGCCATCAACATCCCCAACGTGGTATTGGATAGCACGACCCATTTGTACTCCATTCAAGGGCACCCGTCAGTAACGATCAGACGTGCCCTCCCGTTCTTTAAGAACGTTTTTGAACGGAAGCTGTTTTCAGTTCCCTCTTGAACCAACGATGTGGAGATCGAGATTTTATGCCCCCTGGTTAAAAGCTCACGGCCGGTCAAGGATGAGAAATGAGGATCATTCTAGCGGTTCGAGCGCTGCGCCATACCCAAAGAGGGTCTCATGACGTCTTGATGCGGATAATAGTGGGCCCGGTCGGATTTGAACCGACGACCATCGGGTTATGAGCCTGACGCTCCACCGGACTAAGCTACGGGCCCTTAGTCTTTCAGGTTAATGTCCATCATTACATAAAACTTTCACTTGTTGGGGTAGATGTCCTAAGGCGGGGATATAGGAAGGACCCGGCGCTCGATGCGTGACGCCGGTCCAAAATGTGAGATAGAATTAGATTGGGGTGCGCCGTCGAACGGATTCGAACCGTTGACCTTGTGATGACCGTTCCCGATGTACGGGATTAACAGTCACACGCTCTACCGACTGAGCTACGACGGCATCTTAGTAGGCCCCCAATATTCCACGCATGGCGAACAATCCCTCCCTGTTGGGGGGCTTCCTGCATCGTCCATCGAACGCCTCCAAAGAGGTCGTACATGAGGTCGGTCAGGCGTGGATCTCGGTCGTTCCTACCGTATTGACACTGGAGAAGGCGAGCAGGTATTTTAGGTTTTGGACATGATGGTCGATAGCATACATCTAGCTCCTGCCCCCCCACTGGCACAGGGTACCGTTCTCGCGCAAGTCGGCCCTATATGATATCAGAAATCGCACAAGATGATCCGGCCAAGGGGCCATCGTTCGCCGACGATCTCAAGAACTGCGGTCAGGTCTCACTTGTCCAACTGGGACCTCAGGTCCTTCACCGTGTGGTCCATATCATCAAGTATGACCTTCAGGTGTTGCAGGAACGGTCTTAGCTCTTCGGTCGTCACCGCGCCACCAGGTGACGGCCTTATCAATCCCTCTTGTTCCAGGATCCTCAATGAATAACGAACTTTGTGCTGAGGGACCTCCAGAAGTTCGGACAGTCTGATGATCCCGATGGGTTCATTGTCCATGATGGCTTTCAGCATCGTAACATGCCTCTGAAGGAGCTCTACCTCAGATTCGATCTTGCTTGTCAGGACGCTTTGACCCTTCATCTTTCCTACCGCGCGTGCCGTGATAACATTCGTTAATATATGATTATTTTGTACCCAGATCATTTAGGTCAGCGACCGGTCGTTCATGATCGTTGGACCTTTTTTCTGTTCCCTTTATATCCAACAGTGTGGCGTTCCCTTTTCTAGGGACCGACCATGGAACAGAACATAATGAAATGTAAGAGATGCGGGGCAAAGACTGTCCGTAAAAAGAACCGACACCAGCATGCCCAAGGAGGGGCATACCTGTATCAAATGTGGGAAGTGGGTCTGTGGCGAATGCACCGATTGGAACGCATCCCCTGGCCTGGATGAGATAATCTGTGAGGATTGTGCAGGCAGGTCCGCCCCCAAACAATGCGGATGCGAATGAGGCCGAACAGGCTCTCAGAACCTGTGAAACCGTTCAAAAATGGTCTAGCAATGATCAGGGATCGAGGTCACAGGCCTATCTTTGCAATATCTGGACCCGCTGGCAAGAAGAAAGTCCTATCCGTAGATAACGATCTGACCGTTCTAGCTCGATCTTGCTCAGGTCCACTGGGAGGGTTCTCTCTCCGTGTCATGGTCCATTTGCTATTATCTCATCAATATCGACCCCGGCAAGGCGTGAGAGCTCTCGATGCATCTCCAGCATCCTTTCCCCGGTCGTTCTATATCCTTTCTCGATGAACTCGGCGTACGACTCTTTCGAGGTCATATACCGTTCCCCTGCTACCAGATTGTCGGCATGGCATACGATCTTTTCCTCGATCGATCGCGGGCATATAGTCCCCAGGTGGAAGCCCCATCTCCTTCGCCTCATCAGAGGTGAATCCTGCCCCCATGTGTTTCTGGACGATCAAAACCACCTCTCCAGGAAGGCCTCTGCCTCTAATGATGGAGGCACCCTCGATGGCATGTCGCACCCCATGTGTCCTGGCTCGACCTACATCGTGCAGGAGCGCACCGGCCCTTACAAGAGGGACATCGGCGTTGCATCGCATCGCTATCTCCACTGCCAGGGACGTTACCGTGAGGATATGCCGTACCACTTTTGGTGGGACCCCCTCTTCTCTGAGGATCTCCAAGCAGTCCGTCTCACTGGGAACGGTTGACAACTTTCTTCCCCCTTGCACAAGGAATGACCTTCATATCGCCATCGAAATCCCGTCTAAGGCCTTCCCTGTCCATGTAACGGTCAAGGAACACGGCCAGCGCGGCAACCTCTGAATGAGGTTGGTTCCCGACCCCTACGTTATATGTGGACCATTGATAGACGTCAGGTGGGACCTTTTCCGCCCCTACGACAATAAGCATCTTCCCCGACGGATCGGTCTCGATCTTTGGCATGGCATCATCGATATGTGTGCCATACATTGTTAGATGGACCCTGGTGCCATCAAAGTTCTTCAACAGGTCCCGCCATTTGATCCCGGTAGTGATAGAAAAATCTCCCCCGAACCTCTTCACTACGCTTCGGACCGACCTTTCTAGTTCATCGTCGGGTGTAGAGACGTACACCCCCTTCGCCCCAAACGCCCTCGCAGTAAGACAAACGTGAGTGGTGACCCTCTTATCACGTTCCGGGCGATGGCCGAGCCTAAGTACCCATATTTCTTGCAAGAAGGATCTTACTCCTTAAGGCGCTCTATCCTATGGCCTCTGTAATCGAGGCGGACCGATCTCTTGACGAGACTGCGGAGCATTGTCGAGGTTATTCCAAGCTTCTCGGCGATGTCCCCCGCGAATCGGCCTTCAGGACCAACTTCTTTGTATATCTGGTCCTCCAATTTATCGAAGTCCTCCTCAGGCATCATCGCTGCGGCCAGAACGTCACTTATCTCATAGACGGGCCAAGAGGCGTTTATATGGAACGATGTGTAATATGTATGATAGGCCTTCTCTGGAAATGACCCACTGCTCGACTGCCATCTTGTCTCGACCAATTTCATCTTCTCAAAAAATTTCAAGGCATCAGCACCATCAGAGCCGAACTTTGCTTCGATCTCCTTGGCGGTCCTCCATTCCAGGGTCACCTCCTTGAGGACCTCTCGTTTTACCTGGGTATCAACGGCCCTCAGCATGGGAACAAGTTCTGAGGGTTCATTGATCACCTTGATTCTGTTCATAGCCCACCTAATTAGTCGGTATCAATATAAAGCAGTAGCCCCTCTTTCTATTATTTTGTTAAAGATAGAGAAGGTAAATAATTTAAACAAGTGTTAGCATGAAGGTCCGATGGAGAAGACAAGGTACCAATGTATCTATACAGGAAAACTTTACGATTCTGAAGAGGAGGCCCTAAAGGACCCCAAATGCATCGGTCCTTTGCAGCCCTTTGTCCAGGGTAAAACCGGATACGCAAAAAGGGGTTTCTTCGGACCTAAGGTGTGGTAATCCCAGCGTTCAACCGATTATCAAAGCCATCACGATCAATGGGACGACCAGCATAAGGAAATCATCATCCACATATCTTGTTTTGAACCCTTCTGCTAGGATAGCAGCAACTGATGCAGCGATGGCCGCAATAACTATCCTGAGGCCCGGACCGAGGAACAAGGATAGAACGATAGTTGAAAGGGAGAGATAAAGCACGAACGGAAGCCATGGGTATAGATGGCTCTTCCTTGAACGAAGGACACCGATAACTGGGTCGAATCCATGCCATTCCCATGAGAGCAGGTGCCACATATTGATAAGGGAAGAACAGGAAGGAGAAAGTGATTCCAATGGCCGCCCAGGTCCCGGCAGATACCTGCTCCTTCTCATACCATCTCATCCCCACCACCTCGAACCCAAAGATGAGACGTAACAGTTCAAAGATGAGGGCGGAAAGAAGGACGATGAGAAGGGCCGCCTGTTTTTGAAGCCCACCAACCCAAAGTGGATCTGGAAGAACATGTAGTAGACCAGGAAAACGGGCGCTAACATATGCACTGCTTTCCTGATCATGTTCCCCCTTTCCATCGTGATCGTCCTGGGTGATTACTTTGAAGTTTAACTTTATTTAGGCGAGCGTGAGGCCATCCTACGAAAGTCGAGGTGAGATCGGTCACACACTTACAAGGGTGAGATGGTTCACGTAAATCCGCTGCCCGACCACTTGACGTCGAGGCGGCGATAGAATAGGATGGTACATAATGATAGGACCACAAGAACCGAAACGATCCCTACCATCGCTTCCGCCGGGCTGCGGCCCACACTGAACGATAGTATCGTCAGGCATATGTCCGGAACGATCGATATCACCGTGAACCGTGTCAGCACCTGGGGATTGAAAAGGAAAGAGTTGGGATGCAGTCCGGTCAGGTAAGCTGTCGCCACGACCGAATATATCGACATAATGTATAAAACGGGTAGGGCCAGCCAAAGTAACTGTGTCTCGTTGTTGAGGAGGGAGATGGCGATGAGGAACCCTGTCGATATGCCGGCGGTCAGGAAAAAGAAAGTGAATATTTTGGTCCTGATGATCGTTGGAACGCTAACCGGCAGGGTCTCGAAATAGTCCACAACGTCGATGTTCGTTAGCCAACTGTACAACATCACGCTAAAGAAACCTATCATCGCGGCGTAGAAAACGATGTTGAACCCTACTGGTATCGAGAGACCATTGTTAACATACCATGTGGTGAAGCTCAGGAACGTCAATGGGGCGATATATGTGAACAGCATCTTTCCTATCGCCCCGCTCCTTTTGATGTCGACGAACTCCTTCGCCATGAACGGTCGGTAGTATCCAGCGAACTTGAACCTCGGCAAATAAGAAGGATACACCTGCTCGACCTCCACGCCCCTCCCCTCATAGGACTCCGCCACCATCATGACGGCAATGGACGTCAGTACCAGGAACGAGATGATCGACAGCGAAATGAAAAGAACCGAGCTCGCTCCGAACGCGCCGATGGGGGGTGCATTATATTGGAATCCGATCGATGGGACCAACGTATCAAGGCCGTATAGGTGAAAGACCCCGAACCCCAATAATGCGCACAAGATGATGACGATGATCGCAACGAAGACCGCTCGGTTCCATGTCCCTATCACCGACACCGCGAAGCTCAGAGAGATCCCAAGCAGGAAAGAGAGCATCAGCGAGATGAAGACCACAAGTATCGATACCAGTGAGAAATGTACCAACGGTATGGCAGCTAGCATGGCCAGCAATAAAGGTACCAGCATCATCAGAAGATAAAAGATGGTATCTCTGAGGAACATTCCGAGGAACGTCCTCTTATAAGACATCGGGAGGAGCGAGGGGGCCGCGATCAGAAAGTTCTGTCTGCCCTGTCTACGCTCCACGTAAGTCTTGCCCAAGAACCCGAACGCACCCACGCTAAGACCATAGAGGAAAACCCCTGCGTTGACATTGGTCAGGACATCCTTCATGGACATGGTCCCCTCCAGGTTCGTGATGGTCAGCGCCATTATCAAAGCGATCAGGAATATGAAGACCGGAATGGAAAGGAATGCCCGTTTCGACGATAACGAGACATGCATCCTGTACTCTTCTTTCAGCATCAGGCTAAGCAGGTGCGGCATCCTTTCCTCCGACTATCCTAAGGAATATCGTTTCCAGGTCTTCGCCGTTGGAGGTCAGGTCGGAGACGCTCCCTCTTGCCACGATCTTTCCCTTGTTCAGAATGATCATTTCCTGGCATAACCTCTGGGCGATCTCCAATATATGGGAGCATAGAAAGATGGTCCTTCCCTCTGCCCGTAGTCTTATGAGATATTCGCGTAATCTGTGTTGATAGATCGGGTCAAGGTTCACAAAAGGTTCGTCAAGGAAAAGCAATCGTGGTTCATGAAGGAACGCGGCCGAGAGCATCACCTTTTGTCTGGTTCCTTTGGAAAGGTCCTTGCATAGCGTTGTCTCGTTCTCATGAAGATCAAAGAAGTCCAGCCATTTATCGACCTTTTTTTCAAGTCCATCCACCTTTCTGACGTCCCCTACAAAGTGGAGGAACTCATAGGCGGTCAGAAAACTAGGCGGGCTCTCCGCCTCCGGAACGATCCCGATATCCTGTCTGACCCTTATTCCGTTCTTGGACACCTCCATCCCGAGGACGGAGGCCGAACCGCTCGTCGGTGGTATCTGACCTGTCAATACCTTGAGCAGTGTGCTCTTCCCCGCTCCATTGGGACCAAAGCATCCAAAGAACGTTCCTTGTCCCACGGTGAACGAAACATCGTCCAGTGCATTGGTCCTTCCATACTCTTTCCTAAGGTCGGCAACGGAGATCGTGAGCACAGGTCCACATCTGTGGATGATTACTTAACTTCTTGTGAGCGGGGAGTCCCAATGCACCAGCTGGGGGATGAGCACAGGTCGCTCACTTACAACCATCATTTCCAAGACCTAAAATACCTGCTCGCCTTCTCCAGTGTCAATACGGTCGGAACGACCAAGATCTACGCCTGACAGACACAAGACCTCCTCGGGGCGTTCTCGGTGGATGACGCAGTAAGCTCCGTCCGCTATGGAGGGGTAGTCAAAATGCGGGCCTATTGCATGTTCGGGGTCAGCGGATGCGGGAAATCGGCACTGATATCCTCCATCCTTCCTCAACTGCCCAGATTTAGGTATGTATCTAGCGATTCCATCATAAAAGGTCTCGTCGGTCCGAGGTACGCGGATTTTGATCGATTTCCCGACGATATCAAAAAACAGTTCAGGAGCCGCAGCATAATCTATCTGAAGGAAGAGAGCGAACGGGCCCACACCAATCTGATCGTGGAAGCATGCGCCTCAAAATACAACCCCAATACTCACAGCATCGATAGGATCTTCCCAGAGGAAGGGGCATGGTTCTTCACCGATATCATACTCTACGCCGTGGACCCTCGTTTGGTCCTGATGAGGAGGAACAAGGACAAGTCGACACCTCGGCAATTGCTCGATCCAGGTTTCATCATGGAAGAGATCAAGAGAGAATACGAGGAGGCGCGATTGATAGCCGAACAGATGCATTTCGATTTCTATATCCTCAAGGAAGATGGAAGAACCGACGTCCGGTCCAGGCTCTTATCTATTTTGATGGGAAAGATCTGATCGGTCGTGATCACCTTAGAAAGATCAGGATGATCCTTTGCAAAAAAAGAGCGAACGTCAAAAGATATGAATATGGAAGGATTGGAACGTGTTTGATGGGCCCCGATCTGATTCTCAGATCTTGGCCGCTGGTTTCTTTGCCGTAACCCTCTTTGGGAAATACTTCAACAGAATGACGTCCCCGACCGCCTGTATCCAACGGAACGGAACGTTCACTGCCTTTGAGTCCTCGACCAGCAATGGGTTGGTCTCGCTGACGAAAAGGCCATCCACGCGCTTGTTGTCAAGGTCTATGACAAGATTGTTCACATTGCCTAAGAATATTCCATTTGAGGTGTAGACCTGTAATCCGATCAGTTCAGAAGCTTCCTCTAGCATCAAACATCCCAGCGGCGTATCCTCCTACATCTTAAAAAAGCTTCGGACCCAATGAATATGTTGAAAAAGAGGATCTGGGTCTTAATATTCGAACAGAGGGAGGGGATATAGTTCGATATATCAGGATCGGGACGACCCCATCGAAAGATAGTCGTGCCGGCACCGTGTCGAGCGTGGCTTTGAGATGCACGCCGACCGAAGGTAGCGACCAGTGACATCTGGCCACTGGTCACGAGAGCGATCGGTCACAAGGCTCGCCCCTTGACCAATGCGAGCGAGAGGTCCCCCCCGTGAATGCTGGGAACGAAGGCCGGGGTGACGTTGCACGAAGGCTCGGCCGGAACCGATGCCCGTGGATAGACACCTCTACGCTCATCAGCGAATGCAGCGCATGTAGGCTGGATGAAGCGAGGAGCTCCGCCCGCGAGGGCGGGGTAGTTCACGGTATTGTAGTTGACAACATCTTTATCCATTGAGGATCAATTCAGCGTCCTGTCATTATAATGAACTGGTTAAGGAGTTGCGCTGATGGAAGATATCGACCAGATCAGGGAAAAGAAGAAGCAGGAGATGATGAAGAACGGACAGTCGAGCGATTGGCCATCCAAGCCGACGGACCTGAACGATTCCGGTCTTGAGGCTTTTATTGGTAAATATGGAGTGGTGGTCGTAGATTGCTGGGCCCCGTGGTGCGGTCCGTGCAGGATGATGGGGCCGATAGTGGACAACCTCGCCATGGACATGCAGGGAAAGATAGCGTTCGGAAAATTAAATACGGACGAGAACCAGAGAACCGCCATGCAATACACGATCGAGGCAATTCCCACGCTCTTGATATTCAAGGACGGCAAGTTGGCGGACCGCATGGTGGGCGTGAGGCCCAAAGAAGAGCTGGCCCGAAAGTTGCAGTCCTACTTGTGAGCCGAACGATCCCCTTGATCTTTGTTCGATGCGAGCGAGAAAACCCTTAGTAAGCTTTAGGGATCAAGAACGATCATTGGGCGAACATGGCCATAGCGGACGATCGGAACTAACTTTCGTGGACAATAAACTTCTTAATCGAAAGGTCAGCAGGCCGGTCGATCGAAGCAAGAAGCCCCGTCCGCCATGGCGGGGCAGCCCTCCACGCTCGTTTCATGGTTGGAAATTATTTATCAGCAGGATGTCGTTCATATATCCATGAACACGGACGTCACCATCATAGGTCTCGGACCCGCCGGCCTTCAGGCCGCCATCCACGCATCCAGGCGTAAGGTCAAGGTCATAGCGTTGGGAAGAACTAGGTCGAGCGCGCTCAACCGGGCCGAGATCGAGAACTATTTTGGGATCACTAGCTCGAGCGGTACCGAGCTTCTAAAGGTCGGCCGTGAACAGGCGGTAAGGTTCGGGGCCGAAATATTGGAAGAGGACGTCCTTAAACTGGTCAAAGAGGAAGATGTCTTCAAGGTGATAACGGACGCCGATCGTGAGATCATTTCCAGGGCGGTGGTACTTGCTGTCGGGATCTCGAGGGAAAAACTGAACAGTTCCAGGTGAGAAGGACCTCTTGGGAAAGGGCGTATCATATTGTGCGTCTTGCGATGGTCCTTTCTTCAAGGGTCGGACCGTGGCGGTGGTCGGTGATGAGAGCGAGGCGGCAGAATCGGCCGCATTGCTGGCAGATATAGCGAAGAAGGTCATTTGGATATCCAGAGGAATAAAGGCCTCCCCCAACCTGGTGGAAAAGGTCCAGAAGCGCGGGGTGGAGATGGTCACAGGCTGGCCTTCAAGGATCATCGGGGAAAGCTCTGTAAAGGGCATCGAGACCGGTCCCGGTTCGAATCTATGAGGTGGAGGGGGTGTTCATCACTTTAGGCGCAAAAGGGTCTCTGGAGCTAGCATTGGAACTGGGGATCATGCCAGATCCGAACGGGAAGATACAGGTCGATGAAAATTGCAGGACCGAGATGGAAGGGGTCTATGCATGCGGGGACGTCACAGGGACCCCATGGCAGCTCGCCAAAGCCGTGGGACAAGGATGCATCGCCGGTGAGAACGTCGGTAAGTGGCTGAGAGAAAGGAAAGGTTAGGGTCGGTCGACATGTCATTGGAGAACGAGCTTGTTGCAGGAATAATGCGCGAGGAGGGAGGGTTTCGGAACGCCTTGAGAAAGGTCCTGGAAGAAGGTCTGAAGATGAGCGTCCACGAATTCTGTGAAAAGACCGGTCTCTCTCCATCGACCATGTACAAGATCATGCAGGACGATCGGGAACCGAACCTAAGGACCGTTAGAGAGATAATCAGGGCCGTAAGACGTCTGGAGAACAAACCGAAGGGGAACTTCATCGCGGTCATAGCGGCCAGACCGGTATTGAACAGGATCGAGGAAAGGGTCGTCAAGGTCGGGAACAAGGACATTCTCGTGAAAGAGTACCCTGCCCATTCGGTGGAGGATGCGATAATAGCGGCGGTCATGGCGGAGAAAGATGGAGCGCTCGCCATCGTGTGCGCACCGATCGTGGCACCGACCATAGAAAAGATATTGTCCATACCTGTGTCCATCGTGATACCAAGGGACTCTTATCTTAGAGCGATCGATCTGGCCGCCCAGAAGACCCTATGAACGGCCAGTACGCTTCCCAGGGATCAGTGCTCAAGGTCAGGCTGCGAGAGCACGGTCGGCAGGTCGCGGTCCTCGGGTCCCGGGTTCGTGTAGTGACCTCGGCGAACTAGATGCCCCCACATCAGCGATGAGATATTCTCAAGGGGGGACGAGAGATGGATGAAGGGTCGGAACTACCGGAACCAACGCTGGTGGAAAGCGGTCCTCTACCAGCCAAGCGAACGCTCCGCAAGACGGTTGGATGAAGCAAGAAGTTCCACCCGCGAGGGCGGGGTAGTTCACCTCATACCGTAATTATTATCGGTGAATTGGTTATATGCCTTTTCATGTTCGAGCTCATGGTCGTAAGCAATACACCGCTCACTCCCTTGACGAACCCGGAGGACATAGCTCTGCAGTTCCTTACCCAGATCGGATATCTTCCAAAGGGTTACAATCCAAAGACGGCCGCTTTGGACACGCAGGACAGTGTACCGTTTAGATTGTTCATGGAATGTTTCGTCCGCAATAGAAAACGGGCCTGGACGGTAGAGGAGCTGGCGGCATATCTGGACACGACGAAGCCCACGATATATCGCCACCTTAACAAATTGAAGTCCATAGATCTACTGGAGGAGGTAGGGACGGAGAGGGATGGGACCGCAAAGAAGGGTTATCGCATCAGGTACGGGGACCTGAGCAAGGCATGGAGCTTCACCGAGGCCAACGTTGAAATGGCCATGGATGGTTATAGAAAGACGATAGATCATTTCCAAAAACTGATAGAAGAGGAGGGACCAGCAGATGCCAAAAGACCTTGAGCAGATGATGACGATAGGATCGAAGTACCGGATCACAAGTGCCAGTGGGAACAACGAGTCGATAATATCGACCGGAGAGTTCAGAGGGTATGCCGCTTTTTCTGATGAGACCGCCCTATGCTTGAAGCTTGATTCTTCTCATGGCGGGTCCGAGGGAAAGATGCGTTTCATTCCCTATCATGCCATAATGTTGATCGATGTTCTGGAGTTCAAGGCGATGGAAGCGGTAAAGGAATCCGAAGAATCACGGGTCTATTACCGTTGATATCGTCATCCTTAACTCTCACATCAGCATTCGTGATGGACGCCCATGGACAATAGCTTGGAGTATCACCGGGAGCTTATCCGGTCCATCATCGAAGGCGAGGTACAGAACAAGGACGACCTCCAAAGGTACAAGATCGAGCTATGCAGAGAACTGGGTCTGGCAGGCGTGCCACCTAACTCGGAGACCTTGGCCTACGTGGACGAGGAGCAGCTACCGTTGGTGGAGGCGATACTCCAGCGGAAACCGGTCAGAACGCTCTCGGGGGTCGCGGTGGTGGCCGTCATGACCTCCCCTGCGCCTTGCCCTCACGGTAAATGCATTTATTGTCCAGGCGGAGTGGACTCGGGGAGCCCTCAGTCATACACTGGGAAAGAGCCGGCCGCTCGGAGGGGTGCCTCTTACGAATTCGATCCTTTTAGGCAGGTCACCGGACGGATAGCCCAGCTAGAGAGCATCGGTCATCATACAGACAAGATCGACCTTATAATAATGGGAGGGACCTTCACCTCTCGTCCCAGGGACTACCAGACCGAGTTCGTGAAGAGGTGTTTTGACGCCATGAACTCGTCTGTTGGCATGGACGTGACCGAGGCACAATCGATCAACGAGACCTCCGAACATCGATGTGTCGGTCTGACCGTAGAAACGCGACCCGACGCGATGACCGAGGAACAGGTCTCGTTCTCGATGGGACTGGGCATGACGAGGGTAGAGATGGGTGTCCAGATCCTTGACGATATGATCCTTCGAAGTGTGGACCGTGGTCATGGCCTCGGGGAGGTTGAGAGGGCGACGAAGGTCGCCAAACAGAACGGCCTAAAGATCTGTTATCATATCATGCCTGGGCTACCCGGCTCGAATCCCGAAAAGGACATCGCATCGTTCAAGATGATGTTCGATGACCCACGATACCGACCGGACATGCTGAAGCTCTATCCGACCCTTGTCGTGAAGGGGACCAAGCTCTATGATATGTGGACACGCGGTGAATATGCCCCGTATACGACAGAACAGGCAGTAAAGGTCATGGCCGAGATGAAGACCCTTGTCCCCGAATACGTCCGGATCCAGAGGATCCAAAGGGACATACCGGTCCCATTGATAGAGGCCGGGGTCGACAAAGGGCACCTAAGAGAGCTGATCAAGGAGAGGATGCGCAATAACGGTCAGGCATGTAGATGCATACGCTGCCGTGAGGTCGGGCTCAAGGGGATAGTCGACCAAGGGGAAGAGGACATCGGCTCCAAGAGGATCACATACGAGGCCTCTGGAGGTACGGAGCATTTCATTACCAGGGAGATCAAGAAACTGGATTCCATCGTGGGATATGCTCGGCTCAGGACAGATGATGGCCCGATCGCCGGTCTCCGAGAGCTAAAGGTCTTCGGAAGGATGGTGTCGTTCACACATCCTCAGAAAGGATGGCAGCATCGTGGGCTCGGAAAGGAGCTGGTCATAGAAGCAGAGGAGATCGCACGCGAACAAGGTTGTAGGACCATAAGGGTGACGAGCGGGGTCGGTGTTCGAAGATACTATTCTTCAATGGGTTACGAAAAGCTCGGCCCTTATATGACGAAGACCCTGTGAGCTCCCCACGAATGAATTGATGGGATTTTGGCCGATTTTGACCGAACGACCCTGAAGACACCGTCGCGATGTGCTCTTTGACCCGGCTCTGGCGGTGAGGCCGATCACGGCCGTGCAATCGGCGTGACCATCGAATCGCAACGATCGCACTCGAAATCGTCACTGGTCTTCGTTTCTTTTTATCAATATGTCCGGTTTGCCGACATGTTCTGGAGGTGTTCCTCGGGTCGACGAGGATGAGCGGAACCTCCAGTAGCTTTAAAATGTGCTCTATGTACTAATGAAGTTGATAAAAGCACAAGGCATGGAGATTACGACGCCGAGCCTTGGGAACCGCGTTCCGGGGGCGAACGACCCGTGACGAGGTCGAACATTTTATCGAGCTTGAATCGTCTCACAAATCATGGGTATCACACGAATAACAACCAGGGTAGTAGGGTCCAACTTATCGCGGATTTCATAAAAGTCCACGGGTCAGTCTGAAAAGAATTGCAAGCGCGAATCTTTTTATGTTAATTATCATATCCTAAGATAGTTGAGCTTACTGGGGTATCCGTGATGAGGCCATTTTTTAAATGGCGTGATTGGGCGAGCTTCTTTGAGGACGGTGGTTCTAAAAGTCTCTGGAAGGTTCTTTTTGTTCCTGTCCTTATATTTCTGGGAATCGCACTTTTCATACTTCGAGACATTCTTTTCATCCCGGGGACAATAGGTCTTTATCAAGATTGGGCAATCGGTCCAACCAGTCAGGAGCTAAGCTCCTATGCGAACATGGGCTGGTCGCTCTTCGACCCATCACAGGGGAACAAGGTTTATACAACAGACTGGATGTTGAGGATAGCTCTCACGCCCTTCACCTCTTTGGGTGGGGAAGTGGTGATGAAGGGGCTGCTTTTAGGCATCGTGGTGCTCAGTGGCCTCACCATGTATTATTTGGGCAGGACGATAGGCCTCAGGTACTTCTGGGCCTTGGTAATCGGAGTTATTTACATATTTTCACCAATAATCTTCACCCGCATAATCCCTGGCTATGTTTATTATCTGATAGCCTATTCGATCGCTCCATTGATGGTCGCCTTCTTCCTGAAGGCCGTTAGGGAGGTTCCACATCGATGGAGGAACGCGCTCATAAGCGGAGCCCTTTTAGGCTTGATGGGTTCCCAGATACAATTCTTGGTTATGGGCCCTCTTATCATCCTAGCGATCGTTGTTTTTGACTATAAAAAATTACGAACCAGTATCCCGGTGTTCCTGGTCGTAGTTCTAGTTTGCTGTCTGATAGAGATGCCTTGGGCGCTTCCTCTGGCTTTAGGGCAATCAAACCTAGCCACAAACCTTACTGGAAATCTCAACTATCCAGAATTGACAAGCGCCCCGTCATTACTTGAGAGCGCAAGAATGTTGGGCTACGGCATCCATACGTATAGTTATATACAGCTCGCCCAGCACGGAAACATTCCTGGCATCATTTTAGTTCTTGACATATCCATGTTCGCATTGGCCATGTGCGCAGTGGTGCTCCGACCTAAAGCTCAAGCTCTGGCCCTGGCGTTAGTGGCCTTGATTGGGGTCTTCCTTGCCAAAGGTTCGAACCCCCCTGCGGGAGAACTTTTTATATTTTTATATGAGCACACGCCACTATCTGTGTTCAGAGAAATATGGCACATCATCTTTCTGGCGATATTTCCATGCACCGTCCTTTGTGGTATCTTTCTTCAGGACCTTACTGACCGTCTAAAGGCCTCAAAATATGATTTTTGGAAAGGGAAAAAGCCGATAATCCTCGCCACTTCCCTTGCTTTGATAGTGGTCGTTTCGAACGGCTACCCGTTGTTCACGGGTAACTTCTATGGATACGTCCAGCATTATGAGCTTCAACCGAGCTATGATGGACTAGTAAGCAACTTCACGAACGATGGCGTGGACTACAGGATCCTATGGGAACCATCTTGGGGGCCAATGAGATATGATAATTCCACCCATGCGGGTTGGAACCCCCTGAGCCTTAACTCCCCTGCGCCGACATATCCACAGCAAACCTTCTTGGGTTACCCGCTGAGCAATATCAACATGTACCTTACCTCTCAGATCCAGCATAACAGCACATCAGACTTTGGAGAAGAGCTGAATCTATTCGGGACAAGGTATGTGGTCGTAACAGAGAATTTCACCTCGGTCTATCCGTCGTTCAATTACGCCTACGAGTATCCGAACATAGCTTCTAGATTCGACAATAATGTGACAGCCTCTTTCCTAAACGGACAGAGCGATCTCCAAGTTGTAGAAAGGAGCGGTGGTGCCATCACATATGAAGCCAATGGGTCCAGCTTGTTATATCCTTCCAGCACATTGATATATTCAAGCTCTGGGTTCTCAATACTGGATCCTTTATCCCAAATGACGAACCTTGGTCATCTTTCCTTTGTTTCGTCACTGGACGACCTACCCTCATCATCCCCTATAGTTCTTGCCGAGGACGACAGCACGGGACGTGCTCGCCACCCTGGGTGCCAATATCGTTTACCCTGGCGTATATACCGATAACCTCGTTCATCAAAATGGTTGGATCGATGCGAAGAACTGGTTCTGGTACGATGATCAGTTCGCCGACAGCCTTGGGGATGGCATCTTCACAATGGCCGACACGTCCATCAATATTCCGATACATACGTCGGTGAACGGAGAACTTTGGGCCAAGGTACTTTACCAAGATGGGGGAGGAAACCTGACCTTCAGCTCGGGTAACCAAAGCGTGACCATTGATACGAGCTCTACGTACAGTCACCTATCGTGGGTGGAACTGTTCGTTCCGAACGACAATAACAGCGATCTAAAGATACAGAACGAGAACGGGTCATCATATGTGGAATCGATAATGACAATGGGCCCTGGACAAGAGAAACAGTTGGAGGCTCTAGCTGGAAACAGCACAATCATTCAGCTCTTCTCACCTTCATCGTTCAACTTCTCGAATGCCTCCGTGGAAGGCGACAGCATATCAATTCCAAGCGGAGCGATGGGCGAGAGTCAAATGAGCTCATATCATGTCGGGAACGAAATGATGACCCTGTTTCTTAATGGATCCGTCGAGCTAAGTATTGGCACAGATCACAAGGTCATCAGCAATGATGTATATGGGCCGGTCACATTTTCCATTGTTTCTCCCCTTGGAGAACAGATGATTGACATAAGAGCCTTGGACAACTCGACGCTCGGCGATCTATGGATGGTCAATGGGAACGAATCGGTGGGCGAGGTGCTTCAGGCCGGATCAACGCCTGTCCTGTCCTCAATCTGCACGAGCCTAAGCGAGACATCATGGAAGATTACGACCAACTCGACCGGTCCGTTCATGCTCGACCTGTCCATGCCATATGACAAGGGATGGAAAGCAACGGTCAATGGTGTCCAGGTTGCTCCCGTCCAGATCGACGGTTCCATCGTTGGTTTTTGGATCAACATGACCGGTCCGTTGAACATAGTGGTCAATTACGGTCCACAAAGCACATACAATATCGGGTTATATCTTGGGATAGGGACCTTCATGTTTGTGGGGGTCGCTATAATCTATTGGCCATTGAGAAGCAAAATATCACGCTATTACCATAACAAAAAGGTGTGATCGAACAGATCGTTTGATATGGCCAGGAGGGCGCTGATGGCATTAGAGATTCTGGCTAGATGGCCCTATGTCGTTGATTTAATAAATGGTCATATTGCCAACGGCCCCTCTGAATAGTATACTATGGCCCAATCCACTGATAAATCGGAGTCTTATGTAACGAACAAAATGAAAATCAAGGACGGTCGACCTCTACGTGCACCGAGGATGGCACGCACCCCGACCGTAAAAAGAAGAAGCCCCGTCCGAAATGATGTTGCGGTTCATGCGTTAGTGACGGACATGACCACTACGTCACGCACCGCCTTCATCTCGCTGAACGGCAGGACCAATCGGCCTTGTGCGTCCGTCTTGTACAATCTGGTCTCCACTTCCTCAGCGGGCACGACCAATACGTTCTGGATATCTCCCGTGGAGGTGTTGACCAAGAAGTTCTCTATCATACCTAGTATCTGTCCGTCGTTCGTCATTACGGTCTTGCCTTTAAGTTCGGTGATGAATTTTCTCATAGGAACACCTGCTTGATCGTGATCAAAAAGCAGGAACATATTGTCCATATATAAAATATTCTAACTGCTGGATTGAGAAAAGCAAAACAGATGACCAGTGGGCGGTCGGATAAGGACCTGCCTTTTCCGCGGCCCTCCCGCCCCCTTATTTTGGAGGGTCCCTGCCCATTTTGGATCTATATCCCAAGATCACCTGTTCCGCTATCTCTCTGCTCACATAGATCGGGGTCCTTTTCTTCTTGATCTTGAGCACACCGCCGCTCTTACCCTTCTTCTCAGGTCTCTTGGTCCTCTTTGGCGCGATCAGGTTGAACCTGACGATGTCATTCCACTGCACTTTCCTTTGTTTCGGTCCGCGATAGCTTAGGAGGATCCCGTCGTTATCGGTCCGGACCGTCCTGGGCTTATCAAGGTTCTCGCCGATCAAGAACAGTACAGGACCAAGGACCCCTAGTATTATGAGCACAAGGCCCACGAAAATAGAAAGCCCTATCACCGAGAACCCTATGGCCACTGTGATGATGAGCAATGCGACATAGAAATATGAGGCGACAATGTCCGGAGGGTTATCATAGGTGACCCCGACCTGATACTCCTTCTCCGTCACTTTCTTGGGTTCAGGTTCGTCCTTTTTCTTGACCTTTCTTGCCACGATCAGGAAAAGGCCCTTCTCTATAGAAATATTACCTTGAGCGATGGAGGGCGTTCGTAAAATGGAGGAGACCTCAACCTCGCCCGAAGTATCATGAAGGGTATGGGAACGGATGTACAGTATCTGCCTTATGTGTCCCCCTGGCGGTCGTTAGAACTCTTCTTCGATAAATGCCAGTGTTTATTCAACGGTCAAGGAACAGGGAATTATGAAAGATCAAGGTCGTCAATGTTCTCCCGCCATATAATGCTTAATGATGGATAGTATCTCGTAAGTTTTATTACCCCAATCACATTACATTGCCCATCGAGTTGGTCATAGTTTGATGAACCGTGACAATTGGTCCCACCATGAAAATGGTAGCGCCTTCGTCAACATTATTGGGGATTATAGATACATGGGCGAAGGTCATTACGGGAGCGTCGAGGCGGAGATACAGGGTATCAAAGTGTATCCAACGATCAAGGAGTCCTTGGATGCCTATGTTGTCCCTCTTTGTATGGAAAGAGCCCGATCTGCCGGCATCGACATTCCCGAATACTGCATTTCGAACGATTACTTCGAGCCACCAGCGATCGTTTATCCGATCAATCCGTTCATGAAGAGGCATAGCGTCGTGCTGAAGGCTGGACATGTAAAGAGGATAGCCAAATCGATGACCAGGAACTTCAAGTATGCCATTTGTGTGCAGAAAATACATGAGGACGTGGCGATACGCGAGTACAAATGCGTTCTTGGAACCACAACATGTGATGAGATCTCGGATATGGCCTCTAGAGTATGGAACCTTTTCCATCTGCCCATATGCAATCTTAGGGTCATCGAGGATGGGAAGATAATGCTCAGCGCCATCGAACCTCTACCACTACACGAGCTGGGGTCCAAGGAGCTTAAGCTCCTCAGGAAGGCGAACGAATGGCAGATCTAGCTTGTTTCGTAGAGCGGTATACCGTGAGCAGGGCGGAGGAGCTCACCGCGCTCGCGAACTTCAAGCTGGCCGCGCACCAGTTAGGTCACAAACTTGAGTACATCTTCCGTTCCGATATCGAAAAGATACCCAATTATGATGCTCTCTTCATCCGTTCCCTTACTGATCCATTGAACGCTGCATATGTCGCTTCGAGGACGGCAGAGCTATCTGGGATGAGAGTGATCGATGATCCAGACTCCATCATAATCTGTTGCGACAAGATAAACATGTATCTCCATCTCATGAGGAACAACGTCCGGATCCTCAGACCAGGTTCGTTGGGAAGAGAGAGATGGACAGAAAGGCGATCGAGAGCCTTTTCGAAGAGCTGGGTACCCCCTTGATCCTCAAGGCGCCCCATACGAGCTTCTCGATGCATGTGGACAAGGTGGAAACGGTCCATGCCTTCCAAGAGGTGGCAAAGAAATATTATCGACGAGCGTCCGAGATCGTCGTCCAGGGGTTCGTTCCATCACGTTTCGATTGGAGGGTGACCACACTGAACGGTGAGGTGCTCTTCGTTTGCAAATATATCATGCCCGGCAACTCGTGGAAGATCCAGAGGACCGAGAACGGTCATATAATCTGGGCGAAGATCGAGGCCGCTGATATGAACGAGGTCGACCCTGAACTTATGGAGGTCGGACTTGCAGCGTCCAGGGCCATAGGTAACGGGCTCTATGGCGTGGACATCAAAGAGGTCAACGGCGAGTACATCGTCATAGAGGTCAATGATAATCCGAACATAGATGCAGGCGGCGAGGATGCAAAGAACCCTGAGGTCTATGAGCGAATAGTCAAATATCTGGCCGAAGAGTAGGACGACCTCGCTCGCGTGAACGAACGGTCGTTCCGAGGTCGGGCCGCGCGTTCTGGTCCACATTTTTGTTAGTGATGGGATGACCAGGGTGGCTCATCTGTATATTCCTGGGTCGTCCCATTTCATCCTCATCTTCTCAAGGTATTTGGAGAAATCCTCGTACTGTTTCATGATATCCTTGCTGGACGATGGTCTGACGACCCTTATCGCTCCCTCGAAATGCCGCATCTCCACCTTATCGGCGTCCTTGTTCTCCCTCATCGCCAGCATGGCGGCCTCACGGCAAAGGCTCTCAAGGTCGGCACCTACGAAGCCATCCGTTCGGACCACCAGGTCGTTGAGGTCCACGCCATCGATCGGCATCGATCTCGTGTTGATCTTGAGTATCGACATCCTGCTGTTCTGGTCGGGCATCGGGACCAGTGCAAGGCGGTCGAACCTTCCTGGTCGCAGAAGTGCTGGGTCCACGATATCTGGACGGTTCGTGGCCGCCATCACCGTGACCCGGTCCAGGGCCTCAAATCCGTCCATCGATGTCAGCAACTGATTTACGACCCTTTCGGTCACAGTTCGAATCGGACCCCATCCCCCTCCTAGGAGCGATGGCATCTATCTCGTCCAGGAACACTATGCACGGAGCGACCTGTTTAGCTTTCTTGAAGATCTGCCGAATGGCCTTCTCCGACTCGCCGACCCATTTGGACATGATCTCTGGGCCCTTTATAGAGATGAAGTTCACCTTACACTCGTTCGCCACCGCTCTGGCCAGTAATGTCTTTCCTGTACCTGGAGGGCCATAGAGGAGAACGCCTCTCGCAGGGCGAATACCAAGGCGTTTGAAGCGCTGTGGGGCCTCCAAGGGCAGTTCTATCATCTCTTTGAGCAATAATTTGATATCTTCAAGTCCTCCCACGTCCTCCCAACTGACCTGGGGGATCTCCACGAGGACCTCACGCATCGCCGATGGCTCTATCTCACGCAGGGCCTCGACAAAGTCCCGATTGGTCACCCTCATCTTTTCCAGCAGCTCTGATGGCACGGGTTTGTCAAGCTCGAAGTCCGGTACGAACCTGCCCAGACATTTCATCGCCGCCTCTCTGGCAAGGGCGGCAATGTCGGCACCAACAAAGCCATGGGTTGATGAGGCCAAACGGTCAAGGTCGACGTCCTCTTCTAAAGGCATCCCTCTCGTATGGATCTGGAGTATCTCCATCCTCCCGTCCTTTGTCGGGACGCCTATCTCGATCTCACGGTCGAACCTACCGGGTCTACGGAGCGCAGGATCTATCGCGTCCTCTCTGTTGGTCGCACCGATAACGATGACCTGGCCTCTTCCACCGAGGCCGTCCATCAATGTGAGCATTTGAGCGACCACACGTCTCTCGGTCTCACCGGTCACCTCTTCCCGCTTCGGCGCTATCGAATCTATCTCATCTATGAATATGATGGAGGGAGCGTTCTTTTCGGCCTCTTCGAACTTTTCCCTAAGTTTCTCTTCGCTCTGGCCATAATATTTCGACATTATCTCAGGGCCCTGAATGGAGTAGAAGTTCGCCCCGGCCTCATTGGCCACTGCCTTTGCGATCAGAGTTTTTCCTGTTCCGGGCGGTCCATACAAAAGCACGCCCTTCGGAGGGTCTATTCCCAATCTATCAAATAGCTCTGGATGTTTGAGCGGAAGTTCGATGATCTCCCTGACCCTTTGTAACTCGTCCTCGAGGCCTCCAACATCATCATAGGTGATCGACGATGAGGTCGTCTTCTCCGCTACGGTCTCCATGGGCTCCGTCTTAACGACAAGCTCTGTGTGGCCTCCGACGATCACGACCCCGGCCGGTTGGGTGGAAATGACCACGAAAGGCAGGAGGCCGCCCATCAACGCGATGTTCGGGATGGTTATGTCGTCCCCCTTCACCAGGGACCTATTGATCAGGCCTTTTTTGAAAAGCTCCTCGACCCCAGGACCGAACCTGACCCTTTTCCCCGTCGGTATCTTGGGTGCAACGACAACCTTTATGGCCGGTTGTGTGTCGGATTTTTGGACAGTGACCTTTTCTCCGATCGATACGCCGGCATTTGAACGGACCATGCCGTCTATACGGATGATGGCCTTCCCCTCGTCCTCTTGGGCTACCCGAAAGACCTTGGCCGCGGTAGTTCTTTTTCCGACTATCTCGATGAAGTCGCCGACCTCTACATTAAGGTCCTTCCTTGTCTTGGAATCCACCCTGGCCCTTCCCAGACCGACCTCTGATTGATGGATCGCCTTTGCCACCCTAAGAGTAACGGAATCTGCCATTCTTTCCCGGTGAGGGAACACTTTGACCAGATATGAACTTTGGTGCAACAGATCGGGCGATCGATAATACCTACACGGGCCGGGCGGCCCTATGAATGCGTGTGGATGACGCCTCCGCTGAGGTGTCGCCATGGCGCATCGAAAGAATAATCATCTTCCACGCTCTCGTATCCATCATGGAAATGGCCCCAGAATGCATCCCATGTCTCCTGAACAGGGTGCTCTATCAGACGGACCTGTGCGCTCCGAAGAGGTCGAGGACGGCGATGGAGGATAGTCTGAAGATCCTCTCGGAGGGTTTTCATCCAGGGGTCAACTCGGCAAAGCTCGCCACCAGGGTGCACGCCCATGCCTACCAGGTCATCGGATGCAGCGACCCATATAGGGAGCTCAAGGACCGCAGCAACGAGGTGGCCAGATCTCTGGTCCCGTTGGCCATGGAACTAATCGATTCATCGAAGGATCGACTGAGAGCGGCGGCCATTTGTGCCATAGCGGGAAATGTTATGGACTTCGGCATCGGTTCAGGGATAGACGAACCGGAGGAGCTGACCGGCGAGTTCCGTTCTCTTTTTGATCAGGGTCTTGATATTGATGACCTTCCGAAGATGAGGGAGATCCTTGAGAGGGCGGACGAGGTCGTCCTACTATTGGACAACTGCGGGGAGGTCGTCTTCGACAAGCTGCTCGTCAAAGAACTGAGGTCATATGGTGTAAAGGTGACCGGGGTCGTCAAGGGAGAACCGATACTCACCGATGTTACCGAACAGGATCTAAGGAGCACAGGAACCATCGAGGTACTGGACGATGTCTCTTCCACCGGAGCGTTCGCGGTCGGGCTTGACATCGAGCGCATGGGCGACAAACTGCGAAGGGACCTTGAGGGCGCGGACCTGATAGTATCGAAAGGCATGGCTAATTTCGAATCCCTATCCGATGAACGATTTCGTCCCATCGCTTTTCTTCTGAGGGCGAAATGCTCCCCTGTAGCGAACGCCATAGGTGCCAGGAAGGACGATAACGTGCTGAAGGTCCTGGACAAATGATGGTTTCAACGTCACAACAATATAATATTAAAGGACGATACTTCTTTACTTGAGCATCCTGTAACAACAACTTGTCAGGAACTACAGGATCATGGAGATACGATATAATGGTGGGACCAGTAAAACAAGCTGTTATTCTTGCAGGGGGCAAGGGTACTAGGTTGAAACCCCTGACGAACACCAGACCGAAGCCTCTGCTACCGGTACTTGGACGACCATGCGTGGAGTATATGATCAGGTCCCTAGCATCCGCCGGTATCGAAGAGATATTCCTCACCTGTGGATATCGTTCAGAAGATATGGTGAATGTCCTGAAGGACGGGAAACAGTTCGATGTGGACCTGAAATATAACTTCGAAGAGACCCCGGCCGGTACCGCCGGTGCGGTGAAACTTCTTGAGGACAGGATCACTGGTACTTTCATGGTGGCGAGCGGGGACATCCTTGCCGATGTGGACATCAACGCGCTTGTCGGCGAGCATCGGTCCAAAGGGTCGGTGGCCACGATGGCCTTAAGTCGGGTCGAGCACCCAGAGGAGTTCGGGATAGTAGGGCTCGATGGGAACGGAAGAATAACGAGGTTCAAGGAAAAGCCAAGTACGGAAGAGATATTCTCGAACATGATCAACGCTGGCATATACGTCCTGGAACCTGAGGTTCTCTCAAAGATCCCCGAGGGGCAGATGTTCGATTTTTCCAAGAACCTCTTCCCCCTTCTCCTTGCTGAAGGGAGGCCATTGATAGGATCGCCATTGGAGGGGCTATGGAAGGACATAGGTCGACCGATGGACCTGTTCGAGGCCAACGTCCAGATGGTAGAGAGAAAGGGACAGAACATCGAGATCGATGGAGCGGAATGTACTGGAAAGATCCTTGCCACGAACCTATCGGCCTATGGATGCATCATCAAGGGACCCGTGTTCATCGGGGACGATGCTTCGATAGGAAAAGGTGCTATTGTGGCCTCGTCCGCGATCGGGTCTCATGTATCTGTAGGGGCAGATACCTCGATCGACAGTTCTTTTATCATGGACGGAACTGAACTGGACAGCAGAACCAGCGTCAAGAGGAGTCTGATCGGCGAAGGTTGCCGGATCGGAACCGGGGCGTCGATAATCAATTGCGTGATCGCGGACGACGTCAAGGTCGAAAAAGCGGCCAGGCTTGAGAACAAGTTGATCGACGGCTTAGTTCCGATCTGAAAAAAGATGATGTGGAGGCTCACTTGAACCGGTCCACGACCTCGATGGTCCTCTTCATGTCGTCGGTCGCGATAGCGATCTCCTCCACCAGGGGGCCTTTGCTTCCGAGGATATAGATCGACTCGATGTTGATGCCCGCTTTGGAAAGTGCTTTCGTGACCTTGGCCAGTTCTCCAGGTCTGTCAGGGAGAGTTATCACTTGCACCTCTCTTTCCGAGAACTCCATCTTGGCCGCTTTCAAGGCGCTCCTAGCGCTCTTCTCATCGTCGGTGATCACCCTGATCATCGGTTTGCTCGAGCCAAGGTCCGTGGATATGCCTTTTATGTTCACCGAGTTCTTCGATAAGGCCTCAGCGACCCATGCAACATCTCCTGGCTTGTTCTGGACATAAACCTCGAATTGCAACGTCATCGTTAAGTCATGGTGGCCACGGCTTAAATAATATTTTTATCATCATGGTGAAATATACGAAGTATCTGAACACGGGAGAGTGACTGACCATATCGAGTTGATGCAGACCTGTAGGGCAGACCGGTCATATAGGCCATTATGAGTGGATCGGCCAGCATGCGCACAAAGAAGTCATCCCCCGCTTACTGTGCTCGCAAGGTATTAATTGCCAAAGTTACCATAATCTCGCCGTTCAGGTCCGATGATGCCCGCCCGGCTACATGGACAAAAAAGATAGAACAAGACCTGAAATGGAGGGATGATGATGATCCATCCAAGCAGAAAAGAAAATCTTGAAAGGGACGGAAAGGTCGTCCGTGACGGCAATGGTCCCTCGGACAACAATGGGATCGCTGGAGACATATGCCCAGGTAGCGGCCAAAAGTGTCTAGATCATACATCCAAGCGTACGAAAGGGACGCGCTCGCTCACTGTCCGCTGCTGAGCATGCAGAGGTAGAGCTGAAAGCCCGAAGGACCGCGGTGACAATAGGATTACTTCTTCCTGGTTTCGGTCATGTCTATTGTGGTAAAAAAGTGACGGGATTAATGATATTCTTCGCTTTCATATTCATCCTTCAGATAGGAGGGATCATAGGCCTCTACTCATTGTACGTTGGCCTGACGATCGCCTTGGTCCTGACGTTCCTATTGGAACTGATCCAACTTGTCTATATCCAGAAGACGGTGGACGAGTACAATCGCGTCATCATGATATCCGGAAGTCCGCCCTGGTGATCGACCTACCTGTAACTGGTGAACAATACGGAATAATAATGAGCCGTTCACCGACCGAACCCAGATGCAGAAGATAGGTGATGAACAAGTACATCTCTAAACATATCTTTTGAAAGATTGACCGGGTCCGACCTAAGGTAGCATGTAGATTGAAGAAGAAGGTCCCAGAGCGTCCCGGGAATCGAAACACTTTTTAACCCTCTTTTGAATTCGCTTCAAAGAGGAATTCCCACGCGGATACTCGTCCTAAACTGGCGTGACATAAAGAACCCTGCTGGGGGCGGAGCGGAAGTCTACACTCATGAGATCATGAAAAGATTGTCCGCAAAGGGTCATGAGGTCACCATGTTCTCTAGCTCATTTCGGGACTGTTCCAGAGATGATATCATCGACGGTGTGGCCGTCCACAGGGGAGGTAGTCCATATACTGTGTACTCTAAGGCCAGGAGCTATTATAAGTGGTCCAAGGACCGGTATGATGTTGTGGTCGACGAGATCAATACTATACCTTTTATGACACCCAGGTTCGTAGATCGAGGCGAGAGGATAATCACTTTGATCCACCAGCTGGCCAGAGAGTTCTGGTATTATGAGACCCCCTATCCCATGGCTTGGGTCGGTTATCACTTCCTTGAGAACAGATGGTTGAAGAACTACGAAAACATTACAACGATCACTGTTTCCGAGTCTACGAAACAAGAATTAGTCTCTATGGGATTTACTAAGATAACCATCGTCCCAAATGGACTTAACACCGTCCCGGTCGGGGCGGTCCCCCAAAAGACGGACGAACCATCTATGGTGTTCGTTGGAAGGATGAAAAAGGCAAAGAGACCTGATGATGTGGTCAAAGCTTACAGGTAATCCTGAAGGAGAGGTGGCCAACCCTCACGCTCACAATGATCGGTGATGGATATCGTAAGGACAAATTGAAAAAGGAGAATGCCGACATCGATTTCCTAGGACATGTGGACCGATTGGTAAGGGACGAATATGTTAAGAGGTCCTGGCTAATCGCGGTCCCAGGTATCAGGGAAGGATGGGGACAGGTGGTAACGGACTCGAACGCATTGGGAACGGTCAGTATTGGATACAATGTGCCGGGGCTCAGGGATTCGATAAAGGATGGACTGAACGGCCTGTTGGTGGATCCGACCCTGTCTCTATGGCAAAAGGTATTGAAAAGGTCCTTGAGGACCGTTCTCTCAGGGAACGGCTTAGCGCGGATGCAATAACATGGGCAAAGAACTTCAGCTGGGACAAGAGCGCAGATATGTTCGAGGCCGTTCTATTTGGACCCGGCTCACACTGAGCTAGGAATAAAGGTCCGACCTCGAAAATCGTCCCTAGAATTGCGTGGGTGGCCAAGCCAGCTTATTGGCTTGTTAAGGGCGTTTCATGATCCTGGTCGTAACAAGGGATGACCCAGGCCAACTTATCTAGTTAGCTGGCCGACCAATAACATAAAATAAGGACCTGTTATTGTAGGCATGATGGAATCCCATCGCAGGTTCCTACATCGCAACAATCTGATTCATCTGGTATTCCTGGCGGTGCTGGCATTCTTTGTCTTCAGACTTTGGATATTGACGGATGGTTTCGTGATATATCGAGATCTTTTCTGGGAGCTTCTTCCTGGGAGCTATTATGTTCATTATTCATACTTCAATCCGTATCTGGTATCGAACATTTACACGATAGATCTTTCCTCTTTCACCAGGATATTCGTCACATGGCCTATACCTCTCATGATGTATCTGGGTCTGGATTCAAGTAGGGTAGAACTGATCTATTTCCTTATGGGGTTCGCGGTCTGCTATATAAGCTTCATATATGCGGTTCGGAAGATCTTTAAGTTGGTCGGGATAGCCAAGGTCCCTGTTGTGGCCGAACTCATAGCCGTTTTCTTTTTCGTCGTGAACCCATACTCGCTACAGATGTTCATTTTTAGTTTCATCTGGGTCGGGATGGGATTGCTGGCGGCATTGATCGCGCTTTTGCTATATGCGGCATTCGACGATGGATATAGGGTCTTGAGCAAAGAGACGCTCTTTATGATGGTCATATTCACCGTCCTACTGTTCACAGAGGTCCGGTTCATATTCTATTCGGTCCTGATGGTGGCCCTGGTCCTAGGCGTGATGTTGCTACTGGTCAAGAACAGGCTCGCTCATCTGAAGAAGTTCGCGCCTGTTCTCTTATTTTTCATTATCGTAGCCGGCATGATGGTCACGCTGACCAATGATGCAGCGGCGCAGGGGCCCAACGTAGCGGTGCAATCGTTGGGTGCGATGACCCGACAGAGCATCATCGATTTCTCACAAGGGGAACCATGGGACCTTACCAACGTCATAAGGTTGCAGGGTTATTTCTGGTCGACGATAACCTACGCTCAACCTTCGTTCATCGATCCATTTCTGTTCACGGTTTTGACCTATGCTATACCCATCCTTGCTCTAAGCGCGTTCTTCTTCTGCAGAACAAGGAATGAGAAGATTATGGGAACATTCCTATTGCTCTTGGTGGTCTGCGGTGTGCTCCTATCTGTTGGAATCAAGGAGCCAGGCACACCATTTGCTGATTTAATGTTATATCTAGCTTCAACGGGCATACCTTTAGCGGACCTGTTCGTAAGGAACCTTATGTATCCTTACTATAGTATGATCCTTCTCTCGATAGCCTACTCTTTATTGCTCGCTTTTGTCCTAGCGAAGATCTTGCCTGGATTAAAGCAGAGGAAAAGGGAGAAAGGACCTGCAGTTGCATGGACAAGAAAAGCAAAAGATCTGGTGTTACGTGACTGGGTGATCGCTGGGATAGTGGTGCTGATCATAATCCTTACGAACTTCCAAGCTCTGTCGGGTGACCTGGGACCGAGCGTGAACATACTTGATGTCTATATTCAACCCAATAAGATGGCCGGTGTGATTCAACCAACTGATCCCCCTGTGTTGCTGGTGAACGATGTGAACTATATTTTGAACAATGACCCGGATGTGAAGGTTCTATGGCTTCCAGGGATAACGGGATCTGGTGGTGCCCTGGCATGGAACGTAGGATCGACCACGGAGAGCGATCAGCTCACACCATTACATTCATTGGGCTCGATGGACCTTTTGAACATTTTCACAGATCCTCCATCAAAAACCTGGGAAGCTACCTAGGATACTTCGGTATAAAATATGTCTTCGTTCAGAACGGGACTTATGCGTCATTACAGGACCTTGGATTGACCAACGATGAGCAACTTTATAATTTCTTGATGAATCAGACCGACCTAAGACCCGTTCCGGGAATGTCGAACAGTGAGGTGGAAGTATTCCAGGTTATGGATGTGCAGCCTTTGATCAGAGATGTCAACACTATCATGCTATACACTGGAAATACTTCAGAGCTGGCCTCGGTATATTCGTATCTATACGGGAAATCATTGGTCCCTTCTGGCATTGCATTATGGTCTCAATATGACACTTCGTTCGATGATCGACAGGTGATCAATATAAGGGCCGATGGAAGCGAAATCACTCCGGATGTCAAGAGCGGTCCGAACATGACCAATGTGATGATCAGTATGAACTATGATTACTCTAACATGATAGATACATGGGGATCTTCGGGAATGTCGAGCTGAACTCCCCTGCATACAACAATACGGAGTCCAATTACGTCCACGCCTGGGACTCTGCTATCGCCAACGGTATGAACAGCACACGGGCGACATACGATTATCTGTCCCATCTGAACAGCTCGATAAATGTATCCTACTCTCAGTATTCCAATGTAATCGGGGATTCACATAATGTTACAATCAATTATGAGCGGTCAGCTGCACTCTGGGAGCTGACCAATACTTCTGTTCCTGCCCCCACAGCGTATTTTTCAACCCTGTACATGGCCCAAAGTGGCTTGACAGGAGATTTTACGTATAAAGGAGAAGGAACGATCCAGATAGTCTGCATGAACATGAACAAGACTGTTCTCGGCATAGAGACCACGGACCTACCTAATTCCACCGCCTATATCGAGCATCCTTTAACGCTGCTGAACGGGACGCAATACTTCAATATGGTGTTAAACGGAAATCTTTCACTATTTCGGGTCTTCGTTCAGGACCCATCCTATCCTGACCAAAGCTCAGTACCCGTTGAATTTCAGGAGAACGATCCAGCGAACTACGGGATAGGGCTTGGTCACGGGTCGGTAGCGAACGGTTCCCTTCTTAATCGTCGATCTCCCTCTACGATAGTGGATGGAATCTCTCTATAGATGGACAGCAATTGAACCCGATTTCAGAGTTTGGTGTCACCCTTTTCTCACTCGGAAGCATTACCCAGGGAACGGTACGCTGAATTTCCCGTTCCTATCGAAGGCATGGCTATGGTCGGAGATAATTATAGCTCCGATCGTAGCTCTTGCCATCTTCCTTTTCTCCCGATGGTTGTTCACCAATAGGTCGGAGAATCAAAGGAAGAATCGGAAGAACCGTGAGAAGGGGCTCCGATAGATGAACATCCCATCATCGGACCAAACAAAAAATCTGGCAGGGCATTGTCCCGCCATTAATCGGTCCGGCCACGGGCATGTGAAAGGTCGAAAGATGGATGTCGGGCCGGTAGGTCGGTCTCACTTCAAAAGAACACCGATGGCGTTCGGTACAGGTAATCTGTCCAGCCCGATAATGATATAAATAAGATGATATCGATGCACATTTGAGCCGATGAACAATGAGAAAGTGACAGTATCGATACCCACGAGGAACTCCATCAGGACGATAAGGGAAACGATAGAATCTGTGAAGAGACAGAGCTATGATAACATGGAGATAGTTCTGGTCGATAGCGACTCCAAGGATGGTACTCTGGAGTACGCAGCCAAAGAGGGCATCAGGACCATCCAATATCCTGGAAGGACCCTGGGGGCAGGAATTTAGGGGTTAAAGGCCACCGACGGAACGTACCATCTAATCCTAGACTCCGATCAGGTACTCGAGGATACGGCAATCCAGAGATGTGTGGAGGCGATGCAACACTATGATATGTTATGCATGGAGGAAAGAACATATGCACCTCACACGTTCTTGGAGAGGCTGTTCGAGGCGGACAGGGCCTTGCTGCATAAGAACGCGGTTCAGTATCTTGACCCAATCAACGGTGTAATGAGCCCAAGGTTCTACAGAAGAGATGTTCTTGAAAAGGGTCTATCTAACATACCCGAGGCGTTCATTCCCGAAATCCTAGCCTGGGAAGAGGCAATAATCTACCACGAGTCGCTCAAGACTCAAACAAGGTCGGCCTCGTACGTAACTGTTTATGGCACCATGAGCCCGATGATCTTATCTTGCTCTTCAAAAAGAACATCAGATATGGTAAAAGCGTTCGTAGGATGAAGGAGCTCAACTGTTACACTGACCTTATGGAAGGCAGGACCAGACCTAGAGCAATAGATCGCGAGCATCTGGACCTTACGATACGGGCTAATCTTCTTCTATTGATAAAAGGGATACCCTTCGAGTTCGGATATCTGACGGGCGGTTCCAATAATAATAATAAATGACGAGGTCCTTGGATCAGGTGGACAATGTTCTTTTGCGGATGCTGACCCAATATGAGAGAGGCACCACTGTGCTCCATCATTTGGTCTCTATTTTCGGGTTCTTCGCCTTGCCGTAGCTCCCTTTGACCTTTAATCCTATAGAAAACTCCCAAGGTGTCCTGAAATATCCCTTTGGCCGTTTTAAATCCTATTCTGCCCCCATCCTGGCGGGAGAAGCTCATATCTATCGGTGCTTCGACGATCTTGTAACCGTCAGAATTGGCGTTGACGAGTATCTCGATGTCGAACGCCCATTTTTTCACTACGATCTTAGGCAGTTCCACGTCCAGGACCTCCCTTCTGAACAATTTGAAACCTGGCTGGGTGTCAGTGAGCGAGATCTGAAAGAGGACCCTACACATCAGATTGTAGCCCCAGCTGAGGAGCATCCTTTTGGTGGGATAGTTCTCGACCTTGGAACCGGGATGCCTTTTCGACCTCGATCACTATATCGGCACCGGTCTCTTCCATTTTTTTCATGAATTTTACCAGTTGTCTAGGATGTATCTCAAGGTCCGCATCGATAAAAGAGACTATATCGCCTTTAACATGTTTACAGCCGGTCACAATGGCCTCCCCCTTTCCTGATGTTCTGATCATATGAGATGGGGCGTATCTCGGGATAAGATGCTGCGACTGACAAGATACTTGCTCTTCGTATCATCTATGCTGCCGTCATTGACGACCATCGATCTCAAAAGAATGTCCCATCGACCTCATGACCTGCACGCATTCGATCAAGTTCTCCCGGATGTTCTTGCCTTCATTATATGCCGGCATCACTAGAGAAATGTACACCGTATCCATGCTCGGTTGATTCTCGATGGGGACGGGCCTGACCTTGACCTGATTATGAAAATAGTCCCCCACGATGTTCTTACGGACATTAGGGATGGGGACGATCTTGCCATATATAATATCATTTTTACTATGATTATACTATGTTTTATACATTTAGTTTCGATTCATCCAAATCCGTCCGAATGGCATTATAGGTCGACCTAATGCAGCCGCATGAGTCTCCCTTCGGAAGTCCGCTCTCTCTAGCGTCATGTCGAAGGGCGTGGGTCTTTGAGCCCATGTTATCAAAGCCGAATGCTATTGCAAACCCGATGAAACTTGCAAAAACCTGGGCCTCGGGAAGAATGGCCGCTAGGCTATAGAATATGAACAGGTTCATCGCATATGCACTGAATGCCACGGTGACCAGGGCCATTCCTTTCAACATGCTTTCCCCCCGGAATCTTGCTCAGTTCGCTCGTCATGACCATTAGCACGATCGCAAGGACCAGCGATAAGAGCGTGTAGAATGTGAAAGTTCCTGTCCAGGCATTCCCGCCGGTCATCGTAATTAGAACGAATGTTCGGTAATTCAGACCAAGCAAGGTCGCTGCCATGAGCCTTCCCCATGGCGTCATCAGAAGGAAGGTTGATGTGGTGGCCAAGCCTCTTCCTACGATACCGCACTGCCTCAAGATAGATATTACGATCCGAGAGTTCAATTTTGACTCCCCACCGCGTCTCGGATTGAACTTGAATAAGATCTCACCTATCTTGATGTCCTTGGGAGCGAACTTCAGAATATCGAACAGAGCTTTGAAGCCTTTACCTTCGAACCTTTCACTATTTTCTCTGATCACTTTCTGGACCAGCTCTGTCCTTCCGCCAAAGAACCCGCTCATCGTGTCCCTTGTCTTAGGTTGCCCTTTGACGGTTAGGTAAAGCTTCGCAATCCCCTGTGCCCCGTCCGAAGCGAGCTCCCTTAAGAAAGGCAGGTTCTCTTTGTCCTCCCTAACCCCTATAACTAGGTCATTCCCGTCCATGAAAGAGGTCATAATATCCTTTATAGAGGTTGGAGGATGTTGAAAATCAGAATCCAGGACCACAAAGAAGCGTGTCTTCGTGTTCATTATGCCATCCATGATGCTGGATGTCAGACCACGATCGACAGGATTGCGAACGATGACCTCTACCTTTCCCGAATTGTCCGCATGGTCCATCGCCACCTTTGTCGTTCCATCTGTCGAACTGTCGTCAACGATGATTATATGAGCTGAAGGATAGAGCTTCGAAAGTGTATCTATCATTGGACCGATGTTGTCCACTTCGTTCAGGGTAGGAAGGATGAGGGTGAACTCATCCTCGGTGGGATGACCGATCGTCATAAGCTCGCCAGATGATTCAAATGTCTGTATTTATCATTTCTGTTTATTAATTTCCCAAACATCTATTTATGTGGTCTTTTTCTCTCATTAGCGATCATGTTCAGATCGCTCTTTCATAGGAATAATATGGATTTTTGACATATAATATCATGCCCCCTCAGTATAGTCTGCGGTCAAGGACATTCTCCTTTCTTGTGCCAGACTCTTTATGGACGACCAGGAACTTGAGTGGACTGAAGAAAAGTCTTAATCTTAGGACCGAGGAGAGCATATCGGCGGTCGTTCGGGGGATGTCCACCTTTGAACCATCCTTATCGACCCATCTTATGCCGACCTCCTTTATTCGGAACCCCCTCTTTCTTATAAGGTATAAAAGAGAAACATCGAAAGCAAATCCATTTATTTGGGTTTGCAAGGTGGTGCTTTCAATGACCTCCCTTCTGAATACTTTCGCTCCGCATTGTGTATCTCTGTATGGCAGAACGAACAGCATTCTCACGAGCATGTTGAAGCACTTTCCCATATAATTTCGAGATATTGGCTGGTCGATCACGACCGCCGACGAGACCCTCCTGGATGCGATGGCCGCATCCCATTCGGTGCTTTTGACGGCATCTAAAAGCCGAACGAACTCCTCCGGCATCACCGAGCCATCGGCATCGACAAATCCGATGAGGTCCCCCTCGGCCATTTCAAAGCCTTTGATGATCCCACCACCTTTTCCAAGCTTGTCGATGAACTCTATTTGCTTTACCTCGGGATGCGACCAACAAAACTCCTGCACGATCGCGGAGGTCTCGTCGACACAACCATCCATCTCAACAATCGATCTCGAAGGTAAGGCCCGACGATTTAAGGAACGAGCAATATGTTTCTAGTGTATCCTTTATCCTGGATTCCTCGTTCCTTGCTGGAATGATCAAACTAATATCCAATTGCCATACCCCGTCAGACCTACTTCAGACCTATTCTCCTATTGGAACCAGGCCCCCCCATTGATCATAGGAATGCCTCTTCGCGGGCTCTCATTATTTTACATACATTAACTTATCCCTGCTTCCCGCGTGATGGAGATATCATAAATTATGAAATCTCACTAATAAAGATAACTCATGAGTTATATACTTTTATTTAGCTTATAGTGCGCTCTTATCCATACGAGGGAAAATTGGAGCTAGGAACGTACACACACCCTTGATCAAGGAGCGGAGAAGCAATGGTCATCTCCAAAAGCAGAGCGAATGGATCAAACGAGTAGTGGTCCTGAAATGGTGGCCCACCTAAAAAGAAGAACATTTGCTATGGTCGCCCTCTGTCAATCAGATCAGGGATATGGTCCGATCTATCAATATATTTCAAATATCTGATTACGAATGATCGCATCGGTCATGATGTGGATCAGGATATCGCCTGCCATCTTGGCCGTCTATCGAGGTGTAACGGATCGGTTTCGTCATGAAGGTCGTCTTGGTATCTCCATATCCTACCCCTTGTTCTGAAAGAACAGGGATGGCCTGGTATGCTCAATGTCTGGTCGACAGCCTACCTCAAGATTGCGACATCACCGTCCTTGCCGATAAGAACGATCGGTCCGAGGACGAAAACAACGATGACAGGGTAAAGATTAGGAGGTGCTGGGACTATAATTTCATGTTCCCTTTGCAGGTCTCTAGGGAGGTCAGAAGATACAACTGGACGTCGTTCACATCCAGCATGAACTGTTCCTCTATGGGTCCGGTCTGAATGCCATACTTTTTCCCCTTCTTTTGATCATGTTGAGGTCCATGGGCATTCCGGTCATCGTCACCGCACATAATGGTGTGCTCCCATTGAAAGATGTAGATGGGTCTTTCCTGGAGGAGAACGGCATCGAAGGCGATCCCACCATGTTGAAGATAGGACTGAGGACGCTGATGAGATCCATCGTTGTCCTTTCCACCTTCGTCATCGTCCATGAAGAGGGATTGGAACAGCTATTGCTCGAGGACTATGCATTTCCAAAAGAGAAGATGAAGGTGATCCATCATGGCGTCGAGAGCACTGGCGCACGGGTTTCTAACGCAGAAGGGAAGAAGAGGATCGGAATGGAGGGTCATAAAATAATACTTTTCCTTGGATATATAACTGGATATAAGAACCTGGAGCTTCTGATAGATAGTTCAAGGTATCTAAGAACAGAAGGTTGGACGATCGTAATAGCCGGGGGCCAGCATCCCAGGCTGAAAGGTACGCCGGAATATGAGGAATATATTGTCGCGCTAAAGGACAGGGCAGCAGAAATATCCAAGGATAACATAATTTTCAAGGGTTTCATCGATCCAAAGGACCTGCCAGATTATCTGGCAGCTTCGGACCTTCTAGTACTTCCCTATAAGATCTGCATGTCGGCCAGTGGTCCACTTTCGATCGCCATCGCAAATAACATACCTGTACTTGTCTCGACCGCGTTCAGAGGGGTGATCGATATCGAGTCGATAACCTTCCAGAACGATCCTCAGGCGCTCGCGGCGAAGATGGACGATGTTCTTTCGAATGGCATGCCGTCGGAAGCGGATCTATACATCTCCGAATTCAGGGAAGCGCGTCAGTGGAGAACGATCTCCATGCAGACCTATGATCTGTACAAGCTTGCTGCTCGCAGGGTATAACGTTATGAATTATGGTCAGATGTTTCTTTATTCCATGGCGTGTGCATCACTGGCCTTGGGAAGGGAAAGCGAACGTTCTTCTGATTGTCCATCCCGTTGTCCCCAGAGTCAGTCCTTATCGATCTGCAGAAATGATAGATATTTCACATTATCAGCTGGCGACCAATTTATAGAGATTTTCGCCGGAAAACCACCTTTTCAAATGTGTGATGAACGGCGTCATAAGTATGTAGGAGAAAAGTATCCACCAAACAGGATGTTCCGAACCGTCAAGATCCCGCTTGAGCCCACCACCGATCCCATCGGGACAGTAAGCGTCTTGAATGAGATATGCCAGCGTGTTTTGGAATGGGGGCATCCGAACCATCGTGTGGTCAAGGGGATGGTTAACGAGCATTACGACATCCTAGTGTTCGAGGACCTGACCGGCATAAGGGCAAAGAAAAGGAACAGGGATCTGAACAAGAAGCTCGGTACTTGGTCCTTCCACCAGTTATTAAGCTTCGTGGAGTGTAAGGCCGAGGCACTGGGTAAGAATGTGATGGTCATCGTTTAGCATCAGATCACGATTATACTTGTTCTAGATACGGTCACATATCCCCGAGCAATAGAAAAGGAAGAACGTTCAAATGCATCGGGTGCGACCTCACGCTCGACGCCGACCTGAACGCCTCGAGGAACATCGCCACCTTCTCTATGCGAGTTGACGACAGGCCCTCCGTCAGCAGGTCGAACATAGCGAGCGTTGATGCCGAAGGCCGTAAGGTAATTGAGGTGGAGCTTGGATACAAGCCCATAAGCTCGTTCGTGGGTGGCTGACATTCGACAACACCAAGTACCCTAGTCCGTTCCCGGAGGGACAGAATGAAGATTACGCTCTTGTGCCGAAAGATCGATGATAGGCCGACCAATGGCTTCGAAAGGTATGCTCACAATCTATTGACCGGTCTCAGGTCTGAAGGACAGGATGTGATCTTACCAAATCAGAACGGCAGATTACCGATACAGCCTTCCGCCTCCTTGCTAAGTCCTCCATATTTTGACATCTACTTACCGTTCAAGGACATCTCTCTAGGAAGGATGGAGTCGGACATCTACCATGCCGTCACGGATTCCCAGGCGGTTATATTCCCGTGGTTGAAAGGGAAAAAGATAGTGACAATGCATCATGTCGACGTCGTCCCGCCAGAGTCGTTCGGACAGAGCGTGTTCCGATCTTTCTATGGGTGGGGGACATCGGCCTCTTTGAAATATGCGGACCATGTGATCTGCATATCCGAACAAACGAAACGCGAGGTGGTGGAGATGCTTGATGTCGAAGAGGAGAGGACGACGGTGATCACTCATGCGATACCTCCCTTCTTCCGACCGTTAGGGAAGAACACCTCGAACAGTCGTCGGATATTTAGGAGCGTTCAAGAAAAGAAAGAATGTGGATTTTCTGATCAGGGCATTCGCTTTATTTCTGGAGAGCGACCCGCTTCCAGGGTGCGAACTTCATCTTTATGGGGATGGACCGGAACTAGGAAACCTAGAGAGAACCGTCAAAGATCTTGGGCTCGAAGATAAAGCACTGTTCTTAGGTAAGGTCGATGAAGAGAACATCGTGAAGGTGTACAATTCATTCGGTGTTTTCGCATTTCCCAGCGTTCAGGAAGGTTTCGGATTCCCGATCATGGAAGCACAGGCCTGCGGTGTTCCTGTGGTCATATTGAAGGGGGCATTGATCCCACATGAGAGCGTCGGAGAGGCACAGGCCTGCAAGGACGAACAGGAGATGGCATCGGCGATGAGGCGTCTTCTGACCGATGAAGTTACGCGTTCTAGGGTGGTCCAAGCAGGAATGATATATACCTCAGGGTTTACATTGGAGAACATGGCCCGGAAGACAATGGATGTCTATAGGAACGTCCTGGAGGTTAGATGAATGGTGCCATCCTCTCACAGCGATCTGTGCTTCGATCATAAGTACCGTCGCTCGCGAACATGAGGCGTCCACGCCTCTCTGGCATCCAATCTGATTAAAAGGCGATCTAGAAAAAATATATAAATTGGCATAGGCTCTCCTTGCAAAAAGGGTGGAACGATATTTCTTGATCGGGTCCAGGACCTCTTCGTGCGTCACAAGTACGCGAAGCATCTTCTCGTGGTCGCGTTCTTTCTGGTCACATCCATAATAATTTTTCGTAACTATTTCAACGGGCCGTACATAGTAGGTACCGACGCCATGGGTGATCCATCCCAGCTGGTCATGATGAAGGTCGACTCGCTCTTTTTCTCTGCATGGAGGGCATGGACCTCGCTGAGGTCACCTTGATTTTCAATCTCCTTCAATGTCTGCCCTGTATTATTTCCTATATCAGGTACTGGGCATATCCCCGCTGTTTATCTACAAGGCGACGGTCATCATGTCGTTCATAGCCTCCGGACTGTTGATGTACTATTGCTCACTAAAACTTGTAGGGGGCTTCATAGGCAGCTTCAGCGCAAGTGTGGTCTACGCTTTCAGTCCGATGTTCCTTGCCCAGATCACCGAGGTGCATTATGACTTCCTAATGGGATATGCTCTCATTCCCCTTCTTTTCCTTATCTATTACTGGGCGCTCAATGGCATGAAATGGAGGAGCGCCACACTACTCCCTGCGGTCGCTTTGCTCTATGGGACGATCTCCGCCCCGAACCTGATCCTGATAACGGCAGTGTTCTTTATTCTGTTTGGGCTGTTCACGATGGCCATCGTCCCAAAGGGGTCCCGCAAAGGAATACTGATAATGGCCGCTGTCTGCCTGATATGCGTCGCTGCGATCGTTCTTCCTACGGTCCTAATGAAATATACCGATGGAGGGACGAACGAATCTCAGCACCGCTTACACAATCCAGCAGGCACAAAGCAACAGCAGTCCGACCATCATACAGGCGCTCGACCTGTCATCCACCGAGAACACTTTCATATATGCGACCGCTCAAGGACAATGGACAGTTCCGGGATATCTTTGGCCATTGGGTCTGGCGGTTGCGTTCATCGTACCATTCGTTGCAATATGCTCGATCAGAGTAAAACCATGCGAAGGATGGTCATTCCCCTACTTGTCCCGGCCCTCCTCTTCGTAATAATCGCCCAGGCTCCCTCCTTCCCGACCAGCATCGTGTTCGATTGGGCCTTCCAGAACATTCCTTTCGTTGATTCCATACGGGTCTTTTCCAGGTTCCTTATGCTTACTGCGCTCGCTTTCGCTCTGTTGATAGCGATCGTCATTAGGAACTTGGACCAGTTGGAGGTCGGTCCCAGATCTTCGCATAAGATTGTTAGGAAAGGTGAAGTCCGGGTTCGATCAAGGATAGGCGGATCGTGGCATATTGGTCGTTTTCGCGATGCTATGGCCGTCCTCGGCCATATTCTTAGGAGAGGTCAGCGGTTTCTCCTTGCCCAACTCATATGCCGCTCCATATGAATGGCTGGGTAACCAGACAGGGGACTATAGGGTCCTGAACCTTCCGCTCGGCCAATTATATTATACTCCGGGGAAGAACATTCGATGGGTATCCAATACCGCCTCCCTAGACGTTGGAGTATATAGCCCATTGATTGATCAGAAGGCCATAGCCTATGGCCTGGAGACCGCCGATTTCTGGTCTTTCATACAGGAGGCCGAGGTCTCACATCAATATGGTTATGAGAACCTGACGAACCTTTTAGGTGGAGCTACGAGCGTCAAGTACATCGTCGCTCAGGTATATGCCGATGGTTCACAAGTGGATGATTTCGAATCGATGAACGGCGTATCGGTAGCTAGCAATTTCACTGGAGGTAGTTCGGTACTTTTGAACTCCGATTATACACCAAGTGCGCATGGTCTCGATACCCTCGCCCTTAGCTCAGGTTCGAGGGCGATAATCCCGACATCTATGGGTCTTGGGCTGGTAGACTTCAGGACCAACGGTCTCGTGCTCATGGACCAGGTCGATAATACCTCGGCACTCAACGATCTGTTCTCTCTGTCCAATTCCATCATCGTCTCAAACGGCGACATATTGAACCTGATGGCGCAGACCGCGAACTGGAGCAATGGGCAATCGATAATGTTGGGACCCTACGGGAATCAGCATTCTGCGGACCCTTCGAGCGGTTGGATAACGACCGATAACGAGTTCGATCTCGGATATGCTACCGGGTCGACGGTGTCCACCACGAGCACGTCCTCGCTTAACGTACCGGTGAGAACAGAGGGCGCGGGCACCTACGACCTTCTACTCAACGTGATATATGAACCATATGGAGGGACGGTGGGCGTAAGCATCGATGGAAATACCATAGCTGAGATCGATACAGAGGCGCCCCAGATGCAATCAGGGTGGGTAGAGCTTTCGAACATCACTCTCGATGGAACATCCCACACCGTCACATTGACGGGGGACGGGGTCGGAAGAACGTGTCTGGAACAAATGGTACTTGCCCCCACCTCAAAGGTGAACAGTGAGATGAACTCGACATATGCCCTCCTGGACAAATACAAGGATAAGGTGGACCTGGTGATATCCACGGCACAGAACGATCTCTGGTCACCTGATACCGCTTTCATCGTGGACGGGTCTGAGGGCAAGGGTGTTTCAGGGTCCCTCTATCTGAATGCTGAGAATGTGACCAGCTCGGCATCTTTGGTCCGTGACCCTAATTCCTCGAGTGGATATGCCAGATACACTGGACAGCCCAATGCCATACTCGGAGCGACAGACCTCTATTTATAACCTCCAACCTGAACAGAACTATACTGTGGAAATAGCGCTTAAGACCAGCAACGATACGATCAATGATACGCTGGTCAAGGTCAATCTCAGAGAGGGACGGGGTAACGCTACCTTTGAGACCTTCGATATCAATGCAACGAACTTTACGAACACTTCAAAGTATCAAACCTTCATGTTCAACTTCACGGCACCGAGCAATTACACGAGCGATGGTATAGGGGTTGAGGTGATCACCACTTCATCAAGTGCGAACCTATCCTTTGACTCGATACAGATGGAAAAACAAGGTGGCGCCATACCTACGATGACCGTCAACTTCCCGTTCTCCGGGAACTACACCTTCACCGTGGCCAGTGGAACGACGATGGTTAACGATAGCAAGAACGGCTATATCATTGTCGATGGGGTGATGTACCAAGGGACCATGAACTCGTCCAGCGGTCTCGAGCAGTTCGATCTACAGAACATGTCGATGGGGTCCCATATCATCCAGTTCGGATATCCACTGATCTATGCGATGAATTACGGCCTTCAGAACGGACCGTCCCAGGTCGGCCAGGTCAACGTGTCGTATCAGAGGATGAGCAGCACGGAGTACATGATAAACGAATCGAGCCCAGGACCTGGATGGGTGCTCCTATCCGAAGGTTATAATCCATATTGGGTCGCCGAGATGGATGGTAAACCGCTGCTCCATGTCGAGGTCGACTCGGTGGTCAGCGCGTACTATGTACCTGAGGGTGGGAACCATACGATAACGGTCCAGTTCCTGGGCCAGGGGGCATATATCAATATGCTCTGGGAAATGGCCTATTTCGTTATGGGCGGGACGTTAATATTCAGGATCACGACATCCCCCATCGTGCTGAGGAAGTTGAAAATCAAATGATCCATCCGCCCGGGCATCGGCCGGCAGTTCCGATCGAGCGCCCGGATTGAAATATTCATTATATGATCTCTATGAGCAGGATATGACAACGATATCCATCGGCGTATGCGCCTACAACGAGGAAAAGAACATCCTCCATACATTGGGGTCCATCCTCTCCCAGGAACTGGACGGTTTCGAAATATCAGAGATCATCGTCGTATCGAGCGGGAGCACAGACCGAACAGAAAGCATTGTTCATGAGTTCGAGCCTCACGATCCGAGAGTTCATCTGATCTCGCAAAAAAAGAGGGAAGGTAAGAACTCCGCGATCAATCTGTTCATGTCCTCCGCTAGCTCAGAGGTCCTGGTTCTGGTCAATGCGGATAACACCCTGGTCGATGGTGCTCTCCAAAAGCTACTGGAACCCTTCCACGACCCGAAGGTCGGTATCGTGGGGGGACATCCTCGGCCGGTAAACCCAAAGGATACCCTATCAGGGTTCGCCGTCTACATGCTATGGGAGATGCATCATCGTATTTCGTTGATATATCCTAAGATCGGCGAGCTTATAGCTTTCAGGAACCTCCATCTCCAATTACCAACGGACATGCAGTCGGACGAGGACATAATTCGAATGAGGTTGGAAGAGAGGGGATATCTTCCGGTCTACGCTCCCGATGCGATCGTGCTCAACAAAGGACCCACGGTCGTGAGGGAGTTCCTCAAACAGCGGACGAGGGTGAACATAGGGGAAGGATACATGAAGCGCTCTTTCAAATATGATATCCCTACTCAGAGCGCTGGCCTATTCCTCCCCGCCTTCACGAGCTTTGCTCGTGACAACAGGCGCCACTTGGGAAAGATAGCGTTCGCGCTCGGGCTCGAGGCGGTCGCACGCCTGCATGCCAAGGTATACGTCGCACTGAACAAAGGGGACATGACGGTCTGGAGCCAGGTCGAATCAACAAAGGACATCGAGAGCAAAGGCTGATGTGGCGGATCATCAAAAATGAGTTAGACCCCAGCTCTTTACGGATGGTCAAGGACGATGTCCACGGCATTGTTGAACGACGTCACCCGATCGACCTTGATACATAAACAGCCCATCTTCTCGCCCATTAGCATGTCATGGTCCCCATCTCCGATAACGTATGATCTCGACGGGTCGATCCCGAGCTCCTTGACCGCCTTCTCTATCAGTGCGGTTCCAGGTTTCCGGCATGCGCATTTATCGTCCGGACGATGGGGGCAATAATAGATCGCGTCAAGCTTCGCGCCGTCCATGGCCAGGTCGGCCCTCATCTTGTCATGGATCTTGGCGAGCATTTCTTCCGAGAAATATCCACGACCTATGCCCGATTGGTTCGTGATCATCACGACCAGGAAACCCGCGTCGCTCAGCCTTTTTATTGAGCTGCCGACACCATCGAACAGATGAAGGTCCTCCGGGCAGTTGCAATATGGGACATCCCTTGCGATGGTGTCGTCCCTATCGATGAAAACGGCCCTTTTCCCAAAGAGCCCTTTCTCTACCAGGTCACAAATGATGTGGCCGGCCGCCATGTACCCTTCTTGTATGTGTGGAGTGCTCTTCGATGGTACACTGAGAGGAATATCGACGATCTCCCGAAGCTTCCCGGTCGGGCCAGAGAAACCTATCGTGATGGCCCCCATCTCCTTGGCCCTCTCTATGGCCAGCAGAACAGTTCTTGGAATTACCGCTGGTGCTTATGCCGATGACCGCGTCACCTTCGTGCACGCAGGCCTCGATCTGCCTTACGAACGTGATGTCGTAAGAATAATCATTGCCGATGGCCGTCATGGCCGAAAGGCTTGATAGGCTGACCCCGTCCAGTGCGGGCCTCTCCATCATATAACGACCCGAAAGTTCCGCGGCCAGATGCTGGGCGTCAGATGCGCTCCCCCCATTTCCGAAGAAGACCGCCTTTCCTCTTGCACGGAACACCTTGATGAGGGCGTTGGCGATCGCCTCGATCTGTCCACCGTCCATCGTGCCTATCGCCAGGGAGCTCTCTTTCAGTTCCCTTTCAATGGTCCTCTTCATTGGTAATATCTCCAAGTCTGCAGCCCGTACTTGTCAAAATTATAGTTCATGACATCGACGCCCATCGTTGTCAGGGCCTTGGCGACTAGGTGTTTCTGATCATATTCGCATATAAAGAACATGAACCCCCCACCTCCCGCTCCGGAGATCTTCCCCCGATGGCGCCGCTCTCCATCGCCTTCTTGTAGATGGAATCGATGTGGTCGTTCGAGATCTTACTGGAGAACTTCTTCTTGTGCTCCCAGCTCTCATTAAGAAGTTCTCCCATCCGGCAGATGTCCCCTTTGAGAAGGGCGTCCTTCGTGTCCTTGGCCAATCTTTTCGTATTGTCCAATGCCTCGACGACCTCCTTCTCCCCTCTTACATATCCCATGGTCTGGCTCTGTATGATGTCGCTTGATCTTCGGGTACTTCCTGTGTTCCCCAGGAGGAGCACGTAGTGCAGTTCGTTGAGGACATCGCTCTTCAGTCTTAGTGGCATCACGATAGCGTCGTCCGACCTGAACTCCATATAGTTGAAGCCGCCGAACACCGAAGCATACTGGTCCTGCTTTCCGCCCGCAAGCTTAAGTTCGTTCCTCTCGAGGACGTACGCAAGGCTTGCGATCTCATACTGGCTGAGCGGCGCGTTGAGCCACTCTGACAGTGCGCCGATGATGGAAACGATGACCGTCGAGGAAGATCCGAGACCTGACCCTGGAGGGGCATCGCAATGAACGAACATATCAAAACCTTGATCCACATCGAAATGGTTAAGCGCGGCCTTTATTAGGTCCAGATTACCGTCGTAGGCGAAGATGCCCTCCCCTGCCTTCCATCTCTCCACCCTACCGAGGTCCAGGGACCTTATTGTTATCTCGTTATCCTTTCTTGGTGATATCGTACAATAAGCATACTTGTCGATGGTCGAGTTCAGGACCGCGCCCCCCCGCTCATCACAATATGGGGGAACTGTCCGTACCACCGCCAGCGAAACTGATCCTGAGCGGTGCCTTGCTCCTGATCATGACCTTTCGTTCTGACATCTGGTGACCCAATCATCGTCTTATGATATAAGTCATAATGTCCGGTCACATGGAATGGAATTCGTGGTCAACGCCACATCTGGAGAACGATCTCGAGGCACCCTCAGGAAGCGTCCCGGAACGAACATTATTTGTATCCGGGGATCAGACAGAACGTGGCCCACTGGGCAGTTCCGGACGAGGATGAAAGGATGCTCGGTTCAGAGAAGATTTGGATGGACGGAGAGATAGTGGATACAAAGGATGCGAAGATCCCTATCCACTCATATGGCCTGCATTATGGTGCGGGGGTCTTCGAAGGTCTCAGAACTTACGGTACCGCCAGAGGAAGGGCGGTGTTCCGCCTTTACGATCACATGGCGAGGTTCTTGCGGTCGGCCAAGGTCATGACGCTACAGGTGCCGTACCCATTGGACGATCTTTGTGACGCGGTCAAGGAAGTGGTAAGGCAGAACGGACCAGAGGCGGATTACATTAGGCCCTTGGCATATTTCGGCAGCACTGGCGGGCTTGGCCTTGACCTGCGAGAGGTCCCGACGCACGTTGCAATAATGACATCTCATATGGGCGCATACATCGGGACGGACCAGCAAAGGTCCGGAGCGAAGCTCATCACGGCTTCCTGGGAAAAACCATCGAGCAACGCGACGGCCCTGACCGCGAAGATCTGCGGCAATTATGTGAACTCGCTGCTGGCCAAGATCGATGCACAGAGGGCGGGAGCGGACGAAGCGTTGCTTCTCAATTCCTTGGGCATGGTAGCCGAGGGGACCGGCGAGAACGTCTTCATGGTACGGGACGAGGAGTTGATCACCCCAGGCCTCGCCGCGGGCATTCTTGAGGGCATCACCAGGAACACCATCATGCAGTTGGCGGCCGACCTCGAATACAAGGTCGTGGAGAGGGAGATGACAAGAGCCGAGATGTACATTGCCGATGAGGTGTTCCTCTCGGGTACCGCGGCAGAGATCGTCCCTGTCAGGATGATCGACGGAAGGCCCATCGGGACGGGAAGGCCGGGAGCGATCACATCGGAGCTACGGAGGGTGCTCTCAGAGGTTACCTCTGGCAAAAGGCCAGAATATCTGGGATGGCTCGATTTCGTGGAGGAAGCACCGACAAATCCGATCGAACAGATATCTATCCAATGAACAGGTCCATCGGCCTAGATGGAACAAAAATTGAAAAGCCTAATATAAGAAGTATCAGATCGAAAATTTCACCAAGGTATGCAAATGACATCCACGAAAGACGATCTGAAAGCGGCGTTCGCCGGCGAATCTCAAGCTAACAGAAGATATTTGGCGTTCGCGAAGAGAGCGGAGGACGAAGGTTTCTCCCAGATAGCTAAACTTCTAAGGGCCACCGCGGAGGCGGAGACGATACATGCGCTCTCGCACCTACAGGTCATGGGTGGGGTCGAAAGAACAGAGATCAACCTTGAACATGCGATAGGCGGAGAGAGGTACGAACACACGGAGATGTACCCTTCGTTCATAATCACCGCCAAGAACGAGAGCAATAAGGCGGCCGAAAGGACGTTCACCTTGGCCAACAAGGTCGAGCAGATACATGAGGGAAAGTTCCAGACGGCACTGCAGGCCGTGCGTACTGGAAAGGACCTCCCCAAGAAGAAATTGTTCGTCTGCCCGGTATGTGGCAACATCGAAGAGGGAGAAGCACCCGAACACTGTGCGGTCTGCGGAGCGGCAGGTTCCTCGTTCAAAGAGGTCAACTGAAGCTGCCTATCGAAGAACGGACAAGGACAGTTCGATGTGGTGTGAGACAGAACGATCGCGTAAGGGAGGCCGATGATGTACGAGGTCAGGTTCCATGGACGGGGAGGGCAGGGTGCGGTCATGGCCGCACAGGCGCTTGCCGAGGCCGCCGTCATAGAAGGTTATGAGGCCCAGGCCTTTCCCTACTTTGGCGCGGAAAGGAGAGGGGCGCCGGTCGCCGCCTATATGAGGATGGACAGTAAAAAGATCCGGACCAAGAGCCAGATCGTAGCTCCAGACGCGATCGTCATAATGGACGAATCGCTTTTGGACATGGGGCCGGTCGCATCCGGTCTCAAGGCCGGAGGAAAGGCGGTCGTGAACACCACGAAGGCGCCAGAGGAGTTGGACCTGGGAGAAGGAACGAACGCTCTCTGCGGTACAGTGGACGCGACAGCGATATCACTGGAGGTCCTGAAGGTCCCGATCGTCGACACACGTCCGTACTGGGAGCGTTCGCAAAAGTGCAGGACCTGATATCCATAGATTCCATCCGAACCGCGATAACGAACCGTTTCAGTGAAAAGCTGGGTGGAAGGGCAGGGATACTGAACGCGGAGGTAGCACGCAGATCGTACGAAGAGACCAGGACCGGTACCTCGACGGGGAAACGTGTTTATGTCAAAGCGAAGGAGTGGCTCCCGGCCTGGAACGAGATGCCCATGGGAACATCGTTAAAGTCCACGACCTACGATGGTGTATCTGTAGGGCCGGGAAGTTCGTTCCAGAACCTGACCGGAAAATGGAGATGGAGCTCCCCTCATTACCTGAAGGATAAATGCATTCGTTGTCTCAGATGCTGGTGGTCATGCCCGGATTCTGCGATAGTCCGTCTCGAGGACAACTACATGAAGTGGGACTTCAACTATTGCAAGGGTTGTGGGATCTGCGCGGAGATATGCCCTGTCTCGGCGATCGATATGGTCCAGGGGATGCACGAATGGTAGTCAAGGTGATAAGTGCGGACAGCGCGGTGGCCTATGGTGCAAAACTTGCCAAGGCCGAGATAGTTCCTGGTTTTCCGATAACCCCGCAGACCATCATAATCGAGCAGATCGCCGAATTCATCAACGATGGGGAGATGGATGCCGAGTTCATCCCGGCCGAGAGCGAGCATTCGGTCATGTCAGTGGCGATCGGTGCCTCCGCAGGAGGGGTGAGAGTGTTCACCGCCACCGCATCTCAAGGCCTCGGTCTGATGTACGAGATGCTTTTCGCAGTTCCACAGAATCGTCTGCCCATTGTGATGGCCAATGTGAACCGGAGCATCGGTGCGGCCGCCGGGATATGGGTGGAGCACAACGATTCGATGCCGACAAGGGAGAGCGGTTGGCTCCAGGTCTATGTCGAGGACAACCAGGAAGCCCTAGATATGACGGTTCAGGCCTTCCGGATCGCCGAGGACCATGATGTGATGCTGCCGATCATGGTGTGTCTTGATGGTTTCATATTATCACATACTGTGGAAAGGGTCGAGGTACCGGACCAGGGAACGATCGACCGATTTCTCCCGAAGTTCGTTCCGGTCAACGTGTTGGACACGAAGGAACCGAGTTTCATCAACCCTGTCACCCCGCCCGAATATGCTACCGAGATGAGATACCAATTGGACAGGGCGGTCCATGGTTCAAGGGCGGTCATAAAAAGGGCGGACGATGAGTTCGCCGCGCTCACTGGACGCAGTTACGGTGGCCTTTTCGACACCTACATGATGGACGACGCCGAGTATGCGCTGGCAAGCTTGGGGACCGCTACGGGCGTGGCCAGGACCATCGTGGACGAACTGCGGGCCAAAGGGGAAAAGGCGGGATCGATCAAGCTCAGGTTCATGAGGCCTTTCCCGAGCGAAGAGCTCGTCCAGGCGACCAAGGGACTGAGAGCGCTTGGGGTCTTCGACAGATCGGTAGGTTTCAACGGGTATGGCCAGGTGTTCAGTGAAATGAGGAACGCGTTGTACGGCACAGGAATAAAGATCACGGATCATGTCGCCGGTATCGGCGGCAGGGACGTCAACGAAGAAATGGTCAGGGAGATGTACGATATCGTACGCAGAAGTTCTTCGGGCGAGAATGTCAGGACCTGTACAGTGGCATGGATTGAGGGGTGAGATGGAATGAGCGAGATCCGGATGCAGAGCCTGAAGGATGTTCCAAGAGAGGACGTTCTGACACACGGCCATGGTGCTTGCCCCGGATGTGGTTATGCATCGACGGCCAAGAACATCGCGAAGATCCTTGGCACCGATACGACCGTGTACGTTCCTGCCTCATGTCTCGTCGTCTTTGGTGCACTGTACCCAACATGCTCATGGAACGTCCCATATCTTTTCACCGCCTTCGAGAACACAGGGGCGGTCATCAGCGGGATAAAGGCCGCCTACAGGAGGAGGGGGATCACCTCCCAGGTCGTGGGCATGGCCGGGGACGGAGGTACGTTCGATATCGGTCTCCAAGCATTGTCCGGGGCAGCGGAGAGGAACGAGGGACTGTGATCTTTGTCTGTCTAGATAACGAGGCGTTCATGAACACTGGCATTCAGAGGTCCTCTGCCACCCCGTTCGGTGCCTGGACAACGACCTCGCCGATAGGGACGAAGATAGAGGGCAATCGACGGTTCAAAAAGGACATCGGGGCGATCGTCGCAGCTCATGAGGTCCCGTACGTCGCCACGTTGTCGGTCGCTCATTTTTCGGACTTCGTCAAAAAGGTGCAGCGGGCCAAAGAGATCAAGGGGTTCAGGTTTCTGCATTGTCTTACCCCCTGCATCCCGGGCTGGAGGATCGAACCATCTAAGGGGGTTTCCATAGATCAGCTCGCTGTCGACACTGGGATGTGGACGCTCTATGAGATAGACCATGGCAAGGCCAGGATAACTGTACAGACCAAAGAAGATAGTGCCTGTGGCGGAATACCTCAAGCTGCAGGGGAGGTTCCGACACATGAAGGAAGAGGATGTGCGGTCGTTACAGACATGGGTGTGCCAGAAATGGAAGGCCCATTATGGGGAGGACCCGGACGTGGCGGTCTGCCCAATGGGGCACATGGACGAGGAGCTTGCCCATGACGGGGATTCGCTGTACGGGGTATAAGGTGCTTTGATAGGGTGCCGGGGCGGTCCAGGACCTTCCGCTCCAGGGAGCGATGGGCGATGGATAGGAACGGACCGTCAAGGTCTACGATACGGTCATCAACCAATTATTTATTATCAATCCGCATATTATGTGTTCGAGATTATGGCCGCGCTCGTAAAGGATTATATGATAGCCAAGAAGGAGATAGTAACACCTGATGATTCGGTCGCAAGCGCTATCGACCTGATGATAGAGAACGACATCGGAAGCGTGATCGTTGAGGATGAGAACCGGAACATCGTCGGCATATTCACAGAGCGCGACCTCCTACGCCGTTATCGACAGAACCAGTCGAAATTCCTCAGGCTGACGATCTCTGAGGTCATGACACAACCGGTGATAACGATCGAAGAGGGCGCGAAACTATCGGACGCAATAACCCTGATGGAGGAGAACAAGATCGGGCGTCTTCCGGTGGTGGACGGGGACAAGCATCTCGTTGGGATACTCTTCTGGAGAGAACTTTTCAACCGACTATCTTTGGCGAAACTATAGGCCTCTCAAGGCCTTGGTCAAAACCTTTCAGGTGATGAACTAGTACCTTTGCATTTCAGGAGAATTCTGTTTCGCAACGAAATTCATCAATTATATTACGGATCTTATCCTCATCGAGCGTTATTCGGATAAATTCGGCCATAAACTTGTACAAATTTTCAGACGACTGAGAAATGTATAAATAGCCTCTGCTAAATCGTTGCGCATTCGTATTCAATTGCTTTGGATGATCAAATGAAAGCGTTATTCGAACCGAACTCGATCGCAGTCGTCGGGGCCTCAACGGATGAACGAAAGATCGGGCATATCATGGTCAACAACCTGATAGCATCTGGATACAAGGGGAACCTTTACCCGATCAATCCGAAGGTCCCTGAGATCTTGGGCAGGAAGGCGTACCCTTCGTTGAGCGCTGTGCCCGAGCAGGTGGACCTCGCTATCATATGCGTTCCGAACACGTCAGTACCCTCGGTGATGGAGGAGGCGGGCGTCAAGAAGGTAAAGGCGGTCATCGTCATCACCGCCGGCTTCAAAGAGGGTGGCAAGGAGGGTGCCGAGCTCGAGAAGCAAATATTGGGCATCGCGAGGAAGTACAATATCCCGATGCTCGGTCCGAACTGCATGGGGATCATAAACATGCACCACAAGATGAACGCCACCTTCACGAACATCCATCCTCCGGCAGGGGCCATCGCCATCGCGTCACAATCAGGAGCAGTTTGCTGCTCGATACTTGACTGGTCCACTCGGACAAGGATAGGTTTCTCAAAGTTCGTATCTGTAGGGAACAAGGCGGACATCGATGAGGCCGCTCTGCTCCAGTACTTGAGGGACGACCCCGAGACAAAGGTGATCGGGATGTACGTCGAGGGTACGAACCGCGGTAAGGAGTTCATGCATCAGGCCGCGCTCACGAGCAAGAAGAAGCCTATAATCATGCTAAAATCGGGAAGAACAAGTTCCGGTTCGAAGGCCGCATCCTCTCATACCGGTGCGCTGTCCGGCAGCGACAAGGTCTATGATGCCGCGTTCCACCAGGCCAACGTGATGAGGGTCAGTACGATCGATGAGATGTTCGACCTAATGCAGGTCTTCGCCAATATGCCATTGCCAAAAGGGGATGGTCTTGCGATCGTCACCAACGCGGGTGGACATGGTGTGATGGCAGCTGATGCCTGCAGCGATCATGGACTTACTCTTGCTTCTTTTGAGAAGGAGACCATCGAAAAACTGAGGGCCAATCTGCCAGAGGCCGCGAACGTCTACAATCCGGTCGATGTCCTGGGGGACGCGACCGCCGCCAGATATGAATTTGCCATCAAAACGGTCATGGAGGACCCGAACGTTTCGTGCATAGCGGTGCTGTTGGCACCTCTAGACACGGTGGACATAAGGGCGGTCGCGATGCACGTGCTCGTCCTTTGCCAAGAACGCGCCGATGCCAATAGTCGGCGGGTTCGTAGGGGGGGCGAAGACGGCGAGAGGCATCGAACTGCTCCACGAGTCCAGCATCCCATGTTATGACTCCCCGGACAAGGCCATAAGGGCGCTCGGGGCCATGGTACGTTACCGTAACATGAAAGATGAGGTAGTGGACGAGACCCCGGTGTCGTTCAAGGGGGACAAGGCCAAGGTCGCAGAGCTGATAAAGGCCGTGAGGAAGGACGGAAGGTCCTCGTTGAGCGAGAGCGAAGGGAAAGAGATACTTCGCGCGTACGGGATAGGGGTCCCGATGGAGATAACTGTCCGGACCGCGGACGAAGCGGCCGAGGCCAGCAATAAGATCGGCTACCCTGTCGTTCTGAAGATAGACTCGCCTGATATCGCGCACAAATCGGATGTCGGCGGTGTGGTCGTCGGGGTCGCATCGGAGCAGGACGCACGCTGCGAACTTCGAGCTGATAATGTCCAGGGTCAAGGCCCGTGTTCCTGGTGCTCAGTTGAGAGGCGTGACGATCTGTCAGATGGTGAAGGGCAGAGAGGTCCTGATGGGTATAACAAGGGACGAACAGTTCGGGCCCGTCATCACCTTTGGTCTTGGCGGTGTCTTCGTTGAGATAATGAAGGACGTTTCACAACGCATCGCACCTTTGACAGAGCACAATATAGATACAATGATCAGATCGATACGGTCCTATCCGATTCTGACCGGTGCAAGGGGAGGGAAGACCGCGGACATAGGTTCCTTGAAGAGCACCATCGCCCGCATCTCGCAGATAGCGCTCGACTTCCCCGAGATTTCCGAGTTAGAGGTCAACCCGGTCATGGTGGGTGATGAGGGACGGGGCGCCTATGCGGTGGATGCCCTGGTAACATTAAGGAGGGAGAACTAATGAGGCCAATATTCCTAAGCTCGGTTCTAGAGTATTCAGGAAAGAGCATGGTCGCCCTTGGTCTGGCCAAGAACTTCCAAGGAAAGATCGGCTACTATAAGCCGTTCCGTGAGGAGGTCCTTTGCATAGATCATAGGGTCGTGGACCGTGACGCGCACATGATGAAGATCGCATTAGGGCTTGAGTTCAGTGATGAGCTCCTGTCCCCGTTGAAGTACGATATCTTTAACCCGGTGTCGATGGACCAGGTCGTCGAGGGGTTCCAGAGGGTGAAGGGGGACGCGACCACCCACATAATCGAAGGGGCCCAGCTCTTCAGTACCGGGGCGAGGCACCATCTTGAGGGGATGTCGATAGCCCAGAGGCTCGAGGCCGATACCATATTGGTCGCCACCCAAAAGCCTGATGCGATCGACAAGATCAGCATATATCAGCGCCTGATGGCGAACGGCGCCCCCAGGCTCAAAGGTGTCATTCTGAACATGTGCGACGACCCAACGGTCGAGAGGCTCCTGGAAGGGAGCGGCGTAAAGGTGCTTGGATCGATCCGGTGGTCAAGGAACTTGGTTATCCGCACGTGAGCGAGATCGCGCAGGGGCTCAACGCAGAGGTCCTGGCAGGAGAGTCCGGCCTGGACAAGGTCGTCGAGAAGATCATGGTCGGGGGCATGACCGCCGAAGCGGCCATGAAAGAGATGCGACGCCTTAACAGAAAGGTGATGATCACGGGGGGCGACAGGTCCGACATGCTCATGGCAGCACTGTCCACGGACACATCGTGCCTCCTGCTGACCGGTGGATTGTATCCGGACAGGCCGGTGCTCGCAAAGGCACAGGAGCTCGAGGTACCGGTCCTTCTGGTCGGTCACGGTACCCAGATCGCATCGGACATGGTGGAGAACCTTATTGCCAGGATCGAGCCTAGCGATACGACGAAGATAGACCTGGTCGCCGACCTGATAAGGAGACATGTGGACCTGGACGCCGTTTGGGCGGACTGAGCCCGGCTCCGAGCTCATCTAGGCATGGCCCACAAACATCTTCTCTATTTTTCACCCAATATCGCAGTGGGGCGCCTATTTTTCTAAGATCGCCCTGTAAACGTCCCAATAGCGCTCGATGATATTGTCCCAGTTGTACATCTGAGCACTGGATCTGGCCTGTGAGGACATCCTTCTTCTTAGTTCTGGGTCCGAGGCCACGGTCCCTATCGCTTTTGCCAATGAACCTGCGTCCCTGGGGCGGACCAGCATGCCTGTCCGACCCTCCTCCACTATCTGTTTAGGTCCAGGACCGATCGTCGAGACCACCGGTTTTCCGCAGGCCATGGCCTCTATGAGCACCTTGCCGAACACCTCGTTCATGGACGCAAGGCAGAACAGGTCGGCACGGCGATAGTAACCTTTCAGGTCCTCTCGCGGTACAAAACCCGTCAATGCGATATGCCCCTGAAGATTAAGCTCCTCAATAAGCAGTTCCAGGTTCTGCCTCTCTGGGCCATCACCGACTATCGTGAGGTGCGCGTCCTTGTGCTCCTTTACGACCTCGGCCATCGCCCTTATGAGATAGTCCAGCCCTTTTGCGGTCCTGAGGTTTCCCACCGTGACGATCTCGAACCCGCTATGAACCTCCTCGGGATAGGTCTCGAAATAGTCCGGCTCGACGCCCAAGGGTATCATGAAGACCTTATCATCTCCGAAACGGTCCGAATATGTGTCCTTGAGCTCCCTCGTCTGGACGATGACAGCCGTCGCATGGCGGCAGTTCGCATCATGGAACTTTGCGAACAGTTTGTGATATGGATTATCGATAGGGTCCGGTCCGCATATCGGGCCGAATACGTAAGGACATCCATCTCCTACCCTGGAAAGCAGCGGGACCAAGCTGAAGTTCACGTTGTTGGAGGGGAACATATGATGGACGATGTCGATATCCTCCCGCCTGAGTATGGTGAGCGATCTCAGGTAGTTCCTTGCAAGATAATACGTCCCTGTGACCAACGTGAGCAGGTCGTTCCCGATCAGGGTCTTGTCCGCAGGCACCGATACCTCATAGGTCCTGAGGTTCGTCGGCATATCATTTATTAGAACGTTCGCGGCAATGGCATGGAAATTAACATCATGCCTGCCAAGTCCCTTCATGATATGATATGCCGCGAGGCCTTCGCTGGCCGAGAAGTGATCTGTCAGTGAATATGACGCCGATGACACCAGCACGTTAATGCCCATCTTATCGACCTACAGTGGTATTCAACGCCCGACCCATCTCATGGAAGGTAGATGGAACATGGGCATTTCGACCTGAACCGATCGCTCCGATATGTGCGCCTTTGCTAGGACAGCAAGGGCGTCGCCATCTTGGGACAATGCGCTTCATGGATATATGTGGGGCCCTAAGAAGGAAGGATGATGGTGTTCGATGTTGCGGGGACGTACGCCGTCGTGTTGTTGGGGGACCCAACGGTACCGTCCGAACCCGTGTGCGTCCCTTCGGTCGAGCTCGGTGAGACGCTATTCGTTTGAACGTTGCTCCCTTGCATCCCTCCATGTGCTGAGGCCAGGACAATGAACAGGAAATATGCCACCAGCAAAATGGAGATGATCACCGGTCTTTTATTTTTCTTTAGATCCAGCACCGAACCCCATCCCTGCCATATGGTAGCAACAGGATCTATATAGGCGCTTGGTGCGCAATCTCGCAACACGAGAACTTAGAATGGGAAGGACGGAGGAGATCATGATCGCTCGGAGGACCCGGGGAATCAAGCTTTTATCTTTGATGCCTCTCTTGGTCCGAAGGCCTAGGTGGAATGAAGTTTGCCATCAAGTTCGGGATGCCTACGCTCATCGAGATGCCCGATTATTCGATCATACCGTGGAGGTATGCCAGGAACTAGATCTAGATTTCATAGAGCTCAATATGAACATGCCGGAGTTCTGTCCCGAACGGTTAGATCCCGGGGTGGTCAAAGATGTGACCCAGGACACGGGGATCCAGTTCTCCGTACATTCTCCAGACGAGCTGGACCTCGGTTCTTTTCACAATTCCATAAGGGAAGGTCATCTAGACCGTTGCCGGCAAGAGATACATTGGATGGCGCAGGCCGGGGCAAAGGTGTTCAATCTCCATATGAGCCCGGGAATTTACTTCACTCTGCCGGACAGGAGGGTGTGGGTATATGGTCAGTATGTCGACAGGCTCACTTCGAACCTCTGGAGGTCATATTCCGACCTTATCTCTCTGGCCAAGGTATCGAACATAGAGGTATGCACTGAGAACGTGACCAACTTCGATCTACCTTTCATCGCACAGGCCATTGATGAGCTGTGCTTTATGGACTCCTTCTTCTTGACCTGGGACATCGGTCACGATGCCAGGACCGGCTGGAAAGAAAAGGAGGTGCTCCTGCGCCATCAGGACCGCATACGCCACATGCACATGCACGATTACAACGGGACGAGCGATCACCAGGTGCCGACCACAGGAAAGATCGATATCCCATGGATGCTGGATTTCGCCAAGAAGAACGGCATCAGGGTGCTCCTGGAGACCAAGACGGTCGAATCCGTGCGGGAGTCGGTCAAGGTGATCAACAGACTGATGTAGCGCCCATGTTCTATATCCGTTGAATAGATAGGGTCCCGATCAACATATGGAACTTGAAGATCGGAGACGCATCCATATCCTATGAGACCATGGGGCAGGGGCTCCCGGTGGTAATGCTTCACGGTTTCACCCTTGATCGGCATGTGCTCAAGGGATGCATGGAACCCATGTTCGAGAATCGCGCCGGCTGGGAACGGTTCTATCTGGACCTTCCGGGCATGGGCTCCTCCGTTCAGGGCTCGAGGACGACCGATGCCGATGACATGTTGGACCTCCTCCTAGCTTTCCTTGATGCCGCCGTTCCTGAGGGGCCGTTCGTGGTCGTCGGCCAGTCCTACGGTGGATACCTTGCACCCGCTTTGGCGATGGCAAGAAAGGAACGCTTGGCCGGGATAATGCTCCTTTGTCCAGTGGTGGATCCAGCTCGATCGGGCCGCGATCTTCCGCAGAGGACCGTCCTCCAGCAGGACGTCGCCCTGATAGCCTCCCTTGACCCATTGGACCGGCGGGATTTCCTTTCCATGAGCATCATCAGGGACAGCAGGACCTGGACCAGGTTCCGCCAGGACATCCTTCCTGGGCTCAGGTCCGGGGACCCACAGTTCCTAAGGGCGTTCCAGCATATCGGATACTCCCTATCCAGGCGTTCGGTGCCGCCCACCGAGGAGTTCGAGGTCCCGGCCCTGGTGCTCACAGGGAAGCAGGACAGCTGGGTGGGCTATAAGGACGCAGAAAGGAAGATGGACAACTATCATGCCGGAACCTACGCCGCCCTTGACAGGGCAGGTCATCTGCTCCAGGTAGAGCAGGAGGACATCTTCAGGGCGATGGTCTCTGAATGGATGGACCGGGTGGAGCGGTCGCTCGTGCAAGGCACTAGGATGTGATGGTCCGATGTTATACGGGGGCGGACAAGAAGTGGCCAAGAGGGCCAGACGACCGAAGCTCTTCCCCACTCCACGCTCCGCTCGACGCCCCTCCTCATCTACCTAATCTATTTATATCGCGGTCTCTTTGGGCTCTTTCACATTCTCTTACCAATGAATGATGAGGATGAAGATCATCCGAATGAGGTGAAAAGATGGCAAAGCCAATATTCGTTAGATTTGAAACACCTAAAGAGCTTCAGGACAAGGCCTACGAGATAGTCGAGGCCGCTCGCGACACTGGGAAGGTCAGGAAGGGGACCAACGAGGTCACCAAGCTGATCGAGAGGAGCGAGGCCGTGTTCGTAGTGATGGCCGAGGACGTACAGCCCCCAGAGATACTTGCGCACATGCCTCTCCTTTGTGAGGAGAGGAACATAAGTTACGCATACTGTCCGTCAAAGATCGAGCTCGGGAAGGCTGTCGGACTAGAGAAGCCTACCGCATCGGTCGCGGTCTTGGACGCTGGGAAGGCAAAACCATTGCTCGAGAATCTTTCCGAGCAGGTCAAGAAACTGAAGAAGTAGGTGGGTTAACATGGCAGATGAGGAGAGCATACCCTCGGAAGTGGTCGAGATAATCGGTCGGACAGGAATGACCGGTGAGGCCACTCAGGTGAAGGTCCGTGTGCTCGAGGGCCGTGATAAGGGCAGGATCATTACCCGCAACATCATGGGACCCGTGCGCATGGGAGATATATTGATGCTTAGAGAGACCTCAAGAGAGGCACGTAAATTATCCATCCGGTGAGGCGATTTCAATGGTCGAGAAAAGGATTTGCTCCTTCTGTGGAGTTGAAGATCGAACCAGGTACTGGGAAGCTTTACAGTAAAAAAGGACGGGACCGTTCTCGCCTTCGATTCGAACAAGTGCTACATCAACATGGTCCATCTTGGCCGGGTACCGAGGAGGACGACCTGGACCCGGGCATACGCTCAGGTCAAGGCATCGAAGGTGAAGTTGGTAGCGGCGGAAGCGGCACCTGTCGAGGCGCCAGTTGTCGAAGCGCCCAAAGAGGAGCCGAAGCCAAAGGGCAAACCTGCCCCCAAGGAAAAGAAGGCGAAGAAGGCCGAAGCGAAGCCGGAAGCGAAGAAAGAAGAGTGAACGAATGATCGAGCGTACCTTCGTGATGCTCAAGCCCGATGCGATCCAGCGCGGGCTCATGAGCGAGATCCTCTGGACGTATGGAGAGGAAGGGCTACAAGCCGGTCGCCATGAAGTTCATGCGGCTCCCCAAGGAGCTCGCGGAGAGGCACTACGCCGAGCACAAAGGAAAGGGCTTCTATCCCGGTCTGATCCAGTACATAACCTCCGGTCCCAGCCTTGTTATGGTCTGGGAGGGAGATGACGTTGTTACTGGAATGAGGGCCATGATGGGAAAGACCAACCCGAAGGAAGCAGCGTACGGCACGATCAGAGGGGACCTCTCGATACAGACCGGCAGGAACCTTATTCATGGATCGGACTCCGCCGAATCGGCAAAGCGCGAGATCGAGATATTCTTCAACGACTACGAACTGCAGTCCTATACTCGGTCAGCAGACCCTTGGGTGTACGAGTAAGCACCCTAAGGCCATTTTCTATCTTTTTTATTTGCGGCATCTTTTGAGCTGACAACGATCAGCATGATCTTCTTTTTGCACTAACGGAACGATCATCTAGGGGGCGATCCCACCACCTGGGAAAGTTACTAATATCCATCTCATTATGGGAAGAGCCATGCCCACGAGGCAGCCTATAGTCAGTGTCCTTGGTCATGTTGACCATGGTAAGACCTCCTTATTGGACAGGATCCGAGGGACGACCGTCGTTCAGCGAGAGGCAGGTCTCATCACCCAGCATATCGGGGCCACTGAGGTGCCTATAGAGCATATCTACAAGGTATGCAGGCCGCTGATCGGTACCTCGCGGAAGTTCAACGTTCCCGGCCTGCTATTTATCGATACCCCCGGTCATCAGTCGTTCACATCGCTCAGGGCAAGGGGGGGTTCCCTTGCTGACCTTGCGGTCCTGGTCATCGATATCAATGAGGGTCTCAAGCCCCAGACGATCGAATCGATCAGCATCCTGAAGCGTTTCAAGACACCGTTCATCATCGCGATGAACAAGATCGACCTCATCGATGGCTGGAAAAGCGTAAAGGACAAACCGTTCGTCCTTAGCGTGATGGACCAGACCGATGAGGCCAGGGCCAAGCTCGATGAGAAGATGTACAAGATCGATCGGCGATCTTTCCGAAAGAGGATACTCCGCCGACCGATACGACCGCATCGAGGACTTCACAAAGGCGATAGCCGTGGTTCCGATGTCCGCCAAGAACGGGGAGGGGCTTCCCGACCTACTGCTGGTGCTCATTGGTCTGGCACAACGTTTCCTGGAAGAAGAGCTGAAGACGGAGGAGGGACCTGCTCAGGGCACGAATCCTCGAGGTGAAGGAGGAGAAAGGTCTTGGGTCCACTCTAGATGTCATAATATTCGCAGGTACCCTAAGAAAGGGCGATACGGTCATTCTCGGGACGAAGGGGAAGCCTCTTAGCACCAAGGTCAAGGCGATCCTGAGGCCGAAGCCTCTTGATGAGATAAGGGACCCCAAGGACCGTTTCGATTCGGTCAAGGAGGTCAGCGCGGCCATCGGTGTAAAGCTGATGTGCCAGAGCGTCGATGGGGTCGTAGCGGGAGGACCGATAAGGGTCGCGACCGGAAACCTCGACAAGGAGCTGGCGGAGATCGCGAACGAGACGAAGGTCGACATAGCGACTTCCGAAGAGGGCATCTACATAAAAGCTGACGCGATCGGCTCGCTCGAGGCGTTGGCGTTCGAATGCAAGAACGCGGAGATCCCGATAAGGAAGTTCGACGTAGGAATCGATCTCGAGGAAGGACCTCATCGATACGGCCGCATACGGGCAGGACATACATCGTGTGATCCTCGCTTTTAATGTCGACCTATTGCCCGAGGCAAAGGAAGCGCTTCCGAACTACCCTCTGAAGGTCTTCACGAACGATGTCGTTTACCGTTTGATAGAGGACTATCAAAAGTGGGTCGAGGAAGAAAAGAGGAGGGTCGACATCGAGAAACGTTCCGAGTTCGCCTTCCCTGGGAAGATAAGGCTCCTGCCGAACTGTGTCTTCAGGACGAGCAAGCCTGCGATAGTCGGGGTAAGGGTGCTTGCCGGCAGGATCAGGGCCGGTCAGAAACTTCTTAATGTTCAGGGGGTGGATGTCGGGATCATACGGTCCATAAGGTCCGGCGAAGAGGTGGTCAAGGAGGCGATCCAGGGTCAAGAGGTCGCGGTGGCCATCGAGGGACCGACAGTGGGTAGACAGACTCTGCGTCGAGGACATACTGTACGTAAATCTCCGCGAGACATCCCTCAAGGAGATGCAGTCAGTAGGTCTCAACGAGGACGATAAGATGGTCCTTCAAGAGCTGCTCGAGATAAAGAGGAAGACGGACAAATTCTGGGGAATGTGAGAATTCCATAGCCAGATGTCCCAACTTTTTCGTCAATCAGCGGTTTTTTGCACCGGGGCACCTGGTCGGTCTCCCAGGCCTTGTTTAGGTCGGAGACCGACCGCTTCAATGATATGCGTCCGTAGCTCTCTTCGGTCGTCCTTGAAGTTGCGTGCCCTACTGTTACTGATACCGCGGAGAGATTGGCGGGGTTGCGGTCGATGTTCATCTGCACATAGGTGTCCCTAAAGGTCTTGATGTGGAACTTGACCGGCTTGCCTCCCTTGGAGGTGCGTTCCTCGATTTCGCCCTTGATTTGCCGGAAACCGGTGGGGCTGTAGAAATCGAACCGGCCGTCGCGCCATGAGGGAATGAGCGCCTCGGTCTGTTCGACCCCTTTGGATCTCAGATGTTTGTCGCGGGCATCTAAAAAGCGAAGCACCGCGTCTCTTGCCGGCGGGAGAATCGGCGTTGTCCGCTTTCGAGCGTAGCGATTCTCACCTTTGGGGTGACGGACATAGATGGACCATTCCTCGACATCTAGATCCTCGAAATGGGCGAGACGAAGCTCATTGTACCGCAGTCCGGTACATGGGTACACGGCGACGATGAACCTCGCCACCTCCCCACTCCATCCGCGCATCTCTTCGGCCGCGGCAGCGATGCGGCTCAGCTCCCTCTCGCTGAGCGAGCTGAGGTCCTTCGGCACTTTACGCGGCATCGGGTCTCCCTGCATCTCCATCTCCGTGAAATCGGTGTTCCCGGCGAAGGCGCAGATTTTCTTGAGCAGGTGGAGTAGGCCAATCAGATAGTTCCGGCTAGCCATCTTTACCCGTTTCCCCTTCTTCCGTCCGTTCATTCCCGCACCCTGATCCGGTGGTTCGGTCTCCATGTGCTTGACGAAAGCACCGATGTCATCCCGGACCATCATGCCGGGGTTGGTTGTCGTCACCTGACGCTTGGAACGAAGGTCGGTGAAGACGGCGTTGAGGAAGCGAACCTTGCGTTCCAGGTCCTCAGTGGTGCTCTCCGCCAGAAAGGGTTTTCTTCTCTCCAAGTACTGCATGCCTACGGTCAGGAAGGGATAGCGGCCCATGGACCTCTGCCCCCTTTTACGACCGACTGAGCAACGGCGCTTGGTGGTGTCACCATTGGCGCCCTCGGTCGTACCATCAGATGGCAGGCTATTAATGACCATCGAACACCCTCAGCGGTCCAGGCTGACCATGGTCACTCTCTCCGCACAACACCATTCGAGAAGATAGTGTAGGGGAGCCAGTGCTGCTCACAGGCCTTCCTGAAGAAGGCCAGCGTCCGCTGTTGGTCGCCGTCAAAGATGTGCTTGAGGTGCCGGCCCACATCGTCTAGCCTAGCCTCTTTCCAGTTCACATCGAACGCTGCCACCATGTTCCGCTTGATTTCGGCGATAGCCTGCTCCATCGTCCTGCCCTTAGGGAGCGGTGCATCCATCAGCGTACTTTGTATGGTGCCGCTTTCGTTCGTGAAGGAAGCGCTTGGTTGTGACGCTGTGACCTTTTCAGCCATAGGGTGGGGGCCTGAACCGTCGCCTGGGGCCCCTTCGTTCACCGCGTCACGGTGTTCCAGCAACACCTTGATGAACTTCCGTCCCTTGTCGCTAAGGCGGCAGCCCGACGACCCCGTCACGACGAGGCTGTGTTCCAGCAGCACCGGGTAGTTATAACGACGGACGCTCTCCTCGGTCTTCTGGAGTATGTCCGCCAGTTCCTTGGAGGTTCTCCCTCCGGTCTTGAGCGCCTCGGGTATTGAGAAGTCGTCGAAGCTCATAGCCGCAGCGGCACGAATGAGCTCACTGTCCAGCAGATTGACGTTGCCGTTCTCGTAGTCCCGGAACTCCCCCAACTTGAGCATGTCATAGGTGGCGGTCAGGAGCTGGTACGCCTCCTCCACATGCTCCGGCGACACGACGATCTTCTGATGATGCTCATCGGTGGAGTGTCGCAGGGCGGCGAAGGCCACCGCCACCCTCATGAGCGTGTCATGTACCTCAGTATGGACCAGCGGGGCAGAGGCGATGTGGTAGCGAGCGTGGAGCCGTTTGGCCAGCGCCTTGATGGTCTCCACCACCCCCGGGCCGTAGATGATGTCCTCCGCTCGCCGGGACCACACCCACATGACATGGGCGCGGTACAGTTCTTCTGGCATGGGTGGCTCGTTCATCACCGCCTCAGCGATGTTGTCGTATGGCACATCCTCCATAGCGAACGGGACGAAGGCGTCCCAGCAGGTCACATCGACCGGGTCCTGGAAGGGATTGGAGTCGAGGATGGCTTGCACCGGGTACAGGTACTCGGACAGCCGCCGCCGTGGGTTCATGCAGGCGATCAGACGAACCCGCACTGGTGCCTCGCCCTTCTGCGAGCGTTCGACCTTGAGCAGGCCGGTGGTGAGGGTTTCGCGGAACTCGCCCATCACTTCCGAAAAAAACTTCTGCATGCCGTCGATGGCCACGAAGCCGGACATCTCGCTGCTGTCGGAAGAGTTCCTTGTCGAGGTCCGCAAGCTGCCCCAGCGGAACCTGGCGGTGGAGCTCTTGAACAAGCTGCTTAGGGACGAGGTCCGGGCCAACGCTAGAAAGAATGTCGTCGAGGCCCGCTCCTTTGCCGCACTGCTCGAGCAGGCCATCTCGAAGTACGAAAAACGAGCTATCACCACCGCCCAGGTCATCGAACTACTCATCCAGATCGCCAAGGACATGCAGGAGCGTCAGAAGCGTGGAGAGGCTCTCGGCCTCAACCCGGCGGAGCTGGCGTTCTACGATGCGCTGGGAACGAACGACAGCGCAGTCAAGCTGATGGGCGACGAGGTGCTTTCCCAGATCGCCCTGGACCTAGTCAAGACCGTTAGGGAGAACGCCACCATCGACTGGGCCGTCAAGGAGAGCACCCAGGCCAACATGCGCAAGATGGTCAAGCGCGTCCTGAGGAAGTACAACTACCCGCCAGACAAGCAGGAGGAGGCCGTGAAGACGGTGCTGGACCAGGCAGAGCTGTTATGCGGGGAGATGACAACTTAGAAGACCAGTTATCAACAAACCCTTATGAGCCAGGGGTGATGTAGATAAATAATAAATACATTTAACTCTATAATTAGAAGCGTAAACCCGATACTTTACCAAGATTTCTTATAATATCTTGCAAAAGTTCTTATGTATGTAAATGATATTTAACTTCGTAAACAGAGACGGTGGGAAGGTCAATGACCCATCTGTGAATGGTTACGAGCCCCTCCCATTGGTCTCATATTTCATATTTTTCTTAAAAAATTGATGCTCCTGGAACCCTTCTTGCCCCAATATGAGCGATGAATCTATCTTTTATCAATTCATGAGCTTCTCTTTCCCTACCACTTACTTGAAAGCTATGTATGACTCCAGCCGTTAAATCTGCCAATTGGAGCCCTGGGATTTTAGCACTATCATGACAGAAGAACTGGACATGGACATTGTTCCTTTCCAAAGTTTCCGTTATTGATTTGGAACACATCGAGACGGGTTTCGACCAGACTTTGTCATCTAGAATAATTTCGGTCTCAATCCGCCCTTCGTCACCGCATACGAACAACGGTTGCAATATTGCTGCTATGGCGCGCGCTCTGGCACTATTTCCATAGGTCTTACTATCATATTCGGGTAACGTGGCCTCAATCATAGGATTGAGCGTAGCACAATTGTACATGATTGGCTGCTGAATCAATCGTAGATTTCTCTTTTCAATTGAGAAATCATTGAAACATTCGCCACAAGCAACTGCCAAGAGATCATCACTCAACCTGTGTAGCCCATCTGAATGGTGGATTTCACTTGGCCAGCTTCCCATTTCCTCTTGAATTCTATACTTGATGCAATCGGTTGTATATCTCAAGACCTTTTGAGAGTCCATCTCTGTTTGATGGCATGCACCATACGGCGGATGTCGTGAAGGCAACTTCCGTATTGGCGGTTGTGCCACTTTCATCGATGAAGACCATTAGTCTTGTCAAGGGTTCTGGGATAAAGAATGAAGGAGAATAATCCTTTGCTTCTATGGCTGAGTAGTAGAATGCCTAAGGCTTGTACCGAATTGATAGAATCAGGGTTTGTGCCAAAATCATGCCGTAGAAGAAAAGAACATCGAAGATGTTTTGGGCCCGGGCAATTTCCCTCTAATTGAATGAAAGAGTCGAGGTGCTGGCTCGAAAACTCGCACATTCTGGGGCATGTGAACATTTCCCATGCCAGATCGTTGTATTTTATCATCGATAAGCAGGAATTGAAATTCGGGGACAAAACAATTTGATCTTTTTAGTTTTATAACAGCGCCCATGGTCCAAATCGAGGTTGTTTGCAAACTTTTTCATGAGCTTCACGCATAGAGACCCCCTTCTTGCTCTGGCCCATCTGAGATCGAAGTGAACCCATGTTACAGTTCTTGGACCAGGACCGTAATTTTTATCTGATCTCGTCATCCAATGCAGGTTCGATGTCCTGATATGACCGGGCGGACCATGGGGCATTCTGATCATCCAAGGACGAAATTCGATGCCCATGTTCCATAGAGAACATTTCACGGCCAACTTAGATCATGCATGGGCTTGCGTGGGCTTATAAGGTCTCTCTAACAGCATGTCATCGAGATCCAACTTCGATGATCTCGACCATTTGGCGACCTCTGCCATACTTTCTGATGTCGGTCGATGGGACGACCATACCGTCCATTTTTATATTATTCTGCCCTAACATATAAATAGAAAATTGTTCTTCACCAAATTAATTCGGTCGTCGTATCATACGAATATCGTAGTAGCTAAGAAAAATACGGTAATGTCCATGGAGTCCACTGGAAGGAAGGACCAGATAGGAGACCTCGCTGTCGCGATGCTGCAGACCGTTCCAATGATGTATAGGCGGATAGTTTGGAAAAGCGAGGTGCTCGAAGGGACCAGGGGTGGCTATCCCAAGATCGGTATCTTGGTGACCCTTGAGAGAAAAGGTCCGCTACCATTGTCAGTGATCGCTGAATTAAATAACTATTCTCGTCAGAATCTTACAACACTGACGGACAACCTTGAGACAGATGGCCTGGTGAGACGGGTTCCCGATGCCCAAGATCGGAGGATTATCAACTTGGAGATCACCGAGGCCGGCAGGGAACATATCAGTGAATTTAGAGAACGAATGAGGCAAGCATTGACCGACGAGCTCGGTGACCTGGAGGATACAGAGATCGAAGAGTTGTGGGTCTCTTTCGAGACCATAAAGAAGAATCATTGCCAGGAACGCAGAGGCTCGGAAGTAGAATCCAAAACAGATCTTTAAGATCAAGGTGACACCTTTGACGGATCAAGCTGATAAACCAGGATACAAATGGACCGTGCTATCGGTCACGACAATAGGAGTGTTCATGGCCACAATGCAGAGCTCCGCTCTGCTCATTGCACTTCCAGATATGATGGGGGCGCTCCACATGGCCCTCTTCACTGTAATGTGGGTATTGCTCATCTACATGCTCATAGCCACAGCGATGGTCCCTTTGTTCGGCCGAATGGCCGACATGTATGGACGTAAGAACCTGTATGTGTTGGGTTTCGCTGTGTTCACGCTTGGTTCACTATTGTGCATATTCGCCAACCCCTCTAACCAAGGATATGACCTTATCGCCTACCGAATGGTCCAAGCGCTCGGCGGTGCTCTTATGATGGCCAACGCGACACCTATGGTGGCCGATACTTTCAAGGCCCACAACCTCGGCCTCGGGCTAGGCATTAATTCGATAGCGGTCGGGGCGGGTCTGGTAATGGGACCGGTCATCGGTGGTATGCTCGCCCCGTATGGTTGGCAGTGGATATTCCTGTACAATGTTCCCATCGGCATCTTCGGGACCATCTGGGCATACGCCCGGCTGAAGGAGCCGGCCAGCACACCTAAGAGCCCCGGGTTCGATCGGTGGGGTTGTGTGACAGTTCCTTGTTGGCATGACCTCGCTGCTCCTGGGGATCTCGCTGGATGCGTTCCCCATGGGCCTGAGCACAAGCGCCATCTACGCCCTGTTCGCCATAGGCATCGTTGGTCTACTGGCCTTCCTGTGGATCGAGCTAAATGTAAAGACCCCGATGCTCGACCTTCACCTGTTCAAGCATCCAGACTTCGCCCTGGGATGCACGACCGCCTTCCTTAATGGCCTTACCCGTGGAGCGATGCTCTTCCTCCTGATATTTTTCCTGCAGGGGCCTTACGGCCAGGACCCCCTGACCGCTGGTCTGAGCCTCATACCCATGGGACTGACGTTGATCGTCGTGGCTCCGCTCTCCGGCAGAATGGCCGATAAGCAGGGTGCTCGCTTTCTGATGATCGCCGGTCTTGCACTGTCCTCATTGAGCATGATAGCTTTCGCCTTTATCGATCACACCACGCCGTTCTGGTGGCTGGTCGTGATAATGTTGATCGCCGGTACCGGTAGTAGCCTGTTCATGTCCCCGAACAGTAAGTCGGTACTGAACGCGGCCCCACCAGAGAGGCGAGGCATAGCGTCGGGTACAAGAATGATGCTCATGAACATCGGTTCGATGCTCAGCATGGCCATCGCCATACCGATGGTACTGACAGGCCTATCCATGCAGGATATGGCAGCCCTGTTCCTCTATGGCGGCGGTGTAAGCTCCCAGGCGCTTACGATCTTCGAGAACGGACTGCATCAGGCCTTCATGCTCTTTTTCGTCGTTTCGCTTGTGGCATTGGCAATCTCACTGATCAAAGTGAGGCCGTCGGTCGCCAATGTGGAGCATGAGGAAAGGAGCAAGCAAATGGGGGAGAGCGGTCAATGACACCTTACAAGAAGATACTAATACCTACCGATGGCAGTGAAAAGACCGGCCCCGCTATCCTTTATGGCCTCAACATGGCAAAGACCATGGGAGCAGAGGTCACTGCGATGTGCGTTATAGACGAGATCGATCATCAGGACATGATGAACGTTGCCGTTCCAGAGGCCGAAACCATCCTGTACCAAAACTGTGCAAGCGCGGTCCAGTCCGTCGCGGCCCAGGGTCTGGCTAGAGGGATAAAGGTAAAACCTGTTGTGATCGGAGGCATCCCATCGAGCGTGAACATCGAGGCCTCGATCGACCATGACCTGATCATAATGGGAACGGCCGGGCGCACTGGCATACCCAATCTATTACTTGGGAGCGTGGCGGAGAAGGTCGTCAGGTCCGCCATATCACCAGTACTGGTGATCCACGGCGGGACAAACCTCGAGGCTGACCGATCAAGCCCAAGGAAGCTTCTTATACCCACAGACGGCAGCGAGAACACCAAGCCCGCTATTGCCCACGGACTTGGCTTGGCAAGGGCGTTCAATGCGGAAGTGACCGCGCTCAGCGTCGTGGGCGATGAAGAAGGGTCGGGTCCCTCGGTCATCGAAGGGGTCGGGCGAACATCTTCAGACATAGGCAGCAAGGCGACCGAGTTCGTCGTGGAAGAGGGCCAAAAGCTTGGGATAGATGTCAAGCCTATGATCGTGGCGGGAAAGCCTTCTGAGGAAATCGTAAAGGCGTCCGCGGGTCAGGACCTCATAGTGATGGGTACTGTCGGTCGTACAGGGCTGGCACACCTTCACCTGGGTAGTGTGGCCGAACGAACGGTACGCCAGGCCAAGTGCCCCGTCCTCGTGGTTAGAGCGAAAGAGGCGAATGCACAAAGATGATATGGATGTGGACCTGAAATTGAACGTCCTATCAAATCCCTGCGTCTTCATCCAACTTAGAAAATGCCGGTCATCCCTAACCCACTGCTTCCGAGATGAACACAGAACCATGGAGAGATGAGGCTCATAAAAGTTAAGATCGGAAGTAGGATGACCAAAGCGGCAAGGGTGATGACCGGGATCGTTCCGATGATCTTAGATCGTCCCCCATGAATTGATCGAACATGACATGTCAAGTCCTTGGCCGCTGCTTAGCTTCTTTATTTTCCGCGAAGAGCTCATCGATCTTCGAATGTTCGTCGATTGTGCGCTCCAGCGATGATTTCCTTCGACGGTCCACCATCAACAAAATAAGGCTGCCCGAACCTTCCCCCAAGCGTACATTAAAAAGGCACGAATCCATTATGATCATTCCGTTCCATCCCCCAGACCAACCAATATCTTTCGGACCTCGACCTGGGACCCACCAGAAATCCATCCAGCCCATATTTTCATGGGGATCGACCATGTATATTGGATCAAGATGCTCAACCGCCTCAACCGTGGCCATGCTCAGAAGATCGAGCGGAGGAGCGGTCCGATGCACTATCGATATTATGATCGTTCGCTGGTCGTGAAGGATCGCTACCTGCGGACCGGGGCGCCGATCCCCCTCCGTCCATCAGTCGATCCCATGCCCTCTCTCTTGCCGGGTAGATCCGCCTTCTCTATGCTGGTCCCTATGACCACCATGTTGTACATGGGGCCCGTTCCTGCTCGACCTCATGGGGGGTCCTCCCGGCCCTCTTCTTTGGGGAACGTTCTGAGCTGGGGCAGCCCCATTGACCTCTGGCTCAGGCCGTCGCACGATCTTTATGTCCAACGGATCGATGGGCTTGCCGGTCCTGTATTCGATCTCCTTGACCATCGAACGCTCCTCCGGCATGAAGAACGAGACCGCAATGCCCTCCGCTCCGGCCCTTCCGGTCCTTCCTATCCTGTGAACATATGTGTCCGGGTCGTTAGGTGCATCATAATTTATCACATAGTCGACGCCCTCGATGTCCAATCCCCTGGCAGCAACGTCCGTGGCTACGAGAACATTGATGGAGCCGTCCTTGAAGCTCCTGATGACCTTCTCCCTTCTGCTCTGTGTGACATCGCCGTGTATCGCTCCCACTGGGTAATTATAGCCTCTTAACTTCTTGGTCAACTGGTCTACCTTGTGCTTGGTATGACAGAACACGATGGCCTTAGGGTGATTCGTGTCCAGGATGGTGCAGAGCGCATCACGTTTCATGTCCTTGACGGTCATGAGATAATATTGCTTTGTCAGGTCCAGGACGGGTTCGTCCTTCGAGACCAGTATCTCTTGGGGGTCGATCATCTGACGGATCGCAAGTTGTTTTATCTCATTTGACATCGTAGCGGAGAACAGTAATGTTTGTCTTTTCTTCGGCACCCTCGATAGTATGAAATTGAGGTCCTTGGAGAAGCCCATGTCCAGCATGCGGTCCGCTTCATCCAGTACGACCAGCGATATCTTGGAAAGGTCCAAGTTGTTCCTGTTGATGAGGTCCTTGGCCCTGCCAGGGGTGGCAACGACGATGTCCGTTCCCCTATTGAGCTTATCAACCTGAGGAAAGATAGCCACCCCTCCGTAGATGGGAATGCAGACATGACCGGTGAACCTAGCTAGCCTGGAGAGCTCCTCGGAGACCTGGGCCGCCAATTCCCTTGTTGGAACGATGACCAGTGCTGATGCGGCCCTTCCTCTGGGTCTGATCCTTTCAAGGATTATAGTTCCATAAGTTCCGGTCTTTCCTGTCCCGGTCTGGGCCTGGGCGAACATATCAGCACCCTTGAGGCCCAATGGTATTGCCGCTATCTGCACGGGAGTGGGCTCTTTCCATCCCATGTCGTTCATTGCTCTGACGATGTCATTTGAGATCAGTAGATCTGTGAAATTTGTCATGTTATTCACCTGTGAAAATAAATACGATTGTAAAAACAGCCGGATTTGATTTCGGATGGTGTTTGCGATGCGCGTATATATATTTATGCATTAGAGGTCCCCAGCTCTCGTGGGGTCTACCTCTCGCAATATCAGATTCGCCCCATCTGTCCAGGGTCTCGACTCGATAGGCGATCATGAAACGATCGAAGAAGGCGTTATGCCCAATAACTTCGATCTTGATGGAAAGGCGGATCCAGAATCGAAGATCGGTAGGTCCGTCACACGCATTTGGTCGGGCCCCACAAGCCCCAAAATACCTCGATCATTTGTATCGAAGAACGCCCCCCACCCTGATGGCTGAATTGAACCTCCGGCCCTGGTCGCTCTCCTTGTCGATCATGAGCAGTTCGGTTCGTTTGTCCTCAGCTATCTCCCTGATCTCTTCGATGGCATCGATGCCTATCGCAGAGCTCACTATCACGGTCTCCACTTGCCCGTTCTTTAGCATTTCTTTCGTCGGCTCGAGACCAAGGACCATGAGACCATCCTTTCCGAGCTCGTCCCAGAATCGGTCGAGGATATTTTTCTCATGAACGTACTCCGAGCTCTGAAGAAGCCCCTCGGCCGCGTTCATCGCCTCCCTGAGACCGTATTCATCGGTGTACTCAACGTCCACCACCCCGATCACCAACTTACGCACCACATGATGGAGATAGTTCCCCGCGACGAGATCGTTCTTCGTCATGCCTGGACCACCAATGATGATGCCTTTGACACCTTGGTCCAGGAAAGCCTCGGTACATCGATCGGAAACCTTTTTGAAATACTCGTTTATCGCATTGTCCCTCAAACGCTCGAACCGCAGACTGGACATCCCCCCGTGATGGTGTTTCTTAGCGACCCTGGACTCGAAGTGCGTGTAGACCCTGACAGCAGTGCCGGCCATGTAGCCCAAGGTCGCCTCGGCCATGTCCATCACGAGGATGCCGTATGTTTCAGGGACATTGGCCATACGATAGAGAGGTTCGAGGTAGAACTCATTACCGACCTTGAGGAGGAGGTCTTGTACCGGCAGAGGTGGCTCTATCACCTGTTGGTGGAGTCGGTCGCCGACCTCTCCGAAGAGCAGGACGAAACCGTTTGCTGGGGGTGTCCCTTCGAAACCGTTCAGTCTGGACGATAGTGATGAGATCGCGACCTTTAGGTTCTTGTCAGGGACATCTGACGAACCCCGATGGATCTTCAGCTCCAGATCTCTGAGCAATGCATGGACATCACCCAAGGGCCTACCAGGTGGAACATAGACCGATATCAATTGGGCCTCAGGCGTTCTGATGCTCTTAACGTGGTCCAACTGTTTCTTGAAAAGGGACGTGCTCAATGAGCTTACCTCATTAACAATGATAACATGATCACCGTATCTTAACTTCTTGCGAGCGGGAAGCTAGTTGTAACGATGTAGACGAAAAGTGCCTGGCTTACTTTTTCAGCTCTGCGTTCACAGGGCCGTTTGGTGGAAAAAAGGTGCGAGGCGAAGAGACCACAGAGGTAAAGGTGGATGGTTGTTGGCATGTATCGGACGAACGGTACGTAAGAGGGGAACCAACGAGCGTGGATACGATGGTCAGGCATCGCTCTATGGAACAAACAGTCCTGGGAACAATGCTCAGACCAGTGGCGGTGTACTGGACCATACTGTTGAGCGATGCAGGGTTCGCCGTGTGGGTGAAAAATGGTAGCAGGTACCCCACCACGCTCGAAAAGAACATTGAAAGCTCTGGATAGAGATTCTATATGCGCAGTGTTCTTTTCTATTGTTCATAGGTGCAACATCCGGTGGACAAGTATCTCGCGGAGATCGGCCGGTTCGATCTGACCTATAAAATGCAGAACATCCCTCAGGAACATCGGTCCGCATTGAAAGATCACAAAATGGAGCTTATTCAGGTGGATCGACCGCCAATGATACGGGGATGGGCCATGTCAGCAAGCCGTTGAAATTCAACGCGCGGGTTCCGATGGGGCAGGTAATGTCACGAAGCAGATCTCCATGCTCTCAAGCTCCGGTCAGATAGGACAAGGCGGCCGCACGAACTAGAGATGACAGTCCTTACGTCCAGAGGTACCAAGGGATGCAAGCCGTCAGAGGACAAATGGAGCGGGGGAAGGGGCAGAACGGGAACGAGCGACAAAAGCACGTACGCGACGTTCTTGTGGGCGTCCTCTCTTTCACCTCTGGCTTCATCGACGCGGTCGCATATCTCTCCTTTGGCAACGTTTTCGTATCGAACATGACCGGGAACACGATCTTCCTCGGTCTCGCGATCGCGGGATGGAGATTGTCCACCGTAACACGCTCTTTGACCTCGTTGTTGGGTTTCATCCTCGGGGTCGCTATCGGGGCGTATTTCTCAGGTCCCACAGTTCATGAGGAGTACATATGGCCAAGGGCTGCGGGAAGGGCGTTCGGACTGGAACTCCTTGTATTGATGGTGTTCACCATATTCGGTCTATCACCGGGTAGCCTGACCTCATGGACGGTCTATCCTCTGATCGCCCTAGCTGCCATCGCGATGGGAATCCAAAGCGTTGGGGCCTTGACGATAGGCGTCACCGGTGTCGTTACTACTTATATCACCTCGACATGGACCGTGTTGGTCAGCACGTTGGCCCGTCGGGAAGTTCCCAAACCGGATACGACATCATCTGAGAAAAGGACCCATGATGACCTGGTACCTCAGGCGACCGTGCTCATCGTATATGTCATCGCGGCGGCCGTCGCATATCTCCTGGAGCTGAGCAGGTCGATGGTATATCTCATCATCCCGGCACTGGGGATGGTCGTGGTCATTTCCGTCTCAAGGACGGTGTTCGGACGAAGGTGACATCGCCCCACGGGTGGCCAAAGAACATATCATCACCCAAGAGAGGTTGCGGCCCTGACAACTAGTGGAAAAAAAGTAGATGTCGGAAAGGGTTTGACCGGCTCATTCGAACCTGAGCACTTCCGCCGGCGAGACCTTGTTCGCCCCTCTGGCGGCCGGAATGGCGCTGAGAAGGGTCGCCAGGAACGTCAAGAAGCCCACGATCACTATCTGTGGCCAAGCAATGATGAAGTTCATGTCCATGCTCTGGAATGCGTTCTGCCACAGCTGATATCCCACGACGATCCCCAGAAGGCTGCCGATAACGATGCCTAGGACGGACACGAAAGCCGATTCCAACGCAAAGTTCATCACGATCATACGTTTGGTATAACCCAGCGCACGCATCATTCCTATCTCGATCTTTCTCTCGTGTATGGAACGAATGGTGATGATGCCCAGGCCCGTGATGCCGATGACGAGGCCTAGGGCAAGGAACGCCTCTATAAGGTTCAAAATGCCGTTGATCTGATCGACCGCCGCCTGCGCCACCGAGCTTATGGGGATGGCACTGACGCCATATTGCCAGAACTGGCTCTGGACCAATGTGGCCTGCCTGGCCGCGTCAAGACCGCCGCCTAGCTTTATCAGGAAGAGGTTGGTCCCGTTCACCTGAAGATCGTTCCTAACATAGTTGTTATCGACGAACACGGCGTTGATCGCCTGCGCCCTCAGGATGCCGACGACCGTCACCGTTTGGTTCCTGTCGTTCTGGTCCTCCAGGTTCAAATGGTCACCTACACTGACCCCGCGAAGGTCCGAACTGCCGATATTAACATAACCGGACGAGGTGGTGCTAGCGCTCCCATCGACCATTGCCAGGCTCATATTGTCCCTTACAGCGTTCCAGGCGTCCTCTTGGGTCGGATAGAGGGTCGTGTTCCAACTGGTCAGGGGGAAGTTACCTTCACTGTATAGGGATGTCACCGCCCCTATCACATCGTATCCGAACGCCGCTCCTTTATTCGTCCCATTACTGTTCAGTACGGTGACGGAAGCTTGTCCTATGCTCAACTGGACCATGCTGCTTATGTTGGCCTTTTCAACAAGACCGTTGGTGGCGTTTATCTGTCCCCACATGTCGACAGGGTAAGCGGAGAAGGCCGCTATGTCGTACCCGCCCGATGAATCGCTAACCTCCTTTGGTACGCCGACCGCCAATATGCCCGATATCATCGTCAGCGTGGTCACGGTGAAGATGACCAGGCCGAAGATGAATATGCTCAGGGCCGTGCGTGTCCTTGCCCGGAGGGGGTAGGAGACGGCGGTCTTGATCACCGCCTTGTAACCGCCCCTGACCCGGAACACCTTGGTGAAGAAGGACACGATAGCATCGCTGTTGACCATCACGATCACCAACGCTGATACGACCATGAATATCCCGGCTATGACGAACTGATCAATGTCGCTGGGGTATGGAAATATCACGAAACCCTTGGGCAGCCATATGAAAAGTGTGGCCGCTCCGGCTATGCTCCAGGCCAAGCGGTCGCCGGTCCAACGACGGATGATAAGACCGGTGGAGAGGGCCATAAGCGATAATCCACTGGTCGCCGGGGCGAGGATCTGGATGCGATACCGGCGAGCATTATCAGGAGGCCAAGGCCGAAAAGTGCCAGGCCAAGGCGGAGAGCACCCTTGTCGCTCCTAGAACGTGGAGGTTCGGGAATGTTCCTGACCGCCCGAACGATGTTCAGATTGGAGATGCGCAAGGTGACAAGGTAGACGGTGACCATCGTTAGGATGAACCCTACGGTGTAGGCCGCGACGAGAGATAAGGGCGAGAATGTGAAGAACTGCTGGATGGGCACACCTCCCGTGTCTATTAACATTCCCACAGCAAGGACTATCACATATGCCAACAACACGCCCACCGCCGCGCCTATGAGCGCGGCCAAAGAGGCATAGATGAGCCCTTCGTACGTGAACATCTTGCGCAGATGGCTACGTTGCATGCCGATAGCTCGGGCTATTCCCATCTCGCTCTTCCGTTCCTCGCCCAACATTATGAAGATGTTGATGATCAGTGCGATGCCCGCGATGATGGAGAAAGAGCTGAACACGAAGAAGAGGTCCGTCAGGCTCGACACTTGTGATTGGCCGTCCACGATGGCCTGCGCACGGTCCGATGTGATCGACAGATGTAGAGGTCCGAAAGAGCTCGCGTAGGTCCCATTGACCGTTGAGTTCACCTCGCTGCGCGAGGTGTTTATATTCGCCCGGCCTGCCTGGTCCAATGTTATTGCAAGGGTGTTGACCTCATTGGGCAGTCCACGCAGGTCCTGAACAGTGTTCAGATCAAGAAATATTCGATCGTCACCGCCCATGGCACCGATGTTCTGGTTCTGAACTATGACCTGGGCCGTGACATTGACCTGTTCTGTATTATAGAACAGGCTCAATGTGTCACCCTGTTTTATGTTAAGGGCGTTGGCCGCCATCTCGTTCACATATGCTTCCCCCGCGCTCGGTTGGGACATGATCGTCGAACCGTCAGAACCAAGGAAACCCCCGAACCCAGAAACGAAGTTCGGTGTCAGACCCTGAACGGTGATGGACGGAGATGAGAGACCATTGTTCAGGTCTTTTATGCTGGAAGATGTCACAACGTACCATTCTGCGCCGGTAACGAAGCTAAGGTTCTTCACTTGGCCCTGAACTGGTGCGACCTGTGAATAATTGTAATAGCCGTTGTTGTTGGTCCCAGGCCCGCTCACGAAGAAGTCCACGGCACCATAGTCCTTGGCCACCTCTCCCACCACAATGTTGTCGAGAGTGTCGCCCACGACAAGAGAGGCGGCGATGATCGCCGTGCCCACCATCAATCCGCCGAGCACCAGTGCGGTCACCGATTTTCGACGCGCTGTGTTACGCAGCGCCATTTTGAACAGGATGCGGTTACCGAACGCATCGATCAAAATGAACAGTACGATGAGCCCGATGAGGGCCACAAGGAACAGGGCTAGCGGATGGACGAACCTCAGGGCCAGGATCACCAATGCGATGAATACGATGGCCGTTATTATCGATCTCGATCTTGCCATGGTCTTACCCCAGCTCTTCGATCTCTTCCGAGATCGCTTTCACGTTCCCGTCATGGGTGACGATCGAGCCCGTCCCGCATATGGACGATGCGGTCGCATTTGGCCCCGACATCCGGGTCATGGGTGACTATGACGAAGGTCTGGCCGTTCTCTTTGTTAAGCCTTCGCATCAGTGCTACGACCTCGTCCGAGGTCTTAACGTCCAGGTCACCCGTCGGCTCATCCGCCCAAACGATGGCTGGAGAGTTGGCCAGGGCCCTTGCGATGGTGACCCTTTGCCTCTCCCCTCCTGAGAGAGCGTTCGGCCGCAACCCTGCTCTTTCCGATAATCCTACCGCGCTCAGGAGGTCAAACGCCTTCTTCCTTGCCTCGGCAGGGTTGCCTCCGGCGATGAGCAACGGGAGCTCGACGTTCTCGGCCGCTGTGAGGACCGGCAGAAGGTTATAGAACTGGAAAACGAATCCCATCCGATCGGCCCGAAATCTTGTCTTGGTATTATCGTCCATCAAGGTCAGTTCCCTGTCCTCGATGTAGATCTTGCCAGAAGTGACCTCATCGATGCCGGACAGACAGTTGAGCAAGGTGGTCTTTCCACAACCGGACGGCCCCATGATGGCCACCATCTCGCCTTTCTGGATCTCCATTGTGATCCCCTTTAGCGCCTGGACGGTTATGCTCCCGGTAACATATGTCTTTGTAACATTTCTCCGTGCGGATGATGGACATGTTCTCTACCACCTAAGCTCTACCTTTTCGTCCCCTGATCTGTCGTTAAATTTAAAACCGGAAGCTGATCTTCCCAATCGGGCTAAGGTGCTCCGGCCCTTGGGGTAACACATAGCAATATGTTTTATTTTGCCTACGGTTCAGATCCTGAACCAATCCAGCGACTTGTATATGTCGAGTTGGTCCCACACACCGTCCTAAGGCTGTCAAGAACAATAGCTTTCGGGCGTGGTTCAAGGCGAGGGGCGATCGGAGGTGCAATATGCCTTTGCAGAAACGCTGAGCACGGACGAAACCTCCTACTTCCCTGGAACTGCCTGCATGGCTTTCCAAGAAGCCCGCGGTTGTCGTTCGTTCATGAACGAGAGATCTTTCGTTTTGACCACAACATCCTGCCATTTTCATCACGGGCTTGCATTAATTCTACCGCCGGTGCGGGCACCTCCAGATCGCTGAGTGAAAAAGGTTCACGTTCAGGAACTGAACGCCCTTAACGTCCGTCCTCGATCAGTAGCTCTTAACATCGTGCGAGCGAGAGCTCCCCCTGCTAAAGCTCGGGGATGAGAGCGAGAAAGTGTGAAAACTCGTCATAAGGGAACGAGCGGATAGGCACTTTTCCTCACCCCACCTAAAGACGTTCATATGCAAGTTCGCTCGGTACGTTAGATGAAGTGATTCTGGCCTACAAGTATGGTCTCCATCCGAACAAATAGAGCGAACGTAGGATCGGAACGACCGGAACTCAAGCTTGTGGACGGCCGACCACTACGTGGATCCGCGGATGCTACGCAAGTCGGATGGATGGGGCAGGAAGCTCAGCGCGCAAGGGCGGGGTAGTTCACATGGGCAGTTATATATTCTTTCAATGGCCAATTAATTTACTGGGGGAGGGTGAAAGGAGCCCCGTCCTCGATCCCTCTAACGATCATGATGCCGACCGGTCAACAGCCTGTTCCAAGCATTGTCGTGGTGCTTGATAAGATCCAGGCGGATAGGACGTTCGCCGATTCTTTGGACGCCGATTTTGAAAGCATGTTGGACCTGAAACAGGCGCTTGCTAAGAACGGGTATCCGGGATTCAAAGATGATGATGCCCAAGTGATCAAAAGATTTTTAGATTATCGATTGTCCGGTTCCAAGATGATCAGTGATCTCAATGTGGAATATCAATCTTCCACACTAAAAAGGGCCAGGGGGACCTACGAACAAGTGACCTACATGAGCCTGGCGATGTTCATCGTTGGCCTATTTCTGTTCCTATTTGCTGCTGTCTTCGGGGCCCTTACCGGGAACATCGTATATACGGCCGCCTTTGGAGGGCTGGGTGCCACAAACTTTGTGGCGATGTTCCTTCTCAACCCCATGGATAAGAGCGAGGCGGCCCTTTCCGATCTGATCCAGGCCGAAGATCATTTTTCAGAACTACAATCATCAATATCATTTTTGGCAGTTGGTGGTCGGCTCACCGAGCGGCCCCACCAGATATGATGCTAAAAATGTGGCGTTGGCCTGCATAGCGATGGAAAAGGTCACCTATGATGCGGTGGACCTTTGTCAATCCGTCATCGATCCCACTGCGACGTCGCCGGGGAGGACATCGGATAGGGCCAAAACGGCCCTCGGCCTGAAGGGCGTCCCTCAACAAGGCACGGGCAGTGGTCCGATGCGATCCAACAAAAGGAACGGACCGACCTGGTCCATCAAGTGGTGCATCCTCACCTACTGGAGGTGTATCACAGGCGCCGGCCTCCCCGGTGTCGCTAGCCCCTGTCGTCAAGCCAGAACAGGGAGCAACCGTGGTCAAGGCTGAAAATGGTTCTATCAACACCAACCCACGGACAACGACCACCACCAAACCTGAGGGAGGAGCACAGGTCCTGACCAAAGAGTTCGACCAGGAGTTTTGGTTCAAGTTCGTTGCTTATCTTTGTGCCGACTGCCCTGATGTGGCGGCTAGCTTAACGGCTCTATCTGAGAAGCAAGCTGCAGAACGGGGGCAGAGCGGAACCGATGGGTCCACAGGCGAAAAGGCGGAACAAGCGAACGAGGTTAAGACCGCCCCCATCAAGACGGACGCATCGATCACGTAGATCTGCCTGAATTGGGTCCGCCCAGATCTGACCCTCAGATCATCTCTAAATGTGTTATATATGCTGGATAGGCCCAAATGCCCATTTCGGACCGGTCGGCACCGGTATATCTCTCAGACAGATCTCCATGCCGGAAGGATGATCTAGCACCATATCGTTCCCTGATCGATAGGTGGTCCAAGCATGGCGGGGTCGATCATAGCGACGGAGAAGCTCTCCAAGAGGTTCGGGGACTGTTATGGCCGTAGGCGACGTTTCGTTCACGGTGGGAAAGGGCGAGATATTTGGTCTTCTCGGTCCGAACGGGGCGGGCAAGAGCACTCTGCTGAAGCTTCTAACGGGGCAGCTCGATCCATCGTCCGGCTCATGCACCATACTCGGCGCAGACCCGTACAAGGACCCATTGGCCGTCAAACGCGGCATAGGGATCGTCCCTGAGATCGAATCGCCGCCCTCGTTCCTCACGGGCAGAGAGTACCTGCACTTCATCGGCCTTGTTCGGGACATCAAGGACATTCGGGAGAGGACAGAGGTATGGATCGAACGGTTGGACATGAAAGAGGTGGCCACCGCTCCGTGCAAGGACCTGTCCAAGGGCACGAGGCAGAAACTAATGGTGGCCGCTGCCTTCATCCATGAGCCACAGCTGGTGTTCCTGGACGAGCCATTCTCAGGTCTGGACCCGAGATATCAGAGGCTGTTGCGCGAATATATAACAGGATATCTTGAGAGAGGTGGCACGGTCTTTATGTGCACCCATCTCCTGGAGATCGCCGAGAAGATGTGCACGCGTATCGCCATCATCGATCGTGGTCGCATAGCGGCGATAGATACACCATCAAAGATCGGCCGGGAGGGCGAAACGCTGGACGAGGCGTTCATGCGGCTGACCGAGAAGGAAACGCAGGTCGTGGAGTAGGATGTCCCGAGCGACCAAGCATCTGAAGCTAGTGCGGACCATGATGTCCGAGGAACGACGTCTCAACGCGTCGATGATCGGCAACATACAGTTCCTGTTGTTCCCAGTGGTCATCCTGATCATGTCGTTCGTCCTAGGCCTGGCGGCCAAGCAGCTCCTGAAGAACATGCCGCTGGACCAAGCGTATCTGTTGCTGCAGACGGTGATCTTGCTCTATGGCGTGAGCGTAGGCGGATTGGCGGCTTTCGGGGACCGCATCGCCGAGCGACGGTTCGGATCGATATCGTTGATCTTACAGACCCCGGCCACACAGCCCATAACTTACCGTGAACTGTTCACGGCGTTCTACTTAAAAGAGATCATTTACTACTTCCTCTACTCCATCGTTCCTATCGTGGGAGGGATCGCCCTTACGATCCCATTGACCGGCTTCCAGGTCAGTAGTGTCCTCTTCCTATTGCTGACCCTTACGCTCTCTTTCCTACTGGGCCTGTCCTTCTCATTTTTCTTCTCGGCCATAGGAGCACTTTCCAAGATGGCGCAGGTCGTTATATTGGGGCTGCTCGGCATGGTGGTCCTGGTGGGCCTCTTAACGAACTATGACATAGGGAACCTGGTACCATCGATCGCCCTGCAACGAACGCACGACCCCGCATTCCTGCTCTTGGCGTTGGGGCTGTTCGCTATTTTCTCAGCGGTGGCGCTCATGACCATACGAGTAAAGGCAGGACAGCGCACCGAGAGGTATGATGCAAGGATGCTAGAGACGGCAGAGAGCTTCTCTTTCGTTGGAGCGAACGCGACCCTGATGGGAAAGGACTGGATCGATCTGCTCCGCTCAAGAACGCTCGTCTCGGTATTGACCGCGTATGTCGGCCCGTTGGCGGTGTTGGCGGCCCTCTTCTGGTTCTTGGGGACGATGCTGACGGTTAGGTTCGAACTGAACTTGGTCTTCTATGCGTCCATGATCGGATTCTTCTCGGTCTCCATATACAGCTGGCTTAACCTGCTGGACAACAATGCTTTCATGGAGGTCCTACCTATCTCGGTTGGACAGGTCATAAGGACCAAGCTACTATTGCTTTCAATGATCGCCCTGCTGACCTCGACGGTTTTCCTTGTCGTCCTTGGCCTTTTGTTAGGTCAGCTTGGGACCTTCCTGATGGGTCTGATCGTCGCTTACGTCACCACAGCGTACACTGTGACCGTGACAGCGTACCTGACCGGACTTCGTACTAACAGCTATCTCTTCGACCCAAAGGTCCTGGCGAAGTTCAGCGGGCTGAGCGTCCCACCTTTGTGCGCGCTGGTCATTCTGTCGTTCATGTACTCGGGCCACGCTACCCTGGCGGGGGCATTCGTTCTTGTGGTCTGTACTGTTCTGGTCCTGATCATGTTGGCATTATACAGACGGATAGGGAAGCGGTGGGATCGAGCCACCTTCGTGTTCTGACCATGGAGAATCGAGGGGACAAAGATGTCTTGGGCCATGCAGCGATCGACAAGGAGCGAAGGCCTTACGATATCCGCCATCTCGGAACGAAGATGTCCACCATTATTATCAGATCTATGGCCACGGCCCCTTCTATGATAGCTCTTCATGACCTCAAAATGATAAGGGATTGATTGAAATGGTCCGGTCCTGGATCGTGCTATCATGACCTATTATCGTTTCTCGATCACCGAACGGTGAACTGCCCGGCCCTGGCGGTCGTGGTCTTCCAGCCGGCTTGCGTTGCATTCGCGTATGCACGAAGTGGTCGGCCGTCCCGGCGTTAGTTCCGGTCGTTCAGAGAGTAAATTCCGGCAATTCGCACCGTTGGTTCGTTCTCATCCCTCAGCTTTAGCAGGGGCCCCCCTCCCCCGCGATGGTTAAATATGGTAGGCTCGATTGATCCTATATAAATAGAAATTTGTGGTAGATAAATGCTAAATTGCAGGTTGATTACGGATATCGACGAGATATCTGATCATGAGGACAGCTGGGAAACGCTCAGGGGTCGTTGTGGAGGGTCGATATTCACATCTTATCGACTTTCGAAGTTATGGCTCGAGGAATTCGGCGAGATAGCTTCCCCTCGTTTATTGATTGTGGAGGAGAACGGTGATCTAGCCGGGATCGCAACCTTGGCCCTTCTTAATAGAAGAATATATGGCATACCGGTCCGGACCATTTCGTTCATCGGTGATGATCGCGATCAGCTAGGATATTTTCACTACAGGGTCCTTGCAGAGCCCGGGCGCTCTGATGTTCTGGATGCCATCGCAACAAAGTTGAAAAAATTGGATTGGAGCTCCCTGTGGCTCAATTATCTTGAGGATGTTCCGTCGAGTCGATCGCTCATCGACAGAATATCGTCAACATGGAACGGCAGTGAGTTCCCGCCAGCCCCCTCGATGAGAGGCTCACTGACCGATGGCGATGGCAGGACCGGCCATTTCAGAAGAAAGCAACATCGGAACATCAGGGTCCTGGAACGTGACCATGATGTGAGCTTTCGCTCCTTGGCAAGGGATGATGTGGATAGGGCCGTCAATATCTATGCCGAGCAACACGTGCGGCGCTGGGAGAAAAAGGGCGGGAGCATATTCCAAGATCAAAAGAATTCCGATCTTTTAAGGAAGGTTTTCGATCTAGCTTTATCCAGGAAGAAGGGGTTCATCGGTGAAATGCTCGTGGACGACCAAGTGGTCGCTCAAACGTTCTTTTTGATAGAAAATGGCATAGCGATAGCATACAGGATCGGCATGGGGGACCTCTACTCTAAACATTCTCCTGGTCTGGCGGTCATCGCCCTTTCCATGGACCATATGGAGGACATGGGCATCCGTCTCCTTGATATGGGGCCGGGTGGACCCGATGATTATAAGCGAAGCATTGGCGGCTTGGAGATGCTATCCCTGGGTGTATCGAGCAACCGCGGTGCTATTGCTATTCTCTCAAGGATGCAGAAACATTTTCCGTCAGCTACCCACGAATAAATTCCTGGACCCACATCCAGGCTACACCTTGCTCTCCTTACGGCCTTTGGCATCAACGCCCTCTGTTCTCGGCCCGCTCAGAGAGGGCCTGCCACCGACCAGCTGGAGAAGGCGTGATGTTCCTTGGGACTTTCAGATCCTCATCCAGGGAGAACTAGCGCGCGAGAGTCCATAACAGGTCAGGGTACCCGAACACATCTTGACGGGGCGGATCGCCTATCGAGACATGCTCCCCCGTCACAAAGGCTTGCCGAGTTCATCCCGCACTACAAAAAATAGGTTCTCCGGCGACTCTCTTTATGACCCCTTCCCCAACGGGAAGGGGTCTCAAGCGACCGCCTACCTGTTGTGACCGACCCGCCCGATCCTTGGTCAACATATCCTAATGTCGGTTATGAGCGTCCGATGACATTCGGAACAGAACTAGAGACGAAATACGTCCAGGCCGTCGAGATGAGCAGCGCCAGCACCGTAAGCGTGCGCACCGCCTCGCACCATGGACCTCCTTTTGCCCCGTGCATCCGCCAGGGAGCTGGTTCGGGATCGTGCTCGACAAAGATGGATATATCCTTACGAACGCACACGTGGTCCACAGGGCAGAAAGGGTCATGATAATCGCCAATGACGGGACGGTCCATGAGGGGAAGGTGATCGGTGTCGACCCAACCACGGACGTGGCAGTGGTGAAGGTGGACGAGGCGAACCTTACACCGGCCAAGCTGGGTGATTCCGACGAACTTAGAGTGGGGCAGCCCATCCTGTGCCTCGGCAATCCTCTCGGCCTTTCCGGAGGGCCAACGGTCACCTCGGGGGTCATCAGTTCGCTCTGCCGCAGCTTGATCATGGGACGGGGGGAAGGGCTCCCTGTGCTGCAGACCGATGCGCCGGTCAACCCTGGGAGCAGCGGGGGGCCGCTCGTCAACCTGAACGGGGAGGTCATGGCCATGACCACAGCACAGATACCGTTCGCCGAGGGCATGGGCTTCGCCATCCCGATAAACCTGGCGAGGGATATGGCGGGCCAGATAATCAAGGAAGGCATGGTCCGTCGCGCATGGCTTGGTATAACGGCCCATGATGTGGACATGCGAATGGCCAACCATTTCCGTTTACCGGACACCTGCGGGGTGTTCGTGGCCGAGGTCACCAAAGGGAGCCCGGCCGAGGAGGGAGGTCTGCGCATGGGAGATGTTATCCTGAGATTGGGTGAAAAGATGTTAGGGAGCGTTCCTGACATGCTTTCTAGCCTGAGCGTCCTGAAGGTCGACGAAAAGATCGATGTGGAGGTGAGAAGGAATGGAAGGACAGAGAAGCACCAGGTCGTTCTGGGGACGCGCCCGTTCTAAGGGGACCAGCCCCTGGTCCCCGTTCGAGCCATCAACCCCGATATCCAGGCCGCCTTCCGGGCCGGGCGGCCCACCTGGTTGAGACGAAAGGTCGGCAGAAACATATTTGGGATGTAGGAGCATGGTGAGAATGGCAATGGAAGCAGAAGCATCTATGCAAGGCGAGGGGACCACAGCAGAGGTAGTGGACCTAAGGGACGCAGACCTGGAGGTGCTGAAAGCCCTCAAAGAGAACCGGGGAACGGTCGCCTTCCAGGGGCTCCGTCGCCAGACCAACCTGCATCAGGAGAAACTCTCCAGGGCGCTCCAGCGTCTGGAAGATGAGGACATGGTGAGCAGAGGCCCCCGCGGTTATTCTCTCACCTCTCGGGGCCAGACGTTCGCCCGCCAACTTTTGCAAGCGCCGCCGAAGATCTTCACCACCGTGCTCCAATCGATCCTGCCAGGTGGGGCCAGCCCCCGTGAGCTGGCATCTCACCTAGAGGGTCGCTGGCTTGGGGACCTGCGGTGGCTCGGGTCCATCGATGAAGGAGGGGAGACGGTGCTCCGATGGCTGCTGGAGAGCACAGGCAACGAGGTCGTCCTAAGAATGAGCTGGGGGCAGATCGTTGTTGAGACCGACGCAGGAACCGAAGCGGCCATGGAGGAAGCGTTCGTTGCCGCCCATCAGCTCCTCTTCAGCCTGCTGCAACCGTTCAGGAGCACGATCGAACGGAGCTCCGAGGTCAAGCTCTATGGTTGCGAGAGAAGGACCTGGGCGGGTTGACCCGTGATATTCTCGCCCATCGAAAGTACCTTGCAGACCGACGTTGCATGCGAGCTCTAGAAGCTAAAGACCGGGTTCAAACATCAACAGGGTCCGAAACAATAGCATCAAGCCCGTCCAGTGAAAAATGATATGCTCATGGGCAGATGCACGTTCTCCTGCTCCTATGTCCCCTGACCTGATGACCAATATCTTCCCGGGACCTTTATCCAGACCTTATGTTCATATCCATCGACATCGGCCACCGTCATATCGCAGACCGATCTCAAATGTTTCCACAGGAACGACGACCTGTAGTCCTCGAGCTCGGTGGGCATGCTGTCTAGCAGGTTCTTGGAGCAGATCACCAGCAACCGCTCTTTTGCCCGTGAGAAGATCAACGTTCGTCCTGTTCAGGTCAAGAATGAACTCCGCATTGCCTGATATCGCCGTAGGATCGCTCTGAGTTCCAGAGACGATGACTGTCTCACATTCACCCCCCTGTAACCTTTCCACTGTATCGATCATCTTGATCTGATCATCGAACTCACTGGTCAGAAGAGCTCTTAATATCCCGCGTTGGGCTCGATGCGGGGTGATGATCGATACCGAGCCTGGACCGACGACATCCGAGAACGCCCTTCTTGCCAATAGGATATCATGGACCAATGCGGCCTCGAACCCATTGCTCTTCTTCGATCCAGCCTCATCGTGAACTATCAGGTATACCCCTCCGTTCCTCCATAGGTCCTTGAAAGAGCTGACACTACCCATCTTTACCTTTCCCAGGTTCTTCGATACCAGTTGAACGCCTTCGTCCCTGTATATATCGGAGATGAGATGAACTAGCTCCGGGGTCAGACGATAGGTGGTGGACAGGACCGAGCGGACGATCTCCCCCTCACGGCAAGAGCGCCCAAGTTTACTGATCGCCATGTATGCGCTTTCATGAGGGGATAAGCGAACCACCTGTTCTCTGCACTCTTTCTCCCAATCATGAGCGGTTATCGGGGCCAATTGCAGATGGTCACCCGTGAGCATCATCTCCCCGTCGGTCGACACCAGTGTCGCCAAGGCGAGGAAATCCGGGAACGACATCATGCTGGCCTCATCAACGATAAGTCCATCGACCGGGAGAAGACCGTTCTGTCCGTTCATCTCGTTCATCCTTTTTGCCATTTTCAATAGGTCGTTAACGGTACCACCGATCATGAGGTCGCCATCCCGGGCCTGTTCCATGATGGCAGAAACGTTCTCTGGACCCACATGGTACCCTGGCCGCTCGATCTCCCCTTTGAGCCGTATCATGCTGATCTTTCGGCAGCTCTCTCCGTTCTTCCTTACCACGGAATCGAAAGGCCCGATGGTTGCAGAAAGCCGGTCCATCAGCACGTCCACCGCCGTGTGGGTGTTCGCGGAGAGCAGGAACACACTGTTCGTTGGTCGCGCCAAGAGACGAAGGAGGATGGCGGCAGCGGTGGTATTGGTCTTACCGGTCCCTGGAGGCCCAAGCAGAAGTTGTACCCTGCTCCTCAACCCCTCGATGCATGCCCTGATCTGAACGTCGTCCAATCCCCGCTCCGATATCTTGAGGTCTTTCAGTATCGAATCATACCTCTCTTCCATGTCGGAGGTCGGTCCCTGTCTGCCAGGTACTTTTGGACCTAAGGGATCGAACCATCTGAGGACCTCGGAACCATGGTTCTCGCCTAGCCATGAATCGACCCTAAAGCGAACAAAGTCCGAAATACCCTCACCGATCAGGCCGAAGGGCATGCTCCCCGTTCCAGGGAGCGACCTCAAAATGTAACCCCTCGCCAAAGCGTCCCTATGGTTCGAGGGTATTACGCTCAGTTCAATGATATTGCCTTGAACATCAAGCTTTTCGATCTTGCCGGTCACCCCGTTGTCCAGCATGTCCCAGATAGTAGGTCCCTCGTCGATGTTCTTTGAACATGGCACCGCTCTCACGAAGGAACCTTCCTCCATTGTACAGTTCGAGAAGAACATCGATGGGTCGACAGAGTAGGATGAAAGGTCGATGCTAGCTGTGAACGTGCTCCTTCCGTTGTTCTTCGAGAACGTTCCCGTTCGTATCGGTAATATTCGTCCTTCAGCGACCTGTTCGGACGTGGACCGCAGTCCGTTGGTCAACCAATCCACCTTTCGGACATGGTGGTCAAGACGCATGAAGTCCTGACATGCCCTGATCAGGTCATAGCGACCGATGAAATGGGCATCCATCTCGCGAAGCTCCCCGACCGGGATGAGCGGCTTGATGATCTTGGGGTCTTTGAAGAACCGCTCCTCGACCCAACGCAAAGCCTGGCATTTGCACTCTAAAAAGCTGGTGATAAGTTCGCGTGTTCCAGCGTTACGGTAATCCTCGACCGCGCTCCTTAACATGGGATCCTTGGAACCTTTTCCATCCGGTAGGATCCCCCACATCGCGTACCAATAAGGTGTGCTGAGATCCGAACCGAACCTCGCCCGGATCTCGAAGTTCTCCCTTCTTGCTTCAGGATCGTCCTTTCTGCACCACTCGTTCCTTGCATCGAGATAAAGTACGGTCCTGAAGTCGAAGATGTCCCGCCGGAACACCTGCGACAGGTCCACGCTCTTGCCGCTCACAGATCTTGTCCAATGGAACCTTGGGAAGCCGAACCAGCTCAGGGACGTGACCATGGCCAGGCCGCGGCCTGTGTACCCCAGGGCCATCTTCCTATCTATCTCATCGCTCAGGGGGGTGAAAATAAGTTGTTCGAGGTCACCCTGGCATTCCTCCCTGCATCCAAGCAGCTCGGTGAGGTTGTGCAACAGGGACCCACCCGCTCTGGTACAGGCATCGATCAAATGGGACATGTCCCTTTGTGACCACATGTAAAAGTGGATCGGTCGCATGTCGTCCTTACCAGCGACCGTCTCGATCGCCTCCACGAGCCCATGGAATAGGTCCTGGACCATCCTCCCCTCGAGAAGGTCATCTTCATCAGGTTCACCGCTCCAAGGCGCTTCGATGAACCTCACGACCGACCGCCCGTTCAAGGGACCGGTGGTCGATCCGTCCCTCGTTCCTTCGCTGGGCGATGGATCGTCCCTGTATCTACCATCGTTAGCGATCGAGCGTCCTGTAATGATAAGGCCGACGCTGTCGGTGACATGGGCGGCCAGAGATACAAGTCTGTCCTCGATGTAGTCGTAACCTACGTCCATGTATATCCGAACGAGACGGTCTCCAAGACCATTATCGTATGCGGGGAGCTGACCCAGGCCCTGATGTTTTTTGCTCATCACGCCCCAATCCCCGCTCTTTCTGTCGCTGAGGGTCGATCTTCTTGCTTTGGCCTTGATCGCCAGCTCCCCCAGGTCCGCATTTAGGTTCGCCGTCCCCTTTATCTTGATGCTGTTATCCGAAGAAAGATCCAGGTCGGCAAGTTCATCTAAGGTAAGAACGCCGTTGGCCCGAAGTACCGATACCTGCGCAGGGTCGAGACCGATAAGCTCCAGCCGTCTCTGGTGAGCGCTCTCAGGAAGACAGATGGGGCAATGAACGCATGATTCGCAATCAGGCCCAAGACAATATCTCAGATCATCGAGATCGGTGGACGCGATATGTACTAGTGGGCCTTCATTGGAAAGGAGAGAGTGGACATCGGCCATCTCCTCCTCGAGGTCCAAGGAGGGAATCGAAAGCACATCCTGGACCCTGTTGGTTTCCTCATCGATACGTGCTACGACCGATTCGATCTCCACATTTTCGTATTTTCTTCCGCCTATGTTCAGTCCGTTCTTGATCAGATCGCCGACCATTATACGATATGAGGCCAACTGGACACGGTGATATGTTTTGTCCTTTCGGCTCGCTTTGCACTCCACGATCCTCAGGACCGGCCTGTCCCCATGCCAGAGCAAGATCAGAAAATCCATTCTCCCAGAGAGGTCGAAGTGTCCAAAATCTTCGGTCACCTCGACCTCCGTAGCAAAACAGGCATCCCCTATCTGGACCTTCTCGAGGACCCCGACGAACCTGGACCAGGTCATATTGGCATCGCTCTCTATTTCTGTCCGTTCGATGCACTTCATCCTTTTCTTAAGGGCCCTCTTCAGCTCCTCTTCCCGTTGATGGCCTGTGGTCTCTAGTATGGGATTGATGGGGTTTCTGATAGTGGGGTAGAAGGGATATAGACGTGCTAGTTCTCCTTTGTTAAGGCGGAGCTTGAAGTTACGTTCACAACATTTTTGGTTGATGTATTCCCCGACAGTCCGTTACAACGATCCCTATTTTGTTAGAACCCAAGTCACAGCCTCACATGGAGCAGGGGTGAATGTTCGTTCTATGTAATATCCGCATCACCCGTAAGATCGAACGGTGCTCTTCCGTCCGGGGGAAGATCGAACATTATTTTTAGGCCCTCGATCAGGGAACGTCTACCTGCTCCCTTTCATTTGGCGAGCTCAAGCGTACCCTAGCCAAGATGTCGTCGTTCTCATATCATGGTAATTTCGTGTCCTTGTCGAAATGGCAACATGGACCAAGTTAAGAAATAATGGCTGATAGAACGTTCATATGGGCCGGGCAAACCGACCCCAGAAGGAGGATGAAAATGCGCGATCGCAGAGTTCGAATGGCCGAAGGAAGGAAAAGTTGCGACGGGGTCGCGGAACATTGTGCGACAGAGGGGCTCTCGGAACGTATCAGGTATGTCATGGACGATAAGGACCCACCATCTGAAGTGGTTGTGATCGCTTGCCGGTGGAGATATTACGCCGCCCGTGATCTGTCAGCTTTCAAACGATTAGCGTCCTGTACGAACTTCCGCGTGATCAGGATGCCGTGCACGAGCATGGTCGACGACGAATGTGTCCTCACCGCCTTCGACTCCGGGGCCAAGATCGTGGTGGTCTTGGGGGGTCGTCCGGACGACTGCCCGTTGATCAAAGAATCCCCAGAGGGGGAATGTGCTATCCGGGACATCATCGAGTGTTCCGGGTTCGACCGGTCAAGACTGCATGTGGATTGCAGCGCTGATGACATGTCGGAGCGGTTCAATAGAGCGGTCGACAGGATAGTTGCCATGATCGAGGAGCCGGTGGGATCCTCTCATTGAGACCAAAGATCCTTCATATCCTATACATTGACCTCATCCAAGGTGTCCTTTTCCATCATGTTCGATCGGACAAGCACAGTCTGCAGTATGTCCCTCCCTTTCCTCAGGAATGATCTCTAAGGTGAACCTATCCGATCGATTTCACTATATATGGTGTGGTCCAGATCATCGAGGTTGTTGAAAAAAATAGAAAAATATTTGGGAAGTGGAGGCCGCTCGGCCCTTTTGTTCGTCTCACTTCTTTCTGCGCCCTATCACCAAGAACACACCGACCAGCAAGGGGACCAGTATGATCACGATCACCTCGACAGGGGCATCATTTGTGGAAACAGACGCGGACGATATCACTATCGCCCCCATGTCACTGGCGTTCCCCGCCGTTGTCGTTACCCGCTGTGATATGGTCTGATATCCGTCCTTGGTTATGGTGACATTGTAAGTTCCGGAGGTCACGTTATCGAACTCGAATCGACCGTTCGAATCGGTCATCGTCGTCAGACCATTGCTCAGTGTGACCGTCGCGTTGACGAGCGGGTCACCGCTCAGATCGTGGGCGATACCTGCGATCGAATCCCTCGTTCTTCAGTGTCGTGAAGTTCCATGACGAGCTCATTTCGTTCCCCGCAAGGTCCTTCCCGCTCACCGTCACCATGTACCCGGTACCATAGGCCAAAGAAGAAACGGGCGTGAATGTCCATTCCTTCCCGTTGATCTCGGACAAATTGCCGCTCACACCGTTGATGAGCACAGAGACCCATCTTGGGTCCATGTTCTCGCTGAACACGACGGTGACCTTGCTTCCGACGCTAACATCATTCCCGCTCGGAGAGCTCTGGATGATCGCTGGCGTCTTGGTGTCGACGATGAAGCTCACGGTCGCAAAGTTCTCGTTCCCTGCATTATCGAACGCTTTCACCGTCACGGCGTAAGTACCGTCATCTAGGCCTCTGAGCTGCATGAACGGGAAGAGGTCCATGGAATAGTTGGTCCAAGTGCTCGCATAAAGGACGTCCACATCATAGTAGAAGATGCCGGACGTATCATCCGAGCTCCTCCAGCTCACCATCGTCTCCAGTGTTGTTGTACGAACCGCCAGTAGGCGTGAGGATGGTTATCGAGGGCGCCGTCGTGTCGACCACGAAGCTGACCGACGTCTCGTTCCAGTTTCCTGCGGCGTCGACCACCTTCACCGAGAGAACATTAGTACCTTGTGCCAGAGCGCTCATCATGAACGACGAGCTTCCAGTCTCTTGCACCCACTGTCCTCCACGACGCTCACCCAATAGTGCCAGCACGCCCGATGGTGAGTTCGAGGACCATGAAGCATCGACCGACGTCGAAGCGAACAGCTCGTTCTCTATCGGGTCGACGATGTTCAACGACGGAGAGGACAGCTCGATGTTGAAGAGCTTGTAGCTTTCGTTCATGTTGCCGGCATCATCAAACGCTCTGACGGAAACATTGTACCAGCCAGCTTTTAGTCGGTGAGGACCAAGTAATCGCTGGTCGTGTTAGCGACCTGGGTACCGTTCAGAAAAACGAGATAGTAAGCTATACCGCTACCCCCATCGCTCCCTGTCCAGGTGACGTTCATAGAGGTCGTATTGAACCATGCCCCATCATCCGGGGAGGTCACATTTATTGATGGCGCGATAGTATCGACGATGAAGCTCACGGTCGCAGAGTTCTCGTTCCCTGCATTATCGAACGCTTTGACATCGACCGAGCATGCACCATCCTCTAGGTCCAAAAGCAAGTCGGTCACGGATATGTCGGTGTAGATGGTCCATGCACCGTTGTAGACCTCCACTTCATAGTACGCGACGCCGAGGTCGCATCGGAACCGCTCCACGATAGGTCGACCTGTCCCGGTGTTGTTGTACGAACCGCCAGTAGGCGTGAGGATGGTTATCGAGGGCGCCGTCGTGTCGACCACGAAGCTGACCGACGTCTCGTTCCAGTTTCCTGCGGCGTCGACCACCTTCACCGAGAGAACATTAGTACCTTGTGCCAGATCGCTCATCGTGATCTCCGTTCCAGTCTCTTGCACCCACTGTCCTCCATCGACGCTCACCCAATAGTGCAGCACGCCCGATGGTGGGTTCGAGGACCATGAAGCATCGACCGACGTCGAAGCGAACAGCTCGTTCTCTATCGGGTCGACGATGTTCAACGACGGGGAGGACAGCTCGATGCTGAAGAGCTTGTAGCTCTCGTTCATGTTGCCGGCATTATCATACGCTCTGACGGAAACATTGTACCAGCCAGCTTTTAGGTCGGTAAGGACCAAGTACTCGCTGGTGGTGTTAGCGACCTGGGTACCGTTCAGATTAACGAGATAGTAAGCTATACCGCTACCCCCATCGCTCCCTGTCCAGGTGACGTTCATACAGGTTGCATTGAGCCATGCCCCATCATCCGGGGAGGTCACATTTATTGATGGCGCGACAGTATCGACGATGAAGCTCACGGTCGCAGAGTTCTCGTTCCCTGCATTATCGAACGCTTTGACATCGACCGAGCATGCACCATCCTCCAGGTCCAAAAGCAAGCCGGTCACGGATATGTCGGTGTAGTTGGTCCACGCACCGTTGTACAGCGTCCACTTCATAGTACGCGACACCCGAGGTCGCATCGGAAGCGCTCCACGATAGGTCGACCATCCCGGTGTTGTTGTACGAACCGCCAGTAGGCGTGAGGATGGTTATCGAGGGCGCCGTCGCGTCGACCACGAAGCTGACCGACGTCTCGTTCCAGTTGCCTGCATTGTCTTCGACCTGGATCTCCAATGTATGTGTTCCATCAGAGAGCACCTTCATGAACGACGAGCTTCCCGTCTCGTCGATCCTCTGACCGTCCACATATGCCCGGACCTCCGAGATGCCAGATGCCGAGGAGTTCGTCCAGGTGAACAGCACGTTCGAAGTATCAAGCAGAGCATCGTTCGACGGTGAGGTTATCGCCACCGACGGTGAGGACAGCTCGATGTTGAAGGACTTGGAATCCTCATGAGAGTTCCCAGCCCTGTCGAATGCCATGACATCCACTGTGAACTGGCCCGCTGACAATCCCGTGATCATGCAGTATTCGTTAGTCGTGTTAGCCACGATCTGTCCGTTCAGACCGACGATATAGTACGCTATGCCGCTCCCACCGTCGCTCGCCGTCCATGTCACGTTCAAAGAGGTGGTGTTGAACCATGCCCCTTGACTTGGCGACGTGATGCTTATCGCGGGCGGTATGCTGTCATAGACCACGGTGATGGTGAAGGTCGCTTTGTTCCCGGCCGAATCGTTCACCACGAAGTCGAAGATGTTCGTGCCTTCTTCAAGGTGCAATGTTTCCTTCCCGAGGAGATCGGTCCGGTCCGCTAGGACGTCATCTATCACGCGCTCCTCGACAAGAACGCCATTGACATAATGGTCGAAGTACCCGCTTACCAACGGCGCTAGATCAGTGGCGCCTATGGTCACGTTCGTCTCGTTCACAGTTCGTGTAGATCGGCGAGACCGGTGAGACCGTCACCGATGCTCCAGTGCTATATATCGAGGTCAGTCTGACGACCACCGAGTTCCCCGCGGAATCGTTGATTCATCATGACGAACGTATCGTTTCCCACGAACAGCGTGTATCGTTGGTCCAGGTCATACAGCGTGGACAGGTCGGTTATCTTCCCACGGTATACCTGGATACCATTCAGGTAGAGCGTTATGTTCGCACTAGAGAGCGGGGCGATATCGGTCACCGAACCGGTCATCGTGAGCGAGCTTTCATTGGTATAGTACACTGCCCACATCGTCGTCGGGGTCGATATCGTCACGGGGGAGTCTATCGAGACAACAGGTCCGGTGCTCATCGTGAAGCCGACCTTTGTATCGTTCTCGTTCCCTGCCATGTCGAACGCTTTTACTTGGGCGGTATAGGTGCCATCCAAAAGACCGGTCAGTTCACAGTGACATTCGGTCGTATTTGCGACCTGGTCGCCGTTCAGATAGACCAAGTAGTAGGCGATGCCCGATCCACCGTCATAGCCGCTCCACATAAGCTCAGCGCTCTGTGTGTTAATGTACGAACCATTGGCGGGAGAGGTGATGCTTATCGTTGGCGCAACAGTATCGATGAGGAAGGACACTGATGTGGAGTTCTCGTTCCCTGCATTGTCGAACGCTCTCACATATGCGGTGTGCGGACCATCCTCGATACCTGTGAACTCCTTCGATGTCATCGTGGTGATGTTCCATTGACCATCATCGATCTTTACCTCATAGTAGGCGATGCCAGATGTCGCATCTGTACCGCTCCAGGTCAAGTTGACCGTGCCACTGGTGATGTACGATCCTTCAGAAGGTGAGACCACATCGACCGTCGGTGCTTTGGTATCGACCACGAAGCTGACCGACGTCTCGTTCCAGTTGCCTGCGTTGTCCTCGGTCTTGATGGTCAACACATGAGATCCATCTGAAAGTCCTGTAAGCAGACAGTTGGTATCTTCGTTGACGCTTCTTCCAGGTCCCGTTATCTACGCTGACCCAATATCCGAGGATGCCCGAGTCGGAACTGCCTTCCCAAAACGCGTTGACGCTCGAGCATGCGTAGTAGTTATAGCTCACTGGGCATGTGATGCTCAACTCCGGTGAGCCCTTCTCGATATAGAACGTGGCACTGGCATCACCGATGTTACCCGCGATATCGAAGGCAAGTACCTCGATGGAATGCTCGCCATCGGCGAGCCTTGTGGCCGCGTAGCTGTCGGCCGTGACATTGACCCAGCCCCCATCGTCCACCGAGATCCAGTAGTATGGCCTCGTTCCAATGTTATCACTTGCGCCCCACATCACTTCCAGAGATGTGGAATTATACCAGCTGTCCGGTACAGGGTTCGAGATCGTGACGACCGGAGGTGTGGTATCGACCGTGAACATCACTGATGACAGCGCCATGTTACCAAGCTCATTGAAGGCCCTTATATCCACGGTGTGCTGGCCATCCCCAAGGTCGGTCAGGTCCAGTTCGGTATCGGATGTCATGGTGGACCATGCGCCCCCATCAACACTGTACTGGTATCCTGCTATGCCCGAGATATCATCGACCGCGCTCCAGGTCACCTGTACAGAGCTTGTGGTCTGGTACGTTCCGTTCGCCGGTCCGTTTATCGTCAGTAATGGGGCCGAGGAGTCTACGACGAAGCTCACACTGGCAGAGTTATCGTTGCCGTTCAGGTCGAACGCGACCAAGGACACCGAATGATCTCCGTCCGAGAGGTCGTTGAACGTATAGCTCGTGCTCGTTCCGACATCGAAATAGTTAGTGTCATCCAGCATGACCCAATAGTCTCCGACGCCTGAGCCTATGTCGTATCCGGTCCAGTTGACCATTACGGAGGTATCGTTCGTGTAGCTGTACTCCGTTGGGGAGGTGATCTGAATCACCGGTCCGTTCGCGTCCACTGTGAAGTTCACGATCGACACTGCGGAATTGTTCGCCAGGTCGAACGCCTCGATCTCGACCGTGTGCGGTCCATCCCTCAAACCGTAGAATGTCCAGTCGCTGCAGTCGGTGACGTCGGTCCATGCACCACCATCGATACTTATTTGGCAACTCCCGACCGAGGTGATATCGTCGTAGGCAGTCCAGGAGACCTGAACGTCCGGTATTAGGCTTGTCCCGCCCTCCTGAGGTGAGATGATATCGATCACTGGCGGCGTAGGGTCCATGCAGACATTTATTGAGTCAGAGTTCACGTTCCCCGCGTTCGCAACTGCCTGGATGGTGATGGTGTTGCCACCTTCGGTCAGATCAGTGAATGTATAGGTAGTGTTCGTTCCAACATCGACCCAGTCACCATAGTTCAGGCTGACCTCATAATAAGCGATACCGGAATACTGGTCATTCCCGCCCCAGTTGACGACCAAGCTCGTTTCGTTGGTTATCGTTCCGTCGGTCGGCGATATGATATCGATGGACGGGGGGAACGGGTCAGGGGTCATGACACTGATCGAGCTCTCCCCACCTACGATGCTCCCGCTGAACGGAACGAGCGTGTATGTGTAAGTATTGTAAGGGAGCACAGAATCATCCTCGTAGCTCGTTTGGTACGGGCCCAGGATGGTGGTGAAGTTCCCTCCAGAGGTCGAGTTCCTAGTTAGGATGTAACCATCGATGGAACCGGTCAACGTATAGTTAACGGGGTTCCAGTTCAAGACAACAGAGAACGGGTTGACCTCACTGCCAGTGAACTGGGGCGGGGCTATGATGTCCGCCAGCGGATATGCGTCGGTATTGTTGCCCCCTGCGATCTGATATGGACAGTCCACGATACCGTCATTGTTCGTGTCGGGGGAGAGCCAGTCGCTCCAATAGTTCCCGTAGTCATATTGCGACCATACGGTCGAGCTTTCTATGGCCGGTCCGGGACCCGCGTCCCCCTTTTCGTACATCACCATGTCATCGTTCCCAGGTACATCATTGGCTACCGTGATGTTGATCGAGTAGGTCGCCGAGTCCCCATTATCATCGATGAGCCTCACTTCGATGGTATGGTTACCGATGCTCAATCCCTCAATGTATGTTTCACCATATCCCCACGATGGGTTAAACCACTGGAGACCTTCCCAACCCCCACCATCGATACTGTATGAAGCGGAGGTCATCGTCCCGCTGTTGTCGTGGAAGTAGAACCAAAGATCTATCTCCGGGGTGTTCACCGACCCATTGAAAGGATAGAATTCATCGATTACCGGCCCGTTCATGTAATCGACCACGGTCACGTTCACGGTCATTGTTGCCATGTTCCCGGCGTTGTCGACCGCGGAGAGCACGAACTGATGAACTCCTTCCGGCACATCGTAGAATGAACAATAGCAGTCATAGTATCCATTGGCGTACTCATCGACCCAGCTTTGGACCGGCGCTCCGCTGTCCATGCTCACGGATGTAGAGGCCAGACCGGAACCGTCCTCGTACAGATAATATTCGAAATCTATCTCCCCCCCGATGGTACTGTTATCGGCCACATAGCCGTCATATGGCCAGCAGCCCTCGAACGCAGGAGGCGTGTTATCCACATAGACGTAACAGTCGTCGTACGCTTGTGCATGGTCCGGATCATACACTGCTCCGGCCCCATTGTTATCGATGAACCGGTTCAGGGTCACAACATTGTTCAATGAGGTGTTGAAGTACGCACCATATGAGGTGCTGTTCTCGATGATGTTGTTCTCGACGTTTATATATTCACAGCCGATCACCTTCAGGCCGAAGTTCGCCGATGCATTGACGACGTTCCATTGGACCATCTCTTCCTGTGAACAACTGAGGTCCACGCCGTTGTAGGTGTTCTCGATGATGTTGTGCTCGATATCGTCACTACTGCTCGCTGCCGATAAAACACCGTCCTGACCTCCACCTATGGTGTTTGTCGACACATCGACCCCGTAACAGTCACAGAGCGATACACCACAAGTGACCGAACCCGTTATGACATTGTTCGAGACCTCCTCGTAGATGCCATTGCTCTCTTCGATACCGATCTGGCATCCTCTGATGTCATTGTTGTTGATCGAGTTCGAACTGCAGGAGCTCGCAAGTACACCATACGCCCCTCCGACGATGGTATTGGAGTATAGGGAGATGCTGTTCGAGTCCTGGAGGGATGTACCACAGGTGACCGAGGCGGTAATATCGTTGCTATATATGGCCTCATCATGGCAGTTGGTCACAAAAGTACCGTTCAGGCATCGGGTCAAATTATTGTTATAGACGCTGTCCCAGCTGGATTGGTCGAGGTGGATGCCATTCTGGCAATCGATAAGGACATTATTGTGTACCAGATCATTGGATGATGAGGTCAGTATAATGCCATCCTGAGTGCTGTTCGCTATGAGGTTATTCTCCATCTCGATGTAAGAGCTCTGAACGTAAAGGCCGGTACTACATTCCTCCAGTTCATTGCTCGTTATCGTCATTGGCGAGCAGTTCTCTACTGTTACACCACAAGTGCATCCAGTGAACTGATCGTTCTGGATAATGTCCTGCTCTCCAACGCTAAGATAAATGCCGATATCAGAGGAAGAGAACGCATCGTTAGAAACCGTGCTACTGGACATGGAGATAAGCTTCATGCCCATACTGGTCATGTTGCTCAACGAACAATCATTTATGGTGATCCCCATCGAATACCCTACTAGGACGGCGATGTTCGCGTTGGTCAGGGTAAGTCCGTTCAGGTCGCAGTCACCGACAGTTCCCCAGGATATATTCGCCATATCCAGAAGGTACGTCCGCCTGGTTCATGTCGGTGTTCGTGAGATAATAGACCGGGAGACCGTTTATCGTGACGGTCGTATCGATGGACTGTCCTGTGAACACTTGGATGTTACCGTTCATATCGATCGAGCAATCAGTGAGCTGATCGTTGCCCAGGGTCGTCCCTAGGGCATTGTTCAGAAGGATACCCGCTGATGTGCAGTCGGTCATCTGGTCGTTCTGTACCTGGACACCATCTCCTCCGCTGACTTGCACACCGTACGCCCCCCCGGTAATGTTGTCATTGACGACAACGTCATCCATCTGCTCGTTCGTCTGACCACTGAGGGATATACCTGTGGAACAGTTCCCGATATCGTCCTCTTCGATCGTTACCTGGTCCGAACAGCTATCGGTGCTTATGCCATCGGTACAGTTCTCAATATGGTTCTGCTCGATCGTCCCATAGTTCGAATAATCGCTCAAACTTATCCCAGTGGAACAGTTTCCTATCATCTCGTTCTCGATCAGCGCGTCATAGCAGTAGTCCAGATGGATCCCGACAGCGCATCCCGTTATGTTATAATTCTGAAGGACCAGGCCTCTGATATCATAGGCCACGATGCCGTATGACCCCGGGCCTGTGATGTTGTTCCCTGAAACATCATCATTGCTCTCCTCAAGACCTATGCCAGTATCCGACCCTGTGAAGTTGTTAGAAACGATCAAGTTCCCTGAGGACTCTGAATCCTCGATCCCTGTCGAGGAATCCGATACATTATTGGAGGTAACGATATCCTCGTTCGTCTCGTAGAAGCTGATGCCAAACGAACTGCAGTTGGAGATCGTGTTCCCAACAAGACCGTTACCGCTGCTGAAATCTATGCCAATACCCGTGCCAGTACCGTTCAATATGTTATCGCTCAGTTGGTTGGAGTTCGAATTATAAAGGTAGATACCAGTCTCCTCGAGGTTCTCAAAGGTGTTCGATACGATGATCTGATCATCAGAATAGTATAGGTCGATCCCATTAACGCATTGATCGAACAGGTTGGATGAAGATCGACAGTTCCCATCTGAATAATCAAGATCGACCCCATCGTAGTCGCTAAGAACATTATCTTCGACCTGACAGTTGTATGAATCATAAAGTGATACACCGAAATCATAACCGGTCACGTTGTTGTACTGGATCGTGATCTGATCGGACATTTGCAGGCATATGCCGCAATTACCATCCAGAAGGAAGTTGTTCTCGATCAAGCAATCGGTCGAACTGTAAAGTCTCATCCCATATGGTGAGTCAGAGGACAGATTGTTGTCATAGATCGTGATGTTGTTACAATACCCGAGCAAAAGACCAGTGGTCTGTTCGCTCAGGTTCAGACCTGTTACGTTCGCGAACTCGACCTGTGCCAGGATAAGCTCCCCAGCATCGACAGGCATGGTCCCATTGTTAAAGTTCTCTCCTTCATAGTAGTACACTGGTCTGCCATTGACACTGTTGTTGGTGGGGATCGTTTGCTCCGTAAAAGATAAGCTGTCACCATCTATGTTTATGGAACAACCCCAAAGGGAATTGCTGTTCAGGGTCGAGCCAGGCGAACCGCAGAGATACAGGCCGTCAGCGGCACAGTTCTCGATCCAGTTACCCTGGAACACGTTGTTCGAGGACGACTCAACGTAAATGCCGTCGGTCGTACAGTCCGATATCGTATTGTTAAGTATCACGTTGTTGTTCGATTGGATCAGATATATCCCATATGGGTCCCCATCTACGATGTTATCGTTCTCGATCAGTATCTGTGAGGAATACCCGATGAGGATGGCATAGTTCTGCTGTCCGAAATCGATGTCTTTAACGGTGAGACCTGTAACATTCCCAATTATCACCTGTCCAGCATCGACGGGCACAGATGTTCCGCTGCAGTTCTGGTCCGCGTAGTAGTAGATCGGTCCGCCATTGACCGTATTGTTCGTTGGAATTACTTGGCCATCGAACTTGTGCTCGGGCCGCCTGACATATAGATCGAACAGTGATCGAAAGAGTTGTTGAACACATCGTTGTTCATGGTATTTGATAGGCTCAGACCGCAAGGATAGCAGGAGGAGATGTTGTTGTTCATTATCAGCTGGCGTTCGCCACCATAATCCACCGAGATACCGTATTCGCAATTGTTTATCGAACATCCATCGATCGAAACGTCCAAAGATGTGGAGTAGATACCTATGTACGAGGATTGGACCTGGTCTTGGATCAAGGTCATGTTGGCGGTATGGTCCATCCAGACACCATTTTCACCACCAATGATCTGGCATCCTATGATCGTAACATTGGTGGAAGTTGAATAGATCTCGGTGTTAGAATTTGACAGGACCTGGTCCTGGACAAGGGTCATATTTTCAGAATGATCCAACCAGATACCGTTGCCATATCCCCCGTCTATAAGGTTCCTACCAATTACATCATCGGAGGAGGTTGTTATCTTCATCCCGTCTGCTTCGGGGTAGATCTGGTTGTCGTTTATCATATCATCGTTCGAGGAGACGAGGTGTATGCTGGAACTGCATGCGCTGGAGATCGTGTTGTTGGCGATCAGATCATTTTCAGAGCTGTCCAGGAGTATACCATCAAATGAATTGATCGAGGATATGGTGTTCCCACTGATATTGACATCCGGGGAACTCTCTATCTGGATACCGTATTGACCGCTATTACTGATGTAGTTGTTCGATATCGTGACATTGTTCGAGCTGCATATGTAGATCCCACAATAATCGGAGGACCCGATACTGTTACCGCTAAGGGTGATGTTGCTACAATCCTGTACATAGAGGCCGATGTGGTCGGTATATGTGCCGCTTCCTTGGACAACGGCATTGGATACATTGTAAAGAGTAACGGCCGCTCCTGTGTAGTAAGGGTTCGATCCGAAAATGGTATATGAGAAAGTAGCGGAATCTATGATGAGGGAGCAGTTCGTGTTCTCTATGAAGATCCCATAGGTGCCCCAATAGGAATCGATATTGACATTGGTTATGATAAATGGATCGTCAGGTGTACCATTTCCAGACCAGCAGTAGGTCACCGCATCCGCGGCCATGTCCGCATTGCTATTGATCCTTATGGGGGTGGCCAATTGTGACGCCGAATCATTAAGAGGCATGTTCTGGGAGACGCTCAAATTCGTCCCGTGAGATGGGATAAGGAAACCCAGCACCATGATGCTGGCGATGATCAGAACGGTCAAAAGTATTGCGTACTTCTTTAAATTGGCCTTGCCTTCGATAAGCATGTTTACACCTGACGACGGTCAAGCATTGTTAAAATTGGTTTATATCTATAATCGATTGAGCATCAAATATGATAATTATAACAAAATATGATATTCATACTGATAGCCATTCCAGGATCGAACAGGGTCCGGTCGGCGAGGTCTCTCTTTCCTAACTGTCCCCGAAGCTTGGTCCAACGAAAGCGAGGCCGCTCGACATATATCGCATGTCGTACATATTTATACAAAAGGACCGGTCCTTCATTACATCGACCATTCAGGTGTTCTTACGTATCGATGAGCGTCAGATTCAGCGAGTTGTCCGTCGAGCTGTACGAGAACTCGGTGACCTTGCTTCCGGACCGCTCGATCAGCTGGACCATCCTGGCCATTATCCCTGAGGCATTGGCCGCCCTCGAGATGGTGATATGGATCTTTATCAGACCTGCATCCATTTGGATGGTCGTGGATGATTGATCTATGTTTATCGACCGTAGAATGTTCTTGATATCATCAGCATCCATGTTGATCCCCATTCCCGATGACATTATCACCATAACAATCTTTTCTCTTCTCTTCCTTGTCCTGTAACGGCCCTCCATCATGGCCCCGTTCTCGATCTAGCATGGACGGTCGCTCAATCATCGATCGTTCTTGGACCAGATGGACCGATCCGAACCTAACGAGCGGAAGGTCGACCCTCTTTTTAGCGTCCAGAAGACGCTAAATATGGTTCAGTGGGGCTCACCGGCGTCCGGAATTCCCTGAGCGACCTCATGGAGCTAAGGGCAGATCGACCTAAGGTCCATATGCCCCCTTCGTCGAAAGGAACGATCCATCCGATCCAAATCGCAGAAGCGTATGAACGTCAAACATATACTTGTGATTAAGAACCGGACCCTGGTCAAGGAAAGTTGCTATTGTAGGAGCGGTGCTTATATTGATCACCAGGGAGCGGGTGTTATGGATCATCATCGTCATCGTGATAGGCGTGTTCATCGCCTCTGCTCTTACCGCTCACTCTGTCGACCAGAAGGCTCCCGCCAATAACGATGGTACACTTGCGTCAGGATATCTCTTCGGCATGCCCTCCATCAGGGGTATGTCTAGCGATCTGGTCCCTGGTGAACATTACACCTATGCTCTGACCGCCGACGCCGGACCTGGAGTGATGAAGAACATATCACATGATAACGTCACACATTGGTACTGGTTGTTGGGGGCCTATGATGCTCAGGGGGTGTCCCCATCGAACGTTGATTGGAACTACTCGATACAGACATCCTCCGCATCCTTTGATCAAGGGGTCCGATGGACGCAGGTGAACGGAACGGCCATCAACGGGCTAGGGAACGCCGTTCCTGTAGCTATCGCGTATCAGGGGTCGCTCCCCCCGACCAGTAGTGCGGACCTGAACGCCACGATGAACGGGACCGCAGGGTTTCAGGTGACCAAGGGGCTCAGCATGAGCTTTACAGTGGTCAGCATGGAAGGTTCGAACATTACCCCGGTGAGTCCGACACTCTATCTCGATGCCGGATCGTCCTCAACGTCGGGCGCTGGAACGCCGCCCCTGCCATCGACCCCCACATCGAACACCTCGAGCACCCCTACCAATGGTGGCGCGACCTCCCCGACCAAGGAAAGTGCCCCATCTTCCAATGGTTCGGCTACAACTACCCAGCCTAATGTGACGCCCAACAATGGAGGGACGACCGCCGGAGGGAAAGGGTCGACAGGGGCCTCAACGACACCAAGCGGTAATACGAACCCCACCGGGGGAACCGATGGATCGGGCAATGCGGCCACAGGGAGCGGGTCATCGAACCCTTCTCATGGCTCAAAGCCCACGACTCCGCCAGTGGTGAACAACTCGACCGCCCCTTTCGGAGGGTCCGGCCAGCCGACCGGCACGACAACAAATTCTAGCGGGCCCAACAAGAGCATTTGATCATAGGGACCGAATATGTTACCATCAGCGGGGTTCAGATATGATGACCTTCAAAAATGGTACGATCACCAGATCTCGAAGATCAAACACAAGCATTATGTATCGTGACCTTACAAACGTCGCTGGGTTATTGATTGAAGCTCAGCCTCGACAATCGATTCATTATTTTATGCATAGCATTCCTGGCGATCGCCATACTGCTCCTCACAACGGCAGGGTTCGTTCTGATGGACACCTCTCAGCCCGCTCTTGGAGCTGAGCAGGGGAATGACAACAGAAATCTCACTATAGGAGGTCCGGACATGGTACAGCAACTGATCATACGGTCGGACCTGAACGGCAACGGGGCGCTGTACGTTGACCGACCGGTGTTCATGCAATTGAACGCTACAGTGTCAGAACCTGATGACAGGCAACGTCCCTGTCGATGAGATCCTCCAGATAGCTCCTGCGAGCATGAACGATGTCATCGTACGCACCTTTGAAAGCGGTTCGTTATCATCCCCTTGGACCCCGTCCAACGTTGGTGATGGTGTCAGGGGGGCGTTGTTGGGCGCAGGAAATGGCACGACATGGTCCTTCTCCTCTGGCATGGACCGATCCAATATCCTGTTCTATGTAGTGCCCGAACGCGCTGGACAGTACAATATCAGCATAACACCATACAACAATATGACCGGGGAACAGGTAGGAAGACCGGTCAACACCTCCATATATGTGAGCTCTGAAGCGAACTACCTTTTCGATAACATCAGCATCGGTCCCTGGTCAGGAAGCTCATGGCGAACCACGATCTCCAATGGGACGGAGATGAACTTCTCTGTCAGTGCGAACACGACCCCGCTCTGGAACGGAGAGCCATGGAACACATATTACAATTGGACGATCACCGTTATAGACCCTGACGGGATGACGGTCGGAGGGGACCTTGGAGTTTACAACACAGGGGCCAATGTGAACGATACCGCATTGAACTCAACATCCGTGGTCTCTGCCTGGGAGAACGGCTACAACGGGGTGTTCTACACGATATGGAACAAGGCTCAGGGAGTTCGGTTCTCGGGCAACGCCGCCATGACACCCACCGGTAAGCAGCTCACATATGCCAGTGACACTTACGCGGCCTGGACCAGCGGTACATGGACGCCCCAGGGTTCGGGGTACATAACGTTCCACCAGACCGGACATTATCTGGTCCTGCTCTCCCTGAGCAAGAACGGGGTGAACGTATGCGCCCCATTGTTGCTCGAGACGGTGGTGACCTGATCCCACGGTCGGTCCCTGAGGGTCGTTCCCATGGCCAACCACATCCATAACGGTGAACGATCGTGGGGCGAAGCCGTAAGTTCGTTCTGATCGCCGGAACAGGTCGGCCAGTTTCGACCATCAACGTCATCAAGGGCTAGGCTTGGATCTTGGGGTCGTTAAGAAAGACCGTAGTTACGTTCGACCCCAAAGGCCAGTACGGAACTTCTCGATCTGCCACTTCAGCCAGGCCTCCCCGCCCTCGGTCGTCTCGACGGTCCGGACGATCTCTCTGAGGTCCCGGTCCATCAACCATCTTTTCACGTTCTGGCTGGTGACCGTGTACTGGATCTCCGGGAACCTACGGCTCCATACCCTGGCATCATTAATCCCGTGTATACCTTCCTTCTTGGCATTGTCTATCCATAGCTGGTACACATCTACGTTCTGGGAGATAGCGAGCTTAAGATTGGAGCATTTCGGTCCTGAGTACTTTTTCAGGTAATCGCAGACTATGCTTGAAACGACACCCTCGCCGATGCTCGATAGTATTCCCATGGGATCACCGGACCCTTATGTTCGCCCTCATGGCCCTGAGCTGCGTATGAGCCACATTTCTTTCGATCATGAATGCGTGCTTTGAATGACCTTCCCATCTTCTTATTTACGGCCATGCGAACATGACGACGATCATCATGCTCATAATCGGTCCCATCCAAATATCAAAAGGGATAATCTGACAAGAGGGACGGTCAAGCGTTGTTCAAAAGTGGCCGACCTCCGATGATCCCTGCCGTTACCCATTTTGGTCTATAGGAGGATACGGGCCCCCTGAGGTCGCTATAATAAATACGCACATCATTTGCCCTCCTCGAAAATGAGAGATGCCTCCAAGAAAACACCCAGGACGGCCTGGCACCTGAGGGTGCTTTATATATCAACAGTTCCTGCTCAGGATGGCCTTCGGCGCCATTCTGCTCCTGGTATCCGCTTATGTCGTAGGGGACCCTGGGACGCGTCTTCTCAACGTGGCCATCATTGCCGTGCCATATCCGCTCGCAGAAATGTTCACGGCGAACTACTTCGGGTCGCTGAGCGATAGGATAGGTCGAAAGAAGGTCATCGTGCTCGGGACCTCTGTGGCGGCCATCGTTGTAGGTCTCTATTCACTATCGAACAACACATGGTATCTCGCTGCCCTGCATGGCATCCATGGTATAGCTGCAGCGGCCACCGTGGCTCCGGCCATAGCTATGATCGCCGATCATGCGGAGAAGAGAGATCGGGGCAGACAGATGGGCTGGTTCGATTACTCCACCCTCCTCGGTTACATAATGGGTGCGGTCGTAGGAGGGATCTAGTGGATTCGGTCGATATCAGGATAGCCTTCATATTGATCGCTTGTGTGCTCGCCTCCTCGGCTTTGATGTTGTTCATCTTCGTAAGGCATGAGACCGCTCAAAAGGAGACCGAAAGGATGGTCGGGTTCGGTGACCTAAAGAAGGTCTTCAAGGTTCGTGAGGTGAGGTTGATGTTCCCGATCTGGCTGATCGTCGCAACGCTGCTTGGGATCGCGCTCACCTATCTGCCGATAATACTGCTCGGACAGCATGTCAAGGGAACGACCATAGGGATAGCCTTCGCCGGAGCCGGTGTCGTGCTCGGCCTTCTTCAACCGTTCTGGGGGAAAGTATCCGACAGGGTGGGACGCGTGCCGGTCATGGCATATAGCGTGTTCAGCATGTTGGGGGTGATCCTCATGATACTCTCTTTTACCCGAACCTGATCAGCATACAGGGGGGCGCAGTAAAGCATGTTGACATCCTGGGCGTGGTCGTCCTTGGACTGATGGGTCTGGGGGTGGGAGCGTTCGTGCCATCTGCGTTGGCCTTGATGGCCGATTCTGCCGATTCACGATCATATGGTGCCACTATGGGATTGTACTCTTTCGCCCTCGGGTTCGGCGAGTTCGTCGCATCCGCGATCGGGCTTTTGATAATACTGATCACAGGAAAGGCCAATGCCCCAACCTGGCTCTTGTACTTTGGTGCGGTATTGATCGGATTGGCGGTTCTGCTCATGATATTGTTCTTCATATCGAACTATGTTCGTAAAAGGGTCCCATCGGGATGATCCCCCCTAACGACCATGCTTTCGGGTCGGCGACCTCGAAAGATACGTTCAGAACAAAAAAGGAAGATGTTTGGTCCGAGGCTCACTTCTCCATCGTGATAGCGACCATCTTAGAGCCTTCAAGTCCGTTCAGGAACTCCCCATCCCAGTTGTGAAGCATCACTTCCCGGCTCATGTCGTCGGTCAGGTCGATCTTACCGAATCCGTTGAGCCCGTGGTAATTCGCTATCACGAGATATTTTCCCCCGGACAGATCGAAGACCACCACTCCGTTGGCATCGGTCCTCTGTTCGGCGACCTTCTCCAGCACTACGGTCGTGGTGTTCCCAGAGGTGGTGACGTTGACCGAGTATACCAATACCAGGGCATCGGCCATGGGGACCCGTCTGCCGTCCACTCTCGCGTCAACCGTGATCGTGAAGATATGGTTCGTGTTATCTGTGGTCACGTTCGCTTGTGTCGGAGCAGCTATCTGGTCCTGTATACCCACCTGGGGTGTCTGATCGCTGACCTGTGCGTTGGGCGTGTCCATCGCCAGCGCCAGTCCAGCGACGAGGAGGACGGCGGCAATGCCGACGATCGAAACGAGCTTTATGGAGGTTTTCATCCTTTTCACCTTGAACAGGAAACCTCCAAAGAGGTATATCCTGCTTAAGAACGGGTCATCTGTACGAATCGTTCATAAAATAGAACGCCTTAGCCCACGTCGACCACAGGATACTTGCATGATACCACCGAGATGGTTCCTTCCATATGATGTGATGATCCAGCTGATCACCGCTTTCGTCGCCCTGGCGGTAGGATTGTTCGCCTATCGGGGTTTCGCCCTTATCAGGGACCGGACCTTTAAGGCGCTCTCGATCGCGTTCGTACTTTTATCGATGGGCTTCTTCATAAAGGGGCTAGCTCTTGCGATGGCCTGGGCATATGGGGTCGGATATGCGGAGCACGGGGCCCTGGTCAACGTTTCTGAACCTCGGGTTCTGGTCGTATTACATATTGAGCATAGCCGCCTTTGGAATACTGGTATATATTTACTCTAGAAAACTGGGAGAACAAGGCACGATGCTCGCCGCGGCCGCCGCGCCCACATTGTTGCTCGTCAGCCCCACCCTTGAGCTTGTGATCGTGGTTCTGCTATTGATCGTCCTGATCGCTCAACTTGCCCATCTTTCCGTACGTAGGACGAAGAACGCGGAGGTCGTGACGTTCGGGTTCGCGGTCCTATTATTTGGTCATGTTCTCTTCATGTTCAGTGACGCCAATGAATGGACCTTCGTGCTGGGTTCGGTCCTTCAATTTGTGGCGTTCGCCTCATTATTGATGATCCTTTATCGACTGAGGGGGCCAGAGTGAGCGAGCCAGGTCAGAGATATCGGTCCAAGGGGCGGATCTTCGCAGATATCCTCAGGGCGATCCAGGAGAGCGGACAGGCCAAAGTGACCCATGTCCTGTACAAGGCCAATCTTTCGCACGACCGTCTGAGCAAATATCTGACACAGCTGGAGCAATGCAGCCTCATTCAACGAAATGATGATGGCGAAAGACAGACCTATTCGATCACAAAGCAGGGAGAGGCCTTTCTGGTGGAGTTCAGGAGGATGGAGGAGTTCGCCTCGGCCTTCGGTCTTGACATCTGATCATTTCTCTCTATGTGATCCCTCCTTCTTAGCGATCGCGTAGAACACCGGATTGAACTGGAACAAAGAACCTTCTTTCAGGGCAGCGACCCAAGTGGTCCTGGCCTTGAGCCATCGTTCGTCCTTCATATCAAGCATTGTGGCGGTCTCTATTGTCCTCCACTCGTCCTCTCCCTCTCTACGCATGTGGTCTATGTTCCATTCACTTGGATAGACACCTATGTCCGCCCTAAGATCACATTTCGCGAACATGGATGGAAGCTTCCTTCCGATGTGAGGGTCTGCCCCGCTCTTCTTCATGCCCTCTATGACCAGATCGTCAAGGTAGGCGATATCGGCTGGATAACTTATCCTTCCTCCATAGTCGGGTTCCGCAAGACATACGACCCATCCCCTGGACACCCGTTTCATCTCCTTGAGGACCTTGAGAGGGTCCTTGACCCAGAGCAAAAGGAACGAGCAGTACACCATATCGAACGAACCATCTTCATAGGGTAGATGAGAAGCGTCCGTGACCAGGGCATCAAGTCCCCTGTTCTTGCACTCATCGACATGTTCCTGCAATCGATGTCCACGCCCTTAACGTTCATAAATGGGGCCAGTGCCTCCATCACCATCCCTGGCCCGCAACCCACATCGAGGGCGGTGGGCCTAGGTAGACTAAGGTCCGGATCGCTGAGCACCTTGGTGCGGAGCAACCAGAGCCAGGATTCCTTCAGCCACGAGAGCTGGCGGCGTAGCTGCTGATCCGAAACTCTGATGATGGGCATCATGACCAAAAGGTCGGACCATATCATAATCCTTCGTTCCCTGGGTATTTCTTCGCTCTCCCTATTTGTGTAGTTATTCGCTCATCTTTTCCACTTTAGGGCAATTTTTAGTACAAAAAGGAAAAGCATTTATGACTTGACATTGGTTGAGAAAAATAATGGGATGTTACGAACTGAGATGCGCGAGCTGTCGCTCATCATGCGAGGAGCAGGCTCTCAGTTGCCATGCCGATAAAGGTCTTCTCAGAACAGTGTATAGGACAAGGAAATTGAAGGTGGAAGATCTTCCAGGGATGTGGAAGTTCTTGGAATGGCTTCCGGTCGGAGGGCCTTTGGAACAGTTTCGCGGAGGGACGATCTGTTACAAGAGCAAAGGGCTCGCGAACCAACTGGGGGCGGGCTCGCTGTACATCGCTTTCAATGGTTATTGGCCAGAAAAGAACGCGGAGCTCAGGACCTGCAGCTTCAAGGAGCTGGAAGCATTTCCGACGGTACGCAGGCTCCTTGACCGGGGGGGACAGAAGACCCTGGTCGTCGCATCCGCTGGAAATACCGCTAGGGCGTTCGCATATGCATCTTCTTTGACGAAATATCCACTGGTGGTCCTGGTCCCGTCAGCGGACCTAGGGAGGATCTGGCTGCCTGAACCGTTCGATGTGACGGGTTCGATGTTCCTGATCTCGGTGGACGGGGACTATTATGACTCGATCGCTCTGGCAGAAAGGATCTCGTCCCTTCCAGGGTTCACACCGGAGGGAGGGGCCAGGAACATAGCTCGCAGGGATGGGATGGGCACGGTGGTCCTGGAATCCGTCCTGCAGATCGGTAAACTTCCCGATCATTATTTCCAGGCGATCGGCAGCGGCACCGGCGGGATAGCCGCCTGGGAAGCGTCCTTGCGCCTGATAGAGGACGGCCGCTATGGGGACCTCCTACCGAGATTGCATCTTGCGCAGAACCTTCCATGCGCTCCGATATATTCGGCAGCGAACGGTGGGACGTACGATAAAACATGCCCAAATGGCATGTACGATGATGTTCTGTTCAATCGAAACCCACCGTATCTGGTACCTGGTGGGGTCAACGATGCCATAAAGGCCACTGGCGGGGAGGTCCTGGGCATGACCAACAAAGAGGCCGAGGATGCGAAGCGTCTTTTTGAAGTGACGGAAGGGATCGACATCATGTCAGCTGCCGCGGTCGCTGTGGCCGCATTGGTGCGTTCGATCTCTGATAAGAACATATCACCAAATGACACGATCCTTCTGAACATAACGGGTGGTGGTGTGGAACGGCTAAAGGCCGATACAACATTGGTCCAGTTGGGCAGTGACATCAAGGTCGATAAGGACGAAAAGGACCTGACGTCCATTGCCAAAAGTATAAATGAAAAGATCAAGGGGCGGTGAAAGAATGATGCCAATGGTCAAGCTCAGTATCATCGGTGGCGTCGATAAGGACGGTAAAGGGGAAAAGGTGGAGAGGGTCGACGTCAAGGGAGGTGAGATCATAGGGATAGTGGGCCCGACAGGCTCTGGAAAATCGACAGTTGATAAGCGATATCGAGCAGTTGTCGCAGGCGGACACACCCAGCAGGCGCTCGATCTTGATCAACGACGCCGTTCCCGAAAGAGTCCATGAGGAACGACCCCAGGAGGAAACCGGTAGCACAATTGTCCCAGAACATGCATTTTCTCGCGGACATGCTGGTCGGAGAGTTCCTCAAGATGCACGCCAAGAGCCGCGGGAGGTCCGAAGACCTCTCCGATGAGACGATAGCTCTAGCGAACACGCTCTGTGGAGAACCTCTCCTGGAGGACGATCATCTGACCGCGTTGAGCGGTGGACAGTCCAGGGCGCTCATGACGGCCGATATCGCCCTCATAAGCGATTCCCCGATCGTTCTCATCGATGAGATCGAGAACGCTGGTATAAGGAAACAGGAAGCTCTCCGATTATTGTCTGGCGAGGGAAAGATCGTGATCGTGGTGACCCATGACCCGGTCCTGGCCCTATTGACATTGAGACGTGTCGTGATGAAGAAAGGGGGCATGTCCCAGATCATCGAGCGTTCCGAGAACGAGAGGTCGATGTGCTCCAAGCTCGCAGAGATGGACAACATGCTTCTATCCATGCGCGAAGATATCCGCAACGGCAGATCGGTGGAGGTACTGCATTGAAATATGTGGTGTTCGCAGGTACTCCCGGCTCTGGAAAGACTTCGGTCCTTCTATCCTTCGCCCGGGCGATAATGGATAAGGGTATGAGCCCGGCCATCGTCAAGATAGATTGCCTTTGGACGGAGGACGACCGCCGGTTCCTTCGCCTGGGGGTCCCGGTCAGGATAGCCTTGTCAAAGGACATGTGCCCAGATCATTTCGCCATTTACAACATAGAGGAGATGATCGAATGGGCCAAGGAAAAGGGTGCGGACCTCCTGCTGAACGAGACCGCCGGTCTGTGCCTGAGATGCGCACCCTATACCGATTCGAGCATTGCTGTATGTGTCATCGATGTGACCTCCGGACCGAACGTGCCGATGAAGGTCGGTCCTTTGCTCACCTCCGCGGACGTTGTCATGATGACAAAAGGGGACATGGTCTCACAGGCCGAAAGAGAGGTTTTTCGAGAGCGCGTCCTGCAAGCGAACGATAAATGTCGGGCCATCGAGGCCAATGGACTTACCGGAAAAGGCTCCGCGGAACTTGTTGAGCTGGTCCTTGGATCGGGGGAAGTCAAGGAAGAGATGGTCCTAAGGAACAATCCTCCGTTCTCCATATGTACCCTCTGCGCTGGTGAGACACGCACCGGAAAGGAACATCATAGAGGGATTTTGCGAAGGACCAACGGGTTCACCGAGTATCAAGGGGAATGATCGTGGAGAACATTGGCGATCTACTTCCGGGGTTCAACTGCGGTAAGTGCGGTTTCCGCACCTGCTCGGACCTGGGTGAAGCGTTGCTGAAGGGGAATAAGCTCGAGCTATGTCCTTACAGTTTTTCAGGAGCGATATGCCCCATATCGTTCAAGGATCGAAAAGGTCCTCCTCGAGAGACACGATGAAGAGAAGATAATAGGGATAATCGACGGAGAGGAGGCGGACCTTACCCTCCTGCCATTGAAAGGGGAGAGGTCGTGCAGGGAGGACCTGTACCCGTTCGATCATGGCGTCCGTCTCTCCAAGGACGATATCATTCGTTACCGGCCTCTGGGTTGCCCTATAACCCACTTCGCCCGGGTGCTCAATGTATCGAACGGAATATTGACCGTACATATCATTGGCCCTCAGAACCTGATAGGGGATGCTGCCTTCGAACCTATCGACATCGGGATCTGCATGGTGGCCGCCTTCGAGGGGCAGCTCGGAAAGGGCAAGATGCCAAAGGTATGCCAGACGGTAAAGTTCCTCCCCCACCATTGCATGATGGGAAAGGTGCATTCTGGTATTGTGGTCGCCATCGAAGGGAACAAGCTTAGAATAGAGGGGATAGACCTCAAGGTCTGGTGTTCGAGCAAATGAGCCATGGCGATTCTGAACTTCATGAGGCTTTGATCGCGTGCGGTATTGATCTTCTGACGAGCGTACCTTGCATCAGTCTGAAAGAGCTCCTTGAGAACGTTTCCAAGGACAAGAGGATCATGCACATTCCCGTGACCCGTGAGGAAGAAGGGGTGGGAATATGCGCGGGTGCATATCTAGGCGGCATGAGCCCCGCCTTGATCATGCAGAACTCAGGACTTGGGAACATGATCAATGCACTGGCCTCACTGGACATATTATACGGGATACCGTTGCTGGTCATCGCCTCGCACAGGGGGGTCGAAGGTGAGCAGATGATAGGGCAGGTACCCATGGGCAGATTGACCGAACCATTACTTCGCGCGATGGACATAGAGATCTTCGTTCCGACACCTCAGAGCGCAAAGAACGACCTCAGGGTGGCATGGGAACACGCACTGCGGGACCGAAGGCCGGTCGCGGTATTACTGAAACCTTCCTTTTGGCGATGATATGAGGCGGATCGAAGCGATACGTACGATCGCCAATGCGGCGGGCGATGCCCTCATGGTTTGCAATCTTGGATATCCCTCGCGCGAGCTATTCTCGGTGAAGGACCGACCAGAGAACTTCTACATGCTGGGGTCCATGGGAATGGCATCATCGATAGGTCTGGGGCTCGCGTTATCCCAGAGGAACAGACGTGTCCTGGCGTTGGACGGGGACGGGTCGATGCTCATGAACCTGGGTTCGCTGTCCACAATAGCTTGTCATGCCCCTGAGAACTATCTCTTGATAATACTGGACAATGGTGTCTATGGGTCAACCGGATCTCAGCCAACACCGATATGCGCCCGGACCGATCTCACCAAGATGGTTAAGGCTGCTGGGATCGCTGATGTTCGGGAGGTCGACAACGAGAGCGACCTCGCGTCCGAAATGGATGCCATGAAGAGTGGCGTTCTTGTGGTCAAGGTGGAACCAGGAAATGCTGGCTCCCCGATAATCGAGCTTACTCCCGAAGAAGATCAGGGACCGGTTCATGGGGAAATGCAAGGTCCATTGATCTTTAACTATTGCGAGCGGGAGGTCCCCCTGCGAAAGCTGGGGGATGAGAGCGAGCAATAGGAGGACCATGCCATAACGAACGAGCGGATGTGCACTTTCGCTCTACTCACTGAAAGACGTTCATATGCAAGATCGCTCGGAACGTAAGATGAAACGGTGCTGGGCCACATGTTCCGTCCCTATCCGAACAAAGAGAACGAACGTCGGATCGGAACGACCGTGACCTAGGCTTGTGGACGGCCGACCTCTACGTGCATCCACATATGTTATGCAAGTCAGCTGGATGAAGCAGGAAGCTCCGCCCTATAGGGCCGGGCAGTTCACATCTTGTCCGATACTCTGAGCGGTGATGAAAGCTAACGCGCCGATAGTCTCGGGACCGCTTCGATCATAGGGGTGATGTCAAAGGACCCTTCTAGTATGCGCTCTTTAAGCTCCTTTGCAAGCTTGATGGCCCGGGCCTTGTCCGATTGCCGACATACGACAGGAACGGTCATCTTCCTACCCCCGAACTTGAAGTTCACCTTTCCCAGGTCAGCCTCGAAGACATTATCTCTGCATCTCGTCGAGCATAGTCCGCAGTTAAAGCACTTGGAACGGTCTATCGCAGGTACCCCCTTCTTGAAATTGATGGCCTCGGTCGGGCAGGCCTGTTCCGCATCGCATTTTTCGCAGGCCTCACAGCTTTCTGGATGTACACGTACGGTGACGCTCACGTCGTCCCATACCTCTCCGTAGTCGGAGGTCCCGACCAGATCCATATCGGCCACATCGATCACTGGCAAAGGTATCTCCCTGTCAGGCCTTCCTATACTTCGTCTCATCTCCTCGTTCAAGATGGGTATCGGCACTGCCCAGGACAATGTGCATTCAGGACCTGCGGAGGTCATGAACCCGCCAACGTACTCACGTCTCATTCCCTTCATATCGGCCGTCATCGTGAGGTCGGGGCCGTCGACCGAGGGCCCGCCGGCCGTGATCGACCCCTCCCCACCGTTCATCAATATCTTCGTCCCGGTCCCGATGGCCCTAAGCTCTGGATCGTTCTGAATAGGGTTCATGTGCCCACAGCCAGAGAAGGTGAGCTCGGTCCCGTTCGGACCAAGCTCCAAAGCATGAAATTCGGTCCTTATCGGTAATTCGCTCAGGTTGACCACCGCACGGTGCGAACGGACCGCGCTCCTAATAGCGGTCAATCTGGCGGAGGTCATCCCGGCCAGCGTGGTGTCTGTTCTGATGGTCCCCCCTCTTTCCGTCGTTATCTCGACCGAGATCTTTTTTCGTCGGACGATCTCACGAAAAAGATGGCCCCCGCCTGACCTTGGATCGTATTTCGAGACGGCCCCCCCGAACACCATGATGTCCATATTCCTGGAACGATCGTTCATGGAATGTAGGATATGTCCCGGTACACCATTGAGATACACCTTTTCTGGATGGTCTGGACCTTTAGCTTGCGTGATCGGGATGGAGAGGACCGCATATGTACCGCTCATGACCCCGCGCGTTCCGGCGGTCACGACATCGACGTTCCTGACGGTGGCAATATCTCCGTTCTCTATGCACTCGTTGATCTCGTTTGCCGTCAGGACATGAGCTTCCCCCTTCCTGATCCTGGTCCTGATATCTTCGAACCGATGTGACATCAGCGATCTATTACAACAAAGGAACGCCGCATATCTTGATATGTACGTTAGATCTGCCCAGGGCCCCCGCATCGGCCAGCGATATGTTCAATGTGACCCGCGTGACCCTGGGCAAGTGACCCGAGCCTTCGGAGGTCTAAGCGATCCGCTCTTCCGTGGTGCTCCTGACAACGAGCACAGGGCAAGGTGCGAACCGGACGACCCTCTCTGCAACGCTCCCCATGATCAGATGCGCCAGTCCTGTTCGCCCTAGGGTGCCTATGACTATCAGGTCAAAATCCTTGGCGGCTTCAACGATGTCCATCGCCGGGGACCCCCTTTTGACGACGGTGCTCACCTTCACGCCCGATCTCTCGCCCTCTAGCCTGACATGGTCGACGGCCTCCTTGGCCTGTTGCTCCAAATATGCGTACAGGTCGGGTATGGCATACCCTTGTGAGGTGCTGGCAAAAGAGGCGGCATCAACGATGCTTATCGCGGTGACATCAGCGCCCATGAACTTGGCCAATTGCAGGCCGCGATGTATCGCCTCCTCGGTGTTCTCACTGCCATCAGTAGGTATCAGAATGTGCTTGAACAGGCTCATATCGGACCCGCATGGACATGGGGAGTAAATACCAGGATCGGTCCGAAGATAATTCATATTATGGAAAGGTCTTTATGATCCTCTAATTATCGTGGAAAGCACCTGCTCCAAGGCACGATGGACCGAGGGGACCCCATGATCGGCCTGATAGGATCGCAGGATGGTGTGGCCGTCAGGGTCCGATGTCCGACCAGAGAAAAGAGATGAAACTGTAGAATAGATGATGGACCTCTTTGATCGATAAGGAACGAGGAACATGGCGACCGACGGGACGATAACCTGTGAAGGGATCAGTAAGGTCTATGACAATAGAAAGACGGCGCTGAGGTCTATCGACCTTTCCATACCCGCTAAGGGCATATTCTCGCTCATTGGAAGGAACGGGGCGGGAAAGACCACGCTTGCGAGGATAATGTCGACCCTGCTGGAGCCAAGTTCCGGTACTGCGATGATAGATGGTCTGGACGTAATGAAGGACGCAAGGCGATTGAGGGAGAAGATGGCAGTGGTCCCTCAGGAGGGAAGAACGGTACCATGGATGACGCCGATGCAGGAGGTGTCGGCCTATCTGCTCTGGAGAGGGATGAGCTATCGTGAGTCCCGGCGGATCGCCCATGAATCTCTTGCTCAGGTCGGTCTAGGTGAGCAGGAGGATCGTCTTAATCGTTTATTGTCCGGTGGGATGAGGAGAAAGGTCCTTGTCGCCATGGTGATAGCGTCCGGTTCCGAGTACATATTCCTGGACGAACCAAGCACCGGCCTCGACCCAATATCAAGGCGAGAGCTATGGGATCTTCTCATCGATCTTGGACGCGAGCATTTCGTATTCTTGACGACACATTATCTTGAAGAGGCTGAACAGGTCGCCGACCGCGTCGGGATCCTGAACGACGGAAGATTGCTTGCGATAGGGACCATGGACGATCTTAGGGGGAGATTGAAACACCAGTACAGTGTGCGAATACCCTCCTCGGTCGACATCCCAGTGGTCGAGGGCGAGAGGCTTGTATCCCGCGACGGGGAGACACAGATAATGACCACGGAGAAAGAGGCCAGGGACATCTCCGAGCAACTGATACAAAGAAAGGCCAGGTTCTCCATCAATCCAGTATCTCTGGACGATATCTTTTCATACGTTCTGTCAACGGACACGATGACGGGACAAACAGAGGAATGAACGATGACAAGGACCGGGAACCAGCTGCTCGCATCGATCTTGGTGAACTCCATCTATGAGATGCAGAACTATCCGGTCGTTCTATTGAACACCGTCCTGTCACCGTTATCCTTTTTCGTATTCTTGATCTTCTTCGTCAGCAAGGGAACTCTGCTGGGGGTCGGGATCATCGGAGGTCTTATCATGACGATGTTCTCCAGTGGGACATCGCTTCAATCGGACCTGTCCCACCTCAAGAACGATTTCAAGCTTCAGGACATGGTGGTCGGGTCTCCGACCCCTGCGTGGATCTATGTGACAGGGATGGCGATCTCGGAGCTGATATACTCATCCCCAGCGATCGTTGATCCTGGTCGTCCTTTTCTATCTTTACATCCCGATACAAGTATTGCCGGCCATAGGAATAGTCGTCGTCCTATTATTGATGTTCCTCATGTCGGTATCCCTCGGGTTCGCCCTGGCCACCTTATCCTCCGATATCGTCCAGAGCTTTGCGTTCACGAGGCTGCTGACGACCTTGTTCTCAACATTGGCCCCTGTTTATTACACAATAAACCTGATCCCGTTGCCGTTCAGATATCTGGCATATCTTTCTCCTACCACATATGCCGCCCAGCTGGCCCAGAACCTTGGAGGGTTTCTAGAGGTGATGAACCAGTTATTGATAATCGATTGGGCCGTCCTGTTAGCGCTGACAGGCATATTCCTATGGATCGGGATAAGGAAATCTAGATGGAGGGAGAAAATTTACTCTCGTTCCCGAATCATCATCGACGGAGCGTTCATTCGTACTTAGAACTCTCCAGGCGCTTCTCCATGGCCTCTTGCTCGGTGGGGCTCCCGTGATCGCCCGTCTTGGGCCCTTCTTCCTTTGGCCATGTGACATCTTCCTTGACGTTGGTGGCCATGAAGCTCCTTTTCCCGCAAGCTTGACATTTTATTAGTTTGTAAGGACCTGCGTGGACCAGACTGGGTCCCCAGGGGATCTTGAAGACCTCGCCACATTTAGGGCATTTGCATCTCATGATTACCAGCTAGGGAAATGCAAAGGTCGCGGATATACCCTTTTGTTCGTACCTCTTGGACCATCAGCGATCGGCGTCGTACCCAAGTCCGTTCAGAAAGATCATCCTCTGAGCGATCGAGGTTCGACCCCTTCCATGGATGAACGCTCCTAAGGTGTCCGCCACCCCGATGCGGTCTCTTAGCAACATCTTAGGTTATGATCAGAACCATTGATCGCCCCCCCTCTTCTAATATCCTTTTGTTGGTTCCACTTCCGCTACGAAAGGCGCTCGCTTCATGGGAAGGGACGCAGCATTTCGAATGGTGAACACTTCGGCAAGATGGCGGTAGCGTTGGTGATAAACACCAGCGAACAAACCATTTTTTCATTTTCCAGCACGGGTTCGTAAGTTATTTTACCCATCAATCTGTGGTCAGCCCATCAATGGAGGTGGAAGCAACATGACCAGACCTATAGAGGAGCATGCGCGGCTTCTGGGGGTGCATAACAAGACCATCGAGAGGCTTAGAGCTATCAATATCGCCACTCTCGAAGACCTTGCCGAGGCATCGATAGATAAGATACGCCTCAGATTAGAATGCACCACGGAAAGGGCGCAGGTCCTGATCAACAGGGCCAGAAGGGCGGTCGCTGGTAAGATACACCATCCCCGCACAGAGCGATCGGAAACGTTCCATTGAGACCTTGGAATGTGACTGAAAAATATTTTTCGTCATCCCGAAACGTTCACTTGATCAGGGGGTCATCACGAAAAAGGGGCGTCAACAGATCTCATAACCGACCCATCTTAGCCCTGGGACATGCATGATCGTCACGGTAAGATCGTCGGTCGATCGGTTCGGGAAGGTACCTTTCTCTTTCCGCAGGACGGACCAGGTTATGGTCTAAAAAAAATAATAGAAGATAGATAAGGTCTCGATGGTGAGCTACGAAGATACTGGTCTGCGGGCGGTCCGCGCGGCGACCACTAGGATCAGCCTAGTGGACGGAAACGCGGGAAGATTGCTGTACCGAGGGTACAGCATCGAGGAACTGGCGACCCGCTCGAACTTTGAGGAGGTCACATACCTTCTTCTTTATGGAAGCTTGCCGACGTCCGAACAGCTCAAGGACCTCTCAGGGCAAATGGCCGCTCAGAGGGAGGTCCCGAGAGGGATAATCAAGGCGCTCACCAACATGCCCAAGGACACACCGCCAATGAGCGTGATCCAGGCGGGCGTCGCTCTACTGTCCGGATATTGTCCAGATGTCGATGACGAATCGGAAGCGGCCAACATCAGGAAGGCCATTAAGGTGATATCGTCCATGCCGACCCTTGTCGCTGCGTGGAAGAGGATCAAGAGCGGCAACAAGCCAGTCGTTCCGCGGGAGGACCTTTCGCTCGCAGCTAACTTCCTCTACATGATAGACGATATAGAACCGGACCCTTCGATAGCCCGTTTCCTCGATGTCGCGCTGGTCCTCCATGCGGAGCACTCCTTCAATGCGTCCACTTTCGCAACAAGAGTGGTCGCGTCCACCGGAGCCGACCTCTTCACATCGATCTCCGCAGGGATAGGGGCGCTCTCGGGCCCCTTGCATGGGGGGGCGAACGCTCAGGTCATGAGGAACCTGATCGACACGAACGATATCGAAAAGGTCGAGAGCTGGGTCTTGGAACAGTTCAAGAACGGGAAGCGCGTCTCGGGAATGGGTCACGCCGTATACAAGACCATAGATCCCAGGGCGGTCATACTCCAGAACATGGCAAAAGAGCTTCTCAAGGACCATCCAGAATATCGTTGGGTGGCTCTCACTGACAAGATGGCAGAGGCGACCCAGAAGTACTTCAAGAAGAACAAGCGGAGGGACATATATCCCAATGTTGACCTTTATAGCGCCTCGATATACCATGCGATGGGGATCCATCTTGATACTCTATCCCCCCGTATTTGCGATGGCCCGATCGTCCGGATGGGCAGCCCACATACTGGAACAAAAGTACCCCATCGCACCAATGAAACCCATTCTATATCGACCATCATGCACCTATGTAGGGGACATCGACAGGCCATACATATCGATCGAGGAAAGAACGTAGATCACTGGATGGACGGCAGGACCGAACTACCGTAGGTCTTCATGGCCGCCAGCGAGCACCATGGCGGGCCTGCCATGCTTCCGTGAGCTATCTCGCCATTTCGGGTGGAACTTCTTGCTTCATCCGGTCGGCTTGCGTCGCATCCGAGGATGCACGAAGTGGTCCACCGTCCAGAAGCGTAAGTTCCGGTCGTTCTGAACGTCCCTTTCTGCAAAGTTAGCCACTAGTTGGTCGCGTGCCAGCGATCGCAAGGGAATCCCCAGCTCGCTAAGTTAATATATCGTGATCTGATCAAGTTCACCGGGGATAGATCTGGCCAGAACATTAGAGCAGGAAAAGGCCCAATGGTTCCGTCGCGCCTATTATACGTTCCTGGAGGATAAAGAAAGATCTGAGATCTTTCTCGACCAGGATAATATCAGGGCGGAGCAGATCGAGGATATGGGCCAGAGGACCGGGGATTTCGTAAATGGTAACAAGCACCTCGCCGATCTCAGATATTGGTTCAGGACCATGTCACAGGAGGAAGTTTGGAAGGGGGTCCTTGCCGAAAAGGGGGGAACGACCCAGCTTGAGGTCCTCGTATCGGAAATGATGGATCTTGGGTCTGTGGAGAACATCCTGAGAAGAACGATCAGACCACCTCAGGACCTCGAGGAAGCAAAATCCGACATGCTCGAGCTCGAAGGCTATATCGAAGCGTGGACGCGTCGTGAGAACATCTCGAGAAGTAGGCTGGATAATGGACGTGTACCCTTCGTGCTGAGCTGCTTTTGGCATTTCCAAGAGCCTGATGCTTGGCCCATCTTTTTCGAGGTGGTCCGAGACAGGTTCAATCTGCTGGGGATGTCGTATTCTGGCTATATGATAGATCAGTACTTCGATTTCATAGAGCTATGTCGTGAGGTCGAGGACGAGATAGGCATCGACCTTTACACTCTTGAACACATATGCGAGATGGTCAAGAGGGGTCATCTAGATATACCTGATGTCAGCGAGGCGCGTGACCGCAGGATCATTGCCGCCAAAGCGCTGGATGCCGAAGGGGACCTCGAGGGAGCGATCGATGAGTACGAGAAGGCGCTAGCCCTGGTACCCGACGACATCGAGGTCCTTAGAAGATGTGGTGAGATCTGGGAGGCCAAAGGGCAATGGAGGCTCGCCAGGGAAGAATATGCGGAGGATCCTGCGGACGAGACCAGAGGACCGGATGGCAGCGAACAAAATAAGGTCTCTCGAGAGGTTAATGAAAAATTGACCCTCCCATGAACTTGTTCGTGGGTTTTCTGTTCCATTACCCGAAAGATAGGCCCAGAACGCGGTCCTGGGGCCGTTGATCTCCAGCTTTGAAGGTCAGGGAACGAAGGTCATCTAACGAACCTTCGATGCCCGCTCGGTCGCCTTGGCCAGCTCCTCTTTCGATGCCAGATAGTGCCGGTCGACGACCGTTCCGCCCTCAAAATCGTACACCAGAGGTATTCCGGTCGGGATGTTCAATCCTGAAATATCCTCGTCCGAGATCTTATCTGAGATGTTTGATCAACGCACGCAGGCTGTTCCCATGGGCCGAGACCAGCACGTTCTTTCCTGCCTTCACCTGGGGGAATATCTCCCTCTCCCAATATGGCAGGGTCCTGTTAAGGGTGTCCTGTAAGGCTTCCGTCGATGGAAGGTCCTTTGGCTCTAGGCATCTGTAACGAGGATCGAAACGAGGATGACGGACATCATCAATGTCCAGTGGAGGCGGGCGAACGTTGTAGGACCTTCTCCAGATGTGGACCTGGTCCGCCCCATGCAACTTTGTCATCTCTTCCTTGCTGAGACCTTGAAGGGCGCCATAGTGCCTCTCATTGAGTCTCCAGGAACGCTGCATGGGGACCCACATAAGGTCCATCTCATCCATGGCGATCCATGTGGTCCTTATGGCCCTTTTGAGGACCGATGTAAAAACGTTGTCGAACAGTATGCCCTCTTCTTTGAGCCTCTGCCCTGCTTCTTTGGCCTCTTGACGCCCCTCCGGGGAAAGGTCCACATCGATCCATCCAGTGAACCTTCCCTCCTTGTTCCACAGGCTCTGGCCATGCCGGAGAAGTACGACCTTCGTCATGCCCCCGGGTCCCCCCAGTAATTTCTCATGGCCGCATCCACCGGCATATCCTCCATGACGATGGCATAGATAGCGTCACAGAACCGTCTAGCATCTTCCAGACCCTTCTCATGTATGTTGCGGCCTGTAGCGCAACCTGCAGCCCCAGACACATATATCTGATCGTGAAGCCTATCCAGAAAGTCTCTTACTTCCATTCTTCCCCCTCCCGAGCATATGACCTTCGTCCTTCCAGCCGCTCGAACAGCTTCCTTGAACCGCTCACTGGCATTTTGACCTTCGGGATAGTTCACCTTCGCGAAGTCCGAACCCAAGCAAGCAGCTACGCCTGCCGCTCCAGCGATGAGATGGGGGTCCTTTTCGTTCGGTACCGCCTTTCCCCTCGGATACATCCAAAGGATGGTCGGAAGCCCATGATGATGGGCACGATGAACGATCTGGGCCGCCTCCTGGAGCATGATCGTCTCGTTCTCGCTTCCTAGATAAACCGTGTAGCCGATCCCTAAGACCTTAAGGTCGTTCTCGTTCTTCAGGGCCGCCACCTGGTCCACGGTGACCCATTGCTTGCTGAGCGGCTCCGCTTGAAGGCTCTTTACGAGATCGGTCTTGGAGTTCAATTTCACTACATAAGGTATCTTGGGATGGTCCATGCCATAGCGCGCGATCAGTCCGAACTGGGTCGCAAAGGCACCGATCTTGGAACGATCTGCTATATCGAACAAGTGCTTTGGGTCCGCATCTTCCGGCGATATCCCTTCACCGCTGAAATCATCGTTCAGATGTTCCACCTTCTGGTCCCCAGCAAATAGTACGAGCCTCCCCCTATCGCCGGTGAGTTCTAAATAGTTCTCCCTGAACCCCTCTCGCGCTCCCTTTGGAACGTCCAGGGGGACGATGATATCCTCATTGTTCATGCTTCTTCACTCCTTGATAGGTCCTTCATCACTATCTGCGGAAGCATCGCCATGATGTCCTCTTTGTTCCCGCATGATGTACCTGGCTTCAACGCCGTAGCGGTTCCTGCGGCGGTAGCGAACCTGAGACGATCCTTCTCAGATCGAGCCCGGTCGCCAGTCCATAAACGAAACCGGCCACTGAAGAATCGCCGACCCCCACGGTGTTAACCGCCTCGATCTTAGGTGGGACGGCCCAGTATCTCTTGTTCTCACCAACCAGCAGGATCCCGTCCGCGCCCATCGAGACCAGGACCGTTCCGACACCTTTGGACCGTACCCACTCTGCTGCTTCCGTGATGTCATCGATGCCTGAAAGCTCCCTTCCGACCAATTGGCTCAATTCGTGCAGGTTCGGCTTGATATAGTCCGGTCCTCCTTCTATCCCTGTCCGAAGGGCATCCCCGTCAGCATCTAGCAGGGTGCTTACCCCTTTACTTTTGAACATGAGTATCGTTCTGCGATATGTTTCGGGCGGCACGCCAGTTGGCAGGCTGCCCCCCATCGCGATGATGGACGCATCTTTCAGTTCGTCCATCTTCTTCAAAAGGGAACCAAGCTCATAAGGGGTGACCTTGGTCCGCTGGTGGTGAGAAGGAGTCTGTCTCCCGGTGTTGGTCTCGTGCAGGATAATGTTCGTCCTGGTCTCTCCGGATATGCGAACGAAGTCGGAATGGACCCCTTCGCTGGCCAGTCTGCACTCCATCTCGTCCCCTGCGAACCCGCCTATGAACCCCAATGTGATATTGGCGACACCAAGCCCGGTAAGCACTCGGGATACATCGATGCCTTTTCCTCCCGGGTAGCGTCGCTCTTTCCTTACCCTATTGGACTCCTCAAAATCGATCTTATCGACCCAAACGTCCTATCGATGGCCGGATTGAGGGCCAATGTGTATATCATTTACTTCCACCGGGCCTGCCCCCTTCATCTCCTGACCTTTTTTTTTCGAGCTCCTCTTCTGTCCTTAACACCTTGAGCGTGGTCACCATCAGGGAGTCCGGATTGACCGAGATCGAGTCGATACCTTCTCGGACCAGGAACTCGGCTATCTCAGGATAATCGCTAGGTGCCTGTCCACATATTCCGCTGTGCCTACCGTTCTTCCTAGCTCCCTGAACGGCCAGCGACATTGCCCTCATGACCCCTGGGTCTCGCTCATCGAACGCCTTGGCCAAGATCTCCGAGTCCCGGTCAATTCCCAGGACCAGTTGGGTCAGGTCGTTGGAACCGATGGAAAATCCATCGAAGTACTTGCTGAACTCATCGATCTGAAAGATGTTGTTAGGTATCTCGCACATTATGAACACACGAAGTCCGTTCTCACCTCTCTTGAGGCCGTTCCTCTCCATCTCGTGAACGACCTTCTGGGCCTCCTCCACCCTTCTGCAGAACGGTATCATGGGGACAAGGTTCGTGAGGCCCATGCCGTCCCTGACCAGTTTGATGGCCTCACATTCCATATCGAACCCCTCCCTGTAACGGTCCGAGTAGTATCTTGAGGCCCCTCGAAAACCGAGCATAGGGTTGCTCTCTTCAGGTTCGAAATATCTGCCGCCTATCAGGCTGGCATATTCGTTAGTCTTGAAATCGCTCGTTCGGACGACGACGTCCTTAGGATAGAAGGCGGCAGCTATCGTCGCCATTCCCTGTGCCAGTGTTTCTATGAAATATTTTTTCTTATCATCGAACGCCGAGGTGAGGCCATCTATCTGTTCAATTTCCTTGGGGTCGGTTATTTTCTCTGGATGTATCAGGGCAAGAGGATGGACACGGATGTAGCTGCTTATAATGAACTCCAGTCTGGCCAGGCCTACCCCGTCGTTAGGGATGAACGATAGGGAGAAGGCCTCGTCCGGATTTCCAAGGTTCATCATCATCTCGGTCTTTGGACGTTTTAGGTCGGTGAGCGTGGTCCGAATCCACATGGAACGGCAAGGACCCCTTATAGACAAAGCCGTCATCTCCTTCAGCACAGCTAACGGTCACCTCTGTGCCATCCCGAATCTTCTGGGTCGCATCATCGGTACCCACGACCGCTGGTATGCCCAGCTCCCTGCTGACTATGGCCGCATGGGACGTTCTACCCCCTAGGTTCGTGACGATGGCCGCCGCTATCTTCATGACCGGCTCCCAATCAGGGGTGGTGTTATTGGATATCAGGACCTCCCCGGGTTGGAAACGTTGGCAGTTCGGAGACCTCCTTGATCACCCTGGCCCTTCCGGACGCGATCTTGGAGCCTACGCTTCTGCCTTTGGACAAGAACCTCTCCCCGTTTCTCAAGGACATAGGTCTCCAGAACGTCCATTGACCTTTGGGACTGCACCGTTTCCGGTCTCGATTGGACGATGAAAAGTTCTCCTGTGTTCCCGTCCTTCGCCCATTCAATGTCCTGAGGCGTATCGTGACCTAGTTTGGTCGAGTAATGATCTTCTATCGTCACCGCATACGATGAGAGCTTCAGGACCTCATCATCCGTCAAACAGAACCGTCTGCGGTCCTCGGTGGGGACCTCCACGTTGCGGGTAAGTTCCTTGGAACCGCCCTGACCATAGATCAGCTTCTTCTCTTTCTCCCCTCTCTGCTTTCTGATTATGGGCCTGTAACCTTTTTTCAGGGTGGGTTTGAAAACATAATACTCGTCCGGATTGACCGCCCCCTGGACGATGTTCTCACCAAGGCCATAGGATGCGGTTATGAATACAACGTCCCGAAACCCGGTCTCGGTGTCCAAGGTGAAGATCACGCCGCTCGAGGCAAGGTCGGAACGCACCATCTTCATGATCCCTATTGAAAGTGCGACCTCGAACTGGCCGAAGCCCTGGTCCAAACGGTAGGAGATCGCCCGGTCGGTGAACAGAGAAGCATAGCACTTGCTGCACGCCTCTCTTAGAGAAGGATATCCTCGCACGTTAAGATAGGTCTCTTGCTGACCCGCGAACGAAGCGGTGGGCAAATCCTCCGCCGTGGCCGATGACCTGACGGCGACATCGGTGTCCGCTCCGTATTGTTCGCATAGCTGGTCATAGGCGTTCTTGATCTCTTTCCAAAGATCATCGGGGATGCCCGCCCCCAGTAAAAGGTCCCTTACCCTTTTCCCTCTGGTCGCAAGATCAGCTATGTTCTTCTTGTCCACACCGGCCAAGGTCTCTTCCATCTTCCCTTTTATGCCCGTCTCGGTTATGAGATGGCGATACCCCTCGGCAGTTATGGCGAACCCGTTAGGAATGTTAACCCCCTTGCTGGTCAGTTCACGGTACATCTCGCCGAGAGAGGCGTTCTTCCCACCTACTGTGGGAACGTCCTCTATCCTTATGTCCTTGAACCATTGGATGAACTTCTGTGCGGGCTCGGTGATTTTCTCCTCGATCTGAACTTCCCTGGTCATTTCATCCCCTCGTTCAGGCCTGGATCGGTCGTTCGAGCTTGGGCGTTCCTTTCAATCCGCCCTTGTTCGCCATGTAAGATGCTAGGTCCAGCATCCGGCACGAGAACCCGTATTCATTGTCGTACCACGCCAGGACCTTGACCACCCTGTCCCTTATGACCTTCGTCGATTGTGCGTCGACTATCGAAGAATGCGGATCAGTGATTATGTCCATGGAGACAAGCTCGTCCTCGGAATAGTCCAGGATACCATGCATCTTTCCATCGGAGGCGCCTTTCAGGGCCGCGTTCACCATTTCCGCCGTAACATCCCTGCTGAGGGTGGCAGTGACATCGGTGATCGCCCCGTCCGGTATCGGGACCCGAATGGCCATCGCATGCATCTTCCCTTCGAGCTCTGGGATGGTCTTGATGGTAGCGTTGGCCGCTCCTGTCGAAGTAGGTATAAGTGATACGGAGGCAGCCCTCCCTCTCCTTAGCTTTCTTGCCGGGGAATCCACGAGCTTCTGGCTGGCCGTATATGCATGGACGGTCGTTGCCATGAGATGTTCGATCCCGAACGAATCGTTAAGGACCTTTGCCACCGTAGCGAGCGAGTTGGTCGTACAGGAGGTCGCGGAAACGACGTGATGAACGGAGGGATCGTACATTTCTTCGTTGACCCCCATTACCACGCTGAGATCGGCATTGTCGGAGGGAGCGCTGAGGATGACCTTTGACGCACCTGCCTCAAGATGTTTCGCCGCCTGACCGCGGTCACGGAACACACCGGTGCACTCCAGCACTATATCGACCCCCTCATCGCCCCAAGGATCTTACTGGGGTCCTTTTCGTTGAACATCTTGATCTCCTTGGAGCCCAATATCAAGCGTCCGTCCTCTCCCTTCACATCGAACGGGGCCCTTCGGTGGACAGAATCATATCGTATGAGGTACGCGATATTGTCCGGAGAAAATAGGTCGTTGGCCGCCACGAGCTCGATATTATCGGGCGGGTCTGTGAGATATCGCCTGGTGATTATCCTTCCGATCCGTCCCATGCCGTTGATGGCGATCTTGGTCATCTCATCCTCGCTCCTTTCAATAGTATCGATTTATCATGGAAGGCCACCTAATAAAAACGTTCCTATCTTCAAATGAACAGATATTTAATGACCATATATTATAATTAAAAATGGAAATATAATGGGCCGGTCCCTGTCCTCTCGTCACCCATTCGATCCAACATCAAAATAGATCGATATCTCCTACCAAGATGCCTGGAACGGCACATATCTGGTGGTCGATAACGATGATGTTCAGCTCACCTCCCCCCATCGTTACAGTTCGAAGCTGAGGCCGCTCCCCGGTGCAAGTGTATAGACGTTTCCTTTGAACCCGATGGAGGATCGGAGCGATCGCTTGAGGTCTGCTCGAGAGATGAAGCTTTTTTTTCTCGATATCGACATTTATTCGATGATGACGATATTCTATGTCGAACCTAAGTCCGTCTAGGCCAAGTGGCAGGCTCGGATCGAACCATAGCACATCTCCCCTGGTCTCCAGACCAGAATAGCATCTCTGGACGATATCGACCGTCCCGGCCATGGCCCCGAGATGTATGCCCTCGTTCGTGGTGCCTCCCTGTATGTCGGTCACATCGCTCATGAGCGCCTCCATGAACATGTTCCACGACATCTCACGGTTCGATCTCGACACGACCCATGCATGGACAACACTGCCCAATGTGGAGCCGTTGGAGGTCCGTTCGGCGTAATATTCGATCGTCCTCGGGATCGAATCTTTTTTCAGTTGGTATCCAAGTCGATCAAAGAGCTGCTTCAGTTCGTCCGAGGACAGCAGGTAGAAGAGCATCAGCACGTCAGCCTGCTTCGACACCTTGTACTTGTTCGGTGAGTCCCCCTCCGTTTCCATGATCCTGTCCAGGCGCCGTATGTTCCCGTATTTTGTTCTGTACCTCTCCCAATCGAGCTCGGCAAGCTGTTCGTATCCTTGGAACTGGCTGATGATCCCGTCCCCATGAAAAGGTACGAACATCTTGTGGCTTATCTCGTTCCAATGGTCCAGTTCCTCTTCGCTGAGCGATAGGGCGTCCCATAGGTCCTTCCTCTGTTCCGACGGGATGATCTCGAGGACCTCCAGCGCACGGCAGAGCACCCAGGTGACCATTACGTTCGTGTATGCATTGTTATCGATCCCGGGCTCCTCCGCCCCTGGATACTTATCATGGAACTCGTCCGGGCCCATCACCTTGAGGATCTCGTACCTGTCAGTTGAGCTGTTGTACCTGGCTTTGCTGGCCCAGTACCTTGCGATCTCGATGATGATCTCCGCCCCATAATAGGACATGAAGTCAAGGTCCCCCGAGACCTGATAATATTGCCATACGTTGAACGCGACAGCCAGGTCGATATGTTGCTCAAGCCTCGTGTTATCGGTTATCCATCTACCGCTCATCGGGTTGAGATGCAGGCTTTGGGCCTCTTCCCTTCCGTCGCTCCCGCTCATCCATGGGAACATCGCACCTTTCAGGCCAGCCTGTTTGGCGGCCTGGCGTGCCCTTTGTAAACGCCTGTATCGGTATAGTAGCAATGATCGGGTCAGGTCCGGTATCCGGAACGTCAAGAAAGGAAAGATGAAGATCTCGTCCCACATTATGAGACCACGATAGGCCTCACCGTGCAACCCGCGAGGAGGGACCCCCACGTCCAGGTCGATGGAGTGGACGGAAACGGTCTGAAGAAGATGGAACAGATGAAGATTTAGTATCTGGACGATCCAACCATGTGTCGTGTCCACAATGAGCTGGCATCTCTCCCAAAGGTTGTCCCAGAACATAAGATGCTCATGGCACAGCTCCTCGAAATCGTCCACCTCCTTTAGCTCATCGAGGGCCTCGACCAGACTTTCAGATATTCCCCTGTCCTTCGATGAGCAGATCGACACGATCTTCTCTATCCGGACCGGAGAACCCATTATCATTTGGACCTCCATCTCCTGACCGATGTAACCGATATCGGTGACCGGAGAACGCTTTACTTCTGTCGCATCACGTCCATGGAAGACCCTGGTCCTTGTCGCTTCCGCCACACGAACATGAGATTGGTTCGTTTCGACCTGTAACCAGATGGTCTCATCGTTCACGATGCCGGAGCCGATCTGATCAAGATGATGGTTGTTCAGCTCCGAATATCGCTTGACCAGGGTGTTGTCCACCCTTCCATCGATCGCGGACACGACCTTTATGCTCCCGGACCAGTTCTCAGGTGTAAGCGTTGTCTCCAGCCCGGCGATGTGGGGGGATTTCATGCTCACGAACCGGCGTTGGTTAAGTCGGGTCCTTCGCCCTTTGCCATGAGAAAAGACCACTGTCCTGCTCAGGATACCTGCCCTCATATCGAGCTCTTGGCGATAATCCTGAAGAGCGACCTTGTCGAGATCGAAAAGGTCCTCTCCGTCGATCCTAAAGCTGAGATGTAGCCAGTTCGGTTCATTTACCATGCTCTCGTTCTCGATGATCTGGTCATCGATGCGGCTGTCCAAGCGGTTGTATATGCCCGCCAGATATGTTCCTGGATAATGAAACTCGCCCGCTCTAGATTCTGGTGCCGCCCCCCTGCTCAAGAAATAGCCGTTCCCGACCGCACAAAGGGCCTCACGGAGCTTTTCATTGTCCTTATCATAACCGTCATATACCAGTTTCCAGACCCCATATGCCACTTTCCCATCAAAGCGGTCGACGAGACCTTTCAAAAATATCTCCACCTCTCCGACGTCCCTTAATATATGGTCCGCGGCCGTTTCCCGCATTTGGTCACTGACCAGGACGGTGATGCCCCGACCGTCGATGGCCCTGAACGCATCTTCGTCCGTCAGGTCATCGCCCATGTAGAGCGGGACCACCCGTGACCCGTTGATGTGTAACTTGTCGAGCAGTTCTTCGATGGCCTTTCCTTTGTCCCAATCGACGTTCGGGCGGAGCTCGAACACCTTCTTCCCTCCGCTCCGAACAAGGTCCGGATATTTTCTCACAACGTCCTTGACGATCCGGTCCAAACGGGGGACATCGGCTTCATCGACCTTTCGATAATGGACCGATATCGCGAAGCGTTTTCGCTCGACCCAGGCACCCATGACCTGGCCGACGACCTCCTTAAGGTCCTTTTCTGCCGCGTCGAGAGGACCCAGGAACGGGAGACCATGCCCCTGGTCCCGGAACGAGGCGTTCGGTCCAATGGTCTCGTATCCATGGCTTCCAATATAGGCAAGTCCGTCCAGGTTCACCATCCTTCGAACATCATCTACATCGCGTCCGCTCACGATCGCTACCAGGCAGCACTTGGATAGGCTTCGAATGACATTGCGCATGTCCTCCGAGAGGACCGCTTTGGCAGGGTCTTCGACTATCGGGGTGAGCGTTCCATCATAATCTAGAAAGACCGCCGGGACCCCCTCCTGCATGCGGCCTATGATCCGTTTGAGGTCGTCCAGGGCCGAGGTGGGCGGCCGCCTTTTAGAACCCTCTGTGGTCATTCCAAGTACGATCTCGGAGAGGTCCTTTACGACCATATCCGCGCCGTTTTTTTTCAGGACATCCCCGTCACCTTGTCTATCGACCCCGATGATGACCGAAAAACCGCTCTTTTTTGCGGCCTGGACCCCAGCGGCCGACGCCTCGATGACCCCACATCTTTCTGGTGCATCACCGAGGTCCCTTGCCGCTTCTAGGAACATGTCGGTGGCCGGCTCCGCTCGGAGTCCCAGTTCATCGGCCGTTATACCGTCGACGATGACATCGAACAGATCGCTGAGACCGGTGGCCCTCAGGACGGTCCTGGCGTTCCGGCTGTTCGAAATAAGACCGATCCGCGCTCCCCTGTTTCTCAACTTTTTGATCAGTTCTATCGTTGACGGATAGACTTCGGCGTCATGTCTTCGATCCGTTGAAGGAAATACTCGTTCTTCCTGTTCCCGATACCATATATTGTTTCTCTGTCCGGGGGGTCTTCCGGACTTCCATATGGAACGACTATGTCACGTGCTTTCAGAAAGTTCCTGACGCCCTCATATCTGGATCTCCCTTTTACATGCAATTGGTAATCCGTGAGCTCGAACGGTCTGAAAGGTTCCTTCGTTCGATCGGACCTTTCCTTAAGGTATTCATCGAAGGTCTGCTTCCAAGCTGCCAAATGTGCCCTTTCGGTATTGGTGACCACACCATCCAGGTCCAGGACGAACGCATCAAGATGATCGATGCCCATTCGTCCTTGGTCACCCCTTGACTTCTCATTTAGAACGATCTCTTTCATTCTTCGGGTCCCAAAATATTATCCGGGGCTCAATCCTAATCTACTTTTCCTTGATGCGAACGGACAAATGTCTAATAAGGTGGATCAGACCTTTTGGACCTCTTTTATCAGTAGCTCTCTTAGGGCCACGACCATTTCATCGATCTCCTCGCTAGTCCCAGGCTTGACCATCTTCCTGTGAGGAAGGACCTTGGCGATCTCGCTAAGTCCCGGAGAGCCGCTCAGTATCAGAACATAGATGCCTTGGAGCAGGTCTCCGGCATGATCCAGGAACTCTGTTCCGCTCATTCTTGGCATGTTCAGGTCCAGGATCAGCATGTCGATCCTCGGGGACGACCCGGCCAACCTATCTCTCAGGAAAGATAAGGCCTCCTCCCCGTTCCCCACCACGTCGATGTGGACCGGAACACCGGTCTGTTTGAGCATCAGAGAGATCAATCTCACATCGCCCTTGTTGTCCTCTACAACAAGTATGTTGATGACCTCAACCACCAAAGATCACCTTTACGATGGTCAGATGATGCCTCGGACAGATGTGGACCAGGCCAGCGCACCTGGGACCGGCCCACATTGGAATCGACGGTCCCCTTTCCAGTGGCAGGGTCGGAATCTGATCATCGAGGTTCATCAAGCGTATGTTACTGTTCGAGTGATCTGAAATATCTTTTCTCTCCGTTCCATCGGCATCAGATCGTGGATACCTCGACATGGATGCGATGGGGCGGTGGCCGTTCTCCTTCGATGGCACGTTCAACTCAGTTGAATTAATGGGGCGAAAAGTGCCTGGCGATCTTTTTCAGCTCTGCGCTCACAGAGCTGTTTGGTGAAAAAAAGATGCCAGGCAAAGTGACCTCTGAGGCCAACATAGATAGTTTTTGGCACGAGAACGACGAACGATATGTTGGAAGAGGGGAAAGAACGAGCATCGATGCGATGCTATGGCATCGTTCGTTGAACGATGCTAACGGCCGCCGTCGAGGGCGGCCGTACGTTCTGCCACCGGCGATGCTCGAGCTCGTCAGGAGGTACATCATCGAGCTTCGCCTCAGCTTGAGAGCGGCGGAGGGGCACCTGCGCCGAATGCTATCGGTGCTCGGTATCAAAGCACCGGACCATACGACGATCTGGAAGCGTTTATCGAAGGGAGAGGCGGGACCGGTCGTTCCGCCTCGAAGAGCTATCGTCGCCATCGATAGCACGGGCTTCTCGACCACGCTTCGAGGAGAATGGATGCGGGACCACTGGCACAAGCGTCGGGGCTTTGTGAAAGCGCACGTTGCGGTCGATGTGATGACGTTGGACGTGCTCGCAGTGGTCGTCACGGACGACACCATAGGCGACAACGCCGTGTTCTGCGAGCTCATCGAGCAGGTGCTGGATAAGGACATCGTCATCACAAGGGTATTGGCCGACGGTAATTACGACACGCATGACAGCTTCCGTTTCTTGCGGGACCAGGGTATCGAAGCGGGCATCAAGATCGCCAACGATGCTAGGACACTATCACGAGGGCATACGAACGCCAGACCTTTCGCCGTCAGGGAACGGAACTCTCTTGGCCAGGAGAAATGGGAAGTTCGCTACGAGTACTCGCTTCGTTGGATGGTCGGGTGCAGTTTTCTCCGCTGTGAAACGCTCGCTCGGTAGCGAGGTGAGGTCGCGTCGTCGCGACCTCATGTTCTCTGAGGTCGAGAGCAAGTTCTGGACATGGAACACGATGAGGCGGGAGGAATTGTTCAACTGAGTTGCACGTTCGCAAAGTTGTTATACCATAAGGTATGAGCGCCAGTCATGATAGACCTCGAGATGCTCATAAAGAAAAGGATCGAGGCCATACTGAGGAACGATGCCAGTTTGTACACCGAGTACGAGGTCATAAAGAACGACGGAATGGATATCGGTGTGATAGCTGTGATGGATGAGAACGACCTCGTCCAGAGATGTGAGTTCATCGAATCGGAGATCAGCTGGATGAGACCTGAAGCGGTGGACGAATATAACGATGTGGCCGACCGGGGGATACCGGTATCCGTGATCGTGCCGAACGAGGCGTTCTTGGCGATGAGCAAGATGGTACAAAAGTATGGTGACCACGACATCGCCGTCTTTGGTTATGACTCCGTACTTATAAGGGTCAAGGGGTTACCTCCATGATCGTCCTTTGGCCGCAGCTCCACCAACGAGCCGATCACCGGCCCCGTCACATCCGATCGATCTTTGCCGATCCGTGCGGACCGGCAAGGGCCGTGACGTCGGAACGTTCGATCGACGCGTTACTTATGTTGGCGGTCGGCGTCATCCGGCATCTCTTTCGGTCGTTCCTGTGGAACCTGGGATCATTTCCTCACCTATATCCAACGATGATATCATCACATGCATCGACGAAGCCGAAATGGGTCCTAGCGCATCATCTCCGAAAAAAGAAATAGATGAGAGGCGCTCTCCATTTGTCAGTTGTTTTCGGAAAGAAAAATAGACGTTCCCCTGCGGCCCGCTGAAACGCCAATAGTTATTTATTCTAAGCTACATTAAGGCGTTACCTAAAAGGTGTCTAAATGGTAGAGTTCAAAGCTGTCATCAATGATGCTAAGGCCGGTAAGTCATACAAAGTGACTGTATCGGGCCATCACGCCAACTCCCTCATTGGAAAAAAGATCGGGGACGTGGTGGACGGCATCTTCGTCAGCCTCCCTGGATATAAGCTCAAGATCTCAGGTGGAAGTGATAAGGACGGGTTCCCCATGAGGAATGATCTTCCTGGCGTTAGAAGAAAGAACATTCTCCTCTCGAATGGGACCGGTTTCCATGCTCCAGAAGAGGGAATGAGAAGGAGAAAGCTCATCAGAGGGAACACAATATCAACGGATACCTCACAGGTCAACCTGATCATAACCGCACCAGGCTCAAAGACCGTTGAGGAACTTCTTCCTAAGGTCGAGGAGAAGAAATGAAGGTCTCCCAGCAGCCCGAGATCAATATTGGCATGATCGGTCACGTCGACCATGGCAAGACAACATTGACGAAAGCCTTGAGCGGTGAATGGACAGATCGTCATTCTGAAGAGATCAAGAGAGGCATTTCGATCAGGCTTGGGTATGCAGATACGGCCTTCTATAAATGCACGAAGTGCAGTCCGACAAAGTTCACAACGACCGAAACCTGCCCAGATTGCGGCGGTGAGACCGAATTCCTGAGGGCGGTATCGTTCGTTGACGCTCCTGGACATGAGACCCTGATGGCCACGATGCTCTCTGGAGCGGCCATGATGCAGGGTGCGCTTCTTTTGGTGGCGGCCAACGAAAGATGCCCACAACCACAGACGAAAGAGCATTTGATGGCGTTATCCATCATCGGCGTTGATAAGATCATCATCGTCCAGAACAAGATAGATATAGTTTCTAAAGAGCAAGCGCTCGAGAACTACCGGGAGATCAAGAAGTTCGTTAAGGGCACGGTCGCGGAGAACGCTCCTATCATACCCGTGTCCGCACATCACGACGTCAACATCGATAAGCTGATCGAGGCGATCGAGAAATACATCCCTACGCCGAAAGCCGACAAGGATAAAACTCCCCGGATGTATGTCGCCAGGTCCTTTGATATCAACACCCCGGGTTCCTCGCCTGACTCCCTAAAGGGCGGTGTTCTTGGTGGATCTCTGATCCAAGGGAAGTTGGAGGTCGGGGACGAGATCGAGATACTTCCTGGAAGAAAGGTCGAGCAGGGCGGTAAGACGACCTATGAAACGATCACGACGACCGTAGAATCACTTCACACCGGTTTACTATCATTGGACACCGTTTATGCCGGTGGGCTGATCGCCATAGGAACAAAACTGGACCCTTCATTGACCAAATCGGACGGGTTGACAGGACGCCTAGTAGGTAAACCCGGAACATTGCCACAGGTCCTACAAAAGTTCACCATGAACACGCATCTCCTGGAGAGGGTCGTAGGTTCGGCTGAGGACCTGATCGTGGAGAACATCAAGACCAATGAACCCCTGATGCTGAGCATCGGGACGGCAACAACGGTCGGAGTGGTCACCAGCGCCAGAGGGACCTCGGCCGAGGTGGTTCTCAAGATACCCGTATGCGCACAGGAAGAACAGAGGGTAGCGATATCAAGACGCATCGCAGGAAAATGGCGTCTCATCGGATACGGCATAATCCAGTGAGGTGTCTATGCCCAAGGTGGTCCTAGACACCAATGCACTTCTCATGCCGTTCGAGCAAAGGCTGAACATCGACAGTCAGCTGAGGGAGCTGCTCGGCGATCCTGAGGTGTTCGTTCCTGGGCCGGTCATCGGCGAACTTAAAAGGTCAAAGAACAAGTTCGCGCGTGCCGCGTTGCAGTTGGCATCGAAATACTCGATTCCAGGACACCAATGCCGTCGGTGATGACTCCGTCGATCGAACTCGCGACCAAACTGGACGCGTTCATAGTGACCAACGATCGCCAATTGATCGCCAGGCTTAGAAGGTCCCGGATCAAAATAATATTATTGAAGGGCGGAAACCACCTCGCCCTCGATACGGAATTTTAGCTACATATCGGCGTGATCCCTGTTCGAAAACTTGGGTTCAGAGCGAACGGTGGAATATGCCTTGGATGATGGTCAGAAAGACCAGGGCTCAAGCTATTGGAAAACAGAGCCCAATGATATCGGAGGCCATGCGGGTCAAATGGATGAAGCGATGTGCTTCATATACAAGGATGGGGTGGTTCAGATCAAAGGTCTCGGAGGATCCTCTGTGGACATTGTCCCTCCAGATTTGATCTGGTCTATCCTGGCCTTGAGCAAAGCCACCCCGAACAAAGATGTTGCATATATCGGCACCTTGTTCCCGACCTGAAGTAGAGCCCTTTCTTTTGCCTGCCCCCTAACACATCTGGAGGCGCACGCTGTCACTATGTCGCAGTTGTCGAGCAGCTCCTTAGAACTTTCCTCATCACAACCGGAAGTATGGACCGCGAATATGGCGACCCTGTTCCCGAAAATGGCCCGGATCTCTTTGCATCTTTGGCGGAAGCTATGGTCACCCCTACCCTTCTGAACCCGAGGTCAAAGGCGAGCTTCGTGCCCTCCACCTGATCTATCTTGGCCGACCCGGTGTCCAAGACCCTCTCGGGACCCAACCTCTGGATTATCTCAATGATGGGGGAGGTCTCGATTATGCCCGATATCCTGCCACCGATACCTTGTATCATCTCCGCCTCCGAGACGACGACCGTCCCCACGCCCTCACATGCAAGTACGGTAGCGTCCAGCAACCCTGTGGAGACCGCCATTCCCAGAAGTTCGGAGACCCCGAAGCTTAAGAAGTCCCGCATTTTCAATTGGCGGTTCGGTGTGCACATGCCAAAATCTTTGATCCTGAACTCGATGTTCTCCCTGACGATCTCTGGAGTTATCTTGACGATACCCCTGTGCTTTGCGAAAAGTGGACAATACTCTATCTCTGGAACTCCGACCTCCACCACCTTCCCGTCCTCTATGACGACACGGGTCTTGCCAAGCGCTTCTATAACATGCCTGTCCATCTTGATCTCCTCTCTAATCGTCCCCATCATATAACTATGCTAGGAGAGGTCCCTCGCTAAAGCTGGTGAACGAATGCGCACGATATGCAATGGTGGCCAGAAAGTAAGGTCGGAACGGATGGACCTAAGTTCGGTGACCGGGACCCCCGATGGCCTTGGCACGGGTCCGCAAGATAGCTCGATGGGACCGGATGTCCCGTCCCCAAAGGTGGGGTAGTTCGCCGTTGCATTTGTCACCGTTGTGGAACGTTCGTTCCCTCTGGGGTCGGCCCTTCGATGCCGATAGATCCCCATGTCCCGGCTTTCTAGAGATATTTTCCGTTCGCATAAGTTAAATACAGATCCGGAAATACTTTAGACCGCCTTTCCTGCAGGCGTTCGGTGCTGAAAGGCATATCAAAAAGAGGCCTTCCATGAACGAGAAGTTCGCAATCGCATTGAAGCAGATCGCTATTATGGGTGGGATCAATGATTACATAGCGATATCCTCCCGTGAACTGGGGGTCAGATTGGTCATCAGTCAGCAATCCGCATCGAAAAGGATACTCGAACTTTTGGAGGAGGGCCTGATACAACGGGACCTCGGGGCCCGAAAGCAAAGGATAAAGATAACCCAAAAGGGGGTCGACATGTTGAGGGCAGAGTACTCGGACTATCAGAAGATATTCGAGACCAGGGACCATCTGGTCTTCCACGGGGCTGTGACCACAGGGATGGGGGAAGGTCAATATTACATCAACCAGCCCGGCTACCAGGACCAGTTCAGGGAGAAGCTCGATTTCGTACCCTATGAGGGGACCCTGAACCTACGGATCGTACCGGCGGATACCTCTAAGATAGAGGTGCTGCGTCGAAGCGAGGGATTGATGATCCATGGGTTCCAGAAGAACGGTCGTACTTTCGGGGACGTCAGGGCGTTCCCGGCGACCCTTCAGAACATGGACTGTGCGGTCCTCCTCCCGTCACAGTTCACACTACAGTGACATTATGGAGATAATCTGCAAGTACAACCTGCGCCGGACGTTAGGACTGAACGATGGCGACACGGTCAAGATCAAGGTCCTGATGCAGTAGATCAGAACTTCTTCTCCACATATTCCAGTACCGAGCGGAACACCACTCTGCCGTCCCCAGGGCCGCTAGGGTCATGTCCGCTCCTGGTCCAGTCCGGGTGCATGTACCTGTACATCACCCTCTCTGGATGTGGCATCAGACCAAGCACATTGCCGTCAGGATTGCAGATGCCGGCTATGTTCGAAATGGCCCCGTTCGGGTTCCATGGATACCCCGCATAGTTGCCATCCGGATTGACGTATCTGAAAACGATCTGGTCGTTATCCTCCAAGCGGGCTAGGAACTCTTCCTCCCTTTCGGCCGGGAACCTCAGGTTCCCCTCGGCATGGGCGGACGGGAACATGACCGTCTCGCCTCTTGGCAACAATGATGTGAACACGCACTTACCATGATTCTCATGCTTCAACCATGTGGGACGGCATTCGAAACGGCCAGATATGTTGGTGGAAAGTGCGGCCTGAGGTTCCTGGGAGATGATATCATCGAACGCCGGAAGCACCCCCAGTTCGACCAGGATCTGGAAACCGTTCAAACCCCGAGCACCGGTCTGCCCGACCCTATGAAGTTCTCTATCTCTGCCGACAGATGACTTTTGATCCTCGCGGCGAAGATGGCGCCCGCTCTGACATAGTCCCCGGCAGAGAACCCTCCAGGCAGCATTAGGACCTGGTAATCGTCCAGGTCCCTTCTCGATCTCCATAGGGGCATTACCGGTAAGTTGCTTGAGATGTATCTTCTCTGGACTTGAACCCAATGACCGGAAGGCGTTAAAGGCCTCCTCCTCACAGTTCGTACCCTCGATACGAAGGATGCACACTTTGATATCGTCCAGTTTCATGCGAGACCCCCCAAGCTGAGCAAACGCCACATGGGCTCGGACCATGCTTTTCTCATCGCTTCGACCTTTAGCTCAGCGATGGTCTTACCATCCCTGATCACGAACCTTCCGCCACGGCATGCCCCCGACCCGGCCGATGCGGATGACATTTCCTTCGGCGGAAGAGGACCATTCCCTTTCCTTCGAGGCATCGACCTCAACGATGAAGCGGGAGTTCGATTCGGAGAACATCTTGACCACTGGGTCCGCACCCGGAATGTATGAAAGGTCTCCCTCGAACCCGAGGTCTCCACCGATGCACATTTCGGCCAGAGCTATGACCAAGCCCCCATCCGAGCAATCGTGACAGCTTCTGATGATGCCTTTATCGATGCCTTCCTTGACGATCTTCATATTGGAGGCAAGCATGGAGGGGTCCACTTCCGGTACCTTTCCACCCAGACCACCATAACGTCGGTACAGGATGGAGCCGCCCATCTCCTCATCGGTCCTCCCGACCACGTACACTGGGTTCCCTTCGGTCTTGAGGTCGGTCGTTACACATTTACGGATGTCCTCAACGATGCCTACCCCTAATATCGTAGGCGTGGGCATGGCGCCCCCTTTCGAGCTCTCATTATAGAACGAAACGTTCCCTGATGGGACAGCAAGCTCCAGAGCTCTGGCCATGTCACCGATACCTCTAACGGCCTCTTTGAACTCCCACAAACGCTCTGGTTTCTCGGGGTTCCCGAAATTTAGGCAATCCGTGAGCGCATGGGGAGAACCTCCGACCGCAGCTATGTTCCTGCATACCTCATCGACCGCGCTCCTGCCCCCGTTGTAAGGGTCCAACGATGTGAACCATGGGTTAACTCCGATAGCTATGGCCAGGCCACGATAGGATGTAGTGAGGGGTTTCAGCACCACCGCATCCCCATGCCCCCGTATACCTTGCTTTCCCTGAAGTGCATTTATCACGGAACTGGCCCTGACCTGATGATCATACTGTCCTATCATCCATTCCTTTGAAGCGATGTTAGGGTCCGCTAGCGTCGATAGGATGACCGAGTTCATGCTACCAGAGAACAGTTGGGGGTCTGTTCTCGGTCATCTTGGACCCCTCCGATGGTTCGGTCCTCCTGCAATATTCAGGGCCGGTCGTCAAGAACTGCAGGTCAAGATCGAAGACCTGAACGTCCTTGTAGATCAACTTTACTGACCTCTCCTCGATGACCTTCCCGATCACGGTGGCCGTGACAGTCCCAAAGGTCGAAGACCTCGAGGATGGCATCAACGTTCTCCTCGCTTGCGGCCAACATCATCCTTTCCTGCGATTCCGACACCCAGATCTCCCAGGGGGCCAGGCCCGTCTCCTTCAGAGGCACTTTGTCCAATAGGACCTCTGCCCCACAGCCTCCTGACAGTGCTATCTCCCCGACCACGCAGGACAACCCCCCTCCCCCAAGGTCCTTTATCCCGCTCACCAGACCGCGATCGCTGACCTCCAAACAGGCATGGATCAACGGCTCCTTCGTTATAGGGTCTCCCAGTTGGACGGCCCCCCTTGATTCTACTTCAGAGCTCTCCTTGAGCTCGGCGGACGCGAACGTAACACCATGTATGCCGTCCCTCCCGGTCCTTCCGCCGACCAGTATCAGGACGTCCCCGACCCCTTTTACGGCGTTAAGGAGCATTTTGTCCCTTCTCAGGAAACCTATGCATCCCACATTGACCAGACAGTTACCGGTGTACCGTGGATCGAAGAAGACACCTCCTGCTACGGTCGGTATACCTATCCTGTTTCCATAATCCCTTATTCCCGCGACCACACCGCCCGTTAGATATTTCGGATGTTTCACACCATGAGGTAGCTCGCCTTTCAGGTCCAGTGGGCCGAAGAACAACGGGTCGACGAGCGCTATCGGTTGAGCGCCCATAGCAAGCACGTCCCTGACGATCCCACCTATCCCCGTGGCCGCCCCCCCATATGGTTCGATCGCCGAAGGGTGGTTGTGGCTCTCGATCCTGAGAGCATATGCATGCTCATCATCGAACTTCATCACGCCGGCGTCCCCTTTGGCGAGAACTGTCCGGGTGTTTTATCGTGAATATGTGCTCCCTAAGGAACACCTTACTGCTCTTGTAGCAACAATGCTCGCTCCATGCTTGCCCGATGGACTGGAGCTCCACATCGGTCGGGAGCCGCTGCCGTTTCGAAAAGTAGACCTTGACAGCGTTCATCTCGTCCGGACTAAGGTTGAGCCCCATGCTCTTACTGATATCCTCGAGTTCTGTCCCCGATGCAGAGAATATGTCGATGTCATAGAGCTCAAAGGGCAGGTCCCTTTTCCTCGATAATCGTGCGTTAACCATCGGTCAACCTCACTTAAGCTCGATCTTGTAGCTCTGGATGACAGGATTCGCCAGAAGCCTTTTGCACATCTCTTCGCAAGCGGGTCCCGCCTCGGCAGCGTCCATATTGAGGTCGATCTCGAAGAGCTTGATGGACCTCACACCTTGTATCCCTTTGAAGCCGAGAAGCTCTAGGGTCTTCTTTGTGTTATCCCCTTCTGGGTCAGCTACCCCATGCTTGAGCTCGATGCGTATCTCTGCCTTGACCATGGTCAGCACCGAACGAGAATAGCTCGCCATACTTAAATCACTCTCCTTTGTCCCAGGGTGGGTGATATCGATCCACCTTGGAACTGGTCACTGACGCTGATGTGGAAGACCCATGATATCGATGATGTAGTGCAAAGGACGATCATCTTCGCAGGGACCTCAATGCATCGATGTTCCCAAGATGGTCATGTATCCAGAGCGTTGGGTCCTTCATATGGTCACAGGTACTGCTTTTCTAAGTTCTCATAATGAAAGGAGCGCTGGATCCCCACCTCTCCAAAGGATCACCACAAGAACGATCGTCCACCGCTCCTATGGGAGGATGAAGGATAACATCTGTTGGACCAAAAATATCGCTGATATCTTTTTTCTTTAGGTCGTGTGATCGCCGCCACCATAGCGTCAAGAGCGGGTACACAAAGTACCATGATCTCCAGGAAGGCCGATCCCGCTATCATTATCCCTCCATAGGATCCCCAATCGGTCAGGCAGGTGGGGCTGGACTCAAGGTGGAGCTCGGACCATCCTCGCGGCCGGAGCCGTCTTGGAGCAGCGGTCATGACGCTGAAAGATCGTCTACCCCGTGAGGAACGCCGATGTAGGGTCCCTTCTATATTCCGGACATCAATGGGCCCTGATCCGGCCAGAGATAACATAACCCGTATGCCCTAGGTTCTCGTATGCGGGGCGAACGCCTCCTGGATGGACGTCCATCGATCTCTGTATGTTCTCCACCGTCCTGACCTCATCATATCCTGCGTTCCTCATGGCATTGACCGTTTCCTCGACCTGATTGGTGTTGGGAACGAACGCACATAATCTTCCTCCGTTCTTGAGGAAACGGCCCACATTGCTCAATGCCAAGGCAGGATCGGGCATGTCCAGCGCGACGGCGTCGACCATCGTCCCCACGTCATAGGATCTTATGTCCCCGATCCTCAGATCCCATGAGCTCTCGAGCCCTGTTCTGACGATGTTCCTTCTGGCCCTGTTCGCGAAATCCTCCCTCACCTCGACCGATATCACCTTTCCGGTCGGAGTTACATAGTTCAGCAGGGCTATGGTAAGAGCTCCAGAGCCGACCCCGGCCTCCAGGACCGTGCTCCCTGACCTGAGGCCAAGGCGGAAGACCATTGTGGAAGCGTCCTTAGGGGTGATTATTTGAGGCCCTCGTTCCAACGATTCCATCATTTCGCTCACTGCCACGCTATAGAGCATAAAATCCCTCCCTGCGATGGTGACCTTCGAGCCATCTTCCAATCCTATGAGCCTTTTTCCATCGATGACCCCCAGGCCCTGAACCTTCAACATGTTGGGTTCCAGACTGAGCCAGAACCTCTTTTCTTTATCATCCAGAAGATAGACCAACTCCCCAACTTTGAACATCATCGGTGCATGGCGGGGTCGTATAAAAAATAGTATCGGACGATCATTTATCGACAGGTCCCCCAGGACCACGGACGCGGCGACGGTCGATTGACGCGGGGGCCCTTCCAGTTCTTTTCTCGTACGCGTTCTGGACGGCTTCCGCTATCTCCTGTGTGACCAGGACCGGGCGGCCCCTTTTAATGACCAGTTTTCCACCGAAGGCCGTCAGTACGATCCCGACCAGGTCTTCATATGCCAATGATGAGCTGGCACCGCCCTTGAACCTAAGAATTATCCGTTCCGGTCCGGCATCGACGAAAGTCGGGCGTTTGCGATAATCCCTGTTCCATGTGATGAACGTCATGAACAGGACCAGAGCAAAGAACACCGCCACTGAAGGTAGTACAGAGCCCGCAGGGCCCTGGGTCAGGAAATACAATATCACCGTAACGATGAGCGCGTCGAACGTTCTTATGAGCATCTTCCTGATCGCCAGCTGTCTGTTCGGGGGATTGATCAGGCTAGCATCGTTCGTCCCATGGTCCGTCATGTATCTCACTAGACCTAATGCAGGTCCAACATCAGAACAAATGTCCGAGATTAGAGCTTTGCCCCAGCACCTTTGTGAACATCTTGCTCTCTCCATTCCGTAGATCAAAGAAATCATTTAATATTGTGAACCCCTTGGGCGATCCAAATGACAGAGTACAGTTTCCCTAATAAGTTCAAGATGGCGTTGTCGGTGACGTTCATCATCCTGGCGTTCGCGCTCTACATTTGCTGGGGGATAGCCTACGGTAGCTGGAACATCTTTGAACCGAAGTACATACCTATCTATGGCTTCATGGCGGTGTTCCTTGGTTTTGGGATCCTAGGTCTACTGCTCAGCCGGATGGAGTAAAACCTTTCTTTGGGCCTTTCCGAAGATCTTCGGCGGTCAGGTCCCTTTTAGGTCATCTGGAAAACAGTGGCGCAGGCCACACATATCGAACCTTTTTAGAATAATGAAGAAAAGATCAAAAAGATTTTGGAAGGGATCCGCTCACATCGCTCTGGCCGCGTAAACGACCGTCCCGGTGTCCTTACCGCAACCAAGGCATTTACCGTGGAACTCCTCTTGTATGTAAGGTGTCCCCAAGATCTTTAACTCGGTGGTCGCCTCTATCTTTCGTCCGCAATCCTCTGCCCCGCACCATCCGAACCTCAGGATCTTTTCTGGTATCTTTTCTAGGGTATCGACGGTGATGATCGAGGACCGCATGGCATCCGTCGCCTTCTTTCTCATGTCGGTGGAGATGAGGGACAATAATGACCGGACCTCCTGTGCCGCTTGGTCCCTTTTGAACGTCCCTTTTCCGCCGGTGTCCCTTCTGGCAAATGATACCACACCCTTCTCCACATCCCTCATACCCAGTTCTAGACGCAACGGCACGCCCTTAAGCTCCCATTTGAAGAACTTGGCCCCTGGCCTTTCATCGCCCTCATCGATCACCGTTCGGATGCCGGCGTTCGAAAGCTCTTCCTTCAACACCTTTGCATGCTTTGTGACCTCTTCGATATTACCTTTGGATATGATCGGGATAATGACGACCTGGTTCGGTGCGATCGCCGGCGGGAGGATAAGTCCCCTATCATCACCATGCACGCCCACGACAGCGCCCAGCAACCTTTCGCTCATCCCATAGGTCGTTTGGTGGACGTACCTCATGTTCCCATCGATGTCCTCGTACTTGATATCGAAAGGCCTGGAGAAGTTTTCTCTGTAGTGATGTATGCTTCCCAATTGGAGGGACCTTCCCATCATCATCGAGGTGTCTATGCCAACGGTATAGTACGCCCCTGGGAACTTGTCCCAGTCGGTCCTTTTCAGAAGCATGTACGGCATGCACAGCTTGTCCATGATCCTCTCCAAGATCACGAAGTCCTCCTCTACCTGCCTCTGTGCATCCGCCTCATCGACGTGGCATGTGTGCGACTCGAAGAAATGTATCTCACGGACCCTAATGAACGCCCTGGTCTGTTTGGTCTCGTACCTGAAGGTGTTCACTATCTGGTAGATCTTCAGGGGCAGAATCGCTGTGCGATCGCACCCACAGGGCGAACATCGGATACATAGCCGTCTCTGATGTGGGGCGTATCACCAGTTTGATATCCAGTTCGTTCAGCCCTGCATGGGTGACCCAGTATACCTCGGCGTCGAAGCCCTTTATGTGCTCCTTCTCTTTGTTGAACTCCGTTTCAGGGATCAGAAGAGGGAAGCAGACCTCATCGTGGCCCGTCGAGTCCAGCTCTGCTCGTATGAAAGAGTCGATATGTTGCATGATCTTCCAACCATAGGCCGGCCAGACGTTCATTCCCTTTATCGGGTATCTTTTGTCGGTCAGTCCGGCGGTCTCGACGATCTCGTTGTACCATTCGCTGAAGTTATCTTCCTTTTTTATCATCATGATCCCTTTTGAACAATGTGGTCCATTGACATTTCTGAACTTTCATCCTTATTTGAGACCGCCCCTGACCACCTTGGCGATCTGTGGTGCTACGGAGATGACCGATACCTCGTTCTCGATCGTATTGGTCGAATAGACCGAGTTACAGCACTTGCGCAACCGGTCCAGTGCACCCTTCGCGAACAACCCATGCGTGCACACGGCAGTTACGCTCCTTGCCCCTCAGGTTCTTTAATTGGTTGGCAGCCGCCTCGATGGTACCGCCAGTAGAGATGATATCATCTACAATGAGGGCGTTGCGGTCCTTTACGTCAACGTTCTTCGGTGTCATCCTGACGACCTCACCGCTCAATCTCGTCTTCTCAAGATTATCGACGTCCGCGCCTATGACCCTTCCAACCTCCGCAGCTCGCTGTAGGGCACCCTCGTCCGGGGCTAGGACCAGGTCTATCCCGGCACCTTTGAAGAACTCCCCAACACAAGGCGCGGCATGTACGTCGTACGCATCGCCGTGCTTGAACCAGTCCAGGACTATCGGTTTGTGAACGTCGACCGTGATCAAACGGTTCGATGTCATCTCAAGATGCTTGACCATCACCTTCGCGCTGAGCGCCTCGCCCTTTTTGAACCTCTCGTCCTGCCTAGCATATCCAAAATATGGTACCACGGTCGTAATATCCGTCGCACCAAGGCCCACTGCGGCGTCCTGCATGAGCAAAAGTTCGACGAGCGATGCGTCCGGATGAGAGTTTTGCACTAGTATGACGTCGTTGATCGAGGTTCTCCTCCTCTATCCTGACATATGATTCCCCGTCCGGAAAATGGGAGATCTGGGTCTGAATGTATTTGCATCCAAGCTCCTTTGCAAGGTCCTGTGCTAGCTTTTTGGAAGTGGAACCACCGATGACTATCATGGGTGAGGGTGATCAGCTTGTTCCTCTTTTAATTTATGCGAGCGGAACGTCTTTCGCGAACATCGTAGGGAAGGTCTTTCTCGGGAGCATCGAACATGAATGGTTGCAATGAAAACTATTTATTCGCACCCCTTAATACCATGCCGGGATGCACGTGGAGATAGAGGCGGCGGACACGCCTTCAGGGTCAGATCATGACAGGGCGGCCTCCGCTGAGATGGTACCATCGCAGATACCCTCCCCGGCACCTCCTCTAGAGAGACCGAAGGACGCGGACGAGAAGAAGGCGGTTGAAAAGAATGATGCCCTCCCGACCAAAGGATTGGAACGGGTCGGAATAATATATGGAAACGTTGGAACATCCTCGTTCAATATCAGTGTCACTTCCCGTCTTGAGAAGATGGAGTATGTCCAGATAGAACATGATATGGACGGATGGGTGATCGGTCGGGTCTCGGACATGGAGAGGAAGACCGACCTTTCACTGGAGAAGGCCATAAGGGTCTCTGATGGCGAGAACATAGCGATAGAAGAAAAGGTAACGGCCCTGATAGATGTTATAGGCTACAGGGACGAACGCAACCTGCTTCAGATGCCCAGAACGCCTTTCAAGGCCGGACATCCTGTGTTCAAAGCGAAGGACGAGCAGATAAGAGAGGTCATCGGGCTCAAGGAGAACACCCCGACCGGCGCATATCTTGGCCTACTGTTCGGTCATGACATCAAGGTCGAGGTCGATATAAATTCCATGGTCCAGAAACATGTGAGCATACTCGCTAAGACGGGGGGAGGTAAGAGCTTCCTCTGTGGGGACCTCATAGAAGAGCTGATGAAACATGATGTAACTATAATGGTAATAGATCCACATGGGGAGTACGGCTCGATGCGGGAGAAGGGCAGCGTCCAGAGGTCCAGCCGTGATTTCAAAGTTACCCCCCGTGATTTCAAGAGCTACATACAGGAGTTCGCACCGGATATAACGGTCAACACCCAGGCAAAACCTCTGAAGTTCACTTTGGCCAACATCGAGGCGAGGGACCTTCTCGGCCTTACCAACATCAAGAACGGTAAAACATACCTCAACCCCCTTAGAAAGGCCATAGATTCGGTCAGGTCGGTCAAGAAGGATTACTCTCTAAAGGACATAATCAAGGTCCTTGAGGCGGACGATGAGGGGCAGAACAACGCCCTCATCAACGAGCTAGATTACCTGGAAGAGGTTAAGATCTTCGCCCCTCAGGGTACAAAGATAGACGATCTGGTCGTCAAGGGAAAGATGACGATAATCAACCTGAAGGGGACACCGCCCGACATAGCCGAACTGATAGTCAACAGGATAGGAACGGCGCTTTTCGAGCTCAGGAAGGTCGGGAAGATACCTCCCATGATGCTCGTGGTGGAAGAGGCCCATAACTATTGTCCCCAACAGGGGGTCGCGGCGTCCACGAAGATTTTCAGGACGATCGCCGCGGAGGGCAGAAAGTTCGGGCTAGGTCTTACGATAATCAGTCAGAGGGCGGCAAAAATAGATAAGAGCGTGTTGAGCCAGTGCAATACCCAAATGATACTGAAGGTGACAAACCCCAACGATCTGAAGGCCATCTGCGCGTCGGTCGAAGGTCTGACCGATGGGATGGAGGATGAGATCCAGCGTCTGCCGATCGGTGTCGCCCTTATAGTCGGAGGAAATATCCAGATGCCGCTTTTCGTGGAGGTCCGCCCCAGGGAGAGCAGACATGGTGGAGAGAGCGTCGAGATAATCCCCACCCATTAGAGGCCATAAATGAAGGACACGATAACAGATGAGAGACTGGCGAAATACCTCGATACGACGAAGAGGGCGCTGGACAAGATCAAGATCGCCGCTCCTTCCCGGTCCTATGGAAGAAGATTAGCAGAGGACTTCCTGAACATGGCCACATCTTACTATAACGATGCCCTTCATTTTCGCTCGATCGGCGACATGGTGAACGCGTTCGCGAGCGTGAACTATGCGCACGGATGGCTGGATTGCGGGGCCAGGATAGGATTGTTCGATGTGGGCGAGGACGACACCCTCTTCACTCTTTACGAGTGACTCAATCCTCGACGACAAGGACCCTTGGGCCGATGATGTCCGTCCTCAGCCTATATGTGGTCCCAAGGCCGGAAAGGTAGTTCTCGAGGCTGCCCATGTCCCCGGTCGCGAAGACCGAGTTCCCCAGCATGATCATGCTTCCATCACCAAAGCGGCCTATGCCATCGATGACCTCCCGTACCATGGGGGATGCGATACCGCTCTCGAAGGCGAACGTTCTGCTCAAAGAGAAAAGGTTCTCCATCGTTGGGTCCTTTGCCAGCATGTCGCAGCACTCCTTACCGACCGCATTAACGGCGCTTCTCCTGATGGGGTCCGAAAGCACATCGAGCGTATGGATGGGCGGTCCTATGGTCGCACAAACGATCTCGAGGTAATTGGCGATACGGTCGATCTTGCCGAACGGAGGAAGCCCTTCAACGCGGCGTAGCGTGACGCCGCCCCGATACAATGCCGACACATCTCCCATGCCGCTCTTGTTCTCTATTTCTGCGATATGAGCGGCCTTGAACGCATCCTCTTGGGAAACTTCAAGGATCTCCGCCATCGCGACCGCCGATGAGAGCGCACCTGCCGCGCTCATTCCGAAACCCTGCCCCACTGGCAGGTCCAGAGCGGATTCGACATGGACGTCCAGATCACAGGCCCCGTTCTCCTCTAGCATATGACGTATAGCATCTTTTGTCACTGGGGCATCGGAAGCGGTCCCGTTCAGGTGCACCTCGATCTTTCCATCACCGCGCACCGCGTTGATAGTGGTCGTCACACCCCGGTCCACGCATATACCGCCCCCTCGCGATCCTGAGCGGACGATGTCCTTATGCTCACGGATCTCGAAGAACCCGGTGATGTGACCCGGACAGAACGCCGTGACCCTCATTACCTTACCCTCGTCACCGCATCAAATATATGATGTGCCAGTTCTCGTTTCGTCCCTTCATGTTTTATGATGTCACCGCTCTTGAGGATGAGGATGGCTTTTGTCGCCGTCCTTGTCACAGCGTTGACGTCGTTCGCGACCACCATATCGATGGAATACTGCGACATCCTTTCTCTTGACCTCGCGATGATCTGTTCATCGTTCAGGTCGACCTCGGCCTTGAACCCTATGACGACCTTCCCATGTTGTCTGAGCAGGGGAAGGACCTTTGGAAGGGCGTGCAGATGAATATCCAGTCCTTCGACCTCGGACGATATCTTTCCAGACCTCGGTCGGGGGGCGAAATCGGAGAGCGCCGCAGGGACGATAGCGATATCGAACGTCACGTCCTTGACCATCTCTATAACTGTCCTCTACCGTCCTGAACCTCCTGGTCCTTACGAACGTCGGGACGCTCACCTGCATACGACCCGCCCAGAGCTCAACGTCCGCACCCCTCTCATAAGCCTCCCTAGCCAATTGTACGGCCGTCTCCCCAGTGCTATTGTTGGTGATAGTTCTTACCTGGTCGATGGGTTCCTCGGAGGAACCGCCGATGATGAGGACCTTTCTCCCGGTCAGATCGTTCGCTGTCAAGGCCCTTATAGCCGCCTCGGTGATGTCGTCCATGGGGGCTATTCGTGCTTTCTTTCCTTCCATGATGGGACCTACGATCTGGACCCCGATGGTCCTTAGGGTCTCGATGTTCTTCTGAACTATGGGGTGTTCGTACATGGCCAAATGCATGGCGGGAGCGATTATGATCGGGACATGGGACCCCATGGCCACCGTCGCCATGGTCGTTACCGTGGTATCATCGATCCCGTTCGCGATCTTGGATATGGTGTTCGCCGTACATGGCGAAATGATCAAAAGGTCCGCACGGTCCTTGTAATCTCCTAAAAGAGTAACGTGCTGCACCCCTCCATCGAGGTCGGTGATGACCTCATGGCCGGTCGCGAAATGCATGCTCTGTGGGGTCATCACTTTCAGTGCGTCCCTCGTCATGACAGGATGGACATCGGCACCGTGACGGATAAGTTCCCGCGCGAGCTCGAAGGACTCCACCGCCGCTATGCTGCCAGTGATCCCCAGGACGATCTTTTTGCCTTTGAGGGCATTGCTCTTGGTAGAGAGAAGCCCTTCTGAAGGATGCATGATTGCGCATTCGGGTCCAAGCTTTAAATTTTTCTCACCGGAAATTATATTGCATTGAGTTACCTCTAAAAGAAGTGCTTCAGCCGAGTAATCAAAGACGGCGAGGGCGGTTGGCAAGACGCTTCACTAAAACCCCTTTCACATTGTCCATCCCTTTGGCTACATCCGCATTCTTCTTTTCTATGAGGGCTTTTTCATATGAACAATCTCGGAGCCAAGCTATGAGTTCATCCCGCTCGACGTTCATCTTCGCCGTTTCCAAAGATATTCTTGTGCGCTCGTCATTGGATGCCACGATGATATGGTCGTTAAGAATCATCAAAGTGTCAGCGCATAGGGATGCCGTGCGCTTATTGCCCTCTATGAATGGATGAAGTGTCGTGAGCTCGTACATAAGAGCGCCAATCTTGCAAATCGCGTCTTGGTAAATCTCTTCGTCAAAACCCTAAGAAGAGGGGCTTCGACCGCCAGCTCCAGGTTTCCACGATTAACGATTCCGTCCATCTTTTCTTCATGGGTAATTGAAGAACAGTGGTATGGATATCGATGACCTCTTCCACCGTATATGTTGTGAAAAGGGTCATGTAAGAAATAAAAGATCTAGTGCTTGGCCAGCTCTTCCAACACTTCGCGATTCCTGATGAGCGAGGCCTGTAGGACCGCCTTCTTGTCAAGCATGGACGATGGCGAGAGCGTAATCTCTCCTACCATTTTTGGCGAGGATTTCCTAGCCATCCTTGAAACATACGAGCGACGGCTTCGTTCTCGCCGCAATCTGATTCTTAAGCGTCCACACCTTCTTGTGAAAACGCTAAGTCTTGTTTGCACCATAGGATACCCTCGGATACGCCATTGACATGCGAGATACATATCTATCTCGAAAACATGAACAAGCTAGTTGATTAATTCCTCTTGCCTCATCGTGTTCCAGGTCCAGAACTTGTTCTCGACCTCGGCGAACATGAGGTCGCGTCGCCGCGACCTCACCTCGTCCCCGAGCGTGCGCTTCACAGCAGAAAAGACGTACTCTATCATCCATCGCAACGAGTATGCGTAACGAACCTCCCAACCCCTCTGGCCGAGAGCGTTCCGCTCTCCGACGGCCAGAGGCCGAGCGAACGTGTGACCGCGCATGTGCATCGTTGCATCGTCGGCGATCTTGATGCCGGCCTCGATGTCCTTGCCTCGTAACAGATCGAAATTCTCGTACGTGTCGTATCCTCCGTCGGCCAGTACTCTTGTGACAGCGATGCCTTTGGCGAGCACTTGCTCGATGAGCTCGATGAACACGACAGTTGTCAACCAGCTTTCACCGGATAATCCATCACAAGGTCCGTGACGGCTCGCTAGGACCCTCGGCAGGGGTCACCTAACGATCTTTTATTCCAGTCTCTCATTTATCATCGCCAGGACCTGGTCGACCACCTTATCTATGGGTCTTGAGGCCTCTATCGTGACGAACGAGAGGTCCTCGAACGAGAGCTTTTGATAAATCGCATCGACCTTCCGTAGGAAATCCAGTTTTTCGAACTTCGCCCTCTCCTTTCGGCCTCCGAGCCTAGCCATGGCGACCTCTGGGTCTATCTTCAGGAAGAAGGTGATCCCAGGTCCTATCATAAATGGGGAGTTGACCGTCCTGAGCCAATCAAGGGTCTTCGGTCCCATGAGATGCTCGAGCACCACCCCCTGATAGGCCAGGGTCGATGACACATATCGATCGCAAAGAACGACGGCCCCCTCTGAGAGGGACCGCCTGATATCCTCTGTATGTTCTGCGCGGTCCGCTATGAACAAGAATGTCTCGGCCAGGTCCGTCACGTGCTCACGGTTCGCGCGGCGGACACAATCACCGATCCATGATCCGGTCGGCTCCGCGGTCACGACCACATCATGGCCGAGGGCCTCGAGCCTTTCGCCAACGATCTTTATGACCGTGCTCTTTCCAGCCCCGTCGATGCCCTCGAAGACAAAGAAAGCGTTCCCCTCGGATGCGCTCTTCACATCGGAACGTGAGGTGGCTTTTATCGCTGGGCCTGGCTCAGTGATCATGCGCATCAGATAGCCATTGCTGATTAATAAATGCCTTCTTGTGCTCCGTGGGACCCGCCGGTCTAGACGCCCCCCGGTCCTGCTCTGCGATCCCTATGTCCCTTTAGGTCGAGATAGCTGAGGACCAGCTCTTTGGCGGCATAGACCTCGTCCACCTTTCCCACCGAGGTGTTGTGCGGGGCGGTCCTGACGATCTCAGGGTCCTCGTTCGCTATGGATATCATTACGGCCGCGAACTCGTCGAGGGTCTCTTTGGTCTCCGTCTCTGTTGGCTCGATCATCATGGCCTCCTCCACGAGCGCGGGGAAGTAGATCGTGGGAGCGTGCATGCCATGGTCCAAAAGTCGTTTTGCTATGTCCAACGCTCTTACGCCCTTCTCGTCCCTGAGCTTCTTTGCCGAGATAACGAACTCATGTTTCCTCAGTTCATCGAAAGGGAGCTCGTATGTTGTCATCAGTTTGCTCTTCAGATAGTTCGAGTTAAGAACAGCACCACCGGACACATCCTTGAGGCCATCCCCACCGTTCCTGAGTATGTAGGCGTAAGCTCGTACCAGGACCGCAAAATTACCATAGTAGGAACGGACCTTCCCGATCGTTAGTGGACGACCATTGTCCAATCGGTATGTTCCTCCGTCCTCAATGATCCTCGGCACCGGCAGGAACGGTTCCAGGTGGGACCTGACACCGACTGGGCCAGCCCCCGGTCCACCGCCACCATGTGGGGTCGCGAAGGTCTTATGGAGGTTGAAATGGACGATATCGAACCCCATCAATCCTGGGGTCGTCCGTCCCATTATAGCGTTCAGGTTAGCACCATCGTAGTAGAGGAGAGCACCAGATCTATGGACCATGTCCCTGATCTTGATGATGTTCTCCTCGAACATCCCCAAGGTGTTGGGATTGGTGATCATGAAAGCGGCCGTCCTATCAGATAACGCCGCGCTCAGGGCATCTGTGTCCACCATCCCGCGGTGGTTCGAAGGTACCTCTATGACATCGAAGCCGGCCATTGCCGCGCTCGATGGGTTGGTACCATGAGCGCTGTCTGGAACGATCACTTCGCTCCTGTTCTCGGAGCGGTGCTCATGGAACGCCCTTGTTATCAGCATTCCAGTGAACTCCCCATGCGCCCCCGCGGCAGGCTGGAGCGTCACGGCGTCCATTCCAGAGATGGAGCATAACGCCTTCTCGAGCTTGTACATGATCTGTAGTGCCCCTTGGATGGCATCCGTTTCCTCGTAAGGATGGACGTCAGTGACCCCGGGGAGCGAGGATATGAGGTCCGCATACTTTGGATTGTACTTCATAGTGCATGAGCCCAGGGGATAGAACCCCCCGTCCACGCAGAAGTTCATCTGGGACAGACCTATGAAATGCTTCACGACCTCTCTTTCAGGCATGGAAGGGAGGTCAAGCTCTTTTCTGTAGAGGTTTACAGGGACCAGGTCCTCATCCACCTTCGGGTCCGGTCCGGGACTTTCCGGGACATCGCTCATCTCAAAGATCAACTTACGATCGTTGATCGCCTGCCTATATTTCATGCGATCCCCTCCAATGCATCGATCAGCTGATCGTGGTCAGCGTCCGTATGCATCTCGGTGGTGGCGAACAGCATGCAATCCTTTAGCTCGGGGACATGTCCTCCAAGAGGTAGACCCCCTATGATGCCTTTGCTGAGCAGGACCCTGCTGAGCGTCTCCGGGGCGATCGGGGTCCTTACGGGGAACTCGTTGAAATGATATTGACCTAGGACCGGCGATGTGAAACCCGGGATCGAGGAGATCCGCCTCATCAAGGTACGTGCGCGCTCGATGTTCGATGCCGCCAACGACCTTAATCCCGACCTCCCGATGATGGACAAATAAGCAGCTGATGCGACCGCCATCAAGGCCTCGTTCGTACATATGTTCGAGGTGGCCTTGCTCCTTCGGATATGTTGCTCTCTGGTCTGGAGGGTCATACAGAACGCCCTCTCGCCCTTATCGTCCCTGGTCAGACCTATCACCCTACCAGGCATTTTCCTGACATGTTCCTTCCTGGTACCAAAGATCCCCAGGAGTGGCCCTCCGAAGTTCATAGGGGAACCAAGGACCTGTCCTTCTCCGATGACTATGTCCGCACCATAGTCCGCAGGCGGGGCCAGGAGACCGAGGGAGATGGGGTCGACCCCTACGACCAGGGCCGCCCCTTTCGTCTCGTTCTTGAGATCGGTCACCTTGCGGTCGATCACCCCTAGAAAATTAGGGACCTCCACATAAACGCCTGAAACATCATCGCCTGATATCCTCCGGACCTCGTCAAGGTCCAGTTCGCCAGTGTTCTTATCATAACCGTACTGCACCACCTCCATGCCCACTCCACGCAGGTAGTTCCTTAGGACGCTGAGCCTTTCCGCGTTGATAGCCCTCGGGACCAGGAACCTCCTCTTCGAGTTTAGTCTATGGCACATCGTAGCTGCCTCGCCCAGTGCCGTCGAGGCATCATAGTTGGACGAGTTCACGGCCTCCATTCCAGTTAGTTCCGCGATGAAGCTCTGGTACTCGAACAATGCCTGGAGCATTCCTTGGCTTATCTCAGGTTGGTAAGGTGTGTACGAGGTGATGAACTCCGACCTTGATACGATGGTCCTGACCGCGGCCGGTATGAAATGCTGATATATGCCAGCTCCCAAGAAGCATGGATGGGTCTCCGCGGTGATGTTCTTCGATAGGATGCCCTTGATCGTTCTCACGACCTCTTGTTCCGAAATCCCCTTCGGAAGGTCGATCCCCTTGGTTCTGACCTCCTCAGGTAGATCGGAGAAGAGCTGTTCCACACTATCTATTCCAAGATCATCGAGCATGCGACGGTCAGCGACCATGGTCCCTCGTCAGGGAGTGATGATCTACTATTAATCCTGCACGAACCTGGGCGGTGAAAAGAAGAGATTCGGTGGAGATCTTCTTGTTGAAGCCCCGCTCGATGATCGACCAGGGCCGTTCCCTTTACTGTCGACCAAGGTCACGGTTTTCTCTGTTTAAGGAACGAGATGAACGATGGAAGGCTTTCAATGTCCTTGATCTCCTTCTTACTGATCTTCGAGAGCCTAGCTCGTATGGAATCATTATATCTTACACCTTCAGAACGTAGAGCGTTCTTGAGGAGCTGGCACAATTGTCCTCCTTTTCGGTCCCAATCCGTCAGTATGATCGCCTCCCTCTCCCTCGAGGAAAGCTCCTCAGCGACCCCTAATATCCCACGTGCCGTCTGTACCTGGATCATCTCACCGTCGATCCCTAAGGAAACGAGGGCCCCCCGGTCCTTTTTGCCCTCTACTAGTATGACGGAGTTGGGCGGTCGGTCCTTAAGATCCGCCAGGATCGTATCAAGCTCTTCCAGCGTCTGCTCCGCGTCCCTCAATCGATCCCTCCAGCCTGCTCTCTGCGACCTCTTGTTCGATCGGAACGAAAACGGTCTTGAGCCTGTCCGTACGCCCACTGATTATCGTTGTTCTTACCCCGAACAGGTCGTCCAGCAGCCCACAGAGCTCGTCGTTCGCTCGTCCCTCTGTAGGCATCGCACGTACTTTGACTATGAGCCTTTTTCTCCAGGGGTCCATTCCTTGGACCCCTGAGACCTTTGCCTTTGGGGTGACGATCACATCGATGATCACACCACCATTCGCCCTTCTCATCGCGGAGGAGAGGTCCACGCTTTCCAGGATCGATCATCATGGCCTTAACTTTTCTCATGGTGGACCTGCTGACGTCCAGGGAGGTTATTTTTTTGCCAATGTCTTACGTTCAGATCCCCAGAACAGATATCCTTTCCATTCGTCACGTCCTGTCGGGAATAATCATATACTGCCACTTGGATCCCATTCACTATGGCACCGCCACCGGAGACGTTGACGTACGAGGAGGTCACGAAGATCTTCAGGCGCGAGAAGAGCTCCAAGGCCATAACCGACGTTAGACGGGATCTCTATCCATCCATACGCGAGTGCCTAGAAAAACTGAAGCATGATGGAGAGAGGGAGTTCGCCATCGACCCCCTTTCCCCTAAATCGAAAAGCCTGGCGGGTCAGATGACGAAGTTCCAGGAAAAGGTGGCACAGATCTTCGAGTTCAGAATGGAAAAGATACTCCAGATGTCTCTTCGGAGCGCGGTCGGTAATAAGGTCGATGTCTCCAAGCTCACGATCGAGGAGAAGGAGATCTACGATGATGTTTTCCTATCATTGAAAGAACGCCGGCTTAACATGGTCGAGGGGCAGCGGTTCAGACCGGCCACCGAGGCGGAAGAAGTATCGCCTGTCCAGGCCAAGCCGAAGATCGTACAGGAGGCCGAGGCGGAGGAGGAGGTCTTCGATGCCCCTGGCCCCTTGACATCCGTCGTGGAGGCCAATATAAAGCAGGCCCAGCAGGTACATGGACCGGTGGCCGGGACAAGGGTCCCGCAGACGATCGGGTCGATGGTGGAACAAGGGAAAAAGCGCGAAACGGCAGATGTGCCCAAAGGTGTTCCGGTACCGGAGGTTCCCTCGGTGTCGATGTCCACCGATTATATCGTCCTCAGAATGATAGAGGATGTACCGACGTTCGCCGCCCCTGGAAGGAGCTATCGATTGCAGAAAGAGGATATGGTAACGCTACCTCCCGCCATAGCAAAGGCACTTGTTCTTAGGAAGAAGGCGATCGGGGTCCAGATCTCTGGGCCATCGAGGCCGAACTGACCCTGGACTGTCCGGCCAGCAGGTGTTCGATGCGATGAGGCCGCCCTCATTGACCTGGACACTGCCCATCTGGGCCGTTCTAAGCATGTTCACAGGACGATCGTCCGGATATCGTCCTTGGTTCGTAGACAATCGATCTCGGCCTCATTACAGCACAGGGTTCTGGCCACCGTCCTTATGGCCACCTCCGGAGTGTTATTGTTCCGGCTCAGATGAGAAAGGAACACTTTTCTTTCACGGTCGTATGTGACCCAAAGCGCCCGTGCGCAATCTATGTTCGATAGATGCCCCCTGTCCCCCCTGATCTCGCTCTTCAACGCTGGCGGATAAGGACCGTGTATGAGCATTTGGAGGTCATGGTTCGCCTCCACCATCGCGATGTCGACCTTTCCTAACAGATTGATCATGCGGTCATCGACCTTGCCGAGGTCCGTAGCAAGTAAAAATCTTCTCCCCTCCCCCTCGATGTAGAACGCATTGGGTTCCGCGGCGTTGTGGGAGATGGGCAAAGGAAGAACGTTAAACTCACCGACCTTGAACCTCTCCAATGTCTGGAATATGATGGTCCTATCGACCTCCCCTATGTTAGAAGATGCTAGGGTCGAACGGTTGGCGCAGATCGGGATGCCATATCTCCTGGAAAGTATCCCGGCACCGTACACATGGTCCGAATGCTCATGTGTGAGCAGAAGGGCATCGATGCTCCGAGGGTCCACGTTCACCTTCTGAAGTCGGTCAACGATCGCTTTCCCCGACAGACCTGCGTCTATCATGACGGTAGATCCACCGCATCTTAGAACGGTGCAATTGCCATCACTTCCGCTTGCAAGTGCGTGGACCTCAAAGCCACATGTCAGTGTACATCCCGGGTTCGGATCTTTCATTCCATAGAAATAACTATCGACCCGATCGAACTGGTCCATCGTTGTTCTTTTCCGGGACGACAAACGGGGACCTCAGGTCCAAATGATCTCGCTCAGCTTCGAAAGGCTTATCTATATCGACCATGTTTAGCGCCTCAACGGGCCCGTAGCTCAGCTAGGTAGAGCAATCGGCTCTTAACCGATGGGTCGAGGGTTCGAAAGATCTTATCCAGATCCGAACATCCCTCCGGGCCCGCCTTCCAATTCTCTATCAGTATTGTTATATTACCGTATTTACGACCCTTCATTAACGAACGATCGATGTCCAGCATGGGTCGTCCTTTGTGCTCTCACCCTTATCGTGGTGTTCATCGGGACCACAAAAGAATATTTGGTGAGCTTCGTGATGTGCCTTATTACTCCTAACGTACGTTAGGAGATCTCGGAGCAACAAAACATGAGGTACATCTATTTCATTGGCACGGCAGGAAGCGGAAAGAGCTCTTTGGTACAGGCGTTCCAGGATTGGATGGGCCACCGGTCACTGGAGACGATGACCCTCAATCTGGACCCTGGTGCCGACTTCGTTCCATACACACCGGACGTCGATATCCGCGATTGGATCCACCTGGACGAGGTTATGAAAGAATATAGCCTTGGGCCCAACGGGGCACAGGTGGTCGCCTCTGACCTTATGGCCGTCAACGCTAAGGAATGGACCGAGGCGGTCAAAGGGTTCGGCTCCAACTATTGTCTCATCGATACACCCGGTCAAATGGAGCTGTTCGCATTTAGACAATCCTCGACCTCTATAGTCGAGCAGCTTGGCCCAGAGGATTCGTTCATCCTTTTCCTGTCGGATCCCACTCTTGCAAAGACCCCGAACGGTTTCGTTTCAGATCTCATGCTCGCAGGTGTGACCCAGTTCCGGTTCTCGCTCCCCCTGCTAAATGTCCTGTCGAAGGCCGACCTTCTCACACCTGATGAGATCGTATCGCTCCAGAACTGGTCTAGGGACCCCTATGCTCTCTACAATGCTCTTACTGAGAAGGAGATATCCTCCCAGTCCATCATGAGCATCGAGTTCCTCAAGGCGATGGAGAGCGTTGGAATGTACAAGGAGCTGACCCCCGTATCGGCCGAGGATGAGACCGGGATGGAGGACATCTATAGCGCGATACAGCATGTCTTCGAGGGCGGCGAGGACCTTACTCCTGGTTCGTCCTAGTCACGACCGCTTCCAGGGTATATACGACCTGTTCCCTCTCCGACAACCTGAACCGGGCGCGTAGGACACCGGATTCCAAGAAGATGTAAGGATCTTTCAGCTTACATTGGTAGAAACGATGCTCCCTTCCGTCCATGGAGATGACGGTCCTTACCCGTTTTAAAAGTCCCCTGCTCTCCAAAGCGATCGCCCTCGAGTGGCAGACCGCTACAGGCACCCCATACATGCGAGAGATCTCATTGGGCGTTCTAGCGGTGGACATGGTAGCTACAATGATCTTGGCCGACCATTCATCTATTTGATGTTTGGACGCCTCACGAACTGTCATCACCGGGTATATCCTATACTTGAGGTATATAATAAATCATATCTCGATTTTTATCCTGATTACAAAGATCGATAAGATGCCAGCGTTCAAAATGATGCTTCCAGGTGGAAAATTCCCATGCCCTGTCAACACCACAAGGGCCGTTCGGCCCCTGGTCAGATGATGAATGTGAGGGGCTGTTCTCTAAATACGACCATACTAAGAAAAATGGAAAAGGTCCCTTTCGGGACGGAGCGTTTCATGTACCGTCCCGGACCTGGTAAAAGGTCCCACCCTTGAACGAAAGGTGGTTCAGGCGAACATTACACCTGACTCGACGATGTTGGCAGCTTCATTGTCAAGCACCTTGACTATTGCCCTCTCGAAGTCCAGCATCGAGACGCTGTCACGGTTGTCCCTTATTGCGAACATACCGGCCTCGGTACAGATGGCCTTAAGGTCCGCTCCGGTCGCACCGTCCGCCTTTAGGGCAAGCTCCTGGAGCGAGAGGTTATCGTCCACCGACATCTTCTTGGTGTGGATCTTCAGGTCTCCAAGACGGCCCTCGAATCCGGGCACAGGATCTCGATGATCCTATCGAACCTTCCTGGCCTCAGTAATGCCTCGTCCAGGATGTCCGGGCGGTTCGTTGCGCCGATGATCTTGACATCCCCGATCGGGTTGAAACCATCAAGCTCGGAAAGCAATTGCATCAGGGTCCTCTGGACCTCCCTGTCACCTGAGGTCGCGACCTCGAGCCTCTTTGCCCCTATCGAATCAAGCTCATCGATGAACACGATGCTGGGTGCTTTCTCTTTGGCCAGTTCGAACAGCTCCCTTACCAGGCGTGCCCCTTCACCGATGTACTTTTGAACGAGCTCGGAACCGACGAACCTTATGAACGTTGCATTGGTCTGGTGGGCGACCGCCTTCGCCAGAAGGGTCTTTCCTGTTCCGGGGGGCCCGACCAGCAGCACACCTTTCGGGGGCTCTATCCCGATCTTCTTGTAGAGCTCGGGTTTGAGCAACGGATCTTCCACGGCCTCTCGGACCTCAAGTATCTGTTCTTCGAGACCGCCGATATCGCCATAGGCGATCTGAGGCTTCTCGATTATCTCTGCACCAATGACTATGGGGTCCAACGATGGGGGCAGGACACCCATGACCGCCAGGGTCTGCTTGTTAAGTGCGACCCTTGCCCCTACCTGAAGATCCTCCATCGGCACATATTCTGAAGTGGAAACTATGAAGTCAGGTCCTGTAGAGCTTTTTACTATGACCCGGCCATCTGAAAGGACAGTCCTTTATCGCCCCGATGATGAGCGGTGGGGACTTCAATCGTTCCATCTCCGCCCTCATCCTTTTTAGCTCCTTCTGAAGCCTGAAGAGCTCGCTCTCAACGTAGCGCTTCTCTCCCTCCACCCTGCGTATCTCTTCGAGGAGTTCGCCGTTGCGTCTTTCAAGTACCTCGATCTTTTCTCGCATCTCCGCAACGAGCTCTTCTAGTTGGGTTTCCTTCAAGTGAACTCACCTCGACATCCGATACATTAAGATCTAAGCTATATGACCGTTTCGCCCGATCCCGCGATCTGGATGGTAACATTCCATCGAAATTTTCGATAGCCAGGACCAATAGGTGGGAGATCAACGATGGGTCCTTTGCCCCTTAGCGATTAGCATAGGGACAGGCTTTATTAATAATATTATCTAGCAGATTCTGAAATTATGGATATTTACCGATGCGGGCAAAGTGGTCCGTGAGGGCCGCATCTCTTAACTTCGGGGAGCGGGAGGTCCCCTTGCGAAAGCTGGGGGATGAGACTATCAGTGTATTTTCGACCATCATAACCAAAACCTAAAATACCCACTCGGGTCCTCCAGGGACAATACGGTCGGAACTGCCGGAATCCACGCCTGTCTGACATCACGTAAGACCTCTTCGGAGGCGTTCGGTGGGTGATGCAGGAAGCCCCTTTAACAAATCGAGGGGTGGTTCACATGTTAGTTGATAAGAAAGGGACCAATATGATCTGCGAGCTATGTGGGAAGGACTCAAAACAGACCAAGACCGTTTTCATTGAGGGCACCCAGCTCAAAGTATGTAAGGAATGTGAGAAGTTCGGTGAAACATCAGGGGGATCAGGGCCAGCAAAGAAGGGCGAAGCGCCCAACAGGGCCATCGTATCGGAACGTCTCCAGGCGAGGGAGAGAAGGATGAGGACGAAGGACGTCTACCAGGAAGAGACGACCACGGACCTTGCACCGGACTATCCCCAAAAGATCAGGGACGCCAGGATGGCTCACGAGTGGAAACAGGAAGATCTGGCCGCCAGGCTCAATGAGAGAGCCAGTGTGGTCGCCAAGCTAGAGAGCGGCACGATCCGCCCCAATGATGATCTGATAAAAAAGCTTGAACGGACGCTCGGGGTAAAGCTGATGGAAAAGGTGACCGTCGTCAAACCTGAAGCCGGTCACGGGGCCTCGAAGGGTCTAACTCTTGGGGACCTGATGCCAAGGGAAAAGAAGTAGAGCTTACGGGCCTAGCGGCCAAGGACCTCTTTCATGACAGGGTCGATGTAAGGGGCAATGTCCACGTTAAGGTCTCTGGCGACCATCAGAGCAGCGACCTCGATGTCGACACCAAAACGTTCCTGGAGCTTGTTTATTCTGGCCACCAGGTCCCGTCGTCCCAGCTTTGAGGTCTCTGCCGTGGTCTTAAGGATCTGGGCGAAGATCGACGCCTCTTCCTTTTTCCCCACGAGCACATCCTTCGTAGGCTTGAACGAGAGAGGGGCCTCGACCTCAGCGATGTTGAACGCCGGTTTGACATAGTCCTCCGTGGCGGTGAGCAACCCTTTGCCTAGTGCGATGTTCAAGAGGGCCTCTGCTTCCCCAGGCGAGAACCATCTGAAATCGATCGAAGCCGAGAACACGAACTCCTTCTTGGTGATGATGTTCTTTCCCAGCCTCTTGAACAGAACGGCTATGCAGGTCTCCAGCTCGCCCATGATTATCTCCCGTGTCCCTGTGCTATGATGCGCTGGTCACCCAAATAACCTTTGGCGCCATGATGGGGTCACCTTTTTCCTCTTTTCTTAGACTCGTCCCTCATCGACCAAAGGCCAGATCGTGAGCGTTCCATTGACCACCAGAACACGGCATTATTATATAGAAGAACAAACATTCATCGCAACGCTTAGCTAGAGAACCACTAGCCTAGGATAATTGGATTAAGGAGGTATAACCATGGGAATGGGAAACACACCTATACTCATACTCAAAGAAGGAACCAAGAGAGAGAAGGGCAAGGATGCCCAATACAACAACATCACGGCCGCACGTGCGATCTGCCGATGCTGTTCGCTCTACCCTCGGTCCCCGCGGTATGGACAAGATGCTCGTTGATGGCCTAGGGGACGTTGTTATCACTAACGACGGAGTGACGATCCTAAAGGAGATCGATGTGGACCATCCAGCCGCAAAGATGTTGGTAGAGGTCGCAAAGACCCAGGACGAGGAAGCAGGCGACGGGACCACGACCGCGGTAATACTCGCGGGAGAGCTCCTGAAGAAAGCTGTTGACCTTATCGATTCTAACATTCACCCGACCATAATCGCAGGCGGATATAGGCTCGCGGCCACAAAGGCACAGGAGATCCTGGACGATGTATCTTCCGATGTGGACATTAAGGACAAGGCCACCCTGAAGAAGATCGCGGAGACCGCCATGATAAGCAAGTCGGTCGGCGGGTCCAGAAATGTTCTGTCCGATCTTGCCGTCAAGGCAGTAGTAGCGATCGCGGAGAAGACGAATGGAAAGATGTTCGTTGACATGGACAACATCCAGATCGTGAAGAAGACGGGTGGGTCCATGGAGGATACCGAGTATATCCAGGGCGTCATCATAGACAAGGAGCCAGTGCATCCCTCGATGCCAAAGAGGATCGAGGGCGCAAAGATCGCTCTGCTCGATGCGGCGCTCGAGGTCCAGAAGACCGAGATAGATGCCAAGATCGAGATAACCGACCCGTCCCAGATGCAAGCCTTCCTGGACGAGGAAGAGAACATGCTCAGGTCGATGGTCGATAAGATCAAGGCCTCTGGCGCGAACGCAGTGTTCTGCCAGAAAGGCATCGACGATCTCGCACAACACTTCCTGGCCAAGGAGAAGATCTTCGCTGTACGCAGGGTCAAGAAGTCCGATATCGCCAAGCTCGCCAAAGCCACCGGTGCGACCGTTATGACCAAGGTGGAAGAGCTCGAGGCCGAGGACCTGGGCTGCGCTTCATCCCTAGAGGTCAGAAAGATCCAGGAAGATGAGCTGACATTTGTCACAGGTTGCAAGAACCCAAAGGCCGTCTCCCTGCTGTTGCGCGGAGGAACGGAGCACGTCATAGATGAGGTTGAGAGGTCCCTGGACGATGCCATCAGTGTTGTGGCCGTCGCCGTTGAGGACGGGAAGATCGTCACTGGCGGGGCTTCGACCGCGGTCGAGCTCGCGATGCGCCTTAGGGAGTATGCAGCCTCCATCGGTGGAAGGGAGCAGATAGCCATCGACGCTTATGCTAGCGCCCTTGAGGTCATTCCGACAGCGCTCTCGGAGAACGCTGGTCTAGACCCGATCGACATCCTCATCAACCTGAGGAAGGCCCATAAGGAGGGCAAGATCCACGCCGGTATCAATGTGTACACTGGCAAGATCGTCGACATGGAGAAGGAGAACGTCATCGAGCCGATCCGCGTTGGAAGACAGGCCTTGAACTCGGCCACCGACGCTGCGGTGATGATCCTCAGGATAGATGACGTCATCGCTGCCAAAGGCGGTCCAGGCGGAGCGCCAGGTGGCGAAGGCGGCATGCCCCCAGGAATGGGCGGCGAAGAGGACTAAACTCCAATGGAGGACGAACCTCCTATCCTAAACCTTTTATCATTTCTGGATTTGTCGCGCCCGAAGTGCCTCACCGAGGTGGAGAAGTGAAAGATATAGGGGAAGAGCCCGCACAGAAAAAAGAGGAGCAGGACCTCTCTACGGAGAACGCAAGCCTCAGGACAAGATTGGATGAGGTGGAAAAGGAGAGGGACCAGCTCGCATCCATTGCGAAAGAGTACTTAGACACGGCGAAAAGGCTGCAGGCCGAGTTCGACAATTATAAGAAGAGGACCGGCCGGGAAAGGGAAGACCTCATCAAAAACGCCAACGAGAGACTTCTGGCCGACCTGTTATTGGTCGTCGATGACCTCGAGCGCGCGATCGGCTCGAAATGCTCCCATGAAGAGTTCAAAGATGGGGTAGGCAAGATTCATGATAACATATCATCACTCCTGAAGGACTACGGTATCAAGGAGATACCGACCGATGGTGATTTCGATCCCAAATACCACGAGGCATTGGCCATCGGGGAAGGGGACGATGGGAAGGTCCTGGATGTGTACCAGAAAGGATACTTCCTTGGCACTAGGGTGCTGAGGTTCGCAAAGGTCAAGGTAGCTAAGAACAAAGGTGAAGACAATGGCTAAGATCATAGGTATAGACCTGGGAACGAGCAATTCGGCCGCAGCGGTAATGGAAGGCGGCAGACCGACCATAGTCCCGAGCGCGGAGGGGACCAGCATCGGGGGTAAGGCTTTCCCTTCATATGTGGCGTTCACAAAGAGCGGTGAGCTTTTGGTGGGTGAGCCTGCGAGAAGACAGGCGGTCACAAATCCAGAAGGGACAATAGCCGCCATCAAGAGGAAGATGGGGACGGATTACAAGGTCTCCGCATACGGAAAAGAGTACACCCCACAACAAATATCGGCTTTCATACTGCAGAAGATCAAAAGGGACGCGGAGGCGTTCCTGGGCGAGACCGTGACCAAGGCGGTCATCACCGTTCCAGCATATTTCAACGATAACCAAAGGCAGGCCACGAAGGATGCGGGTGCGATCGCAGGTCTTGAGGTCGTAAGGATAATCAACGAGCCTACGGCCGCAGCTCTGGCCTATGGCCTGGACAGCAAAGGAAAATCCCAGAAGGTCCTCGTGTTCGACCTTGGCGGTGGAACACTGGACGTTACTATCATGGAGTTCTCCGAAGGCGTCTTCGAGGTCGTCAGTACGAGCGGGGACACACAGCTTGGCGGCACGGACATGGACCAGTCGCTCATCGACTTCGTGGTCTCGAACTTCAAGAAGGAGTCCGGCGTCGACCTGACAAAGGACAAGATGGCCATGTGGCGTGTCCGTGAGGCGTGCGAAAAAGCGAAGATCGAACTATCCTCCACGATGCAGACGGAGATCAACCTGCCCTTCATATCGGCGGACCAGAACGGTCCGAAGCACCTTGCGACCACAATAACAAGGGCAAAGCTTGAGGAATTGATCAACCCGATCGTCGACCGATGCCGCGGCCCCATGGTCAACGCCATGAAAGATGCGAACCTGACCTCTGAGCAGATCGACAACATCATCCTCGTCGGTGGACCTACTAGGATGCCCATCGTTCAGAGGTTCGTCGAAAACCTCGCAGGAAAGAAGATCCAGAGGGGCATCGACCCGATGGAATGCGTCGCTACGGGCGCTGCGATCCAGGGCGCCGTTCTGGCCGGTGAGGTAAAGGATGTCCTGTTGCTCGATGTGACACCGTTGTCACTGAGCATCGAAACGCTGGGAGGTGTTGCCACGAAGCTCATCGAGAGGAACACCACCATACCCACCCGGAAGAGCCAGGTCTTCAGTACAGCGGCCGATTATCAGTCAACGGCCGAGATCCACATCGTCCAGGGCGAGAGGGAGATGGCCGCTGACAATGTGTCCCTCGGACGCTTCCAGTTGTCTGGCATACCTCCTGCTCCCCGCGGGGTCCCTCAGATCGAGGTCACTTATGACATCGACGCCAATGGTATCCTTAGCGTCACGGCCAAGGACCGTGGGACGGGCAAAGAGGCAAAGATCACCATCACTGCGAGCACCAAGCTCTCCAAGGACGATATAAGCAAGATGGTGAACGAGGCCGCGAAGTTCTCTGAAGAGGACAAGAAACGCCGGGAGAAGGTAGAGGTCATGAACCAGGCGGACTCTATGCTCTATACATCGGAGAAGACGCTGTCGGAGCTCGGGGACAAGGTCACCGCCGAGGAGAAGGACAAGATCGAAAAGGCCACTGACGAACTACGCGAGACCATCAAGACGGACAAGGTCGAGGACGTGAAGGCCAGGATGGACGCTTTGATGAAGGAGATCGCGGCCGTCACGACCAGGATCTACCAACAAGCGGCCGCGGAGTCTCAGCAACAATCTCCACCGGGAGAAACGGCCCAACCGCCCTCTGACGAGAAGAAGGACGAGGGCGGCAGCGGCGGTTACACCGACGCTGACTACCATATAGTGGATTAGGCATAGCGGTCGAACGGAAGCCTACGCATGAGCAAGAGGGACTATTACGAGGTGCTAGGCGTCCAAAAGGACGCCAGTACCGAGGAGATCAAGAAATCGTATCGAAAGTTGGCCATGCAGTACCATCCCGACGTGACCAAAGAGGACCGAACGGTCGCGGAGGAGAAGTTCAAGGAGATATCCGAGGCGTATGAGGTACTGGCCGACGATTCGAAACGGAAGATGTACGACCAGCACGGACATGCGGGGGTAGACCCGCAGTTCAAGGAGGGGTCGTTCAGCTGGAACGATTTCAGTCATTTCTCGGACCTGAGGGACATGTTCGGCGATTCTGGGATGAGCGGGTTCGCCAACATCTTCGACATGTTCTTTGGGGGAGGTCGTCAGGCCGGGGGCAGAGATGTCCGTATGGACATCGAGCTAACGCTCGAGGAGGCTTTCAGAGGAGTGAAAAGGAAGATCGACGGTTCCCAAGTTCGAGACCTGTGAACGATGCAAGGGAACAGGCTCGAAGGACGGAAAGGTCGTAGCATGCCCGGAGTGCGGGGGTGCAGGCCAGGTCCGTCAGGTCCGTCAACAGGGGTATGGTCAGTTCGTTACGGTCGGACCATGCCCTAGATGCAGGGGCACAGGGAGGGGTCCGGGAACAGCATGTCCCGAGTGTGATGGCCGAGGGAGGACGCAGAGGACCTCGCACATAGAGCTCGAGATCCCGAAAGGGGTCGAGACCGGCAGCCGGCTCAGGATAACCGGGGCCGGAGAGTTCGGTCAGAGGAACGAGCAACCCGGAGACCTATACGTAGTGATCCATGTCAGGGAGAACAACATGTTCAAGCGGGACGGCCCCCATCTGTTCCTCGAGGAGACGGTGAGCTTCGCCCAGGCCGCTTTGGGCTCAGAGATAGAGGTGCCCACCCTCGATGGTAAGGCCAAGGTGAACCTTCCGGCAGGAACGCAATCTGAGAGCGTTATACGGTTAAAGGGAAGCGGAATGCCCCTCCTCAACAGCAATGGTCGTGGCGATGAGTACGTCAAGATCAAGATAAGGGTGCCTGAAAAGTTGAACCAGGAACAGAAGGACCTGCTCAGGCGGTTCGCCGAGCTCGAAGCGGAAGAGGGGAAAGGCTTCTTCGGGAAGTTCCGAAAGAAGCACTGAAGGCGTTCATATCAAAATTCAGAAACCATGAAGTAGCCCGCCGCCCCCTATCCGAAAGGCCGATGCATGCTCTCGATCAAGAAGGACTCATTGAAAGGATTTGATAGAAGGATCTGGGTCCTCTTCGTCGGGAAGCTGGTGGCCGCGGCCGGTTATACCGTGGTCATGCCATTTCTGGCGATCTATCTGTCGAGCCAGCTCGGTTTGTCGATGCTTGATATAGGGCTCCTATATCTGGCCATGGCGGTGGTCGGCTCGTTCGGGAGCATCATCGGCGGTGAACTGACCGATTGGATCGGTTGAAGACCGGTGATGGTGATATCCCTCATGCTAAGGGGGGCGTTCTTCGTTCTCCTGAGCTTTTCGATATCCAGTTCTCTGGGGATCGCTTGGATAGCCCTGTCCGTCCTGGCCAGCACCTTCTCCGGTTCTCCGTTCGAGCCCGCGTCCAATGCCATGGTCACCGATCTGGTCGGTCCAGGGAGAAGGATGGAAGCGTTCGGGCTCCTGAGGGTAGGACAGAACCTTGGATGGGTCATCGGGCCTCTCGTAGGAGGTGTCCTGGCGGCGTTCTCTTACGGCTCTTTGTTCCTATTGGCCGCTGCCTCCAGCATAGTGGCTTCCATTTTGGTGTTAATATACGTTCATGAGCCCGCTCTGACAAAAGGGACGGCCGATCGTTTCAGGTTCAAGGACATCTTGGACATAAAGAACGACAAGAAGTTCATGTTCTTCTGCATCGCATCTTTGCCCCTGTTCATCGTCCTGGGGCAGCTGGTATCAACGTTCGCGGTGTTCTCCGAAGGGGTAAGAGGGATGACGACCGTTGAGGTCGGATATCTGTACGCCATCAATGGCCTGATGGTGGTCGCATTTCAGTTTTGGGTCGCCAGACACATTTCACGTTATAGAATGACAACGGTGCTTGCGTTCAGTGCCGCGCTTTACGCCGTGGGCTACTCCCTGGTGGGCATACCTGGGGGTTTCGCTGTTCTGGCGGTCTCGATCATAATCACCACCGTCGGTGAGATCCTCGCCTCACCGGCCGGTATGAACATGGTGGCGGACATGTCCCCCGAGGCCGAAAGGGGCCGATACATGGGGGTCTATGGCCTATTCAACTCGTTGGCCTGGTCGCTCGGACCTTTCGTCGGGGGGTCTCTGTACGACGTTCTGGTCTACGACCCCTCTATGCTCTGGTCCGTTATCGGGGGCATAGCCGTCATAAGCATGGTGCTATACCTCATCCTTGGTCACAGGATGCGAGCGAACGGGGACTCCCGGACGAGCGACGGTTGACGGATCGGCGTATCTTCTCCTCATCGGTCCGTCCGGTCCTCGGACCGCTCTTTCGGCTCATCGAAGATGCTTTTTTTCTTATGTGCTGACGACTATACCATGCCTGCCCAGGACCATTATGACCCTTGCCAATGTCTCCTCGTCCGTCTGCAAAGGGGGCGTCAGCTTGAAGAACATGCTCTTTCCTTTGGCCCCGACGTTGCACTCTATCCTCATCTGAGGGCCAAGTTCCTTGGCCCTCAGCTTATAGACCTCCTTTAGCTCGCTGCCCCGGATGATCAGAACGCCCTCCTTGGTCACGTCCAAGCATCCGATCTCTTTTCCGTCCTTGAAAGCGAAGCAGATGGTCACAACAGCACCCTTGTTATATGGTCAGTTCACTTCCTGATATACCAAAAGGGAATGGTCGCTATACATTTTTATCTTATCTTTGGGCCCTCGTAGCTCCATCCCTCTGTCAGCAAAGGCTGGGAACAAGGGGGCAAGGTCGCTGAAAAGTTCGATATCTGGACGATCGGAGCACCGGGCGCTCCGAAGGACATTGAAGCGGGGTGGATAGGTCGATGGCGGCGTGACCATTATAGCTGGCCAGGGGAATGCAAAGGGTTAAGTCCCTAAAAACTCCTCCGATTATACCGGATGAAGGTCATAGGAATAATGACCAAGGACTTCAAGTTCTTCTATGAGCTGATATCGCTCATGAAGGCCAACAAACAGACCTTTGTCTCGCTGGATTTTCGGGACCCTGTACCTGAGAACATCGGGGTCATCATAACTACCAGGGCCGAGAAGAACGAGGTCCGGTTCAAGATCGATTGCGGCCAATGACGATCCAGGGATCGCGTACAAGATGGCCAAGAGCATGCTCAGCGGCGGGGAGAACTACGATACTTTGATAGTAGGCGTAGACCCCGGTTCAAGGCCAGGGGTGGCGCTTATCGGCGATGGTCGTGTATTGATAGCAGAGACGGTCGGCTCCCCTGAGCAGGTGGCGGACGAGATAGGTCGCCTTCTAAAGGTCTTTGCCCACCATCATATGATAGCACGTGTTGGGCATGGGGACAGGACCAATAGGAACCGTATCATCCGTGCGATATGGAACTCGGTGGACGACGTTGAGGTGGTCGATGAAAAGAACACGACCCGGCGTACGGAGGAGCCCGACGCCGATGCGGCCGTGACCATAGCTCTATCGACCGGATACCGGATGCCGTTCCCGCCGGAAGGTCTCCCCACCCCTGGAGAGATCAGGGACATCCAGCGGATAAGCCGCATCGAGAGCGGTGGTCGCATGACCATCTCGACCGAACTAGCGGATCAGGTCGCCAGAGGGGAGCTCACTCTCCCTGAGGCTTTGGCGGTACAGGGCAAAAGGACCTCTCGGTAAAGGTGGAGAGGTACGGTAGCTTGTCAAGTATCATCCCCTCGATCGCCACCGGTTTGAGCTTACGGGACAAAGCTATGGCCATATCGAGCTTTGCTTTATTGTCCGCATAGATCGTGAGCATCGCCTCACCCTCGTCTACCCGGTTGCCGCGCTTTTTGTGCAGAAGTACCCCTGCGCCACGGTCCTTTGGTGCACCTGCCGCCCTTGCTAATTGAACGATCTCCCTGTTCCTGATGCCGTTAATATAGCCAAGATCGGTGAGATATAGGTCATAGGTGTGTAAACTTGCCGATCTCTATTGAGTTTTCCGCTCGTATATCGCCTTTCCCCCCTGCGCGGCCACATCTTTCTGAACTTGTTGAGTGCCTTTCCGGACATGAGGACCTCTCTTTGCCTTTGCCTCCCCACGCTTGATCCCCCCATCTCCAGCAGCATTCCCGCCATACCCGCGGATTTCTCGATCACGCTGCTCGGATGGGCGTTCCCTTCAAGGATGCTGATAGCTTCCTTCGCCTCGAGCGCAGGCCCGATCGCCCTTCCGACCGGTTGTTCACCATAGGTTATCGCACATTCGACATGGATCCCCAATCTCTCTCCCAGTTCGACGAAGTCCTTCGCGTACGCCCTGGCGCTCTCCATCGTTCTGACCTTTGTGCCCTCACCGACCGGTATATCGATGGCGAGAAAATCCGCCCCAACGGCCTTTTTCTTCGACATGACCGAGGCCAGCAATTGAGCGTGAGGGTCTATTCCCAGAGGATATTCGACCCGGATGATCAGATCGTCCGCCGGTGCCAGGTTCATCGACCCTCCCCAGGACAATGCACCACCGGTCGTCTCCGCGATACTTCTCAGCTTGTTGGCATCGAAGGTCACCGAAGCGAAGACCTCTACGATGTCCGCCGTCCCGGCCGCCGAGCTTATCGCCCGGGAAGATGTCTTCGGGATCAGAAGACCAGACGCCGCCACTATGGGGACGACGAGCAACGTGATCTTGTTGCCGGGACAGCCGCCGATCGAATGGAAATCGAACACCGGGGCCCTGTCGAACTTGATCGTGGTACCAGTCTCTACCATTGCCATCGTGAGGTCCGCGGTCTCCCTTATGTTCATCCCGTTGATCTCAAGGGATGTGACGTATGCGGTCAGCTCGATGTTGGACAGATTACGGTTGGCGATATCGAGCACTAGTGCTCGGATCTCTTCCGTGGTCAGCTCTTCCTTCGCCATCTTTTTTTTGATGAAATCGACAGAAACGGGTCTGCTGGTCGGGACCACCTCGATCAGCTCGTTGGGTTCAGGTCCTAGCTCCTTGTAGGCCCTTCCCAGTATCCCCACCTCGCCTCTCGATACGACCGAATCGGTCGTCTGCACCACGGCCACGGCAGAGTTCCTTTCATGTTTTATTCTGACGCGGTCCTGTTCACGAACCCCGAGCTCCGAGCAGTCCTCGACATGGAGCACCGCAGTGTACTCTGCCGACTCCATATCTATGTACGTCGCCTTTAGTAGCATGTGTTCATCCCCACTTGGCCAGGGATTCTCTTAGTTCCTTGTGGTCCCTTGCATAGATGGCTTGGGGGATGTTCGAGTACGCGGCATCGACGGCCTGTACCATCGCCATTGCACCACCCCTAACTCCCTCAGGATGGCCGGCCACTCCTCCACCCGCCTGGATCTGTATGTTCGTTCCCGCCACCTTGACCAGCGGCTCCACCAGACCTGGGTGCATACCGCCCGAGCACACAGGAAGGACAGCCTTATAGGGCATCGCCGGGTCTATGCACGCTCTCTGGTTGGCCACATCTTCGATCGGGCTGCCCTTCATCTTCCCGACACCAAAGGTGCCGATGTGCAGGGCATCTCCCCCGCACATCCTGACCAGCTTGGTGAACACCTTCATGGAGATCCCGTGGTCCTTGTTCCTGGTCATCGCCCCATGCATCGTCCTGTGAACATGGATGGGCACCTTGATCGATGGGTCCTCGGCAAGAGCCTGTACCGCCGCGAACCCGCAAGTGAGCACGTCAACCATTATCTCGCTCGCTCCAAGTTCCTGCGCTCTCTCTCCGACCTGGACGATCTTCTCCCCGTTGGTCGAGATGTTTATGGCGTGCACCATCTTATGCCCGGTCTCCTGCTTCACCCGGTCGATCGCCTCGGCTATGGCCACGACACGGTCCTCCAGAGGACAGAACTTCTGGTTAGAGAGCGTCTCGTCGTCCTTTCCGTTCGTGAGACCTCCCATGCCAGCTTCATAGATGTAATCGGCCATCCCTTTAGGGGACAGCCCTATCTTTGGCTTGACGATGGTCCCCACGAGCGGTTTCTTGGGCCGGTCCAATATCTGTCTGAGCCCTTCCCCGCCGAACTTGGGTCCTTTGAACTCGCGGAGCATGCTCTTAGGGAACTCTACATCCTCGAGCCTGACAGCTTTCAATGGGTCAAGTCCAAAGAGGTTTCCGGCGATGACACTGAGTATCTGTGGAACCCCACCGATATCCAGGCTGAAATCTTCTACTGGGAAGGCGATCGCGGTCATGTTCCCATCTATATTTATTACTCTACCTCCATATTTCTCGAAGATCTCATCGTTCAGCGTCGATATGCTGGTCCATGTTCCGGTCGATTGCTCCGTCGCTATCGCCGATGCCGCCTCCTTCATGTCCAGGTCGGTCGTTACCTTATATTTGCAGATGACAAAGTCCTCAGGATCGATCTTCTCACCTAAATGCAGATATTTCTCGGAATATTCCATCTCGTTCACCTTCCATTGATCTCTTCAAAAATAGAATCCAGACCGTTCTCGCGGACGATGACCTCGTAGGCCGCGTATGGGGATATGACCCCTATCTCGGTCACGATAGAATCGATATACTCAGCGGGGGTCGCATCGAACACTGGATTCCGAACGTTGACACCTTTAGGGAGCTCAGCGTCCTTAAGGACCTCGGACACGCCCCTTTCCTCGATCTCGACCAGTTCGCCTATCACTGTTCGCGGGGAGAACTTATATGTCTCGGCACAGACCATGAAAGGGACCCTGGACTCATGGGCCGCGAGCGCCACCTGGGAGGTCCCTATCTTGTTTATGAGCGCACCATTGGAACAGATCGTATCGGCGCCTACCAGAACCATGTCCATGTCCTTCATGATCCAACGGACCGCGCTGTCTACGATCATGGTCGTCGGTACCCCGGCATCGGACAGGTCCCTTATGGTCAAGAGGCCCTGGCGCCAAGGTCTTGATTCCGTCGCATAGACCTCGATGTCCTTCCCCTGATCATGTGCGGTGGTGATCACGCTAAGCGCGGCCTTGCTGTTGCAATGTGTAAGTATCTTTTCTCCACCTTTCAGGTGGCGAGAACCTATCTCCCCTATGATCCTGATCGCTTCGCTCGATCTTTTGATGAACTTCTCAGCGTTATGAACGACCATTCCCCTAAGCTCTTCAACATTCCTTGCTTTCGAGTTATCCCTGGTCACCGTCTGGACAGCGTTCCAGAGGGAGATGGCCGTTGGACGGGATGCTATCAGAGCTTTTTTCCCTCCTCAAGCTCCCTGCGGAACCCATCGAGGTCGTTCCCTTTGTAGGCCAAAGCCTCGTCCATAAGGGCCTGGGCCGCGCTTCGGGCTATCTGACCAGCTCCCCTTATGTGCATGCTTTTTATCGAGTCTGCGACCTCAATGAGCTCCATTCTCTGACCCCTTGTGCATAACCAGGTAGCCCAAATAAATACTTTAGGACATGGAAGACCGAGAGTTCACTCGAACGAAAAGCAGGTTGGCTGGACCAGGAATGATGTCCCGCCCGAGAGAAGATGCGGTCGACCTACGATCTAAGTAAGGGGGGCATATGAACGACCGACATCGTCGATCATGGTCCGTGTCAAGTCCATCGGTCCGGCGACATCAGGTCCCAAATGTCGAAGCGATCTCCTTGACGTTGCGAGTGTTAAGGACGTCCTTTGCCTCCAACCAACCTCTTCTGGCGGTCGCGACACCATACGTCATATTGTCAAGATGATGAACATCATGTGCGTCCGTTCCGATGCTTAGGACGATCCCATAGTTCCTGGCCCTAAAACAATTATCGTCGTTCAGGTCGAGCCGATATCAGGGAACGCGTTCAGTTCCAGGAAGACACCATTATCGCGTGCCGTCTCCATCACCAGGTCCAGGTCGATCTTCGAAAGCGCTCCTTTTTCCGATCAGCCTTCCGGTCGGATGGCCTATTATCGTGAGATTGTCGTTGGACATCGCCTTGACCACCCGGTCGGTCATCTCGTCCCTTGTCATCTTCCAATGGGTGTGTACGGACCCTATCACATAGTCCAGCTGTTTGAGCACATTGTTGGGATAGTCCAACTTACCATCTACAAGGATGTCGACCTCGGACCCCCTAAGTACAAGTATATCAAGCTTTTCCGAGAGCTTCTCGGCCTCCTTGCAGCTCTCGAGAAGTCGATCGATCGAGACCCCGTTGGCGATGCGGAGGGATTGTGAATGGTCGGTCAATCCGATGTACTCATAGCCACGGTCCTTGGCCGCCTGTGCCATCTCTTCCATCGTTGCATCTCCATCGCTCATCAGGGTGTGGCAATGGAGATCGCCCTTTATGTCCTGGAGCTTCACAAGGTCCGGAAGAGAACGAGAGATCGACGCGTCAATCTCGCCCCTCATCTCCCTGAGCTCAGGAGGGATATAGTCCATTCCGAGCAGGTCATAGATGTCGTTCTCGTTCATGGCGTTGATCTTCGAACCATCATCCTTTCTAAAAACCCCATACTCGTTGAGCTTGAACCCCTTCTGGATGGCGATGCGGCGCAGTTCGACGTTATGGTCCTTGGAATCCCGTGAAGTACAGAAGGGCCGCACCGAAATCGTCCGTGCTCACGACCCGGATATCGACCTGTGTCCCATCCTCCAATCTCACGCTCGAGCGGGTCGTCCCTTTCGATATGACATCATGGACGTCTGGATATGAGATGAATATGTCCATTATCGAGCGTGGATATTGCTTCCCACCAGTATGTCTATGTCCCCGACCGTCTCCTTCATTCTCCTAAGGCTGCCGGCCAGGCTGACCATCCCGCACCCACATCTCTCTTTTATGTGATCCCTTATCGAGATGGCGATAGGGTAGGCGGCCCCAAGAAGCATCCGTCCCTGCTGGCGCTCTATCAGGGCGATGCCTTTGAGCATGTTCTCTTCCGTTCTGAGGCCGAACCCGCTCAATCTTTGGATCCTATGATGCTCCAAAGCTTCCTTGAGGTCCTTCAGGTCCTTTACCCCAAGTTCCCTGTTCAGCCTGACCGCGGTCTTAGGGCCGACCCCTGGTATCTTGACCAACCCCTCGAGACCTGGCGGAAACTCCGCCTCCATCTCTTCAAGGTGGGATGACCCTCCGGTCTCTATGATCTCAACTATCTTCTTCGCTATGCCCTCCCCGACACCAGGTATGGAGGTCAATCTGTTCTCTTTATAATAGATCGAAATATCCTTGTCCAGGCGTTCGATGTTCTGTGCCGCCTTGAGATAGGCGTTCCTCTTGAAGACCTCGCCCTTGAGATCGTGAAGCCCGGCGATCTCGTCAAGGATCGAAGCGATCTTAAGATTCAATGATACGTTCATCTCTAGATTGAAAGATGTCAAAGCAGTATTAATATGATTGAGAACAATCCTATTTTGCGCTCCAAAGCGATCGTTCGAACATTTATGAGGGGTAATATTATGGTCGATGCCAATCCGTACAAGATTGCTATAAGTCAAGTGGAGGAGGTAGGGGAGATCCTCGGACTGGACAAAGGCATGGTGCAGATACTAACAAAGCCGAAGAGAGAACTGGCGGTCAACTTCCCTGTAAAGATGGACGACGGGAGCATAAGGGTGTTCACCGGATATAGGGTCCAGCACAACATCGCCAGAGGGCCGACCAAGGGTGGGGTAAGGTATCATCCCAAAGTATCGTTGGACGAGGTCAGGGCCTTATCGATGTGGATGACCTGGAAGTGTGCTACGGTCGGTATCCCGTACGGGGGTGCGAAGGGGGGCATCATTTGCAACCCCAAGGAAATGAGCAGGTCCGAACTAGAGAGGATGACCAGAAGGTTCACCACTGAGATATCTTCGATCATCGGTCCGAAGGAGGACATCCTCGCCCCTGATGTTTACACCGATGCGCAGACCATGGCCTGGATAATGGACACGTACAGCATGGGAAAGGGATATTCGGTCCCGGGTGTAGTTACCGGTAAACCCATATCACTGGGCGGGTCGGAGGGCAGGGAAGAGGCCACCTCTCGGGGTGTGATGTACACCATCAGAGAGGCGCTCAACGTGAACAATATCGATGCAAAGGGTTCTACAGTGGCGATCCAGGGGTTCGGTAACTGTCGGATGGAACGCTGCGCGTTTGCTAGGCAGCGAGATGGGAGCGAAGGTCGTGGCCCTTAGCGATTCGACCGGTGGGATCTACAATGGTGATGGCTTGGACCCGCTCAAGGTCTATGAGCATAAACAACAGAACGGCTCGATACGGGACTTTCCAGGGGCGGACAATATAACAAACGAGGAGCTTCTTGAGACAGAGTGCACCGTTCTCGTACCGGCGGCATTGGAGGGGGTCATCACGAAGAAGAACGCCGATAACATAAAGGCGAAGGTGGTGGCCGAAGGGGCCAACGGACCAACCGACCCTGAGGCAGATAAGATATTGTTCGAGAGGAACATAATGCTCGTTCCGGACATATTGTGCAATGCTGGTGGGGTCACGGTCAGCTATTTTGAATGGGTGCAGGACCTCCAATACCTGTTCTGGTCAGCGGCAGAGATCAGGAACAGGCTCAATCAGATCATGACCTTTGCTTTCGCCAAGGTCTATGCGACGGCCAAGGCCAAGAACTGTCAACATGAGGACGGCCGCCTACATTCTTGCCGTACAAGAGGTCGTCAAAGCGACCGAGCAACGAGGTATATATCCTTGAGGTGCCAGGACGATGATGGAAGCCGAAATATCTCTCGCCCTCCCGGACAATTGGATCACGGAGGTCTACGAGACCTTTCCATCTGTCATCAAGGTTCTGGACTCAAAATTGGTCAAGATAGCAAGGTTCGCGACCTTGCGGAGATAGCAAGACCAACGAAACCAGGTACGCTACACAACATA